>DATHNC010000102.1:0-20093 GCA_035486415.1 Saccharimonadales bacterium (SeqCode)
GAGTTCACGCTGGCCGCCAATGCCTATAACTTGAGCCGACTGTACCACCAGAAGAGATCAGAGTGGGTGGCGTCAGCGACAACGCACATCCAGAAATTGAAACCATCGTTGACGCGATTGCCATACACATCTTCACAAAAATGTGAGGGGGTTCTCACGCACACTCGCAGGGGCGACACAGATAGTCGAGCATTTGTGTCGCCTCTACGGGGCTTAGCTTGCCTGGCAATGCCGCTCCCACCGTTAAAACGGTGGGCTACCTTAATTCGTCCCTCCGGGACTCCGGACCATCGGACCAATGGGCCGCAAATACCTGAATCGGAAATGCTCTAGCGGGGGAAAAATTCATCCGTGTGAGTCATGAATTCGGGATAGGCGCCGGCTCCCAATTCATGCAAGTCCATCCCTTGCCGTTCTCCTTCGACTGACACCCTATAAGCATAAAAGCGGTTCAGGATCAGATTCACCATATAGGTGAGCGGCAAAACGAAACCTAATAGTGTGGCAACGCCGATCAGTTGTGCCAGCCACTGCCCCGAAGCGATTCCATTTATTGACCCTGCCACGTTATCTCCCGCCACATTCAGCACGGGCCTTTGGAATTCGCCGAACATTCCTAACGCCAGCAATCCCCAAATTCCACCCACGGCATGCACGGAAATCGCTCCTCCGGGATCGTCGACTTCGAGGCGAAGTTCCAGCCATTCAATCGAAAACGTAATCGCCGTGCCCGCGATGGACCCGATAACGAGAGCTTCAGCTGGGCTGAGAAATGCGCACGATGCGCTGCTGGCGACCAATCCGCCCACCCATCCGTTCGATGTGAGTGAAGCATCGGGTTTGCCAAAGCGAACTTTCGTGATGAATGCCGCGGTTAAAGCAGAAGCGGAGGCCGCCAACATTGTATTGATACCAATCAGGGCGGCGCTTGAGGGCGCAGCTCCCGTGAAAAGGATTGCGCCGGCGGAATTAAGCCCGATCCAGCCGACCAGCGCCAATATGCAACCGAACAAAACGAAAACGGAATTGTGACCGGGAATCGCGGGCGCCATGCCGTCCGCGGAATATTTCCCGCGCCGTGGGCCAAGGATCCATGTAATCGCCAGCGCCGTCAGCCCGCCAACCACTTGAATCGTGCTGGCTCCTCCGGCATCGAGAAAGCCGCGGCCAATTCCATAATTAACGCCGAGTTGCGCGAGCCACCCGCCGCTCCATACCCAATGCGCAAAAAGCGGATACGTTAACGCAGCAAGGATTGCAGTGGAAAGGCAAATGGCGCGAAGACGCCAGCGGTCCGCTCCGCTTCCAAGTGGAATTATGGCAGCGAGGCCCACCGAAAACATTTGCAACAAAGCCGTGAGCGGCATCTCTGAGCCGTCAAAGAAAAGCCGGCGAAAAAAGAAAGGCTGGGCGGCAATCCAGTTCCAACTTTTTCCGGACAAAATCAAAGCATACGCTGGTTCGCCGATCGCGCCTTGCCATGCAAAGCCAATCACAAAAAAAGAGATGGCCGCAACAGCAAGAGCGCAGAGGGAAGCCATCATCATGTGCCCGGCGCTGCGCGAGCGCCCCAGGCCAACGTTCATCAGGGCCAGCCCCGCAGCTGCGAAGGGGACAAGAAAGATAAAGAAAATACAGGCAAGTGTTGTGAGTTCCGTGAATTTTGGGGAGGCCATGAGAGTTAACTTTTTTCCTCCCGCGGAATTAAATGTGAACGGAAGGTAAGCCCCAGTCCTAAAACTTCGACTGCAAAACCCGCCAATGCAAATGCGCCACGCAGCGCAGGAGATGGAAACAGGACAATCGCGGCAAGCACGAGAAGCCATCCTGCCGGCAGCATTAGTAATCCCACGGCCTTCATTCCAAAATTCCTCGTTATTCCATGCGATGAAGCGTTTATGGATCTGAATTGACGCAGGCTAAAATATCACAAACGCGCCGTAACCCAACGCACCGTCAAATAAAAACGGACAGAAAATTTCCGCGCAAAGCATCGAGCCAACGATTACTTCCATCACAAAAGGTCACCCGTCCGATGCAGTCGACACGTATTTTTTATGCACGGGATAGAAGAACCGGATGGATAAATGAAGATTGTGGTGCATCTAAGAATCAATGACGCTCGCGGGGGGTGCTGCTTGTTATCGCCCCCGCTCCAATAAGGGTAGCGTTATGAGTAAGTTGCAGAACCCCCGTTTATCTTGTCAGGAATTCTCTTTTGAAAAATCTGCGCGGGGCTTTTTTCCTGGCCGAAGCCGCTGGCATCGAATATGGCCATACGAATCCATAATTGGGGACATCGAAACGTTGCATTTTACTACTTCCGCACACCCCACTAGTATCCATTCCCTTGGCACAACGTAGGTCATGCCGTTGCAATTAACGAAAGAAGATTCGACGGCGAGATAAAGAATCTATTAAGGAGATTACATGGCGGAGAATACCGGCGAAGTCAAAATGACACCAACCTTAGGATTAACCGGGTTGACGATGAACGCCATGGCGCTCATCGCACCCGGTGCATTCCTTTGGCTCACTTTTGCACCGCAAGCAACAGAGGGTGCCACGGCGCCTTCGATGTGGATTGGCATCGTCTTCGCACTTTTGCTGTGTCTAGCAACCGCTGTTTGTTATGCGGAAATGGCGAAGCTGTATCCAGGAACTGGCAGCTCTTATTATTTCGCGGAGCAATCCTTCCTGAATCACGATAAGGCGTGGAAGTACGCCCGCCTGATGAAGTTCATCGTCGGCTGGGGCTCGCATCTTTACTACTGGATTTACCCCGGAGTGATGGTCGCGGTCACGGGAGTTTTCTGCGGCTACATCACCGGCACCCTATGGCCAAACTTCATGAGCGCGTCGAACCCTGGCCCCATGTTCATGATGCTTATCGCTATCTTGTTTTCCTTCGCCGTTGCGTACATCGCGCATCGGGGAGTCAACGGGTCCACGGCGGTCAGCGTTGCCATCAACGTGATTCAGATTTCCGCGTTAATCGTTTTCTCCGTAATGGCTATCAGTTACCGCGTGAGCCATCCTCCCGGAAGCGAAGCATGGCAGTTTGATTCTGTTTCCGGCGAAGGCTACAACTATCAATTCGCGACCACCAGCCAAACCGTGAATGGAACAGCTACCGATGTCATCACTCGTGATGCCAACATGGTACCGCAGCCAAAGCTGGACGCGGCCGGCAAGCCTGTTCCTTACATCGTCAGCTACGACATGTATGACACCAGCAATCCACCGGTGTTCCAGGCCCATCCAAGCGCCAAGTCCGTTATTGGGGTTCACAATTTTAACTGGATGTTCGTTCAGGCCACGGTAGCCATTCTGATCCTGGTCGGATTCGAATCGGTGACGGCGATGGGCGGAGAGGCCAAAAACGCCAAACGCGACGTTCCGATCGCGGTAATCACATCGCTCCTCGTTCAGGGGGCGTTCTGTTACCTGTTCGAGTATTTCGCCGCAAACTACTTCTTAAGTAGCGGCTATCCCATGTCGACTGCGACCGGGTCGGCGGCGCCAATCGGCGACATGATGATCATGGTCGGCGATGCTCTCTTTCACGGACATGGCCGAGCCTTTATGTTGATTGAAGCCGTAACTGTTTTCCTGGCTTTGATCGGCACCACGCTCTCCTGCATCAACACCGGCGCGCGCGTCACGTACGCCATGGGCAAAGACGCGGAAGTGCCGGAACACTTCGGCATTTTGCACGAGAAGAACCTTAGCCCTCACCGCGCGATCTGGGCCCTGGCCATCATTTCGGCGATTTTCGGATGCCTGGCCTTAACCTTTCTCTTCGGCGATGGCGGGGCGATTCCCGATGCCACACTTGCGGCACTGCCTCATGGGTTCTGGTCGAGCGTGGGTTACGCGTCTCATGACACCATGGCGAAGATGCCCAATAGCCTGCTCACGATTACGCTGGCTTCCAACTTCGGGACCTTCGTTCTTTATATGCTGAGTTGCGTCACTTGCATCTTCTGCTACAAGGGACACCCGAACTACAGCTTCATCAAACACACGCTTATCCCCTATTTGGGCATCGCCGCGAACCTGATTTGCATGGGAGCTTACATCGTGCTGCCGTTCATGGGGTATGGCACCAAGATGGAACCCTTCTTTGCTCTAGGAATCGCAGCAGTCTGGGGCATTTATGGAGGGATCTACTTCTTGAAGTCCAGCAAAGCCTCGGGCCGCACAACACTGGTCACCAGTCGTACGTAATGGTGTAATATGAACATCGCTCAGTTAGCCAGGAAATTCGGACAGGCAATTTTGCCTGTCCGAATTTCCGTTTCAGATGTGAATGACATTCTTGGAGAACCCGGGAGAACTGCTCTCCAGAACAGTTCTTTCTGGGTCGCTTCCGCGGCAAGTTCCGCCCCCGGTAAAATGCTTGACCTTGAATTCGTGGCCCGCACCGATGTCGGGCGAGTTCGCGACCATAATGAAGACTATTTGGGCTACTCCTCCCCGGCGACTCCTGCGCAGGTGCGCACGCACGGCTGGCTGTTTGCGCTGGCGGACGGAGTTGGCGGACACGAAAAAGGGGAAGTCGCTTCCAAGACTGCGGTCGAAAGCATCGTCGCCGGTTTTCCGAAGGCAAAGGACGGTGAATCGCACTCCGCGCTTTTGCAACGACTGGTGCAACAAGCCAATACATCCGTTTTTGAAGCGGCAGTCATGGGCGGGCGGGATCACGCGGGTATGGCCACCACGATCGTTGCCTGCGCCCTGCGCTATGACCGGGTTTGTGTTGCACACGTCGGCGATTCCCGCTGCTATTTGATCCGCAATGGCAAGGCCGCTCAGATCACGCGGGATCACACGGTTGTCGGTGAGCAAGTGCGCATGGGCCTCATTACCGCGCAAGAAGCAGCCGAGGGAGAAACCAGCCATATCCTCAGCCGCTCGCTCGGAACAGAATTGATTGCCAACATTGATGTCAATGACCACCAGATTTACGCCGGGGATGTTCTGCTTCTATGCTCGGACGGCTTGCACGGGCTGTTGGACGCATCGGAAATTGCCGCGGTTTGCGGCCACGGCCAGGATCTCCACGTCGCAGCGGAAAAACTTGTTGCCCTTGCCAACGATCAGGGTGGCGGCGATAATATCAGCGTCCAACTGATCCGTGTGCGGGGCGTCGAGCGAATGGGAATGTATCGCGGACGGCCCTATAAACTGTACTGATACAGGTTCGCTGCTGTCTTTGCGCTTGCCGCCGACCTACCTTTCCCATGAGCGAATTCCATCCAGGCGATAAACTGGATCATTACCGAATCGATGGCCTGGTCGCCAGAAGCGGCATGGCTAGCATTTTCCGAGGTGTAGACGAGCGCGACGGCCGGGCCGTCGCCATCAAAATTCCTCATGCGGAAATGGAAGCTGACCCAATCCTCTTCGATCGCTTTCAACGTGAAGAGGATATCGGCAAAAAACTTAACCATCCGGGCGTAGTCAGTGTGCTGGCTGATGAAAAGCGCAGCCGTCGATACATGGTTCTGGAGTGGGTGGACGGGCGCCTGCTTCGTCAGATCCTGAACGAACAGAAAAAACTTCCCCCAGAGCGCGCCATTCGCATCACGCTGGCGTTGTGCAAGGCGCTTGAATACATTCATGCGCAGGGCGTCGTTCACCGTGATTTGAAGCCCGAAAATATAATGATTGGCCCTAACGACGAAGTGAAGCTCATCGATTTTGGAATTGCCGCCAATGCCGGATCGCGCCGCCTGACCTTTGCCAAACTGACCGAAACCATGGGTACGCCGGACTATATTTCCCCGGAGCAAGTAAAGGGAAAGCGTGGCGATGCGCGCAGCGATGTGTATTCCCTCGGCGTCATGTTCTACGAGATGCTCACGGGCACGGTGCCTTTCACAGGTCCAAATCCTTTCGTAATCATGAACGAACGCTTGCTGAACAATCCAATTCCTCCACGTGAGGTAAATCCAGAAATCACGCCGGAGCTTCAGGAAATTATTTATCGCGCGTTGGAGCGCGATCCTAGCAAGCGCTATCCCAATGCGCACGAATTCGCTTTAGACCTGGAGCATCCGGAAAAAGTGGGTGTGGGCGACCGGGAGGAATTGAAAAATTGGAAGCAGAGGCGCTCGCCCGTCCTGCGCCAAGTTTTGTTTTACATCATGCTGGCCTTAATTCCCGTAGTTATCTTCGGCCTGATGTTATACATCGCCAATCGGAAATAGCGGCTTTCCGTAGCTTTACCCCTGAAGTATTTCCGCAATCCATAAAAGGTAGACTGACTTCGGAGGGCTCGTGTTGCGGCTAAAGCCACGCCGCTCAAACATTCCGATAGGCGAATGCCGAGTGATTCGGCGAACCTATTATATGGAAGCATAGATTCCACCGAAATTTCCGGGAGAGTACTGCTGCATGCGAATTGAAGAGTTCCAGGAAAGGCTCCGCAACTCCGTATTGATTGCGGACGGGGCCACAGGCTCGTTGCTCTATGAATCGCTGGGCGCGCAACGCTGCGTGGACGAGTTGAACGCCACGCGTGCCGAAGAAGTATTTCGCGTGCACATGGCCTATCTTGAGGCCGGCGCGCACATCATTGAGACGAATACCTTTGGTGCGAACCGCAATAAATTGAGCGCGTTCGGGCTGGAAGAGCGCGTCACGGAATTCAATCACCGCGGCGTCAAAATCGCGCGTGAGGCACGCGAAGCCGCGCGACATGACGTGCTGATTGCCGGGTCGATCGGCCCGCTCGGAGTATTTCGCGATCCGCGCGATGCGACCCCTGAACATTTCCGTGAAATTTTCCGTGAGCAAGCCGAGGCGCTGGAAGAACGCGGCGTGGATTTTTTTGTTCTAGAGACATTTGGCAATCTCGCGGAACTTGTTTTAGCAATCGATGCGGTTCGTTCTTTCTCGCAGCTTCCTATTGTCGCGGAAATGACGTACTCGGAAGAGGGCAGCACGTTCAACGGCACGCGCCCCAAAGACGCGTGGGCCGAACTGCAAAATCGCGGCGTTCAAGTGATAGGCGCAAACTGCACTGTGGGTCCGCAGGACCACTTGCGCATCTTGCAGGACCTCGCCGCGGTGGCCGGCTCATTTCCCATGAGTGCGATGCCGAACGTGGGATTTCCGCAACGTGCCGGCGATCGCATCATCTATCCGAAATCCTCACCGGAATATTTCGATTTATTTGCGCGCGAAGCAGTTGTGCTCGGCGCGCGAATTCTTGGCGGCTGCTGCGGAACTTCGCCGGAACATATTCGCGCGATGGTGCGAGCCGTGGAAGGCATGCATCCAACCGTGGGTGCGCGTGCGGCCAAGGTGGTGGAAGCCGCGCCTGAGCCGCGTCCGATTGCGGCGCGTGAGCCGGACAGCTCGTTGTGGCGAAAAATTAAGGCGCAGCAGTTTGTGATTTCCGTGGAGATCGATCCCCCCAAAGGAACATCGATCGATCGCGTGATCGAGCAGGTGCAGAACGTCATGGCGTCAAAACAAGTGGATGCCATTGACGTGAATAGCGGGCCTCTCGCGCGCGTCGGTATGGATGCGCTGACGCTTTCCGGCGCGTTAGAAGCGCGCGGCATTGAAACCATTCCACATCTCACCACGCGCGATTCAAACCTGATCGGATTGCAGGCCATGCTGCTCGGCGCGTGGGCCGTCGGCGGCGTGCGCAATGTTCTTGCCGTTACAGGCGATCCGCCATCGGTGGGCAGTTCTTCGGAATCGTTCGGAGTGTATGAAGTCGATTCCATTGGCCTCGTGAAAATCATGGCCAAGCTGAATCAAGGGCAGGACTGGGGCGGAAAAAATCTCGGCGGCGCAACGAACTTCACGATCGGCGTCGCAGTGAATCCGCTCGCGGAAGATCTGGACGAAGAACTGCGCAGGTTTCGTTTGAAGGTGGAAGCAGGAGCGCACTTCGCCATGACCCAGCCGATTTTCGATCCTGAGCACTGGGAACAATTTCTGGAGCGCATGGGCGGAAAAGCTCCAATTCCCATTCTCGTGGGATTGTGGCCGCTGAGCAGCTACAAACAGGCGCTGCGCCTGCACAACGAAGTGCCCGGTATCGTGATTCCTGAACCGCTTTTGAAGCAACTGGAAGCCGCGGGAGGCTCCGCGCGCGAACATGGATTCGCGCTTGCTCGCAAATTGCTGGATTGGGCGAGAGGCGCTCGCCATCTGGGCATTGCCGGCGCCTATTTGATTCCGCCGTTTAAGCGCTACGAGGAAATTCTGGATTTGTTTTAGTGGTTGGCTCTTAGTAGCACAGGCTTCAGCCTGTGCTACTTTTAAAACTCGAAATCTAAAGAGAACTGAACTTGCCGCGCGCCCATGCCTTCAATTGGCGCGCCAAATCCCGCGATCGGTGTCTGCCCCGAGCCAAACACCGGATTATTTTCCAGAACATTCGGATGATTGAACAGGTTGAAAAATTCCGCCACCACATCCAGGTGCCGCGACTCTCCGAACGGAAAATATTTCAGGAGGCGGAAATCCATATTGACTGTGCTGGCAGTTTGCAAAGAGTTCCGCTGCAGATCGAGCGGCCTGGAGGAAAGCGGGAATGCATGCGTTAGATTGGAATCGAGTCCCGTCAGAGGATTTTCGTCGTGGCCGCTTGTTGCGGTAAAAATCGGCGCCACCTCAATGTGGCTGAAGGTTCGAGTCAGCCAGCCTTCCTGCCCGTGTTGATCCGCGGGCTTGTCCTCTTCGTCGCCAATCGGCAATTCCCACAGCGCATTGAACACGAAACGATGCAACTGATTTTGCAACGAGCGCGCGTTTTCTTGCGCTAATTGAAATGGATTCTGCGGCTGTTCGTTGAAGTCCGAAGCATCGTCCACGGTTCGCGAAAGGGTGTAGCTTGCGGAAAATGCCAGCTCATCGTTCATTCGCCGGTTCAGCGTGAAGGAAACGCCTTTGTAGGTTGATGTCGCGGAATTCGAGAGCTGGTAAATATCGTCAAACGCGGAATTCGCGCGCGCAGGCGAAAAAACTTGCCTCCCGATTTGCTGCGGAGTTGGATTTACCACTCCCAGGCTTACGGCGTTTGCTGGAGTCAAAACGATGGGCGGCAGCAGATTGATGTTCAGAGTGCGAGATAAATCCACTCCGCGAACAAACAGAAAATCGGCGCGCACAGAAATAAATTTGCTGACTTGATGTTCCACTCCCGCGCTGGCCTGTTGGCTGTACGGAGTAGCCATGTGCGGATCCGCGCGAAAAATGGACGGCGCTATTCCAGGCGCAGGCGTCGCCTGCGGCCCACCCTGCGAAATCAAAAATAAGTTTGCCGCCGCGACGGCATCCGCCACTTGCACGAATCCTTGCGAGCCGTTCATGTCCATAGCTTGCGCAAGATCGGCAAGGATGTAGCGGTCAAAAAATATTCCGTAACCGGCGCGCACTGCCCAACGCGAAGAGGGAGCCCACGCCAAGCCAACCCGCGGGCTGAAATTATGTGTAGCCTGGTTGAATGGAAAAGGTAGTTTTTCAAAATCATAGCGAACGCCGAAATCCGCGGAGACTGACGAAGTGAGTGAATAGTGATCCTGTGCGAATCCCCCAAAATTGGCGACCGGTAAATTTACGGTTGGATTTCCAAACGCCTGGCGGAATTGTGCGGGATGCGCGGAAAGAAAATCCTGCAGCGTATTAAAAAGATAAACGCCGCCAAATCCATCTGCCGCCGAAGCCCGCAGACTGACGTGGGCAACCGCTACGCCGGCCTTCCAAATATTTTTCCCTGCCAAACGAGTGTACGTGTAGTCCGCCTGGTAATGATTTTCGCGGCGATCGCTGAGGCCCGCATAAGGCCTGCCGAAATCAACGATCCCTGCAATATTGATTTCGGGTCCGTTCGGCTGAGTTGGGCGAAGAACGGCGTGCCGCGTTGCGGCCTGAAACCTGAGATCGCCCACCGCGTTCGACCCGAAAACAGTAGTTAGCGAACCTGAAAGGGAATTATCGGCGATGAAGCTGCTTCCTCGTGCGCTTATATCCGTGAGGCCGCCGGTGTTGTACGCGTCGCCTGCCTCACGGTTGTTCGTGAACGCGTAGCGCAGCATCAATGCAGTGTTCTTTGTCAGTTGATGATCAAGTTTTCCCGCGGCTTCTGTTTCCGCTCGAGAAGTGGGGAAAAAATTAGTAATGATCTGGCGAGTTGCGATGCCGGGAAACGCCCCAGTTGCGAGAAAGGAATTGATGGAAGCAGCGACGGCGGGATCGATTTCCGATCCATTCTGGCCTCGATTGTGCTCCTGCTCGACTGCCACATAATAAAATGTGCGATCCTTGACGACGGGGCCGCCCAGCGAAACCCCTTCACGAAAGCGGCGAAAAGACGGCTTCGCCGGGTCACTTTCAAATGGATCGCGCGCATTAAAAAATGCATCCTGCGCAAAAATAAATGCATCGCCGTGAATCGCATTGGCACCCGATCGCGTAATGACGTTGATCGAGCCTCCGGAAGCTCCTCCCGACTCCGCTGACAGCCCGTTCTGCACCACCTGGAATTCCTGCACAATTTCCGGGGAAAGCTCCGTGCGGCCAGATCCGGTGTACTCGTCGTTGTTATCCAATCCGTCGATCGAAATATTATTGCTGCGCGCGCGCAAGCCGCCAAACGTGAAGCCGCTGCTCGAGAGCGGCAAGCCTCCGGGCACCGGCGGCGCGGGCGGAGCGCTCAAAACGCCCGGCGCGAGAAGAACGAAATCCAGAGAATTGCGGCTCTGAACAGGAAGCTCCTCAATTCTTTCGCGGTCCACAGGCGATACGACCGAAGCTTGCGACACATCGAAAGTCTGCTGCTGCGCGGTGACATTCACCTCCTCGGAAATCCCGGCAGGCACAAGGACGACATCGATGCGGCTGGTTTGACCGAGCGTCAAATCGATTTCTTTTTGCCGGTAAGATGCAAATCCGGCGCGATCGACCCGGATTTCATACACCCCCACGGGCAAAGCCTCCGCATGGAAAAATCCTTCGTCATTTGTTTCCAGATTGCGAGCCTGATTCGTGGCGGTGTTCAGGACAACGACCGCCGCCCCTGAAATAGCGCCGCCAGTGCCGTCTTTTATCGAGCCTTCGAGCGCTGCCGCCACTCGGGAGCCCTGTGCATGGCCATTCCGTGGGCACAGAAGCACAACCACTAAGGCAGCCAGCAGTGTTGCAGCGGCGTGCGCACAAAATAATCGGGAATTGATTTTCACTAGGAGTCACCTCAGGGTCAAAAAATGGAGTACAGCCGCAAAAACCGCATTGGATAAAATATAGATATGACTATTTCCGCGCGTGAATCCGGCGCGGAAAAGGATCATCTAATTGGAAAGATCGGAAGGTATCGAGCGTTCTAAATGCGTAGGGCGGCAAGAGGGGGACTGGCCTGAATGGCAACAGCTGGACACCAGGTTGAAATCAGCGAAAAACTGGTTTGCAGTCGCGGGTAAGAAATCGCTTCCGTTTGAGAATCCGGAAACGCAACTCTGGGTATGAACCATTTCAGAGAGAAGGCAATACCAACACATAACGCCAGAATGACAAACGTGTACTCGGTATCGTTTCCGGTTTGCAGCGTGTGGTCCCACTGGTCAAAAATTTCTGAGACGTGGCAGATCAAACAGATCCCCAGGATAAGCACGGCGGTTATGAATGAGGCTCTCGATCTCATCCCGCCAACCATACCTTTATCGTTCATCTAAGGTCAATCAGGTGTCATCCGGGGGCATTCGGGCGAGTTCGATTTGCTCATTTGAGTCCACCGATTGAGATTGGAACTACGCTCGCCCCATTCTCTCCGGTAAACTATTTGAGAGATACCCGTCGGTAGATTGCAGTTTTATTCGCCCAAATTGAAGTGGTGCCTCGTTCAACCTCCAATTTGCGCATGGGAGAACATCGTTGGATCGAAGAGAAGCACGGATCGCCGCTCTGAAAAATCTCCTGAAGGAGAGGATTGTCATTTTGGACGGCGCCATGGGCACGATGATCCAGGGGCAACGGCTGGAGGAAGCGGATTTTCGCGGCGCGCATTTTCAGAAACATCATCGCGACCTGCGCGGCAACTTTGACATTCTGAACATCACGCAGCCGAAGATCGTGCAGGACATTCAGCGGCAGTATCTGGAAGCCGGCGCGGACATCATCAAGACAAATACGTTTAACGCGAATGGAATTTCCGCGCTCGATTACGGCCTCGAAGGGCACGTCCACGAATTAAATGTGGCGGGGGCGAAAATCGCGCGAGAAGTTGCCGATGAATATGAGGCTGCGCATCCCGGCACAGTTAAATTTGTAACGGGATCGATGGGGCCGACGAACCGCACGGCGTCCATGTCGCAGGATGTGAACAGCCCCGCCTCGCGCGGAGTGACGTTCGACAAATTGCGCGAAGTGTATTTTGAGCAGGCGCGCGGCCTCGTGGAAGGCGGCGTGGATCTCCTGCTGCTGGAAACCATTTTTGACACGCTGAACGCGAAAGCAGCACTCTTCGCGATCAGCCAGTATAACGACGAGTATTTTGCGGCGACCGGACGGCGCGTGCCGATCATGGTGTCCGTCACGATCACCGATCAAAGCGGGCGCACGCTTTCCGGGCAAACGGTCGAAGCGTTCTGGATTTCCGTTTCGCACATGGACCTGCTCAGCGTGGGCATCAATTGCGCGCTAGGCGCTAAACAAATGCGCCCATACGTGGAGGAGCTTTCGCATCTCGCGCCCGTCTATATCAGTTGCCATCCGAATGCCGGACTTCCCAATGCGTTTGGAGGTTTCGATGAGACGCCGGAATCGATGTCTGCGGATCTGCACGATTTTGCGTCAAATGGCTGGCTGAACATTGCGGGCGGCTGCTGCGGAAGCACGCCAGCCCACATCAAAGCGATTGCGGAAAGATTGCGCGGGCTGAAGCCACACGTGCTCTCCAAGCCCGAACGCTACACACGATTCAGCGGCCTGGAACCGCTGGTGCTGCGCTCCGATTCGCGATTCGTAAATATCGGGGAGCGCACGAACGTTACCGGTTCGCCTAAATTTTCAAAACTGATTCTCGCGGGAGAACTCGAAGCGGCGCTATCCGTGGCGCGGCAACAGGTCGAAAACGGCGCGCAAATTATCGACATCAACATGGACGAAGCCATGCTCGATTCCGAGCAGGCCATGACCACGTTTCTGCATCACGTCGCCGCGGAGCCGGACATCGCCCGTGTGCCGATCATGATCGACAGCTCGAACTGGAAAGTGATCGAAGCCGGGCTGAAATGTATTCAGGGCCGCGGCATCGTGAATTCCATCAGCCTCAAGGAAGGCGAAGAAGCTTTCCGCGAACGCGCGCGCCTTGTCCGCCGTTACGGCGCGGCCATGATCGTGATGGCCTTCGACGAAAAGGGGCAGGCCGATTCGCTCGCGCGCAAGATGGAAGTTTGCGCGAGAGCGTACCGAATTCTTACGGAAGAAGCGGGCGTCGCGCCGGAAGAAATTATTTTCGATCCGAATATTCTGACCGTGGCCACGGGCATTGAGGAACACAACAACTACGCCGTCGATTTCATCGAAGCCACCCGGCAGATCAAGGCCAAGCTGCCTTATGCGAAGGTAAGCGGCGGCGTCAGCAACATTTCTTTTTCTTTTCGCGGCCAAAACGCGGTGCGCGAAGCCATGCACTCCGCCTTTCTCTACCGCGCGATTCAGGCCGGGCTCGATATGGCCATTGTGAACGCGGGCCAGCTCGCAGTTTACGAAGAAATTCCCAAAGACCTTCTTACTCTTGTTGAAGACGTGCTGTTGAACCGGCGTCCGGATTCGACGGAACGCTTGCTGGCGTTCACCGAAACGGTAAAAGCAAAAGAAAAAGGTGCAGTAGAAGAGGATGCGTGGCGCAAAGGCACTCTCGAAGAGCGCCTGACACACGCTCTGGTGAAGGGCGTCACCGATTACATCGAAGAGGATACGGAAGAGGCGCGGCAAAAATTTGGCAAGCCACTCGCGGTGATCGAAGGCCCGCTGATGAACGCGATGAATGTGGTCGGCGATCTTTTCGGATCGGGGCGGATGTTTCTGCCGCAAGTGGTCAAGAGCGCGCGCGTCATGAAAAAAGCGGTGGCGTATTTGCAGCCTTACCTGGAAGCGGAAAAATTAGCGGGCGGCGTTTCGGTCAAAGGTCGCGTTGTCATGGCCACCGTGAAGGGCGACGTTCACGACATCGGCAAAAACATCGTTGGCGTCGTGCTCGGTTGCAACAACTACGAAGTAATTGACCTCGGTGTGATGGTGCCGGCCGATAAAATTCTAAAAACCGCGCGTGAAACGGGCGCGCACCTGATCGGGCTGAGCGGACTCATCACGCCTTCGCTCGAGGAAATGACGCACGTTGCGAAAGAAATGGAGCGCGAGGGTTTTACAATTCCGTTGCTGATCGGCGGCGCGACGACGAGCCGCACGCACACGGCGGTAAAAATCGCGCCGTCCTACCGCAGTCCTGTCATCCACGTGCAGGACGCATCGCGCGCCGTCGGCGTTGTGAGTAATTTGCTCAACGCCGAGATGAAAACGAAGTTCACGGAGGAGAACAGCCGCGAGCAGGAACGCGCTCGGGAAAAGCACTCTTCGCGTAAGGCGCAGCCGCTCCTGTCTTTTACCGAGGCAAGGGCGAAAAAACCTGTCTATGATTGGGCCACATACGAGCCGCCGCGCACTTCATTCCTTGGCACGCGCGTCTACAGCCCTGTGCCGCTCGAAGAAATCGTTCCTTACATTGACTGGACGCCATTTTTCCACGCCTGGGAGCTGCGCGGAATTTATCCGAAAATTTTCGAACAGGAAGGCGTTGGCCCGAAAGCGACGGAGCTGTTCGACGACGGACAGAAGCTTCTGAAGCACATCGTAAAAGAAAAATTGCTGGAAGCGCGCGCCGTGATCGGATTTTATCCCGCCAATAGCGTGGAAGACGATATCGAAGTCTACGGCGACGAATCGCGCCATCTGCTTACGACATTCCACACCTTGCGGCAGCAACTGGTGAAAGGGAATCAGGAGCCGAGCTACGCGGTCGCGGATTTTATCGCTCCGCGCGAAAGCGGCAAACAGGATTACATCGGCATGTTCGCGGTGACCGCCGGATTGCGCATAGAGCCGCTCGTCGCCAAATTTGAAAAAGAGAATGATGATTACAACGCACTGATGGCCAAAGCCCTTGCCGACCGCCTGGCCGAAGGGCTCGCGGAATTGATGCATAAACGCGCCCGCATTGAATGGGGTTATGGTAAGGACGAAAGTCTTACGCACGATGATCTCGTGCGCGAACGCTATCGCGGCATTCGCCCCGCGCCCGGATATCCCGCGCTGCCCGATCACACGGAAAAGCGTCCGCTCTTCGATTTGCTCTGCGCGGAAAAAAATACGGGCATCACGCTGACGGAAAATTTCGCGATGTATCCGGCAGCCTCGGTCAGCGGCTTCTACTTTTCGCATCCTGAATCGAAATACTTTGCGGTGGGGAAAATCGGCCGCGATCAGGTGGAAGATTACAGCCGCCGCAAAGGCCTCGATCTGCGCACGGTGGAGCGCTGGCTGGCTCCCAATTTGAATTACGACCCCGACGCTTCTTAGGCGTCCCTTTCCCTGAAATTCAAGGATTGGTTTCTAGTGGCGCGGGCTTCAGCCTGCGGGGTTTAGTGTTTGCAAAGTCTAAACCCGCAGGCTGAAGCCGCGCCACTGAAAACCAATTTTCCATCACGAGTCTGAAAATAAAAAACTCCAAGGCAGGGCCGAAAATCCGGCGACTGCCTTGGAGTTTCTTGCTTAGGTACTAGCTGCGCGAACTCCCCGCTCTAGGGGAGGTCGTAACGTAAGTCGATGAACACCATCATTGTATGGGCTGTGGGCAGGATGGCAGGAGTCGCCACGGATGGTGTATTCACGTACCAGGGAGCGCGTGACGCGTAAGAGAATTGCGTCATGAGCCGGAGGTCGCCGTAGCTGGGATTCCGCCACATCGTGTAGTGGATGCCGGCAGTTGGTTCATACATGTAGCGGTTGGCGTTTCCTGTAAAACCGCCCGGTATCGCACAGGTTCCCGTGCCAGTCGCTAGAGTCGCAGACCCTGGCCCGAACCCATATCCATAATTAGTCACGTCCGTGCAAGTTCCGGTTGGTGTGCCAGTGGCTGGAGTGTTAACAGTGCTCGTAATCGAATTCACGTCCTTGGCGAAATAGGCGCCGCTGTAATACCCGTAGATAACTGTCTTCGGGTTGACCTGATATTCGAAACCAGCGATGCCCGATCCGGACTTAACTTCGGAAAGATTACCGTCGGGGCGAACGATAAAGTCCGGGCCAGCCGTGCTGGCGATGTAACGGCCGCCACCTGAGCTATAGAAGGCTGTGCCAATAAAGCGGAAGTTTTTCACCAGTTCGATGTATGCCGTTCCAGCAACGCCACCACCGTGAATCGTATCGGTCGAGGTGTTCACATTTGTAAGGTTGGCATTGGGAAGCGAAGTAATCAGGTTGACCGCCTTGAAGCTGCGGAACAAGCCAGCAATATCAAAGTGAACATGATGGTTTTCCGGTCCACCGTCATATGCAGCCTTCACGATGACATCAGGATGAAGGTTCGCAACGCTGCCGGTATTCGAGCTTGCGCCGTTACCCGTAAGGCTTCCGCTGTTCGTATCGCACTGTGAGCCATAGTTAACAGCAGGACCTGGCGGAATTATTACGCCGCTGGGGCAAGTCTGCTGCGGGTTTTCGACTGAGAGTCCGATTGCAAAATGCGTATCAGGATGCAAGATGAAGCGAACGCCCGCCTGGCGCGCCCAAGTAAGGCCCAATTGGTAGTTCGTGTCCACGTCTTGGGAGTAGAAGAGATCGCCGGGCATTGCGGAAAGCCCGTTGCGGTTCGGAGTCATTAAGCTCCAGGATTGCCCGCCGAGCATTTCGAACATTCCCTTACGATAGTCCACCCAGTAGAGGCGCATGCGCAGGGTGTTGCTGTTGCTGGTGTCATAAACGTTTGGAGGAGTGAGGCCCAGGAAGTCAGCTTCCAGGTACCCGGTGACGTCGGCATCGCCGAACTTGGCATGCGTCCTCAAACCGATGCGCGAGTTCTGTGCCGAAAAGCGGTCTTCACTGACATGGCCAGCAGTGGAGTTGGCGAAGGGAAGGGAATTAAAGCCAGTACCAATTCCGGTGCCGACTGTATTGCTGCGCCATACGTTCGTCAAATCCATGAAACCTAGAGGATAGAATTCCGCGCCGCCAATCTTAAAAAACAGCGGGGATTCCTGTTCTTTTTGCGGAGCCATCATCGCCATTGTGGACTTGGCAGCAGGTGCCACGGGCGAAGCGGATTCCGTGGAAGCGGGGGTGGCCACTGGCGTTGACGCAGGAGCAGCAGCCGGAGCAGTCACGGATTCGGACGATGTTCCGCCGAGTTTTTCTTCCAGTGCAGCCATTCTCAGTTGCTGTGCCTTGAGCGCGGCTCGCTGTGCTTCAAGTTCCGCTCTCTGTTCTTCCACAAGGCTGCGAAGATCCTGCACTTCGCTTTCGATGGCAGGAGCTTCCGTCTTCACTGCCGTAGGTTTATTCGGCAAGGTTGAAACGCTTGTTGCCGCTGCGGGCGTATCTTCCTTTCCGGTCTCTCCGGCATTCGCCGCGAGAAGCGGCGAAGCGGCGAGACTTATGCTCAGCAAAACTGTTGCGAATACTCGCATTTCATTTCCTCCTGAAATGAGGTCCTATAGCTAGTCGTCATTTACGAACCTGAATTGTGAGTGCTTTTTTAGAGATAGAATCCCCAATTACCATTGCGATGGAAGCTTCTATTTTTTGGACTGTACCCATCCCCACCAGGAATGTGTTGCTTCCAGCAACACCCGGTCGAATCTGTGGTTGCGCCAACATTCCGCTGGAAAAAATTCAGTATTTCGGGTCGCAGCGGAATTCAGACACTTCCGAGCGAGTTGAACACTACCGTTGAGCCCTTACGGTCCCATGAGAGGAATGTTAATTCTGTGTTACAGGTCTAGTGGGGCCGCGGGAAGCCAAAAAAGTGAAAGCGTTTCGGTGTGCTATGTTAATGTATCGGCATGAGTTGCGCGGATTGTTGCCTTTGTGAATCATCCGCCCTATATTGCAACAAAATATGAGGTATCTATGAAGATCAAAGTCGCCTGGTTCGCGGCGCTGTGGCTCTTGCCATCAGTGCTTTTTGCGCAAACGCCTGCGGTTCCCACAATGGACCATGAGCCTCACCACCATCTGGCCCTTCATAACAATTATGTCAAAGTTTTCAACGTGGAAGTCGCGCCCGGGGATTCGATCATTTTGCACAGCCATGATCAGGACACCGTCGCCATCGCGATCGGCGACCAACTTGTCACGGTTGGCATTCCTGGAAAGACGGTGCCACAGTCCAAAAACGCCGATGGCCAGGTGCGTCTACAGCGAGCCGGCTACATTCACTCGACGCACGTCGATGGGGATACGCCGTACCACACCGTTGCCGTGGAGCTGATGCAGCCGCAGACGAATTTTCACAATTTGTGTGCAGAGATCCTCCCAGGGTTGCCGCAGAACTGCCCTTCGGTTATCGTCAAGCCCATAGGCGCTACCAGCAGCCAGCCGCTGCTTGAGTCCGACCAGACTCGCGCAACGCTTGTTCAAGTACCTGCGCATCAATCGATTAAAGTTGGGGGTTCTGGGCTGGGAGTCCTTGTCGCTCTCGATCCCGCAACGATTTCGGGCACATCCAAAGATCAGGGAAAGACTCTGAATTCGGGTGACTTCGTTTGGCTTGACAGCGTTTCGGGCCAGGGGCGCTCGTACAAGAACGATGGCGCAAAAGACGCGCGGTTTATTGAAATCGATTTTAAGACAGCGAAGTAATTTTATTTGCCGGAGCAGGGAATCGTGAAATTTGCGAAGACCGTTTTCCGTATCGCCGGCATTTACGGATTTCTGGTTCTCACACCGATCTATTTCATGGAAAATAAAATCGGGCGGGACACCCCTCCTGCAATTACCCATCCTGAATATTTTTATGGATTTATCGGGGTGGGTCTGGCGTGGCAGTTTTTGTTTTTAGTGCTTTCGACTGATCCTCTCAGATATCGACCGATGATCCTGCCGTCCATTCTGGAAAAAATCAGTTATGGAATTGCGCTGGCAGTTCTTTTCTTGCAGAACCGCTTACCGGTCTCTGCTCTGGCAGTCGGCTCCGTAGACTGGATTTTCGCCTTCCTGTTTCTCGCCGCTTACTTCACCACGAAGCCAGCTACCGCCACTGCGTAAACAGCTTTTCGATACCCCTTTTCCAGATTTATAGTAGTCGAGTCACCCATAAACCAATATTATAAGTATGCCAAGCAGGATCGGTACCAGTAGCACAGGCTTCAGCCTGTGGAATTTACTTCCTGCAAGGCCTAAACCCCACAGGCTGAAGCCTGTGCTACTGGAGGCGCACCATGGACCTATCCCAGCTGCACGTATTTCTGACCGTCGCAAAAGAGCAGAGCTTTTCGCGCGCCGCGCAAAAACTATATCGCACGCAGCCCGCCGTGAGCATCGTCATCCGCAAACTGGAAGAGTCGGTTGGCCAGCCGCTGCTTGTGCGCGGCGCGCGCCAGGTAAAGCTCACGGACGCCGGCGAACTCCTGCGCGATTACGCGGAACGCCTGCTGAATCTGCGCGACGAAATCGAGAAGGGAATGGAGGATTTAAAGAGCCTGGGCCGCGGCGAACTCCGCCTCGGCGTAAACGAAAGCTCGATCCATGCGCTCTTGCCGGCACTCGCGCGATACAGAAAACTCTACCCCGGCGTGAAGCTGATCATGCACCGCACGCTTTCGCGCGACATCCCACAGGAAGTTTTGAATTACCGGCTCGACCTGGGCACCGTCTCCTACGTGCCGCAGGATTCAAAACTCGAGGCTGTCGAAATCCTGCAGGATGAGCTGACGTTTGTCGTGCCACCAAAACACAAACTCGCGCGCCGTTCTTCGGTGGACATCAAGGAACTGGGCGAGGAAACGTTCATCGCGCACAACGTCGATTCTCCCTACCGCTCGCGCGTCATTCAGCTCTTCGAAAAACACCAT
>DATHNC010000103.1:0-18967 GCA_035486415.1 Saccharimonadales bacterium (SeqCode)
TACGACCCTGTATCGCGAACTCCGCAAACCGTTGCTTCGATACCTGGTGTGCCTCGGACTTTCCAGCGACGAAGCGCAGGATGTGGTGCAGGATACTTTTCTGAGCCTTCACCGGCACTTAACTTCGGGCGGTTCGCAGGAAAATATTCGGGGCTGGGTGTATCGCGTGGCACACAATCAGGCGCGGAACCGGCAGAACCGTTACGACCGCCATTTCCGCGAGCCAATGGATTCGGAAATAAACGCAACGCTGGATGAGGCTACGCCCGAGAGCGCAGTACTTGAGAAAGAGAAATATCAGCAGCTTGGGAAGGCGATGCGCCTACTGACGCCGCCCGAACGAGAGTGTCTGCTGCTGCGCTCCGCGGGGTTACGCTACCGCGAAATCGGCGAAGTCATGGGGATTGCAACATCTACGGTGAGCGATACAGTCGATCGCGCCGTCAGGAAATTAGCGGAGAAATGCAATGTGTGAATATTCCAATAAATTGATCTCCTTGCTGGACCATGAGCTGCCGGCCGAGGAAGCTGTGAAAGTTGAGCTGCACCTTGAGAGCTGCAACGAATGCCGGGGGCAAATTAGTGTGTTCGCAAAAGTGAGCCGCGAGGTTGACGCGTACTGCAATGAGGCGATAACGGTGAATGCACGGCGCGTAGCGCCAGCTTGGGCGTCGTCAGCTATTGCGGCGGGCGTGGTGACTGCTGTGATAGTGCTGTTCCTCGCGTGGCCGCGAGCCCGCGTTAAACCGTCAACGATGCAACTTCCTCCCGTTGCAACAGCAAATTCGCTAGGCGTCGCCGGGAGCTCAGTGTCAGGGTCCGTTCCGTCAATTCATCGGAATAATATGCGGCACGCTGGCGCAGTTGAATCGAGAATCGTGCCAGTTCAGAATAACAATTCATCGTCTGCGCAGCGCATAGTAACCTACGACAGCCAGGAAGAGCCGATGATCCAAATCGCCATTCCCGCCGACGAAATCTTTCCACCGGGAGCGATTCCCGAAGGCGTGAATTTTCTGGCGGACCTGACGATTGCGGCGGATGGAACGGCCGAGGGAATGCGGTTGCGCCCCATGCTTGCAGGATTTGAAAGGAGAACGACAAGGCCATGAAGCGTGCACTCATCTTAAAAATATCACTGGGAATAATTCCGGGAATGATTCTGACGGCATCGCCGAGTCTTTTTGCGCAGGAGCCCGGAAACGCAGTTTATTTTCAGAGCGCCGGACCCGTTACAACCGTCGGCATGGGCGTGGTTGCAAAAGGGCAATTCGCTCCAGTTCAAGGAGCGCCCTACTCGGCCACAATCACGAACGAAAGCGTACAGACACTGGGTGATGGAACAAAAATTACTCAGACCATGTCCGGAAACGTAGCCCGCGACTCGCAGGGCCGCAGCCGCCAGGACGCGCCACTACCCGTCATCGGAAACATGGCGGCCGCCGATGCTCCGCATTTCGTCTTCATCCAGGATCCCGTGGCGCAGGCGGCCTACACGTTGAATTTGACGGACAAGACTGCTCAGAAAATGCCAGCTCCGCCAATGCCTCCGCCGAACGCAAATATGAATATGTCCGGCGCAATGGCCGGCGGAGGCAAAGTCATTATGCAAATGAGTGATTCGATGCCTTCAGGCGGCCTGCCGCCGGGGCCGCCTCCCGAAGGGATCATGGTGCAGCGAACCTTCATGGCAAGCGACCAAGGAAAGGTTACGACGGAAGATCTTGGCGCTCAAACGATGGAGGGCGTGCAGGTGACGGGCGTGCGAACGACTCGGACGATTGCAGCGGGAGAAATTGGAAATGACCGGCCGATCACGATCGTCACGGAAGTTTGGACGTCGCCCGATCTGAAGGCAATTGTCTACAGCAAGAGAAGCGATCCGCGAATGGGAGATCAGACTTTTCAATTAACAAATATTGTTCGTACGGAGCCGGATGCTTCACTATTCACGGTTCCACCTGATTTTAAAATTGTAGAAGGCCCACAGAGGGTCATGTACCGGACGAATCAGTAATACTCGTGTTCGGAGCTGCGCGGGATTCGTCCTGGGTCGTTTTATTTTTCTGCTGCTAGCTCCCGCAGGCCAAAGAGTCATCGTGAACTGCAAAATTGGAACCTCAGAGGCTGAAGAGGCTGCGGAAAAACTCGCACCATGTCATTCCGAAGGGCGGTGTTTGCCCGAGGAATCTGCTGTTTCTTGGGAGCCGAGAAGAAAAGCAGATCCCTCGCTTCGCTCGGGATGACAAAAAGTACTTTCTCCTCAGCCTGCAAAGCCGCAGTTATTTTTGAAGACCTTATTTCGAGGCTGAAGCCACGACCCACAATGATTCTGTAGCTCTCATGCAGTCTCTAAAACTTGCGCAATAGAAAATTCATGAGCTCGGGTCAACCTGCGGAAAGAAGACGTGGAAGCGAGCGCCGCGCGGATTGTTTTCTTCTAACCGGAGCGTGCCGCGATGGTCATCCACAATTTTTGCAACAATGGAGAGCCCCAGCCCGACCCCCTCTTTTTTTGACGTGAAAAATGGATTGAAAATTTGTTCGCGCAATTCAGGTGGCACGCCCGGGCCTGTGTCCTCGACAATTACGCCGACACCATCTTCTCCACGAGAAACTTCCGCCTGGATCAACAAATGTAGCGTTTTTTCCAGTCCCGCATCCTGCCCTTGCATGGCTTGAATTGCATTAGTTATCAAATTGATGAAGACCTGTTCGCAGAGCTGCGCGTCTAGCGGGACGGATGGCAAATTCGGGGCGTATTGCCGCTCAATTTTCACGCCGGAATCAGGGACCGAAGCGGTGGCTGCGGTGAGAGCGCGATCGACAATTTCGGAAAGTTGCTCCGGACGCAATTCGAGTTTCGACGGACGGGCAAAATCCAAAAAGCGCACAACCAGAGCGTTCAAGCGGTTCACTTCCGAGGAAATGTATCCGGCCAGTTCCCCGACGAGAGGTTCGGATTGTGCAACTTTCCGGCTGAGCATGTCGGCCGAACCTTTGATCACGCCGAGCGGATTGCGAATTTCGTGTGCGAGACCCGCGGAAAGCTGTCCCAGCGCAGCCAGGCGCTCAGCGCGGCGTGCATCGGCTTCGGCACGCAACAATTGACGATTGGTCTGCTCCAGTTTCCCTGAGAGATCCTCCAACCTCTTCACGTGCCTGCGGTTTTCCACCGCAAACCGGTTAACCAAAGTAGCCGCAACGTAAAAGAAAAGGACGCGAATGGCGAGGATGGCTTTGCCCTCCGGCGTCACGTCCACTTCCTGGAGAGCGGGGATTAACAGCGACAGGTAAGACAGCGATGCAAGCGTGGTCCAAGCGAGAGCGCCCCACGTGCCGTAGTAAATGGCGGAGCTTACGATTGGCAAAAAATAAATCGGGTAGTAACTGCTGTTGATACCGAATTCGCCGGTGTGATCGAGCAGCAGTGTGGCGAGCAAAATTTTGATGATGACTGTGTAAGCGGGACCGCGCTTTGGCAATCGGCGGATCAGCCAGCCTTCGCTCACCTGAACGGCAAAAATCGCCAGCAGGATCAATTGCTTGTGGTATTCGTCAACCGGGGGGAGGAGCGCCAGAGCGCCTAAAAAGATCAACCAGATGAGGTCGACCCAATCCAGATGGAGGTTTCGAATGGCTGATCGTGGGCGGTCGGGCATTCTGAAAGGCTCCGGCAAAGTCTAACATGGCGCCTATCGTAATACGGCGGGCGCGTGGTCTTTGCTTAGCAAATGCGAAACCTGGACAGGCTGAACAGGCTGCGGAAAAACTCACGCCATGTCATTCCGAAGGACGAGGTTTGCCCGAGGAATCTGCTGTTTCTTGGAAGCCGCGAAGAAAAGCAGATCCCTCGCTTTGCTCGGTTCACCGTGAACGGGATGACTAAAAAGTACTTTTTCCGCAGCCTCTGAAGCCTGAGTGCTACCCAGGTCGCGCAATGTTGCATTCGAGTTGGGGGGATTTTTTACTGAACGCGCTGAGGACGCGATTCGGTATCGACAAGGACATCGAAAATTGCCAGAACATGGCGGCGGTAGTCGAGCATGCGCGTGAAAATGTCGCGCAAGGAGGGGTCACGTTCCGATTCGCGATGCCATTTGAGCAAGACGGCCGGGGGAACTTCAATGTCACGCCGTAACTGTTCCGCAGAATGTCCTCGCAGGAACAATCCGTAAAAAAACGCGGCTTCTCGTTGGGGGAAGTCGAAGTCGTGGCGTGTTTCGTTATCCGCGGCAGCGGCAGGCACAACGGGCGTATTGGATATAGTCTGCATCAGCACTCAAAGGCAGAAAGGAAATTTTACCGGAAGTTTCAACGGCGTCAAGTGGCTGGGCCGAGAATTAACTTGGTTTTGTGAGGCTAAAAAGTGTATTACACCTCGAGCCGGGTCAAATTCCTATAGACTGCAAACTTAAGTATTCGTTGATACGCAATTCAGGCTCCAGAGTGTGGAGTTTGCCTTCGACGTCAAGCAGAACCCACAGGCTGAAGCCTGTGCTACAAGAATCAATGCGCTTCAATCTTTACTTTTGCGCTTCGCGTCTTAACCCAACTTACCAGGGTTACGCGCGGAGCGGATATAATCCTTGAGCGCCGAAACGTTCGGTCCGTAAGCGCCAATTCGGGCCGCGTCCACGGGCAATCCCAAACGCTCGGCCGCCTCCATGTTAATTCCCGCATCATCAAGCTCTGAGAGGCTGAAACCGACGGCTGGAAGCACGCGCTTTGCGCCGTTCGGATAAATCGGGCGCGGAGGGCGGCGTCGTTTCCACGGCTTGCTGGCGATAGCAAAGAACTGATCCCAATCGTTCTTATTCCACATCGCTCGCTCCCGCGTCTCCATGACCAGGACGCTCTACGTCTCAAACGATCAGATGCGCGAACTATGGCTGCGGTCGCTTCCTGTCGCCACAACGGCTTGAAAAGTGGCACGATGGCCTGTACTTGGGTATACGCCACAACCTTACGGGCGTCCAGAATAGACTGAGAATAGTTACAAGAGCGTTACGAAAGAGAAATTATCGCGTTGGAAGTTTGCTGTGTGTCGAAAGCAAACACATTGATTTTCTGGTCGGTGCGGCCTTTTGAAACATCAATTCGTTTCACGTGAAACATATCGCCAACTCGCTGTGGTCATTGCTTTTGCGTCTTTTCTCCGATGTCTATCCACGCCTTTGGTCGTGCAGGGTTGGCCAATCCTTACGCTCGGCTGTTATACTTGCGGGATTCAAGCGTTTTTGGGGAATCGCTGTAAATGTCTAAACTTGTTATTGTCGTCCACTATCATGAACTTTGGCTCAAGGGAGGCAATCGCCGCTTCTTTTTGAGCAAACTGCATATTGCACTTAAGCGCGCGCTTGAGGCACTTCCGGTGGAACGCATCCTGCGTCCCGGCGATCGCTTGCTCATAGAATTTGGAGAGGGGGCGTCGACTGAGGAAGCCATTGCGCGCATCGAGCGCGTTTTTGGTATTGCATTTTATGCAGTGGCGCGAGTGGTGCCCCGCGGGAGTGAAAACGATCTGGCCGCGCTCGGGCGCGCGGCATGGGAAGAAATTCGCGGAGAAAAATTTGCGACATTCGCGGTGCGTTCCAAACGCAGCGACAAATCTTTCCCGCAGCGCACCATCGATATCGAGGTTTCTGTCGGCCAATATCTGGTGGATCAGTTGCGTGTCTCCGGCCGAGAAGCGCGCGTGAAACTGAACGATCCCGATTTGACGTGCCGTATCGAGATTCCTCCTGGGCCATCACTCCTTGTTTACGCTCAAAAGATTCCTGGCGCAGGTGGACTTCCGCCAAATACAGCGGGACGTATGACGTGCCTGCTTTCGGGAGGATTCGATTCCGCGGTCGCCGCGCATAAAATGATGAAGCGCGGCGCACATTTGAATTTTGTACATTTCTGGGGCGGGGGCGCGGATCCCGGAGAATCTTCCGTGTATGTGGCGCGCGATCTTGTGAAGCGTCTCGTACCGTGGCAATTTTCGGCGAAGCTTTATCTCGTGCCGTTCGAGCCGATTCAACGGGAAATTGTCGCGCACGCGCCGGAGGAATTTCGAATTTTGCTTTACCGCCGCATGATGCTGCGCATTGCCGAGCGGGTGGCGCGTTCGAATCGCGCATTAGGCCTCATCACTGGAGATAGTTTGGCTCAGGTCGCTTCGCAAACATTGCACAATATGGCTGCCGTGGGCGCAGCAACGCGCATGCCACTTTACCGCCCGCTCGTGGGCGAAGACAAAATCGACATCATGAATTACGCGAGCAAAATCGGTACGCATGACATTTCCGCGGAGCCGTTTCACGATTGCTGCCCTATTTTTCTGCCGCGCAATCCTGCACTGCACGCAACTGTCGAGGAACTTGACCGTGCGGAAAGCGCTCTCGATATCGAAGCTCTCGTTCGCCAGGGCATCGATTCTCTGGCCATCGAGCGCTACCGCTATGGCAACGGCCAAGTGGAAAAAGTAGAATCGTTCAAGTCCGCCACGGCGTAAGGGGTTGCATTCTCGGACTCTGGTCACACAAAGAGAGCGTTCCGCGCATGGATTTGTCGAGGGCTTCGCCTTTAGTGTTCAAAACTGTTGTCCGCATTTTCAGTATTCGCCTTCCTGGCGAGCACTCGCGCATTTGCGGACCCTGATTTTAGGAATCGATTTTTGCGAGACTCTCGTTATCTCGAAGAAGGGACTAGAATTACTTTGGCCTCTGCCTTGCTTTCTACATTGTGGTGGGCGGTTGCCAGCGTTTTTTGACACTGAACGTCTTTTTTCACATTCATTCAAGTCAATTGGAGAATTTTTTTGCGGCCGGTTGCAGCGTGCCTGCTGTTTGCCATCCTATTCGTCACCTACTACGAATACCGTCGCTGGAAACGGTCAAACTAAATCCCCGATTTCTAAACCGCTCCCAGCCACTTCACCGGAAAACAGGAAGCGAGGGAATTGGCGAGGCGCTCATCGGCAGTAATTAACTGCGATTTGGTTTGCACTGCGAGGGCCACGTACAGGCTATCGTAAACGCTCCGGTCAAATGCAGTGGCAATTTCAAAGGTCCGGTCCAGTAGCGTTACACTGGAATATATCGGCAAATCGCAGCGCCCCAGGTAGCACAGTGCCTGTTGAGCTGAGGTTTTCTCAAACCGGCCCAAGCGAACCGCTTTCCAAAAGGCACTCGCGATTTCCGCCCAGAACAGATCAGGGATAATAAATTGCACTTCCTTTTGCACGTACCTTCTGAGCAATTCAAGAGCTTCCGCCGTAAGCCGTTCATTTTTCGGTGACAGAAACCATTTCACCGCCACACTTGCATCCAGAACGAAGAGGGTCACCGTTCCCGGTCCTCGCGTATCATTTCCTCCGCGGATGGAAATGGCCCCTCACTCTTCGGCAGCTTCTTCCTCAATTGCATAACCTTGCGAAACAAGTCATGTCTTGCCTTCAGCTCGGTGGGTGTCGGTACGTTTTCCTCGAGCAGAGCAAGCACTTCGGCCGCGATCGAGTGGCGGCGGGCCTTTGCCTGGCTGCGCAACGCTTCGTAGAGTTCGTTGGGGACGTTTTCGACGTATAGGGTGGCCATAGGACTCTCCTAGGGAAAGCATAGACTATTCCCAGGTTCACGGCAAGGCACAAAATAAAACCGGGGAGCCCGTTGTGGCGGGCTCCCCAGTTTCGTTGCGGCTAGCTTATCTGTGATGCGGTTCCATCGCGTGATACCGCGACGGCGGGCCGCTTAAAACTGGAACGAGTAACCGAGCGACACGGACTGTAGTCCAACGCGCACGGCGCTGTTGCTATATTCGCCGGCGAGCAGGCCGCTTTGCTGAACCTGCTGCTGGGAAGTGGGATCGTACGTGTAGGCAATGTCAAAGTGCGAGCGCCCCATGTGGTAGGCGAAACCAGTGGAAAGCTGGTTGGTCATGATGGCCGCGGTCATGGGCGTCAGCGTGCCGCTGGGGACAGGACTGTTTCCGTAGGCGTAGCCGAAACGGACCGAAGCGCTTTCCCACAGTTCACGCTCCACGCCGCCGTGGAAGGAATATTGATCTTTCCAGTTCAGGGGGATGCCGTCGACGAGCGTCGATGGGACGGCGCTATTTGAGCCGTTGGTCAGTGTGACCGGCAAATTGACGAAGGCGTTGCTCCAGTTAACCCAATCGGTCTGGAACGCAAAAACCCAGTGCGGGTTAAGGTGCCAGGCGACGTTGGCATTCACCGACTGCGGCAGGATGTTTTTTACCGACGCATTGTAGGAGAAGGCAGTCGCCTGTATCGGTGTCGGGGAGCCAAACAACGCGTACGCGTTGCCGGAAGCGAGGCCATTGGTCACGATTACAGTGTGCGATTTCCAGGCCACGCCAACATCCAACTTTTTGGTGGGTTGGAACATCGCGCCCACGCTCATGTTCCAGCCAGTCCCGTAAGTGTGGAGATCCAGCAAAGTCTTGTCTCCTGCCAGACCTGGCGTGCTCTGAAAAATATACGGTGCGTGAAGCGTGTTTTCGTTGTAGTCGGCACCAGCGGTCAAACCGACGGACAGCTTCTGCCCGAACGCGTAACTCAAACCAAGAATCGCGCGGCCCGCAAGAATCGCGGATTTATTTTCCTGCAACCCGTAGGTCACGCCACCTTTGCCGGGAGCGTCCTGGTATTTCCAATCCGAAACCGAAGCCAGATCCGGTGCAAACCCCGCGGCAACGCTGAAATGCGATTTGCCAAGAGGCATGCCGAACGCGCCATAGGGAATGACTCCCGGTGGGGTGGTCATTTGCGAATTGTTGTTAACGGAATTGCTGAACGATCCGCGGGCAAAAATTGCGGACATGTTTACGTCGAGTGTGGGGTTGTTGAGAAACGATAAGCCCGCCGGGTTCGTGGTAAGTGCACCAATGGCGTCCGAGTCAGATGGTACATAAACGCCGCCAAGTGCGACGGAGCGGGTGCTGGCTGAATTCCAGTAAAAATCCTGGGCGGAGGCTGTGACTGCAAATAACGCACACACGGCAAACAACAAGGGAAGGATCCTGCGGAACCTCATCTTGGAATCTCTCCTATTTTTTAGTTTATGTTGCTAGTGCAATTTCAGGGCTACCGAAAGCAATTGGTTCAGAATTGGATTTGGAAGCGACGAGCGCTTCGACGCATGGCAGATCCAGAGCATGCGGCGCGTCCTGGCGCATCATTTGAAACACTTTTTCGAGCGGAATTCCGTCACGGTACGGCCGCTTGGCATGCAGCGCATCAAAAATATCGGCTACGGCCAGGATTCGAGCAAAGGTGGAAACTTGTTCGCCTTTCAACCCTAGCCAGTAGCCAGATCCATCGAGCTTTTCGTGATGTGCAGCGGCGTCCTGGCTGAGCCGTGCGAAACCGGGGATTTTTTTAAGAATTTCGAGAGTGTAATAGGGATGGGCCTTCACGATCTGCCATTCCGCGCCGGTCAACTTCGCCGGCTTTTCCAGAACGGAGTTCGGGACGCTTAATTTGCCGATATCATGCAGCAGCGCCGCACGGCGAAGAAGTTTGACGCTCTGCCGATTCATGCCGAACCATTCGCCGATTTCCACGGCGGCATCAGCAACACCATGGGAATGGCGGTAAGTAAAAGGCGACTTGGCATCAATGACTTCGGCAAATGCTTCGCAAATTCTGTCAATCGACTGCTCGCTCGCCTTAAGCTGAAACTGTTTCGGTTCAATGGAAGCAACTTTTTGAACCAGATTCGCGTCGCCCAACCCATTCCAGAGAATTCCGGAATTCGCCAGCGAAGTAGCGGCCTTCACCAGGTCGGGATCAAACCAGCGGCCGCTGCGCTTCTGGGCGGCGTCAATGGCTTCCAACGGACCACGGGCGTTGTAAAAAACGTCCAGCGTTTGCGCTAGGTTGGCGATCCTTGAGAACATTGGGATTTCTTGCTTTCGCAGTCCGTCGGGATAGCCGCGGCCGTTCCAGTGCTCGTCAAGGTTGTAAATCCCGTTAGCAACCGCTTCTGAAAATCCAAGCTGCTTGGCAATTGAGGATCCGCGCTCACATCGAATTTTGACCAGCATGCAGGAATCCTGCTGCTGCGTTGCAGCCACTTGGAAAAGCCTTTGCATGCGCTGGAGGAAAGGCATGCCCGTGGCAACGTGGGTGAGTGCATAGTGCAGGCTTTCCCATCCGATGCGCGTCCAATCCTTGGTCTTCAGGTCACCCTTGGCCTTAATTTCGTCCGCATTCAAGATATGGAAAAGTCGGGAGGCATTGCTGCTGCACCCAGCATCTTTCAGCAAAAGGGCGTAATAAAGACCAGCTTGGTCGTCCTGGCTCATGCCGACTTGCTGCGCCAGACGCATCCCGATCATGGTGGCACGCACGGAATGGCCCATCGGCTGGCCTTCAGTAAGGTCAAGGGCATAGGAGAGTGCGGAAATAATTTCAGAAAGGCGGATCGATCCCGGGAGCTCAGTCAGAGCTTGGTCAAAACGCTCCTGCTGATTTGGCTGGCCTGTGTTGAAGGTCATCATGAGTCTCCTGTTTGCCTCTCCAATCTGGGAGGCCGTTCTCCGGTCATTCTGCCTCGTCAAATTTTGTGACGATCGTCACAAGCTGAAAGTACAAATTTTGATGGGTGTGCAGTATAGGACGGTGGATACAATCATGAAGGGACGGAAGTACTAAGGGAAGGAAATCTAACCATAATACAATCAGTGGGTTACAAAATTCCCCTTGGAGGAGTCGGGAGAAGTCGAGGGTACTATTTAATAATGTTTCTAAGACAAATAACAAAAAACGGGGAGTCTAAGAGACTCCCCGTTAGTGAGATTTTTAAGAAATCCGGTCTGTTGCAGCGCGAATTACCAGCGTCCGCCGCCACCGCCACCCCGATCGCCACGGTCGCGATCTCTGCCACCGCCGCCGCTACCACCTCGGCCGCCTCCTCGTCCGCCACCACCACCCGGGCCGCCACGGCCTCCACCGGGACCACGGCCTCCACCGCCACCACCAAAGCCACCACCGCCGGGACGACGTCCGCCGCCACCTGCGCCACCACCGCCGCCTTCACGCGGAGGCCGGGCTTCGTTCACCACAATATTACGACCCATGAAATCGTGCCCATTTAAACCTTGAACGGCACGATCTGCTTCCTCATCATTATTAATCTCAACAAATCCAAACCCGCGCGGTTGACCCGAAAAGCGGTCGCGTACCAAAGTAACGTTGGCTGCTGTAACTCCCGTTTGGGAAAATAGAGTGGTTAGTTGTTCTTCTGTAGCCTGAAATGGCAGATTGCCAACGTAAAGTTTCTTCAACGCGAGGCTCCTTTTGGCCGTGGCAGTACGAATCCACGAAACCGAGGACTGAAGAAGGCGGGATCGAGATTAGGGACCTGGGCTAGAACCCAGAACAATCCGATGTGAGACGCACTTCAGCTCCGGCCAATCTTCCTCCAAATTTGAAGGTCCGTCAACATAAACGTTTATGTATAACTTCGTAGTAAATAGTTTCACGCTCTATCATGGATGGTAAAACAACCAACAAGATATTCACGAAATTTGATGGTAGGATGCGGCGTTCAATCAGAATTAGCAGAGGGAAACAAGAAAAATGCGCGGTTTAATGATGGATTTCCCGCTGACCGTTCCGCCCATGCTTGAAAGGGCGGGGAAAACGTTCGGCAATGTCGAGATCGTCACACGAAAACCCGACCGGAGTCTGGATCGCACTACGTGGGGAGATTTGTATAAGCGCTCACACCAGTTGGCGAACGCTTTGACGGGGCTTGGGCTTCGCCGAGGGGACCGCGTCGCCACGCTCCTATGGAATCAGTCGGAACACATGGAGGCCTATTTCGGTGTGCCGTGCGCGGGTGGCGTTCTGCACACGTTGAATGTGCGGCTACATCCGGAGGAAATCGCGTTCATCGCCAACCATGCGCAAGATCGTTTCCTGATCGTCGACGATGTGTTGCTTCCGATTTACGAAAAATTTCGCGACCGCGTGAAATTCGAGCGCGTCATCGTTGTCCCGTACGGTGGGTGCGAAATTCCTGGCGGCTATGACAATTATGAAAATTTGCTAGCAGATTCCGGCGAAAAATTTTCCTACCCGCCGATCGACGAAAATGATGCCGCAGCCATGTGCTACACATCTGGCACGACGGGCCGTCCGAAGGGGGTCGTCTATTCTCATCGCGCAATCGTGCTTCACTCCATGAGCTGCTGCGGCGTGGATTCTCTCGGCATTTCCATGCGTGACACCATGCTGCCTGTCACGTCGTTGTTTCATGCCAATGGTTGGGGCATTCCATTCACCACGGCCATGGCCGGAGCGAAATTGGTGCTGGGTGGGCCGTATGCGGATGGAGAGGGTTTGCTCGACTTGATGGAACAGGAGCGCGTGACGGTGACCAGCGGGGTGCCGACCGTCTGGTTCGGCGTGCTGCAATCTCTGGAGAAATTTCCAGGGCGCTGGAAAATTGATTGGCCGGTGCGGATGCATGTGGGAGGAGCGGCGACATCGGAAGCTTTGATGCGCGGGTTCGACCGGCACGGAATTACTATAGTTTGTTCGTGGGGCATGACGGAGACGACTCCGGTTGGCACGAGTTGCCATTTGCGGCCATTTATGGATTGCTGGCCCGAGGTCAAGAAATACGCGCAGCGCATAAAGCCAGGAACGCCCGCGGCATATCTCGAAGCGCGAATCATGAAATTCGATGGCACGCCCGCGCCGCAAGATGGCAGTACCGTGGGCGAGCTTGAAGTGCGCGGGCCGTGGGTCGCGGGAGATTATTACAACATGCCGGAAGAGGCGCAGAAGTGGTCAGCCGACGGGTGGTTGCGCACTGGCGATATGGGGACCATCGACGAATTTGGTTATATGAAGCTGGTGGATCGCAGCAAAGACCTAATTAAATCGGGCGGAGAATGGATCAGTTCGGTGGATCTTGAAAATGCACTGATGGGGCATCCTGCGGTGAAGGAAGCGGCTGTCGTGGGAGTGCCGCATCCGAAATGGCAGGAGCGGCCGCTGGCGGTTGTGGTGCTGAATGAAGGCGCGAAAGCTGAGGCTGAGGAGTTGCGGGAATTTCTTGGCGCGAAATTTGCCAAGTGGCAATTGCCTGATGCGTTTGTGTTTGCGGAGGAAATTCCGCGGACTTCGGTGGGGAAATTCCGGAAGACGGCGTTGCGCGAACAATTTTTGGATTGGAAGTGGGAAGGCTAGGTTGAGTTGGAATTTTGTGACTCGGGCTTTTTACCCTGAACGGCCCTGAAGGGCAGCCTGCGGGGTTTGGTCCTTGCAGGGACAAAAATCCGGAGGCTGAAGCCCGCGTTACTTAAACCTATGTGCGGTAGCTGGCGTTGATTTCCACGTAATCTTTGGTGAGATCGCAGGTCCACATGCGCGCGGTGCCGCGGCCGTTGTGCAGATCGATGATGATCGATACATTTTTTTCCAGCAGGCGTTTGTGCGCCGCGCGTTCATCGAGCGGCAACGCGACGGAGTATGACGAACCCTTTGGCGGGCCGTACATTTTCATTCCACCCAGCCAGATTTCGGCTTTCTCCGGATTAAACTGCACACCGGAACGGCCGGCCGCGGCCAGGATGCGACCCCAGTTGGGATCTGCTCCCGCGATTGCTGTTTTAACCAGCGAGGAAAGAGCGATGGTCTCCGCAACTTTTTTTGCGGCGGCATCGCTTGGCGCGCTGCGCACTTCGATCTCAACGAGGTGCGTTGCGCCCTCGCCGTCCTCAACAATTCCCATGGCAAGTTGTTTGCAAACTTTTTCCAGTGCTCCGACGAAACTTTTGTAGTCGGCTCCACCTGTCTTCGCAATTATCTTTGCGCCGCTCGCGCCATTGGCCAGGACGAGAAGCGTGTCGTTCGTGGAGCTGTCTCCATCCACTGTGATGCAATTGAATGTGCGATTAACCACTTCGCGCAATGCGCTGTCCAGAACTTTTGGCGCAACGGCGGCGTCGGTAACGACGAACGAAAGCATCGTCGCCATGTTGGGGTGAATCATGCCTGCGCCTTTGGCGCATCCGGCGACTCGCACGGTCTTGCCGCCGATTTTGCAACTTGCGGCGGCACGCTTCGGGCGCGTGTCGGTGGTCATGATCGCGCGATTCAGGCCATCGAATGCACGCGCGGAAAATTCCAGCGATTTCGCAAGGCCTGGCGCGGCATTCAGGATGCGCTCTACCTGCAATGGGACGCCAATGACACCGGTCGAGCAGACTACGATTTGATCGCTGCGGCACCCGAGCAGTTTTCCCACGGTTCCGACAGTGGCGCGCGAAGCGACCATGCCGCCGGGGCCTACCGAGCAGTTGGCGTTGCCGGAATTTACGATTACGGCGCGCATCGAACCCGCGGACTTGCGCACGTGTTCGCGCGAGAGAACCACGGGCGGCGCCTGAACGAGATTTTGTGTGAACACGGCGGCCGCCGACGCTGGTGAATCGGAAACGATCATCGCGACGTCGAGCGTCCCTGTCTGGCCGCGTTTCTTAAGGCCGCAAGCGGCGGATGCAAAACGAAACCCGCGCGGCAAGGCGCGGGATGATGGCAAGTCGCTCATTTTTTAATCACCAATTAAAAATTCAAATTGTGCTGTAGCCCGCTTCTTCAGAGGCGGGGATTTAGATGCCACACGAAGAAAAGGTTGCGTTACGTCTAAACCCTCGCCTCTGAAGAGGCGAGCTACAAAAAGCGGCTACAAAAACCAAGAAATTCTTTACGACATGGAAAGCACTTTTCCGGCTCCGCTTAGGACCGGCAACACATCGCGTTCGGGACAAACGACTGCTACCGTCGCGATCAGGTTACAAGTACGTTCTTTGGGACATGTGACGCAATCGCGCTCGATTTTTTCGGGCACGATTTGGCGCAGGCCGGGCGTGAAGCCATAGCGCGAGAAAAATTCCGGCCTGTGCGTCACGGCGAATAGGCGCGCAATTTTTCGCCGCCGCGCTGTATCCATCGCGGCCTTCATCAGCCGATCGCCGACGTTGCGCCCCTCTCCACGCGCGTCAGGAGCGACGGCGAGCGAGCGAATTTCGGCGAGATCCGCGCCATATGGCTCAAGCGCCACGCAGCCCAGAACTTTTTCTTCTTTGCCGCGCTTTTCCACGAGGACGAGGAAACGCGCGATGTGTTCGCGGATTTCCGCCTCTGTGCGCGGCAGAAGAAGGCCTTCGCCGGCATAGTGAGCGATCACGCGGTGTACCGCGGCGGCGTCACTCATGCGTGCCGTGCGCGCCCTCATGATTTTTTCTCCAGAGCAGACAGCCGCGTTTTTGCAGCCGCGATAGCGTCACGAACGCGCGAAGGCGCGGTTCCACCTTCGACATCCGGACCAGCCAGCGCAGAATCCAGTTTCAACGCATCGTAAAAATCGGGCCCAAATAATGGAGAAAACTTTCGCAGCGTTTCAAGCGGCAGCGTGGAAAAAGATATTCCTGCGCGCTCGCCTTCGCGAACAATTTGCCCGACAATTTCATGGGCCTGACGGAACGGCGCGCCGCGACGTACGAGATAATGCGCGGCTTCCGTGGCGAGAAGCGCGGGATCGGACGCGGCCTCGCGCATGCGCGCCTCGTTCGGGCGCGTTGCGGCAACGGCTCCCGCAGCAATGGTCAGCATGGCATAGGCCTGATCGTGCGCGGCGAACACGGGTTCCTTGTCTTCCTGCAAATCGCGCTGATAACTCGAGGGCAGTCCTTTAAGCGTCGTCATCAGTGTATGTAGTGAAGCGGTTACGCGCCCCGTCTTGCCTCGCAAGAGTTCCCACGCGTCTGGATTTTTCTTTTGGGGCATGAGGCTGCTGCCCGTCGAAAATTCGTCGGGCAATACGATGAAGCCGAATTCTTGCGATGCAAACAAAACAAAATCTTCCGCGAGCCGCGAAAGATGCGTCGCGATTACGGCCAGCGCGTAAAGATAATCGAGCGCGAAATCACGATCGCTGGCCGCGTCAAGGCTGTTGGCCGTCGGCCGCGCAAAGCCCAGTTCACGGGCGATGGCGCCGCGATCCACATCAAGCGCGCAACCCGCGAGCGCCCCGGAACCCATCGGGCAAGCGTCCGCCATGGCCGCCGCCGCGTCAAGGCGCACCGCATCGCGAAAAAACGCTTCGGCGTGCGCGAGCAGAAAATGCGAAAACAAAATCGGCTGAGCATGCTGCATGTGCGTCATACCAGGCATCGGAATTCCGAACACTTTTTCAGCCTGGCCGACGAGCGCGGAAATCAGCCGGGACAGAGCGACGCGCATTTCACCCACGGACTCCATGACGAACATGCGGAAATCTGTTGCCACTAGCTCGTTGCGACTGCGTCCCGTGTGCAGCTTGTATCCCACAGCACCGAGATATTCCACGAGCGCCGTCTCGACAAAATGGTGGACGTCCTCTGCAGGCGATCCGCCGAGCCACGCGTATTCGTTTTCCGCGCGGTCGGCAATTTTGTCGAGCGCGGTCAACGTGTCGCGCATTTCTTCGACCGAAAGTATGCCCGCCGATTCCAGCGCGCCCGCCCACACCCGATCGACCGCCAGCTCGTAAGGCAGCAGGCGCTGATCGAAGGAGAAGGATCGTTGAAACTGGTAGAACAGCTCGTCGGGAGCGCGGTCAAAACGCCCTCCCCACAATTTTCCCGACGGCTGTTCCTTAGGCGTAGCGGTCACTTTACTTTCGATTCCGCCGGAATCGTTACCGGCAAAGCAAACAGGTTGATAAAACCTTCCGCGTCTTTCGGGTTGTAGCCCGTCATGGCGAAACTCGCGAGCCCCTTGCGGTAGAGCGAATACGGGGATACGCGCTTCGTGACGGTCACGTTGCCCTTGAAAAGTTTGAGGCCAACCGTGCCGGTGACGCGCTTTTGCGCCTCGGTGAAATAGGCGTCGAGCGCTTCGCGCTGCGGCGTGAACCACGTGCCGTAGTACACGAGTTCGGCATAGCGCAGAGAAAGTATTTCCGAATAGTGCGCCGTCTCGCGATCGAGGCACAGCGTTTCGAGTTCGCGATGTGCGGTCACGAGCAGCGTGCCGCCCGGAGTTTCGTACGCGCCGCGCGACTTGATGCCGACGAGGCGATTCTCGACGAGGTCGATGCGGCCGACTCCATGCTCCGCCGCGATTTCGTTTAATTCATCGAGCAAGGCCATGGCCGAGCGTTTTTTACCGTTTACGGATACGGGAGTGCCGCCATCGAAACCAATTTCGACAACCGCAGGCTTGTTCGGAGCTTTTTCCGGCGAGGCGATCCACTGCCACATGGCTTCGTCCGGCTCGTTCGCGGGATCTTCGAGCACGCCGCCTTCGTGGCTCAAGTGCCAGATGTTGCGGTCGCGCGAATAAATGTTGGCCTTCGTCTGCTCGACGGGAATTTTGTGTGCGTTCGCGTAGGCGATCGCGTCTTCACGCGAGTTGATGGTCCATTCGCGCCACGGCGAAATAATTTTTACTTTGGGCGCGATGGCCTTGTACGCAAGTTCAAAGCGGACCTGGTCGTTGCCCTTGCCTGTGCAACCGTGTGCCACGGCATCCGCGCCTGTTTCCAACGCGATTTCCGCCTGGCGCTTGGCGATGACGGGGCGCGCCATCGATGTGCCTAGCAAATATTTGTGCTCGTACACCGCGCCTGCGCGCAGCGTGGGCCAGACGTACTCGGTCAAAAATTCTTCGCGCAAATCTTCGATCGTTGCCGAAGCGGCGCCCGTGGCCAGCGCTTTTTTCTTCGCGGCTTTCAAATCTTCCTGCTGGCCGACGTCACCGATCATGGCGATCACTTCGCAGCCGCCGTAGGTTTCCTTCAGCCAGGGAATAATAATTGACGTATCAAGTCCGCCTGAATAGGCGAGAACTACTTTCTTTGGCACCGTTTTTCCTTTCAGCTTAGGAGCATTAACAGGATGGCTTTCTGAACGTGCAGGCGATTTTCCGCCTCATCGAAAACGATGGAACGTGGCGACTCCATGACGTCGTCAGTCACTTCGGAACCGCGATGCGCGGGAAGGCAATGGAGAAACACGGCGCCGGACGCAGCCTGAGACATGAGTTTAGCGTTGACCTGGTAGGGCGCGAATATTGCGGCGCGCTTTTCAGTCTCTTCTTCCTGGCCCATGCTGGCCCAGACGTCCGTGTACACAGCTTGCGCGCCCGAGACAGCTTCCTCGGGTGCGCGAAATAATTCGATGGTGCCTTGCGTGGCGGCCGCATCGACGCGCGCCGCCGCAACAATTTTTGCATCCGGTTCGTAGCCCGCAGGCGTCGCAATGCGCACGTGCGCACCGACGCGAGCTCCTGCAACCATCAGCGAGTGGCAAACATTATTGCCATCTCCGACATAGGCGAGCTTCACGCCACGAGCGGAGCCTAATTTTTCTTCCAGCGTGAAGAAATCGCACAGCGCCTGGCAGGGATGATAGACATCCGAAAGCGCGTTGATCACCGGCACGCTGGCATAGTCCGCCAGAATTTCGAGGGCCTTTTGCGAAAAAACGCGGCCGACAATTCCGTGCACCCAACGCGAAAGGCACCGCGCCACATCAGGAACGGATTCGCGGTCGCCCAGATGCGTATCCGCATGATCCAGATAAATTGCCGTGCCACCCAGGCTGGTGATACCGACTTCAAATGTTACGCGCGTGCGCAGCGAAGGCTTTTCAAAAATCATCGCCAATTGCCGGCCGGACAGAGCGGTTTTGTAGCGATCCGGATACGCCTTAACATCCACAGCCAGGCGAAAAAGATCCTGAACCTGAGCGGCGTTCCATTCCGTGCCAGTGAGAAGGTCTGTGGAAAGACTCAATGTGTGGCTTTCGATTTTTCCCTGAGCCGGGGCCTGCGCTTTCATGATTACCTCGCGGCCGCAAGCATCTGAGCTTCGGCTGGGGCGGAAGTTACGGCCGCTGACGGCGCGGGCCGCTCGGTCCTGGCAAGGACCGATTCAATTTTCGACAAACCTTCCTTCAC
>DATHNC010000104.1:0-38109 GCA_035486415.1 Saccharimonadales bacterium (SeqCode)
TTGGCTGGGGCGGTTGGACTCGAACCAACACCGTCCTCATTAACAGTGAGGTGCCCTACCGATTGGACCACGCCCCAGCGGCGCAATGTAAAATTGAGTCTTTAGAAGATAATGGTTGCGTGCAAAACGCGCAAGCCCGCGGCGAAGATTTTATTTCGGGGTTTCCGTGGGAAAGCCTGCTCCGGTCCACGAACGCCAGCCGCCATCCATGGAAATGCAATTCGTATAGCCCATTTTGCGCAGGTTATCCGCCGCCAGTGCCGAACGCAAGCCGCCGCCGCAATACAGGACGAGCGTCGTTGATTTGTCCGGGATGGTCGTTTCGATATCGCGTTCGATAATGCCTTTGCTCAGGTGAACGGCTCCGGAAATATGGCCGCGCGCCCATTCGTTGTCTTCGCGCACATCCACCAGGGTGAATTTTTCGCCGGCGTCCATCTTCTGCTTCACTTCCTGAAAATTCATTTCCTTCACGCGAGTTTTCGCGTCGCTTACGATGGCCAAAAATCCTGCTGTATGTTTCATTGAAAAACCTCCCCCCCAAATCACTCCTTTATCAGAATAGCATAGAGAAAAATGAAGAAAAAACTGGGGGGATTTTTGGAAGTCGAGGTTGCGGGTCGACCGAGTGCCCGGTCTGTCCCGAAAGGCGCGGTTCACTGAGAATGTTCTCCGTGAACGGGACAGACCGGCCAGTACGAAATCTCCTCGCGTTTTAGATTTTGATTTTCGTAGAGGCCGCCCGCATTTTGGGCGGGCTAATTTTCGACTGGATGAAGCAGGTTGTTCAGTTGAAAACCAACCTGAATCCATATCCCGGTCCCAAATTATATGGGAACTCCGCACGCGAAGGCGTATCATCCGGGGCAACCTGATCCATCTTTGGGAGGCAATCGTGAAATTGTCTTTGGCATTAATTCTTTTCCTGGCAATTCCTGCCGTCGGCTTTGCACAGGATGCAGAACCCGCGCAAGGAAACGCTAAGACAAGCACGCATAGGACAGCGAACATCACGATGGAAGAAATGTTTGTGCCGGCAAAAGATCCCGGCATAAAAATTTATGTTCGCAACAAACATGCTGCTGGAATGAGCCACTTCACGCCGGAGAAAACCGTGCTCTTCGTGCACGGCGCAACGTATCCGGCGGAAACTTCCTTCGATCTGGAATTGGATGGCCTCTCCTGGATGGATTACATCGCCGAGCGCGGGTATGACGTTTACCTGATGGATGTGCGCGGTTACGGTCGCTCCACGCGGCCTCCTGAAATGGACGCGCCTCCCGAGCAGAACGCGCCCATCGCGGACACCGAGACAGCGGTTCGCGACATCAGCGCGGTGGTCGATCATATTCTCGAGCGGCGCAAGCTGCCGAAATTGGAGCTGATTGGCTGGTCCTGGGGAACTTCGACCATGGCAACGTATACGGCCGGAAATAATGACAAAGTAGTCAGGCTGGTGCTGTACGCGCCGATTTGGCACCGCGAAACCGCATCTCTGACGCAGCCGAACGGGCCAATCGGCGCCTACCGGACGGTTCTCCGTGAAGCAGCCTTCAAACGCTGGATGACTGGCGTGCCTGAAGATAAAAAAGCGGACCTCATTCCCGCGGGCTGGTTCGACAAATGGTGGGGCTCAACGCTGGCGAGTGATCCAAAAGGCCCAAAGCAAAATCCACCCACACTGCGCGCCCCGAACGGGACTGTGCTCGACGGAGAACGATTCTGGTCTGCCGGGAAATCGACGTATGACCCCGCGAAAATCACCGTGCCGATTCTGCTGATTCAAGCGGAATGGGATCAGGACACGCCGCCCTACATGTCGCGCGCACTTTTCCCGTTGCTGGTGAACGCGCCGGAAAAGCGTTACGTCCTGATCGGCGAAGGTACGCACACCGTAATGATGGAAAAGAATCGCATGGAATTATTTCATGAGGTACAGATGTTTCTTGATGAGGGCGAAAATGTAAAGTAATTTACGCGCGGCGACTCCCGGAAAAAATAAATCTTCAATCCGTCACCTGAAAATAGCGGTGTGATGTGATTTAGACTAGTAAATTGAAGTTGCGGAGGCGCAATACTTTCCCACTACAGCAAGCTACCGTAGCGTCCAGTCCCTGCAGGCAAGCGTTCCTCTTTCGGTTTTTCCTGTGCGCTCACCTGCGGTCGGGGTTGTGGCCTTGCTTGCTCACGCGCTTGCGGTTGACGCCGGTCTTCACGCCGAATTCGCCTATCGACAAAAATCTTCGTGCTCGCCAACTGCATAGGTCGAAGACTCGCCACAGTTTTCAGCATGTTATAGCAAAGTGGAGCTCCTAGACTCAGTAGCGCCAGGGCGAGCAGAAAGCCGGGCAGTTCATTGCCGGTCGGTTTCCAGCCAGGCCATGTTTCGGGGACCAACTGCAATTCCGAATGAGCGAGATCATGTTTGAGCGAGGCGGAGTGGTCGAGCAACTTGTCAGTGTCGCTCACCAATTGCGTGTTGACCGCCTGTTCGTAATTCATAACCAAATTTTCAGCTGCAGGGTCCGCGTTTAATGTGGCGCGAAGCCATGCAACAGCATCTTCGCGGCTAGCAAACCCTGGCGTCTTCTCCAGCTCTTTGCTCGCACGCGCTTTGGCCTCCAATGTGACTCTGTCTTCGCCGGGTGTCGCAGGAGGTTTTTGTACATCCGCCGCTAAAGCCGTTTTGGTCTTCGATGATTTCGAGGATTTGTGACCCGATCCTTTAACGGGGGCCTGAGGTGAAGGCGGTTCACTTGATTGGCCGGACGCAGCATCGGCAGAAGCTTGAGAGGCCGCTTGAATATTTTCTGGCAATTCCGCTGAGCCATCGGCGGCTATAGTCTGGGAACCGCCCGGCGCAGTCGTAACGGCGTGGTGCGAGGAATGGTGCGGCTTCGATTTGGTTTGGTCTGTGGCGATGGGAGCAGATTGCAAAACATCGACCATCGCCTTGCGATAAATGTCGGGCACGCCAGTTCCTTCTTCATGTGCTTTCGATATTTGGCCCGTCTGTTTCTGAAGGGCATCTGCGCTGGCAGTAAGCTGAGTGCGCATCCCAGCGTCAGAAGATACTGCCCGGAACAATCGGATGGCATCCAGATGCGCGCCAAAGACAAGCAATATTGAGAGGGTCACGGTTATTACGCGCGCTTGCAGGGTGAACCGTTGTGAGGCGCGGTCCATGGCGTGATCGAACCAGGAGTCTAACCCTGCCATCTTCGGTTCAGTTGGCTCCGACGTCTGTTTTGAGGCCTTCTCCAACACCGCGCCAAGTTCATCGGCTTCATTTTCGGGGAGTTCGCGCACAAATTTTTCGTACTCTGCAGCCGTCGAATTTGTTTTGGAGCGTGGCCCGCTTTGAGCTTCGCCAGCGATTACGAGCATCGCCCTTTGTGCAGGATCGGGTAGCGAGCCGCCTGGCGGCGACGATAGTTTCTCAAGCACTGCGACCAATTCATCTGCCCGAACACACGTGGCCAGACGCCAGCGGCTCAAGAGTCCTCCGAAAATTGCCCCGGCAATTGCGCCAGTGCGCCACGGATGGTCATAGAAACTAAGGAAGGGTATGTAGCTCGCGACGATGCTCGAGAATGTGGAAATATCAAGTGACGTCAGGCGTTGTATGGCCGCCAGAGCGGCCGGCCAGATGAAAAATCCGCTCAGGGCCCCCAATAGCCATGGCTGAAATGGGATTCCATTCCCGGCCCAACGAAGTTTTCCGGCTGCATCCGCCGGCACGAAGGGAAGCTCTTCAATTCGAATGCCGAAGCGAGAAAAAACGGACCCGGAAAGGAAAGGGTGGCGCAAAGCTCTGCCGGCAATCACTTTGCTGTAACGCTTGGCGTCTTTATCGTCGCTCGCGGTTTCGAACAGGTCGGCCAGGCTCCTCTGCAAGTTGGTGCCGCGCAGGCCGAGTAAGCTGATGGTTAGCTGGGTGCCAGCTGTTATGACGAGGCTGGCGACCAGCATGATTGCTGCAAACGCGAGTACAGAATCAAGAAGATGCATAGTTTTCGGCTCTCTGACTGGTCTCTATAGTCTAGGCCCATGCCGATCACGAGGTCAGGGAAAAAGGTGTAAGTGTTCCATTTTGTTGAACTGTCCGGAAGGACAGGTTGTGGGCGCGATAAATCGATGACGTGAAGCGGATTTGGAAGGGCTGTTTGAGTTGGTGCAGGACTGAGCAGTTATTAAATCTGAGACTGTACGGGAATGACGTCTACCGAGACCCGCAATTGTTGGCAACGTCCTCCTACCAGAACGCCTCGAATGGGTCCAATGTCGTCATAATCTCGCCCCCAACCTAGAGTCACGTGCTGCCCCGAGGGCACAATTCCGTTCGTAGGGTCGAAGTCGGCCCAGCCGCGCCCAGGAATAAAGACGCTGACCCAGGCGTGGGACACATCAGCGCCCTGCATGCGCCGCTGGCCAGGTGGGGGAGTTGTGACGAGATAGCCGCTGACGTAGCGAGCCGCAAAACCCAGGGAGCGCAGGCAAGCGATCTGCAGGTGAGCAAAATCCTGGCAGACGCCGCGGCGGGTGCGCAACACTTCAGCTACGGGCGTGCCAACAGTGGTTGCGCCGGGAAAAAACTCAAATTCCGCGTGAATGCGCCGCGCGAGATCAAGGGAACAGTCATAAAGCGGCAAGCCTTCCTTAAAAGAAGGCATGGCATATTCCGCGAATTCGGGGTTCGATGCGACATGAGGGGAATCGAAACAGAATTCGCGCGCAGCAAGCGTCGACGGATCACGCGAAGCGCGCAACTCCTCGCGTGATACTTCCCAGGGAGGCGCCACGGAAATGTTTTCGTTTGGCGGCGCCAAAACTTCGACGACACTCTCCGCAACAACCGTCAATTCGCTGTGGCTTTGCTGAAGAGAAAAGTAATCGCTGTGGTTTCCAAAGTAGTCCAGCCAATCCGCTCTCGCTCGCGGATTCGGCGTGACGGTCAGCTGATGCGACAGGCATTTTTGCAGATCGTGCTCACGCGGCCGCAAGTGTGCGACGTTATGAGACAGAGTCACAGGGGTCGAATAGTCATATTGCGTGACATGTTTGACGTGATATTTCATCGTGCCGGCCCCCGAAAGTTCGCGCCTCGCGATAGCGATACGGTTACGTGCGAGAAATAAACGTGCGCGATGGCATCGGAAAGTTTGAGTACGTGATCGAGGACATCGGACAAAAATTGCGCGAGGGCTTCGTGCTGCCCTCCCGCCGGATTCTGCCGCATTGTCGATTCTTCTTCCTTGATCAAGGAGCGCACTGCGCCAAGCAACTGTTGATCTCGATTGTCATGCAGATCCGGACTTTCCGAGCCTCTGGGCAGCGCGTTGAGGTGCTCGGCCACAGCAGCCAGTTGAAATGCAACCGAACGCGGATTGTTCTCTTCCACGAGGAGCAGATCCACTGCCGCCAATCTCTCGAGGCGTGTCAGATACCGCCGCCGGTAAGGGAAAGCGCTTTCGGTAATTTCCAGAACGGCTTCCAGCAGAGCTCGGTCGTCACTAGGATGCAGGATGATGTTTCTCAATAATCTCAGGGTAAGCATTGCGCCTTCCAGCCTGCGACCCATGTCATAAAAGCGCCAAGCCTGGCTTCCCATCATCGAATCGGTCGCTAAGCCACAAAAAGCAGCAAGGCCGGTTACGACGCCGTCCAGGAGGCGCATCGCTTGTTCGGGAGAGCGATCCTCATCCGAAGCCCGGTCGAAAAGATTCTGATATCCCTCCTGCAAGACGCGGTAAGCATCGGCGGGAAAGCGGTCACGCAATACACGGGTAAGACTTTGAATCTGGAGGAATGCGTCGCGCATTCCCAAGCCTTCTTCTTCGTCGCGGACATACTGGACGAGCCCACGCACGAATTCCGGCCCATCTGAAAAATTTCCGCCGGGCTGGCACCAGGTTGCAATAATTTTCGCCGCTTGGCTATCTTCTCTACCGCTACCCTCAACAAAGCGGCGCAATGCCGTTCGCGCGAGGAGGACCTTGCCTTCCGTGCGCTCGACGTAGCGGCCAAGCCAAAACAAATTGTCGGCGATCATGCTGGGCAGGTCGCCGGTACCACGGCTGTGGGGAACCGGTTGGCTGCCATTGGCAAGAAGTGTGACAGGCGGCACAGGCGCATCCGAGAGAACCCACGTGTCCTTGCTGCCTCCGCCTCGTTGTAACGAAACCAGCACAGAGTCCACGGATGGCGTGATGCGGGTAAGTCCGCCATTCATAACCATGTAGGAATCATCTCTAGAAACGAGGTAGGACCGGAGCACAAAGCGCCGCGGCTGCACCTCATGTTCGCTGAACGCGGGTGTCGTACAGGACATTGCGGGTGACTGCGCAACGTACTGCTCAGGATGCGATTTCATGGCGTCCGCAAGCTCCGAGAGTTGCTTTTCCGGCAGCTCATATCCGAAAACCGGATCCGCGCCCCTCGTCGGGTAAGCAGACTTGATTACCATGTCCGGGAGATGCTCCAGGACATATTGCAATTCCTTACGCTGGCCGCACCACCAGGTGGGCACAGATGGAAGCTTCAATTCCTCGCCTAGGAACGCGCGGCAAAGGGCGGGAAGGAACGGCAAAAATCCAGGCGCCTGCAGAACTCCCGTGCCGAGCGAATTAGCGACGGTCACGTTTCCCTGGCGCACCGCATGCAAAAGTCCCGGAACGCCCAAGTAGGAATCGGCGAACAATTCCAGGTTATCGCAAAAATCATCATCGACCCTTCGCAGGATTACATCGACGCGCTGCAGGCCTCCAACAGTTTTTAAATAAACCATTTCGTCCCGAACGGTAAGGTCGTTGCCCTGCACCAGGGAATAGCCTAGGTATTGGGCAAGATAGGAGTGTTCGAAATACGTTTCGTTGTATGGACCGGGAGTAAGCAGAACGATTCTGGGATTTCTGCGCGGACAGGAGCTTAACAAGGAATCGCGCAGCGCTACGAAGAATGGGGCCAGCCGCTCTACATGGTAGGCATTAAAAATTTCCGGGATGGATTTCAAAACAGCGATTCTGTTTTCGAGCAAATACCCTGCACCAGACGGCGCTTGTGTGCGGTCGCTGAGGACCTGGAAATCTCCCTGCTGCGTGCGGACAAGATCGGCAGCGTAGAGATATAGTCGGCGATTTCCAGGAACCGGGACACCATGGCAGGCGCGCAGAAATGCAGTGTTGCCCCAAACCAGTTCGGGTGGCAGCAGGCCATCGAGAATCGCCCTTTTGGGGCCGTAAATATCGGCCAGCAGAAGATCCAGTAGCCGTGCGCGTTGAATCAGCCCTTCCGATACGGCGCTCCACTCCTGCGGAGCAATCAGTAGCGGAATAAGATCGAGATCCCAGGGACGATCGAGGCCGTTCGGATCGCCGTAAACATTATGCGTCACTCCGTTTTCATGAATCGTCCGGCGTGCATTTTCGCGGCAGCGCTCAAGTTTAGCGGTGCCTAATTCATTGAGCATGGAGACGCATTGTGTCCAGTGCGGGCGGAGTTCTCCGGAAAGGTCCACCATTTCATCGCGTAAATCGTGCGGGACAGCGTACGTATCGCTGATCCCGGGGGTTTGTTCGGGATCGTTATTGGTGATTTCCGGGGGTATCGGTGGGTGCATCCTAATTTCCAGCTTAGAGTCCTCTACTAAATATTATGCGCTTGTCCTTAGATCGAGCGTATAAGGAAACTCCTTGAGTATGCGCTCCTCTGCTACCGACATCGGCCCGGGAGTATGCCCGAAGGAAAAGAATCGTTCCCGGCGCCGGCTCTCTGCCTCGTTTGCATTGACAGGAAAATTCTCATAGTTCCGTCCACCGGGATGCACAACGTGATAGGTGCAACCGCCTATGGACCTACCTGACCATGTGTCCACGAGATCAAACACGAGAGGCGCGTGAACCCCGATCGTCGGGTGCAGGCAATTCGGCGGTTGCCAGGCGCGGTAGCGAACCCCGGCCACAAATTCTCCATTCGTTCCGGTTGCATGCAGAGGGACTCGCCGTCCATTGCACGTGATTACGTGCCTGGGATCCACCATACCTTTGACCAGCAATTGAATTCGCTCCAGAGTAGAATCCACGTAGCGCACAGTCCCTCCGGTCGCAGGCTGTTCACCGAGCACGTTCCACGGCTCGATTGCTTGTCGCAATTCCAGAACGATTCCTCTTTGCTCGATGGAGCCGTAGCGCGGAAACCGAAATTCAAAATGAGGCACGAGCCATTCGATGTCAAATGCGTATCCGAATTCGTTTATCTCGCGGACGACATCTTCCATATCCTGACGAACGAAATAGGGAAGCATGAACCGGTCGTGAATTTCCGTTCGCCAGCGCACAGGTTTTTCGTCATACTGCGTTTTCCAGAATCGGGCAATTAACGACCGCAGCAAGAGGTGCTGAGTCAAACTCATTCGCGCGTGTGGGGGCATTTCAAACGCGCGCATTTCGAGCAGGCCCAGCCTGCCGGTGGGGCCGTCGGGTGAATAAAGTTTGTCGATGCAGAATTCCGCGCGGTGCGTGTTGCCCGTGGCGTCCGCCAGGAGATCGCGGAAAATACGATCGGTTGTCCACGGAAATACGGCACCATCGTTTGTTACTTGCTGAAATGCAATTTCGAGCTCATACACTTGATCGTTGCGCGCTTCATCCAGGCGGGGCGCCTGGCTCGTCGGACCTACGAACAATCCGCTAAATAAATAAGAGAGCGACGGATGATTGTGCCAATACCCAACCATGCTTCGCAGAAGGCCTGGGTTGCGAAGCAGCGGTGAATCGGCTGGAGTCGGACCTCCTACGACAATATGGTTTCCGCCTCCCGTGCCGGTGTGCCGCCCGTCCATCATGAACTTTTCTGTACCCAGGCGGCATTGTCTCGCTTCCTCATAAAGGACAGTTGTGTTGCGGACCAAATCGTTCCAGGAATCTGCCGGTTGCGTGTTCACTTCGATCACGCCGGGATCGGGCGTAACCTTGATCGCGTTGAGGCGAGGGTCATGCGGGGGAGCGTAGCCCTCGATCTGAACTTTTTTCCCGAGTTGCGCCGCCGTGTCTTCCACCGCCCAAACGAGAGCAAGATAATCTTCGAGGTAGTGCTGCGGCGGCAGGAAGACGCGCAACACGCCGCCACGCACTTCCGCGCAAATCGCAGTTCGCACAATTCCCGGCGCGGACTCGCCCGGCAAGGCAGGAAGGACGCGCGAGGCTGATTCAGGCGTCAATTTTGGAAACGGACCTTTGGCGCCGAGGCGCTGTTCGACAATTCCTTGTCGATGGATTGCCGACAGGACGCCCTCATATCGCAAGGCACGAGAAATCGCGGACCGCGTCGGCAGTGGCGGGCGATCTTCCATCGGGTCCTGCTCTACGACGCGCGGGAATTCCGACTCGCTGACCCAAGGAATGGAATCGAGGGGAAGCCGATATCCCATGGGTGAATCGCCGGGAATCAAAAACATTTCTTCCGATCGCAGAAACCACGCGCCACTCGTCCACTTGCTTTTTCCGTCGACGGCGTATTCGCGACTTAGAGGTAGCGCGTAGCCAACGACCTGGCCGAGTCCTTCTTCGAGAATGCGTGCGAGCCGCTCGCGTTCCTCGGCGTTCGCAAGCTTGTTGTCGCGGACAGAAACGTTGACTGGAAGCCGCCGCTCTTTCCACAAGTAATACAGCTTGTCCTCGTATCCCGGAATCACGAGTCCTGGATCTACGTTCAATCGGCGCGCCAGCGATGTCAAAAATTCCTGAGCGTCATCCGCGGAGAGGATTTCCGGCGATTTTTCATCCGCGTAGAGGCTTGCGTCTCGCCAGATTGGCTCGCCATCCTTGCGCCAAAAAATTCCCAAGGACCAGCGCGGAAGCGATTCGCCCGGATACCATTTTCCTTGTCCGTGATGCAGCAATCCGCAGGGTGCGAAATGATCGCGCAGGCGCCGGGCCAGGTTATCAGCCCTGCGATATTTTACTGGACCGAGCGCGGTTACGTTCCACTCGTCGCCGTCCATATCATCGATGGAAACGAATGTCGGTTCGCCGCCCATCGTGAGACGAACATCCTGCGCGCGAAGATCGGCGTCCACCCGATGTCCTAGAGATTCGATGGCCTTCCACTGTTCGTCGCTGTAGGGCTTCGTGACGCGCGGATCTTCATGCACACGCGCAATGGACATGGAAAAATTAAATTCGGTCGTTACGTCTTTGCCGGATTTTTGCGGAGCTCCCGTTTCCTGCGTGACTACCGATTCATCATCCGCCGAATAGAAGCCGTCAATGGCCGCCGCGGTGGATGGATCTGCTGAACACGCGAGCGGCAGGTGGCCTTCTCCCGCAAGCAGCCCAGACGTTGGGTCGAAGCCAATCCAGCCCGCACCCGGCAGGTACACTTCTGCCCACGCGTGCAGGTCAGTGACATCCTGATCAGGACCGGAAGGGCCATCGAGAGATTTGATGTCTGGAGCAAGTTGGATCAGATAACCGGAAACGAAGCGCGCCGCCAGCCCCAGGTTCCGAAGCAGCTGGACCATGAGCCACGCACTGTCGCGGCATGAACCGCTTTGTAACGTCAGCGTTTCTTCCGGAGTCTGAATGCCCGGCTCCATCCGAATCAGGTATTTATGCCGGCGATGAATTTCGAGATTCAGTTCGACAAGATAATCCACGGTGCGCGTGTTTTTTCTTCGCAGCTCGTGAATCAATTTTTGGAGCTTCGGCCCCGCCGGCTCGGTTTCGAGGTAGGGAATCAACTCTCGCGAAAGAATCCGGTCATAGGCAAACGGATAGGTTTCCCCGTATTTATCGAGGAAGAAATCAAACGGATTGATAACCGAAAGCTCGGCGATCAAATCCACTTCCACGGAAAACTCGGACGCTTTCTCGGGGAACACCAGACGCGCCAGCCGGTTGTTGTATGGATCCTGCTGCCAATTGATGAAATGCTTTTCAGGTTTGACGCGCAGGGAATAACTGACCACAGGCGTCCGGCAATGAGGGGCGGGCCGCAGGCGGACAACATGCGGCGACAGCCACACAGACTTGGAATAGCGATAGGAAGTCTTGTGATTCAGCGCAACTCGAATGCTCATCGGTAGTCATTTCCTGGTTGCCCAGCGGCAGCCGTTCCATTTTCTGCTGCCTGAGCAATCTTCCAAACCTGCCGCCGGAAGGCGGGCAATCCCGAAACTCACAAGAGGCTTGGGCAATGATGATAAACGCTATTGGCAAAAGCCGTGCCTTTGAAGTTCCAATCCTGTGTATCAAAAAATCAGCTTAGAGCGTTTTCGAGCCAAGTATTTGCATTTGACCGTACTTGTTTTGGGTGCAGGCCTGAAAAAATGGAGTCCCAAATATGTGGGTAAACAGAAAACGCGATCATGCAAAAAATGGCACTTCACGTTCAGGACAGCCCCGGTAGGGGCGAAACAATGCAGCCCACCGTTTTAACGGTGGGTAAGCGCAAACGCTTCGAGCCAAGCCCCGGAGGGTCGGCACAAGAGCTACCCATGTACCGCCCCTCCGGGGCATTCCAACGATGACCGGGGTTCCACCACGGTTAAAACGGTGGGCTAAGTTGTATCGTCCCTCCGGGACTCCGAACCATCGGGCCGATATGCTGTAAACACTTGAATCGAAGATGCTCTAACTGGGTCCGGAGGTGCGCGTAGCTGAACCGATTGGCAAACGTATCCATGAGTGTTCGCTCGCGGCTTGTCACCTCCGAAGATTGGCGAGTATATTGATGCGTACCGTTACCGCAGGCATCCGCTCGAAGTGTGGCAAAACTGGCGGGGTTACGCGCAGATCGAGCGTTCATCAGAGGAAAAAGTGAGGGCGACTCAAATGGCAATAAGGTTGAAGGCCGTACGGTTACTGGCGAGAGGTAGTTGCCTCGCGATTTTGCTGATGCTTGCATGCGCGACGGTTCCGGCGGCGTGGTCACAATCAGCGCCGATCACCATCACTTTGGCGGGGCAGTCGATGATCCGCTCGGACATCCGCGAGACTTTGCCTGCGGCTGTGCCTTTAATTAAAGGTTTGCTGAAGGGCGATGTGATTTTCACCAACCTCGAAGCTGCGGTCGCCGAAAAAGGCGAGTCGACGCACGAGGGCCGCGGATTTCTCACGCCGCCCGAAGCGGTCGACGCGCTGCAGGCGTTCGGTTTTAATTTGCTTTCCCTGTCCGGCAATCACGCGTTCGATTTAAAAGTGCCTGGCGTGCAGAACACGCTTCGTGAAGTGGATAAGAGGAAGATCGTTCACGCCGGAACGGGGAACAATGTGACCGAAGCTACGGCAGCTGGTTACCTGCACACGCCGAAGGGCACGGTTGCGCTGATCGCAAGCGCATCAGGCCTGATTGCTCCGGGAGCAAGCGCCACGGCGGATCGTCCCGGCGTGAATGAGCTTCGCATCGAGGCTGGCGGCATTCCGAACGAAGCGACGGAAGATTTGCCTGACGGCGTTGCCAACACGCCGAATTCGCAGGATTCGCAGCGCATCCTGCAAAGCATTCGTGACGCTCGCCAGCACGCGGATATCGTGATCGTGTACCAGCACAATCATGTTTTCTCAAATCACTCATTCTCTACGGTTTTCACGGAAGGCCTGCCCGAGCGGCTTGCGCCGAATGAATGGCTCGTGAAGTGGACGCATGCGGAGATCGACGCAGGCGCGGACATCATCGTGATGCACGGCGCGCCCATGCTGCACGGCGTTGAGATTTATCATGGCCGGCCGATTTTCTACGATCTGGGAAATTTTATTTACAACCTCGTGCCCACGCTGACCTACATTGACGAGCCGATGAATTGGGAGAGCGCTGTCGCCTACGTCGAATTTCAGGACAAAAAACTGAAATCCGTTTCGTTCCGGCCTCTCGCCCTGAACAACATCGGGGAAGGTCAGCCCGACATGCACAACGAGTACGCCATCAATCAATTCCTGCAAACGCGCGGCTTGCCTTCACCGGCAACCGGAAAAAGAGCGGGCTTTATTCTTCAGCGCATCGCCGATGCCTCGAAACCCTTCGGAACCGTGATGGAAATTAAGGGCGACACGGCGGAAATTAAGCTGAAGGGGCAGAATTAATCGCCGTGATGGCGCAATTCTCGCATTTCAATTCGACAATGCGATTCCAGACGCACCGTCAATTCAAGCCGTTCTGCGTGGCTTTCACCGCGCATCCGCTTCCGGAGGGCGATGTGCAATTGTTGGTCTGAGGGCCGAAATAAATGCTCGATTCCTGACCCCCGACTCCCACGTTATCCACAATAATTCCGCTGGGGCCGCTGGCTACGGGCAGAACAGAAAGCGCGCTGGTGCTGGGCGGCCACGACATGCCGGTCAAATTCAGGCCAAGGACGCAGCCGCCGCCGCAGCCGGCAGGCGAGCCGAGCGCGTCCACTCCAAAAAAAAGATAATCATTTGCGCCGTTCAGGATTTCCGTGATGGGAGCGCACAACGGGCCCGCGGTGCTGCTCTGCTGGACACTTAAATTGCCAGCGGCCCGAGCCGAATTCATGACTCCCGAAGCATTGAACCCAATACGATAAAGGCCCATGGGATTTGTCCCGCAAGCGTACAGAAAACCGCCGGCATAATTTCCGGAGTAATAATTGTTGTCGAATGCGCCGGAAAAAATTGGGTTATATCCCCCTTGCAGAACGGTATCGACGGGATTGGCCAGCGCTGTAGTAGCCTGAATGACTGCTGCGTTGTCGCTGGGATCGTATCCCGTGAACACGAACACTTTTTGCGAGGTTTGGTCCAATGTTGGCGCATCAAAAACCCCTAAACCCATTTCCGGGTCTGCAACAGCCAAGCTTGGGGTTCCCATGCAAGGCGGACTCCCTGAAGCGCACGCACCAACGGAGCTGCCAGTTTCTCGCACGTAATACAAACTTGCGACCGTGTCCGCGATGAAAATATTTCCGGAGACTGCATCGAGGACCGGGCCGGTGAGGGAATTGCCTGAGGAGATCGTCATGGGCCAACCTCCTGACGTGACCTCGGCGGGTGTTCCGTTGAAGATTCCCGTGAATTTATGAAGCACTCCAATATCATCGCCGACATAAAGCGTGTCGTTGGCATAGTTGTAGAATGGAGAGGAAATCGAGTCGGAAATGCTTCCAGAGAAAGTAAGGCTGAACAGGCAGGACGTGCCCGTTGCCGGGCAGGAAGACCATGGATTGCCCGTTGAGATGGGCGTAGGAGTCGTCGAGGCGCTGACGGTACCCTGACCTGCCACCCATTTCAGAATCTTTAAAATTGCTGTTCCGCTGCTGCCCGCATTTGTCTCGACAAATGCCACCTTTCCGCCATCGCGGGAAAGGACGGGTGAGCTGAGGATTTGTCCTGAGTTGTCTCCCACCAGATTCGTATTGTATGCCCACATGACCGAGGGCTGACCGGTGCCGCAGATTCCCGTGCCTCCCGCTCCGCTGCCCGAGTACAGTTCGTTGATCGCCACAATGCTGGCCTGTCCGCCACCGATGCCGGAAAGGCCCGTGGGGAACACGACGAAATCATTGGTGCAACTCGGCGTTGCGTTTATGTCGAACGAAAATTTCGCGGGATAGATAAAGTAATTCTGCCCATTCGTGGTCAAGGCATCTGCACCGAGATTAAATTGCCAATCCCGTTTCAAGGGGGATGTGTCCTGTTGCCAGATGGGACCACGTTCCCGGCGATCGCGCCATCTGCCGGAATCTTCACGCTCCTCACGATCCTCCCGGAGAGACTCATGCCTTTCATAAATGGAAAGATGCCGGTGAAAACGAGGGTCCTGCATGGCCCTCCACGCATTCGGACCGGAGGGATGTCCGGAATAAATAATGTGGCGATTGCTCCAATCCACCGACATATGCTCGGGCAATGCAAAATTCTGAAAACCGGATGCATGAGATTGAACGAGCAGCACGACCGCAAAAACTGCTGCGAAGCTGAGAAACAACCAACTCCAGCGTACACGGTTCATTGTCACTTCAAGCCTCTCGCCTAACTGGATTTTTAGGAAATCGGAAAGCGGCGCAGGTTACGCTTAGAAAGGGGGGGGATCGCTGCATTGCTCGCGACCGCATTAGAAAACTAGGCACTTAGGGGACCATCTAGTTGGATCATCGGTTTGCGGAGAAACCCTTACGGTAGATTGATTTCCATTCGAACCGATCGCAATCAACGACCGTTTAAGAGTGCAAAACAATCCTGTTTCAGGAGAACACGGACCATGTTGGGAAATGTTCCGGAGTAAAGCACCTGCTTGGTGAGTCGATGGTGGAGCGAAAACAAGTCACGAACTGATCACGGCCTGTGCATGAAGTGTCCGACTGACCGCCAAGATTTTTTGAAATGAGGATTGACTCGATGCCCGCACGCGGGCGCTGCTGCCAAGAATCGATTCAGGATAGTACCACCCTACCGTCCTAGCTTATTTGGCCCCGGGAGCCGCCGCGAATTGTTGCTGCCCCGCGCCTTCAGAGGGCAGCCCTTGAAATTCAGCACGGACCCTCGGGAGCGAATTCGGGTACTTCTCTTGCAGGAACTGAATTAATTTCTCGCGCACAAGGCAGCGCAAATCCCAGGAAGCGCTGGAATCACAGGCGTCGAATAGCGCGCGCAGCTGAATCGCGTGGTCCGTGGCGTCCGTGACCTGCAGAACGCACGCGTTGCCTTTCCATAGATTTGTGGATTCCAGAATCCTGCGCAACTCCGCACGGACTGGTTCGACAGGCACCGAGTAGTCGACGAAGAGAAATACGGTGACAAACAGATCTGAACTGCTGCGCGTCCAATTCTGGAACGGGTGTTCGATAAAGTAAGACAACGGCAGCACGAGCCTCCGCAAATCCCATATCCGCACTACGACATATGTCGTGCCTATTTCTTCGATCCAGCCCCATTCCCCCTCGACCACCACGACATCCTCGATGCGGATCGGTTGCGTGAACGCAATCTGGATACCGGCAATCAGGCTGGAGAGAGTACTTTTCATTGCCATACCGACAACCAGTCCGGCCAATCCCGCCGACGCAAGCAGGCTCATGCCGATATGTTTAATCTCGGGGAATGTCATCAACATGATGGAGAGCGCAACGACCACCACGATCACCACGACGATCCGGTGCAGGACTTCAATTTGTGTATGGACGCGGCGTGCGGAGAGATTGCCCACCAGGTCGATGCGGTACCGAGCGGAGATCAGGTCGGAGACGATGTGGCTGACCAGGATGACGAGCCATGCGGTCGCGGCGATCAATCCAAGGCCCGCTGCCCGCTGGATTGGGATCAGCACATTTTCGGAAAGCCGAGCTTCCGGGAGCGCGGCGATCAATACGACCAAGGGCAGAATCCAGCGCGAAGGCCATCGCCCGTGGCTCACCAGGGAGTTAATGAAAACGTCCCCTTTTCGCCGGGCCATGCGGATTAAAACCGAAAACAAGACTGAATGTCCCGCGAGCGCAATCAGAATCGCGCCCACCAAAATAATAGTAGACCAGATCCAGGTATCCCAATTCCTTAAGGTAAATTCCATCTGCTACTCCTAACGCGATTCATCTGCACATTAGATGATTTCTGGCTGTGGTGGAGTCGCTTTGTTAACTAACAAAAACGGATTCCAGCCATGGTTCCTGAAGACTCAAGGGCGGGGCACAGTAATTTTACCGGGAATAACCAATTTAGTCCTAAGGCTTTTGTATCGGGGTTTCGAACGAATTTCTGTCGTCCGTCCCTCTTGACCTAAGAGCGCGCGAAAGGGCAGGGGTGGAGATTTTTAGACTTCCGTGCAAATTTTAGAATTGGCTGAGAATTTATAAATCCAGTTGATTGCGCAAACGGCGAATAAGTGGGCCCGAAACAAATTTCCAATCCAGGAACAAATCGATTGCGCTGGCGTCCAAATTTATGAATAGGCAACAAAGGCCTGCCCAACGGTCCAGGTTACCTCGCTGCGAAACGCTCGTTCATATCTTACCTTTCCTAGGAAAAAAGTCCTGATAGGATGGGGTACCGGCTACCTGAGCCGTGGGCCGATATTCGCGAGGGTATAGAACATCGGCGGCACGATCGGGAGCGACCAACGCATGGGATGGTATCAAGGGGTATGAAATCAGTTACGAAAGGAACTCCCGAGCAGCTCGCGAAGGAGTTTGAAAATTTTGAGGAAATCGCACGAGGCGTCATGCCCAGGCCCGGCAGCGTTCCCGAGCTCAAAGGCGTGGAGGTTTACGGCGAGACGATTCCGCTGAATGGCATTGTTGGCGGCGACCACATCATTTATGTGGATTTCAACAAGCGTCACGACATGGAAGCCCGCATCAAGGTTGCAATCGAGGCCGGGCAGACGGACATCGCGGCGAATCTTGAATACTGCCGCAAGACGGCAGGCGTCATGCTCATGGATGTTTCCGGTCATCAGGCCACTGACGCGATGCTCGCGGCGATGTTTCACCAGGCGTTTCTGATTGGTGTGCTCTACGAATTGGACATGTTCGGCCACGTCACGCAACGTGTGTTTGAGAATCTGAACCAGCGATTTTATCGCACGTCAAAGGTGGACAAGTTCATTACGGCCGTATACGGAGAGATCTCGGAGGACGCCACGTTTCGTTTTCTTCTGGCCGGACATCCGCCCCCGATCGTGTTCTCCGCTGCACACGACCGCTTCATGGAAGTGGATCATGAGAAGTGTATCGCATTTCCGCCGCTTGGCACGATGCCGTCGAAAAGCGTCGTCGATTGGCACAGAAGCAAGAGCATTCTCGGTTTCAAGGATCCCTACCAACTGAACAAGTGGGAATTGATGGGGAGTGGTGACATTTTGCTTTTATACACAGACGGAGTGGAAGAGCACATGAACGGCGACGCCCCTTATTTCCCTGATCGCCTGGAGCAAACCATTCGCGGGGCGAAACATCTTTCCGCCAAAGAAATCGTGCATACGGTTCTGCATGACATCAGGGAGTTTGCAAAACCTGCCGATGATGTGAGTCTTGTCGCCATCAAGAAACTTTGAAAATGGGAGCCTGGGCGGGTTTTATCTTTTGAGCAGCGCCGATGCTGTAACCCGCCTCTTTAGAGGCGGGGATTTAGAGCCAACACGTCGACCATTGCCGCCGACAGCCAAAACCCCCGCCTCTAAAGAGGAGGGCTACAACAGGCCGGACAATGGCGCGGTACTCATGGCAGAAAATTTTCCTAGTGAAACATGCTGAAGGCGAGGCATTTGCGGCACCCACTTCGGACGCTAGTCATGGCTTATGACTATTATTCTTCTACTTTCTATGACTGGACTCATGGCATTCGCACGACGAAAATCGAGCCACTCTCGACCCTGCAGCTGACCCGCCCGGAACATTTAATTTACGCGAATCCTTACTCGGCAAGTCAACCCGAGGACATCCGCTCCGTTTTCAAAAATATGGATGTCGATTTCCGCAAATACTGTTTCGTGGACTATGGCTGCGGCAAGGGGCGTGTGATGGCGGAAGCTGTGCGCTATCCGTTTAAATCCGTCATCGGGATCGACTTCGCAAAAGAACTGTGCGAGGCATGTAAATCGAATCTAGAAAAAGTGCTCTTGACCCAACGCTGCGGCGATGTGCAAGTTTTTCAGGCGGATGCAACTGAATTCGATTTGCCGCACGAACCGTGCGTCGTCTACATTTACAATTCGTTTCGCGGCCCCGTGCTGGCTGCTGCCCTGGAACGCATCCGCAAATCGGTTGAGCTTTCTCCCCGCCATGTCCGCATTGCCTACGTCACGCCGATGCTTCCCGAATTTTTTCTCCAGTTGCCCGGAATTCGAGTTTTTAAATCGAATCGGCGGCTCATTCTGTACGATCTTGGTAATTTGTCCTGAGCTGTTTCTTCTTGTCGTAGGGCCAAACTTCTCATTACGAGCGACGCGTCAACTGAGAAGGAAGCAAAAGACTGCCTATGGCCCGCGTGATTACCACCCGTTTCCGACGAGCTTATAGTGGACCACCAGTGGCTTTTTTTCCGACGGCGAGCTGGAAGTAATATGAATGGAGTCTCCGTCTCTTTCCGCTGGGATTTTGCTCCCAGCCTCCAGAACTGGGCAGGTCTTGTCGCGCTCTGCGCAGGCAAACACAATATGTTCATCGTTCACCACCGCAAAGACGATGTCCGTATATGTGTAACTGTCCTTAGGCAGCTTGCTCATGACCCACGAAGTGCTTCGCGTATAAGTAGTGTGCGTATTTGTTTTGACCGAAGCGACTTCCACCACAATGTTTTCTTTCTGCTTTTTGGAATTCGGCGCGGCGAAAACAAGCGACGGGACAAGAATTAATGCTGCAAGTGCGAATTTGGGAGTCATTGTTGTCCACCTTTATTGTAATTAATTTCAGTAATTTGTTCATGCGACGCGTAAGTAAGGACATCATCTGATCTGATAAATTTCTTGAAACGGGAGGGCCTTTAGGCCAACGCCTTTTGAAAGATGACGTTTCCTGGCATTCATGACAAATGCAGATAACCTGCTCCGGGGGCGCGGCGAATGACGCTCCGCAATGACTGAAACGTATTGGGTCCATTGGACAATCCAGCCAGTAATTTTGATTCACGGAAAGGACCTAGGTTAATCAGCATTTTGAATGCCAGGACCTTGCCTACATTTGGCGCCGATTTTACATGCAGTTAAGGCATGGATTGAAAGTTGGCGTTAGCAGATTGAGTAAGTCCGGGTCCACATATGCGCAAAGCTGTGCCTATTTTTCAAAATAGACCCTTGCGATGTGGATGTCTTCAAAAAGGATCACTTTGCCTAATACATTTGCACGACGTCTTCGCTACATTTCCAAAGAGGCTAATGGATGAGCTGAATTGGCAGATAAAATTTGAAAATGCGATACAGCAAGGTAGCGCTGATTTGATTCCGCCGATTCCTCTACAAACCAAACGACGTATTTGTTCTTGCATTCTAATTCGCTGGAAGTCGATTCTACTGATCTCCGTAATATCCCTGGCGGGTTTGCACGGTCTGGTCTTTCTGTTTCGTTGTCAGGTGGATTTTGTGATATCCCGGGCCGGAATCCGCAGCCGGAGTGTAGCCGAGGCTGTATTGGTTTCGTAATTCGTCTTCGATTTGGCTGTAGATTTCGTCGATCGGCAGTTTTTTGGAAACTTCAAATAGACGTCCTCCGGTCTCTCCCGAAATCCTTTCCAAAATTTTCTTTCCGTCGACGTGCTCGTGCTGCGGATATCCGGAGCCATCCCGCCCCATGCCTCCGTGGCGACCCATTCCGCCGAAGCCCCCGAAATTCCCGTGATCTCCAAAGGGTTCCTGATCGGAAAATAAAATCGAATAGACCACCGTATCGGCACGCTGTGCGGATTCGATGGCCGACGACAGGCTCTCTTTGCTGCCGCGGTCGACTCCGTCGGAGAGAATGATAAGCGCTTTGCGACCTTGCTGCTTCTTCATCTCCTCATTCGATGCCAGGTAAACGGCATCGTACAGCAAGGTGCCGCCTCCGTCATGGCTTCCCCGCGAGCCGCCGGAACTTCTGCCGCCATTGGAAAAGCTCGGCTCGTCGAGCTCTTTCAGTGCGGTTTCCAGTTTTTTGTGCGAAGAGGTCAAGTCCTGCAGCAGTTCCACTTCCCGGTCGAAATGGATCACGAAGGCCAAATCTTTTTCACGAAGCATTTGATCGAGAAAGCTGTAGCTAGCGTTGCGCTCCTGTTCCAGCACGCGGCGCTGGCTGAGGCTCGTGTCCACAAGCAGACCGAGCGTCAAAGGCAGATCCGTCTCCCGAGAGAAATACGTAATCGTTTGCGGGCGCGTATCTTCTTCCAGCACGAAATCGTCTTTCGTCAGATCCGGAACAATTTTCCCGTGCTTGTCACGCACCGTGGCCAGCACGCTGACGACTTTCACTTGGACGGAAATCTTCGGCTGCTCCTGCGCACGTAATGTTTCAATCGACCCGAGCAGGAAAAGTATCAGCAGCAGAGGGAGAAGCACAGATCTGAATCTGTTCTGCCCGTTGGTTCTTGCCGGAAATAGAAAAGTTATGGAGGTGTGATCTGATCTGTTCGATCGTGAAGGCATGAAAATCCATTCTCCTTGCTCAGCACTCACCTGATGTGGCCTAGTCACAACCTAGATTCCGCGCGGAGTCCTGCGGTTGCTCCTGCTTCTTGACGATTTAGGAAAATTGGGCACCGCACGCTTCCTTGATGGAAGGATGCGGGTTCTTGTCTACATCATTTTGGAGGTGAATCTCACAGCTAAGGCATCCAAAGACGCGCACCGTAACTCTGAGTAGACGCAAGAAGATCGTACTATTTCAAAACGCGACGTAATGGGGACAAAATAAAGACGGAGTCTTCCCTCGCTAAAAAACTCGGCAGATAATCGGGAGGTTCAGATTAAGGCGATTCATTTTATGTTTATTTTCGGCTTTGCTGTTTGCCTTAACATGCCAAGCACAAAGTCCGGAAATTAAATTCATCGCGGACACACTGGTGGTGCAAGCCGACGGGACTTATGAGGCCGACCCCGATTTGGCCACGCAGACCTTCGATATTTCCTCGCAAGATAAAGACTTGAAACCAGCCTACAGCCAGGCCTCGGAAGCCATGCGGAAAATCTCCGAACTCGCGGAAAAGAATGGACTAAGAAAAGATGATGTTTCGAGCGGGGTTCTGACTGTGAATCCCTATTATGGCGGCGACAGGAAAAATCGCACGAAAGCGTTTCTCGTCCAGGGCCAGATCAGTTTGAAGATTCGCGATTTTACAAAGATCGGCACCATACTGAATGGGTCCGTCTCGGAAGGAATTAGCGATTTCCGGTCGCTGACATACTCTTTGGCCGATAAAGAATTGGCAAAGCAGCATGCCGTAGCTGAAGCGATGCGGCGTGCAATAGGTCGTGCCAATGCAGCTCTCGGAGAGAAGGGACAGAAGGTGGGAGCCCTGCGTTTTGCTAGTCTCGATGTTAATCAGCTTATTGGAGTCTCACAGATTCAAGATTTGGCGTTCAATGGCAGCAATTTTGAGGCCTTGGCTAGGCTTGAACCTGGTGTGGCGGGTAAATCGTCCAGCGGTGTTGCTGTACCACCGCCGCCTTTACCCCGCCCGGAGAAAATCAAAGTCAGCGCGACGGTGCAATGCGCATTTCAGATTCAATAGAAGACCAGCGAACGACGGTATCGTTTCAACACTGGAAACCTACTTCATATCGCGCCAGTTGGGGCCGGTCTTTAAATCGGCGACGAGCGGCACGGCTAGTTTTTCCACGTTTTCCATGGCGTTGCGGACTAGGGTGCGCAGGCGGTCGATTTCGGCATGCGGGGCTTCGAAGAGGAGTTCGTCGTGGACTTGCAGGATCATTTTGGCTTTAAAATTTTGTTCGGCCAGTTCGCGCGCGACGACGATCATGGCCAGCTTGATTAAATCTGCGGCGGTGCCTTGCAGGGGTGTGTTGAGAGCGGTGCGTTCCGCAAAATTGCGCAGGGTTACTTGCGGCGACGTGATTTCGGGGACGGGGCGGATGCGTCCGTGAAGCGTGCGCGTCACGCCGTTTTTGCGCGCTTCGGCCAGCGAGCTTTCCAGATATTCTTTTACGCCACTGTAGCGCGCGAAATAGGCGGCGATAAATTTTGCCGCTTCTTTCTGGTCGATGCCGAGCTGCGCGGCGAGGCCGAAGGGCGTTTGCCCGTAGATGATGCCGAAGTTGATGGCCTTGGCCGCGCGGCGATGCTCGGCGTTTTGCGCCATGGGGCCGACGCCGAAAACTTCCTGCGCCGTCCGCGCGTGAATGTCCTGCCCGGTTTGAAACGCTTCGACCAGCACAGGGTCTCTGGAAAAATGCGCGAGGATGCGCAACTCGATTTGGGAATAATCGGCGGAGAGAAGCGTGTTGCCCTTGTCAGCGACAAACGCGGCCCGAATCTGGCGGCCGAGTTCCGAGCGCACCGGAATATTTTGTAGGTTTGGATCGGACGAGCTGAGGCGGCCCGTGGCCGTTCCCGTCTGGCAGAAACTGGTGTGCAGGCGGCCCGTCTCTGCGTGAATCAGTTTCGGCAGAGCGTCCACGTAAGTGGATTTCAGCTTGCTGAGTTCGCGGTATTCCAGAACTTTGCGTGGCATTTCGTGCAACAGCGCCAACTCTTCGAGCACATCCGCGGCGGTTGAGCGCGGTTTTCCTCTGCGCCTGCCGCCCAGCTGTAAACCCATCTTGTCGAATAAAACTTCGGCCAGTTGCAGCGGCGAGTTGACGTTGAATTCCGAGCCTGCGTGTTCCCAGATTATTTTTTCGAGCGTACGAATTTCACGCTCCATGGTTTCGGACATCGCGGCGAGCGCTTTGCGGTCGACGCGCACGCCGTGCCGCTCCATTTCGGCGAGCACGGGCGCGAGTGGCAGATCAATCGTCTCGTAAACTTTCGCGAGGCCCTGCGCTTCCACTTCCTTGCGCAAGAGCGGCGCAATCCGCTGCATGTGTTCCGCATGTTCGCCGGGAGCGCCCGCGAGGTTCACGTTTTCCTGGCGCAGCACCGCGTCGGCCAGCGTGTGTTTTGAGGTCGTTGGCCGCAACAAATAGGAGTAAAGCATCGTCGCGTGACGAATTCCCGCGACGGGGCCTTCGAGCAATTCTACAAGTTTCGGATCGTGCACAATTTTCGCTCGCGCGGGATCGCGCAAAAATTCCGCGAGCACTGCACGCATCTCGCCCTTATCGTCCAGCCGCGCTGTACGCGAAACGCCAGGCTTCGTTGAAATTTCTATCGCTGCGGCGTGCGAGCCGTAGCCTTCTTCCTCGCGCTCGCCGTCGGCCAGCGTCAGCCACACGGCGGTTTCCGCGTTGCGCGGAATGGCGCTCAGATATTTTTTCAGCGCCGCGGGCGATTCGATGGCGGCGGAATCGCTCTGCGTGGCGGGCGCACCCGGCGCAACAGTTGCCGTGGGAAGATCGCGCAGCAGCGAAGTAAATCCGAGTTCCGCGTAAAGCGTGCGCAAAGCTTCCACGTCCGGGCCGTCCGCTTTCAGATCGTCGAGCACCAGTTTTACCGGAGCGTTCACGTCAATGATGGCAAGCTGCTTCGACATTTTCACGGCTTCGACGCTGTTTTCCAGCGCTTCGCGGTAGCGCTTTCCTTCCACTTCCTTTGCGCGCGCAAGCGCCGCCTCCACGGAGCCAAAGCGGCGAATTAATTCTTTCGCGCCTTTTTCTCCGATCCCTTTTGCGCCGGGAATGTTGTCGATCGAATCGCCCATCAGCGCCATCACGTCCGCCACTTTTTCCGGCGGCACTCCCATGATCTCTTCCACTTTTGCGGCGTCCACCACCAGATCGGTTTTGTCCGGACCCGCGCCGGGCCGCAGCACGCGCACGTTTCCGCCGACGAGTTGCATCATGTCCTTGTCGCTCGTGACGATGGAGACGTCTAATCCTTTTTTATTCGCTTGTTTGGAGAGCGCGCCGATCACGTCGTCCGCTTCAAAGCCGTCGTATTCGAGAATCGGCAGCCGCATGGCCTCGCACATCCGCCGCACGTAGGGCAGCTGCACGGCCAGATCATCCGGCATCGGCGGTCGCTGCGCCTTGTACTTGTCAAAAAGTTTGTCGCGAAACGTCGGTTCCCGCGTATCGAAAACCACGGCGAGGTAATCCGGCGAGTATTCTTTCTGAATCTTGCGCAGCATATTGGAGAACAGATACGGAACCTTGGTGGGAATGCCCGCCGGGCTGTTCAGCCGCCCCATGGGCGCAAAGTAGGCGCGAAAGATAAAACCCATCGCGTCCACCAGAAATATTTTTTTCGCAGCAGCAGCCTTAGCCATTTCAGCGAGTATAGCAAAGCGACGCGCGTTGCTGGGGTGTGCTATTTTATTGGTTCGCGGTTTTTCTGAAAAAATTGCAGGGAACGTCCCGCCGCGAACGGATCACCCTCACTCCATGCCAAAACGAGCCAAAGATAAAGGGCAAGCCGTGGTCGCAGCTTCGCCCGAACCGCAAACCGAACCGCAGCCAGAGCGGACAGAAGCGCGCACCACTGCGCCTGACGTCAAATCGCCATCGATTGCGGATATTTTCGGGCCGGGCGGGGCGATTGAAAAATTCATGCCGGAGGGGTACGAGCACCGTCGCTCGCAGCTGGAAATGGCTGAGTTGGTGGAGGCGGCGTTCCAGGAAAAACGGCACTTGATTGTGGAGGCCGGGACGGGCACGGGGAAAACGCTGGCGTATTTGATTCCGGCGATTCGCAGCGGGCGGCGCGTGGTGATTTCGACCGCGACGAAATCGCTGCAGGAGCAGCTATTCGAGAAAGACATTCCGTTTTTGCAAAAACATTTTGCGCCGGAATTGAAAGTGGCCGTGATGAAGGGGCGCGGAAATTTTCTGTGCCGCGAAAAAGTGTACCGCATGGGCGATCAGCCCATGTTGAAGGGGCTCGATGAAGTGGACTGGTTTCACCAGATTCGCGACTGGGAAAAAGTGACGGAAACGGGCGACCGCGCGGAGCTGAATTTTTTGCCTGACGATTCGGATTTGTGGGCGAAGCTCGACGCGCGCCGCGATGCCTGCACGGGGCAAAAATGCCCGGAGTTCAACAAATGTTTTCTGACGGCAATGCACCAGCGCGCTGCGGAAGCGGATTTAATAATCGTCAATCATCATCTTTTTTTTGCGGACCTGGCGCTGAAGCAGGATGATTTTGGCAGCGTGCTTCCCGAATACGGCGCTGTGATTTTCGACGAAGCGCATGAGATCGAAGATGTGGCGAGCGATTTCTTCGGCAAGCAAATTTCCAACTATCGTTTTGAGGAGTTGGCGCGCGATGCCGAAATTTCCGCGCGGGTGACCAAAGCCGGAGGTGCCGAACTACAAAAGAAAATCACGCGAATGCGCGAACGCTCGCGCACTTTTTTCGAGGCTTTCCCGTCGCGCGAAGGCCGCTTTCCATTTGACAAAAATCAGCGCGCCGGATTCCTGGAGCAAAACCGCGAGGCCTTCGACGCGCTGGTCAATGCCCTGAAAAGCCTGGAGGCGGAAATCGCTTCCCTCTCCACCAAGCCCGAAGAAATGCTGAACATCGCGCGCCGCGGGATGGAGTTGCGCGGCGAGCTGAAGTTCCTGTTCGAATCGAGCGAAGGGAATTACGTGTACTGGTTCGAACGCCGCAACAAAGGCGTTTTCGTCGTCGCCACGCCAATCGACGTAAGCGCTTTGCTGCGCAAGCAACTATTCGAGGCGTTCGAAACAATCATCCTCACTTCAGCCACGCTTGCGGTCGAAGGGCGTTTTAATTTTTTGAAGCAGCGGCTAGGCATCGATATGGCCAGCGAGCGAGTTTTGCCCTCGGAATTTGAATTCGCGGAGCAGGCGCTACTTTACATCCCTTCGAATTTGCCGGACGTGCGTGACGCCGGTTTTCCGGAGCGTGCGGCGCAGGAAATCGTTCAGCTGCTGGAAATTTCAGAAGGACGCGCGTTCTGCCTGTTTACGAGCTACAGCCAGATGAAAGATTTATACGAGCGAGTGCGAACCCAGGTTCGCTTTCCATTGTTTCTGCAGGGCTCCGCGCCGCGTTCCGCATTGCTTGAAAAATTCAAGAACACGGAAGGTGCCGTGCTTTTCGCCACGTCGAGCTTCTGGCAGGGCGTGGATGTGCGCGGCGACCAACTTTCCTGCGTGATTGTCGATAAGCTTCCGTTCGCCGTGCCATCTGACCCAATCGTTGCCGCGCGCGTAAAGGCGTTGCAGGAGGATGGGCGCAACGCATTTGCGGAATATCAGGTACCCGAGGCGGTGCTGGCGCTGAAGCAGGGGTTTGGGCGGCTCATCCGTTCGCGGACCGATCGCGGCGTGTTGTCGATTCTCGATAACCGAATCCAACGCATGCAATATGGTAAAATCTTCATGGAATCGCTACCGGCGTACTCGACTACCAGGGACATCGCCGCTGTCGAACGGTTCATGCGGAAAACGAAATAGTGGGTGACGTTCTGGCGGTTTTGCGCTGGGAGCGGCGGAGCAGTTTTTTCTGGCGGGCAGAAAAGCCTCGGGTCTTCAGACCCGAGCTACAGCAACGGGGCTTTTCGTGGCCGCGCCGCAAAATTATCATTTAGGGAAATTTAAAAGGGTAAATCGATGTTTCAAGTCACTGTTGACGAATCTTTTTCTTCCGGGCACGCCCTTCGCGGATACAAGGGGAAGTGCGAGAATCCGCACGGACATAATTACAAAGTGCAAATCGTTCTGGAAGGGCCGAGTCTCGATACCATCGGGCTGCTTTACGATTTCAGCCATTTAAAGCGCGTGTTGCGCGGCATCATTGAGGGAGTGGATCACAAATATCTGAACGATCAGGCGCCGTTTGACGCGATCAATCCCTCGGCGGAGAATCTCGCCAAATATTTTTACGATGAAATTTCCGGGCAGTTGAATGCCATGCCCGCGGGGGCGCGACTCGCGCGCGTCACCATCTGGGAGACCGACACAGCTACGGCGACATACTGGGTTTAATCGCAACACAAATTTTATTGCCATGAATCGCTCATTCCTCATCGTGATCGTTCCGGCCCTTGCCGTGGGCCTGGGATACCTGCTGATGTTTCATTGGCTTGGGTTCACCCTGGACCCCTTTCGCTTTATCGGAGCGGCCATATTAATCATCGGTGCGGTGATTCTCGTGCAAAGGCGCCAGCGCCGCAAATCGACGCGCGGGAGCCGGTAGCAGCGTCATGATCATTTCAGAAATATTTCGTTCCATTCAGGGAGAAGGCACGCGGACCGGCTTGCCATGCATTTTCGTGCGGCTCACCGGATGTAACCTGCGCTGCACGTGGTGCGACACTGCCTACGCTTTCCACGGCGGCGAAAAAATGAGCGTCGAGGAAGTTTTGGCGCGCGTGAATGAGTTGTCTTCCGCTTCCACGCAAAAGCAAAACGGCGGCACGCGGAATGAGCCAAAACTATCGCTCGTGGAATTGACTGGTGGCGAGCCGCTGCTTCAGCCAGAAGCAATTCCCCTTTCGCAAAAACTATTGGATAGCGGTTACCACGTGATGGTGGAAACCAGCGGGGAACGCCAGGTGTCCGTGCTTCCGCGCGAAGTAATTAAGATCGTAGATATCAAATGTCCGGATTCCGGCGAACCGGACACATTCCTGATGGAAAATCTGGACGCGCTCGATGGCAAGGATGAAATTAAATTCGTGATCTCTTCCCGCCGGGATTATGAATTCGCACGCGACTTTACACTGCAACACAATCTGGTGGGCCGCGTCCATCAAGTGATTTTTTCTCCCGTTCATGCCGATCCCGCGGGCGCATGGCAAGGAATGAACGCGCACGAACTGGTTGAGTGGATATTGCAGGATGAGTTGCCGGTACGCCTGGGACTGCAAATTCATAAATTCATCTGGCATCCGGCAACCCGCGGCGTGTAGACTCTGCGGTTCAGTATTGCATCTAATAATGAAGAGGAAGCTCTTAAATAAACCATGAGTCGGAGACCCAAGGCCGTCGTCTTGCTGAGTGGAGGTATGGATTCCTGCGTGACTGCCGCGATTGCGCGGGAAACGCACGAGTTAGCTTTGGTCCATGCGAGTTATGGCCAGCGCACGGAACGTCGCGAACTGCAAGCCTTCACGGACATCGCCGATTTCTACAGTGTGCAAGAGAGGCTGGCGGTCCAACTGCGGCACTTTGCGCAAATTGGGGGCTCGGCGCTGACGGACATGCGTATCAGCGTGCCAGAAGGGCACTTAGGGGCGCAAGTTAATGGGAACGAAATCCCCTCCACATACGTCCCATTTCGTAACGCGCATTTCCTTTCCGTTGCGGTAAGCTGGGGAGAGGTGATCGGAGCGACGGCGATATTTATTGGTGCTGTTGCGGAGGATAGTTCCGGCTACCCGGACTGCAGACTCGAATATTACCGCGTTTTTCAGCAACTCGTGCGCGAGGGTACGAAACCCGAAACACAAATCGAAATTGTTACTCCGGTCATAGGTATGCGAAAATGGCAGATCATCAAGAGAGGTTTGGAATTAAAGGCACCGCTGGATCGAACCTGGTCCTGTTATCAATCTGAAGATGCGGCATGCGGTGTTTGTGACAGTTGCAGGCTCAGGCTTAGCGCCTTTGCCGAAGCAGGGATTGGCGATCCTATCGCCTATCGGGCCCAAGTTGAGAGATAATAACAACCCGCGCGGGTAATCCCAGCGCGGATCTGTGTCGCCAGGAGGCAGTGAAGATCATGAACCGAATGAAAGCAATCAGGAAGGCAATCTTGCTTGCGCTGATCGCAGGCCCCATGGCGGCGTTGCTAGCGCCTGCTGCCTTCGCGCAAAATGCCACGTTGTCGGGCACCGTATTGGATCTAACCGGCAAGCCGTATCCCGACGTGACGATCACGCTGAAGAGTATTGAGACAAATAAAGAAACCAAAGTCACGACCGACGCGAAAGGTCACTATTCAGCGCCCGGCCTTGCCGGCGGGGCTTATAACGTCGATGTCAGCGGCAAGGACAAAGACCAGAAAGATATGCTGCTTTATCAAACTGGGTTAAAGCTTGCCCCTAATACTGCGCCGACGTTTGATATCAACATGAAGGAATTGCAGGAACAGGGAAAACTGGCCGCCGTCGAAGCCGAGCGGAAAAGGCAAGAGGCCGAAGCGCAGTTCGCGGCCCTGAAGACGCACTATGATGCGGGCATCGCGGCTATCGAGCAGATGAAGGCGGCGCAAACGAAACTGGCGCAGACTCCCAAAGAACAGCAGGATCCGATAAAGGCTCAAGTAACAGCGGCTGGTGGGACGGCCGTTACGGAATTGTCTGCCGCGCTGGAACTTGAGAAGCCAGAAGATCCGAACCGCTCCATCATTCTGTCCCGCTTGGGTGAAGCCTACGAGAGCATGGCCAAGTGGCAGGAAGCTGCGGATACTTATCAGAAAGCCATCGCACTGAAACCGGACACGGCCGCGAATTACAATAACCTCGGTAATGACCTTGCGAAGCTCGGAAAAGTGGACGACGCTCGCGCCGCATATCAAAAGTATGTCGATTTGAAACCAGACGATGCCGCTCTGGCATGGCGCAATTTCGGCACCGTGCTTTACAACTCAAACCGCATGAAGGAATCCATCGAGCCGCTGCAAAAGGCCACCACGCTTGATCCGAAGAACGCGACTGCATGGTTGCTGCTCGGAATCGCGCTGGTGAACACGATGGAATTCAAAACAGTGGGTGACAAAATCACACCCGTGATGCAGCCCGGAACCGTGGAAGCCTATCAACATGCAATCGATCTCGATCCGAACGGACCGATTGGTGCGCAAGCCAAGCAGGGTCTCGAGTCGCTGCAGGCAATGGGCGTCGGAATCACCACGAAAGTCGGCGAAGCTCCGGCCAAAACAACGAAGAAGAAGTAACTTCGTTTCATTAAGTTTCGATGCGCGATGGGGTTCGATTTGGCCCATCGCGCATTTTTATTTTATTAAAGAAAACCAGTCAATCTTTTCCCTCCCCGCAACTCACCTGTTTTTCCTCCGAACCTCGAAATCGCTAAGTTTAATTTTGGGGCAAACTGGAGATAGCCGATTTACGGAACAAGATGAGGAGTAATCATCGTAATAAATTCGCGGCTAGAGATGATTTTGGTTTGTTTCCAATATTTTGGGAAATGACGCATATTCCCTGTAACCAGATAATCGGCGCGGGCTGTGTCCGCGCATTCCAGAAATATGTTGTCATCCGGATCGGGTGTGACGCGAATTTGGAGCGAAGGGAAAACCAAGCGTGAAACGTCTTTGATTCGCTGAAGAAATTGTAGGCGGAGACCTTTTTGAATCTTGAATTCGGGGCGCGACAATACCATTCGATACTCTGAAAGCATGGGCTCGGAGACATACAACCTTGCAGGACGGGTCATGGCCAGCAGAAGCACTGTGCGTTGCAAGCCTTCGGGTTTAATCGCCGCGGAAATGATGATGTTCGTGTCCAGAACAAGCCGCACGGGAAGCATCAGCGCCTGGCTTTTTTCGCCCGCGCTGCTTTAATGATTTGATCGATTTGACGCGAGGAAAGTGCATCCGTCCCTTTATCCTTGGATTGCCGGCCAATCGCTTTCAGCACTTCCGGTTCAGGGGCGGCGAGTCGTACATAGTTTCGAATACTGAGGAGAATTGCCCTCGGCGTGCCTCGCTTCTCAATCACGAGCGAGCAGGGTTTTTCCTCGATCTGGCGAAGAAGCCGGCCGAAGTTTGTTCTCGCTTGGAGCGCTGAAACAACGATGGAATTGCTATGCGCAGTTTTGGGCATCTGAATGAACTCTCTAGTTCGATTATCTGAACTATACAGTTAAAAGTCAATGGTCCGGCCCGGATGAGTCATTCGTGCAAGAGGAAGCAAATTGACATTCAAAAATGGGTAAGGGTTCCGGTGATTTTTGCCCGGCGCAGGGCCCAGGAAAAAATTCCGAAGGAAACGGGCAGAAGAATGGCCGCGAACAAAAGTAATCCGGCAATCGACGGAAGCAATTCACGCAACGTGGCATGGTTGAGGATGGCCGCGCGCATCCCTTCCAGCGAATAGGTGACCGGGGTGAGTCGCGCCACATACTGCAGCCATTTCGGAAGCACGGAAATCGGATACATCATTCCGCCAACCACGGAGGACAGGCCGAGAATGACCCAATTGACAGGATTGCCGCGCTTGAAGATCAGCAAATAACCCGCGCTAAGAATGCCGAGGCCCGAAAAGGCCAGGACGGACGCTGCGAGCACGATTAGCGCGCCCAGCCAGTTGGCCCCCTGCAAAGGAAAACCAAACAGGATTGCGCCCCAACCTAAGTAAATTGCCGTGTGCAGAGACATCCAGGCAAATGGATAAATGCTGGATCCGGCTAGAATCACGGGCAGCGAAGTTTGCGTCACCAATAAATTTTCGAGTGTTCCGTTTTGCCGCGCTTCCTGCAAGCTGCTATCAAACGTGCTTAGCGCAACGCTCAGGTAGTCGAAAAATGCGATTCCCACGAGGGCGAAAGAAAAATAAGTGGTGCCCGGCGGAAGCGATTTCTGCAAGGTGGGGCTTTGAACGAAACGAGATAGAAAATAGAAACTGGCGGATCCAAACAGCGCCTGAAACATTTCAATCAGAAACGCGAAACGATAGCTGCGCGCCACCGTAAAATCGCGACGAAACATGAGCGCGAGCTTACGGATGGTTAAGACGAATTTGGGTGAATCGTTCACTTGATTTCTCGCGTAGCATGGCGGGTCAGAATTTCGAGTGATTTCTCCAGAGTTTCGGCGCCGGTATTTGTCTTAATGCCGTCGAGAGTGTCGCAGGCGAGCAATTGACCGCCATCCAGCACCGCGATTCTTCGGGCGAGCTGTTCGACTTCCGCCAGCGTGTGCGATGCAAAAATTAGTGTTGTCCCGTGCGCGCCCACAATTTCGCGCAGCAAAAACCTGCGGAAATCGGCAGCAGCGAGCGGATCAAGGCTGCGCGTCGGTTCATCGAGGATAAGCACGGAAGGCCGGTGCATCATGGCGCGTGCCAAGCCCAGCCGATGAATGTTGCCTGTCGATAGCGTCCGCACTTGTCGCTCGAGCAGATCGCCAAGGTGAAACGGTTCTGTGAGTTCCGCGATTCGTTGCGAGGCGTCCCGCGCGGATAGATTATTAAGGCCCGCAAACAACATAAGATTTTCTCTTGCGGAAAGACGCGAATAAAAACAAGCATCGCCGCCCGTGTGGTAGCCGATCTGGAGACGAACTTTCGCTGGATCTTTCGAGACATCAAAGCCGCAAACTTGCGCATGACCCCGAGTGGGGATCAACAAGGTTGTGAGAATGCGCAAAAGCGTCGATTTCCCCGCACCGTTCGCGCCGACCACGGCCAGCGTTTCCCCTTTTTTTACATCAATGGAGATGCCGCGCAGTGCGGGAACCGTGAGCTGCGAGACCGGATACACGAACGCCCGCCATCCGGAAGCGCCCGCTGGGAAATACTTTTCGACGTTTTCGAGGTTGAGCGCGAAGTTTTCCACGAATGGCCGTTATAACCTTTCAAGCGATGTGAAACAAGACCTCACAATAGGGCTATTTCCCACAAACGCTGTACACAGATAGAAAGCCTCGTCAAGAAACTGAATCTATCGTGGCTTAATACCCGCTATAACCCGCTGACAACAAACACAAACATGCATGGAGCGAGCAGTTGGGAGAATTGGATTTCGATTAGCGATTACTAGTGCAGGAAGAATAAGCCAGGTTGAAACGCTGTCCGCGAGTTGATAAAAGACCGTAAGCCTCACCGGGGGCGGTCGAAGTATTCTCATTAAAGAAAAATCAACGATGCTCCTCCTGAATTTATCCTACTGCTCACCGAATCCTCTGTCGCCCGGTATGGTTGTCGGGTCATAATCGAATTTCATCAAACCATCCCGGTAGTCAATGTGAATTGTCATCAACTTTAGCGCGGGCAAACCGATGAAACCGGAAATCTCAACACCTGTATCGGTGCTGGCGCTTGAGAGATCGAAGATAGCAGCCTCGCGTGTGCTCATGCTCTTGTCCGCGAAGCGAAAGTTGAATGCCCCGCCCGTGTACACGTGTTTTACCTCTCCGCTAACGCCGGTGATCTTTGTTTCGGGCGATTCATAAATCCGCCGGATCTCGCTCGCGGCGGCCTCTGAAAGGATCATGGCTTCCGAACCGGTATCGATGATGAATAGCTTCATGTCAGTTTTGTCAATTAGTCCGGGAATGATGAGATCGTGCCCCACTCGGAAAATTGGAAACCAGTTTTTCATTTCCGGTGCGATATATCGGTCCTTAGGACCAATCACCTCCTGCTTCTCGGAGGAAACAGTTGCCTTGTTCTCGCCGGATTTTGAATCACCGTTCTCTGTTGCATCTGAATGGACATCAGCCGAAGGATTCTGAATTTGCGTCTCGGTCTGCAAACTGGCGGCATGCGGAGTTTCACCCGGGCGAGCCGGCAGCGGCGAAAGTTCCAGAAAATGCAAGGGAATGTCGAGGCTCACGAGGAAATCCTCGAAAATATCCGTACCGATCAGGCCATCGGCATTTTCAAGGTCATTCCGATCGTTGACTTCGACCAGGCAATCCCTAAACTCCAAATTTCCGACGCGGATGCTGTCCGCAAAAGCGGTGAAACCTTTCAGTGGGCCGCTATCCCCAAATCCACTGACCTCGTTGGACGCTACTGCTTTCAAACCCGCTTTGTCCGCGATTTTCCGGTTGATCAAGAGGCCGGACGCGCCGGTGTCGAGCTCAAGTTTCGCACTCGTGTTGTTAAGTTTCGCCATGAGCGCCCATGACCTCGTTCGGAGTTGATAGCCGAGAATGCTCTCCAGTTGGAGTTTAGTCGAGTTTGCAGTGGAAACAAGGCGGCAGCGGCGCACTGGACCCGTGCTGACCTTTTCTAGGCGCTCGAGATAGTCTTCCGCGCCTTTATGTTCCTTCTCATCGAGCCCCCCAGGCTCGCCTAGATACCTCTTCAGTTCGCTTATCCGCTGTTCGATAGGTAACGTCTCGATCCATCGGCCGCGAATATCCGGGTCGTAGGGATCCAGACCGTGCGCGACAGTGATTTCTTTCCTTTCTGTAGCATACATAGAATTCAGGCTGGCGAGGAGCGCGCGAATCAAATGCACACGCGCGTAGCAGATGTCCTCATTGTATGCCGCCGCCGCACTCTGGCCGGACTCAACGATCAGGCCCTGCCTGTACTGGACCTCCGCGAGAGCCGTCAAAAGAACCGCCGACTTGGGCGCGGCTGCCACCGCTGATTTGATTTGGACCGCTGCATCCGAAACCTTTTGCTGGCGCAGAAGTGACCGCACAAGTGCAGCGGTAATCACCGGATCGTTGGGATTTTCGGCAAGACCCTGGCGGAACAAGTTTTCCGCTTCTGTGAACTTGCCATGCAAGTAGGCGTCCTCCGCAGCCGTCGGTGTGTGCGGCTTCGCGGCGCGGCACGAGTCGCAGAGAGCGGGACGTGCGAAGCTGTAGAAGTAGGCAAAGGCGGCTAGAAGATATCGAACACGTCGAGTGAATCCAGGCGCGGCGAACCGCCCCACGTGGGCAATGATCATTTTCGTTTTGGCACGCAAGAATTAGAGTTAGTAACGCTGAAGACATTAGCAAGTTTAGATGAATATATGATGAATTCAAAGCGGACCTTCAGCTCAGATGAAGAAGAGCCGTTCCATGCCCGGCGTGATTTTCCTGAAGTTCTGCCTGCTGCGCCTGACGCAGGCTTCCTATATAATTGGAGCGTATGACAAAGGCATGGTTGCATTCATTGACCTGCAGCGTGACTCCGGTCGATCCATCGTGTTTACCGCAACACACAGGCTCGCTGAAGTGAAGGACGCAAAGGCCCTGTAATGCACTGATTTCATCCGCACACCGTTCCATCATTGAGCGTCAATTGTGCATTTTCCCCAAAAGGGAATGCGGGTATCCGTGTGTGGCTGCGCGCGGATTCACCGGGAAACGCGTTAGTTGCAGAAGGGCGAAAGATGTGGCACCAGAAAAACTTATAGATGCAGAACTCTTATCCAGAAATTAATTCCGCAATTTTAAAGAAAGAGGAAGCTTCGTGAAGGGATTGAAAGACAAGTCAAGAAAGGTTGTTCTTATCGAATGGTCGTCCTTTGGCCCGGCGGTTCTGTTGGCCCTCCTAGTGGCCTTGAGTCCTGCGTTTGGTCAGACGAGTGGTGCGAATGCCGTTGTGGGGGACGCTGCGACATCAACTCGCACGGCACCTAATTCGGAATCTGCGAATCCGCCCGCTGCCAATCCGCCTGCACAAAGTGAAAGCGCCCTCACGGACTTTCCTGCTGCGGAAGTAAACAAAGTATTCCCGACGTGGCTGCATTTCAGCGGTGAGTACCGCATCAGACCGGAAGACCACACGGCATATTCTTTCACCCCCGGTCACAACGATGGATTTGTTCTAAGCCGCCTGCGCTTGAACCTGGAATTTACGCCGACGACCTGGTTTGACGCCTTTGTTCAGGCGCAGGATTCGGAGGCGGGAGGAATCGCCCCGAACCACATAACAACTTCGATCAAGGATGTTTTCGATCTGCGCCAGGCCTATGTGCAATTTCAGAATGGCGAGAACGGGTGGATTCGTTTTCGAGTCGGCAGGCAGGAATTGCGCTACGGACAGGAACGCCTGGTCGGAGTCAGTGACTGGACCAATGCTCCTCGCGTGTTCGATGCCTTTCGTCTCGTCCTCGGTACGACCAAGGACCATGTCGATCTGTTCAGCGCCTCGGTGGTGAACAATAACCCGGTGGCGTTCGATAATCACTCCGGAGGAATGAATTTCCATGGGATGTACGGGTCGTTTTCCTCGCTCGTACCCAAGGCTCACGTGGAGCCGTTTGTTTTTTGGAAAGCTCTTCCGCTCGTTAAAAGCGAAGAAGGCACGATTGGAAATGAGAACCTGTGGACTTACGGTTTTCGATGGACCGGCGAACTGCCTTTGAACTTTGATTACACCGTCGAGACTGCGAAACAAGGCGGCAACTTTTCGAACGACACGATTGCGGCCTGGGCCGGTTACGCAAACTTGGGGTACTCGATTCCCAAATTACCTTTCCGGCCGCGCTTCCTGGTCCAATATGACTACGCTTCAGGCGACAATAGATTGAAGGACGGCAAGGTAGGGACTTTCGACCAACTCTATCCTAGCAACCACGACGTATTTGGGCTGGTTGACCTGTTTGGCTGGCGAAATATTATTCAGCAGCGCGCGGGGGTGGAACTGAAACCCGCGAACCACCTCAGCATGCTTGCCGATTTCCGCGATCTCTATCTTGCCAACGGGAATGACGCTCTATACAGTTCGACCGGCGCGGTCCTCGTAAAAACTCCTACAACCGGTGCGCTTCACCGGGACGTAGGCCTCGAACCTGATCTATCGGCAAAATACGATGTTCAAAAAAACATTACAGTCGGAGCCGGATACGGCTATTTATTCGCAGGCCGATTTCTGACCGAGAACTCGGGTGGCGACCGCGCCTCCATCGTGTATACATTCGCGACATATAAATTCTGAAGTGTGATCCACGAAATGTATTTCAACAGCCGCCCATTTGTGCCGGATGAGATTGCGAATCCGGCATAAATGGGAATCTATATTCAGTCATGCCATCTTCGCCAGAAGTGGAAAAGTCACATTCCGAGAAGACGGCCCAGGTCAACCGTTCGATTGCGTGGCCACTCATGACGGAGGCATGGCGTGGGTCATCGAACAGAATCCGTTACTCGTACCGGCGTGTGCCTTCTCTAGAGCGAGAACCCGCGAGTATGGGAAGGAGCACAGTCGTAAGCAACAGAGCGAAGAAGGTGCCGTCGAAGGCGGACATTACTAGCGTAAACAGCGGAAACAATAGCGTGCCGAACACAAAGAACCGCCAAGCGTCGGGCTGAGAGAGTCCGCCTCCACAAAAACTCGAACTGAATGTCAACATCGAGGGGCCGGTAATCCATATTCCTAGCACAGCAAAAATCGAACGAGATAGCCGGCTCTTTTGTAACAATGATGGCCGCAAAAATGTGCGAAAAAATAAGATTGTCGTCACAGGCAACAAAACTGTGAGGCCTATCACGACGAACCCCGAGAACCGGTACGCGACTATCCAGTGGACTATAATATTGGGAGTCCAAAACACCAGCCCTCCGAGCAGCGCGTAGGCCAATGCTTTAGTAGTGCTCATTAGTTTTGAATTCATGCTTGCTGTCGTCATGGACGATGATTCTCCACACCCAGCTCACGACGTCCCATAGTTCGCCACTCGTGACATCATCTGTATGTTAAGCGTCCCAAAGTCGCAGCACAGTTGTTATCGATTCCCTCCTAGGGGAAAGCGGGTGGTGGTACGCGCCGCTTGGTCGCGCGTTCGAAGCTGTATGCGAGTTCGATTAATCTTGGCTCAGTGCAAGCGGTACCGGTAAAAGCTACACCGAGAGGCGCAGGTTTCGCAGCGAAACCCGGCGGAAAAGCGACGGTGGGCGCATTTGGAATTGTTCCGAATGGAACAATTACAGTCGGATACCCAGCTTTGGCGGCAATGGCAGCTCCGCTTGCG
>DATHNC010000105.1:0-41638 GCA_035486415.1 Saccharimonadales bacterium (SeqCode)
TCCGCAGCCTGATCGCGCATTTTCATGCCGGCGGGCAAACTGCGTAATCTTCCCGGCGCTGCACTGCCCAGCGTTTACGGCATCCTGCAAACAAAATGTTCCGCCTGTTCGCTGTTGCCCATTAGAATTACAAGTCCGCGCAGCAACATGAGGAGTGGTATTCTCGCAGTCACGTACATCAACGTTCTTCTTTGCCTTTTCGTCCACCACACCTACAGAAATAAATTTCAGCAACCAAGCGCGCCGTTTATCGGATCGAGTCCGCGGTTGATTCTGAACGCTGAAGATCAGCTCCTCAATTCAATCGGGAGCGCTGATTCACACTGCGACTCACGCGCAAGAAAGCAAGCGTCGATATCATTTGCGGAATTCTTTTTTCCGGAAGTCCGTCGTCGAAGCAAATTGTAAATTCATTGTATACGGGGGCAGAGAGGGGTACCATGCGCACGATTGAAGTCCCAATCAAACATTCCGCGCGAATCGATCTCTGTTCAAAAAGGAGCGTGATACATGGGTTCCATTTCGAAATTGAGCAGGAGGGCATTGATAAAGACCGGACTGGCCTCGACGGCTATTCCTATCGTGTCGGGAATCTTGGGTTCGCCTGAAAAGGCCGAAGCGCAAGCGAAGACTACCGAAGTTACGTTTGCGGCGGTTCCGGGAGAAAAGGGAGTTCAGGATGTTTTCGGCGCGTACGATGTGGACCCGAATTGGCCGCAGGCCTTGTCCTCCTTGCCCGGGAACGAAGCCTGGAACTGGGGATCGGGCGAAGGAATTTTCGCCGAAACTCCGGACCGTGTCTTCATTCTTCAGCGCGGGGAATTGCCAAACATCAAGCGGCCTAAAGAAATCGACCTTCCACAATTGGGGCCGAGCCTTGGATTTCCAATCGGACGCTTGCCGTACCGCGACGCCACAGCGGCCAGCCCTCCAGGTCAGCTCGATGGTCCGAATCATGGCACGGAGAATGTGGATTGGCGCTGGACCCATTGCATCGTTGCCGTGAACGCCAAGGGAGAGATCAAAGAGACTTGGCCGGAGTGGGACAGCATTCTTCGCCGCCCCCACGCGATCTATATCAATCCATACGACAAGGATAAATATGTGTGGCTGGTGGACGATTATCGCCACGCGATCTTCAAGTTTACTCACGACATGAAGAAGCTGGTGCAGACTCTCGGCACGCCAAATGTCCTCGGCGCCGACGCCACTCATTTCTCTCGACCCACTTACCTCGCGTGGCTGCCGGACAGCACCATGTTCGTGGCCGATGGATACCTTGGCACGCGCGTGGCCAAGTTCGACAAGGATGGCAAGTTCCTGATGGACTGGGGCATGAAGGGAACTCCGCCCAACGAAACGCGCCCAGGCTACCTCAATGGCGTGCACGGTGTTGCCGTTGATGTTCCCAGCGGGAGAGTTTTCGTTAATGATCGATACAATCATCGTGTGCAGGTTTTCGACACCAACGGCAAATTCCTGAACATGTGGAAGGTGGGAGATCCGCCGTCTGACGTGCATTGCCTGCATTTGTCCGCGGCAGACCGGCACCTTTGGCTCTTCGATCGCGGCACCAACAAAATGATCAAGTACGATCTTGACGGCAACTTCCTGTATTCCTGGGGCACGTTCGGAGATTTTCCGGGCGGTTTCTGGGGAGTGCACGGAATGCACGTCGATCAGGAAGGCAATCTGTACACGGCCGAAGTGGACAACGGCCGCGCCCAGAAGTTCATGCCGAGAAAAGGAGCAAATCCGGCCATGCTGATCGGGCCGGGAGTCAAGCCCGTCTGGTCGTAAATTCAAATCAATCGCTCGCCCGCTTTCTCGCGAAGCAAGCGCATATAAAGACAAAACGCCGCTGCGGTTTATCACCGCAGCGGCGTTTCTTTTACATAGATTCAGATTAAGTTTCGACTCTCGCTCGCTGAAACACACAACGGGCGGAGCAGCTAGGGCCGCCAGCGGAATTGATCGTCAGTACGTACCTTTCGTATCATTTGCAAGTCGAACCTCGCGATCATCAGACCCGGTGCATCGTCTGCAATGGCGATCACCGCACCATTGGGATCGATCGCAATCGAATGTCCATCACATCGCGGCGCGGGGTAATTTGCGATGGCTATTCCAAGCACATTCTCAAATGCCCGGCCACGCATTTGGGCTATTCGAACATCTCCGACAACACGGTCCGTTGCAAGGTCGCAGCAATTTGGAATCAACACAATTTCGGCGCCCGCCCTGGAAAGTGTTCGTGCAGCCTCCGGATATTCCCGGTCCATACAAATCATTAGACCAATTGTAATTTTGCCGGTAGTAGTCTGGATTTCAGCAACGCCGAAATCTTTTCCACGATCGCACTCAACTTCCGGACTATCAAAGTCACAGATATGTACCTTGCGATAATGAAGAATTATTTGACCATCTGGGCCGATCAGTAACGCCGAATTGAATGGCTTTGGATCTGCGATCTCCAGGAAAGTTGCGACCACATGCATGCGCGATGTTCTTGCTGCTTCTCTGAATTTTTTGATGAATGTGCCATCAAGGGTCTGTGCGCCATTTCGCCAGCGCTCAACTGCCGCCGAATCCGTCGGATCAAAACGTGCGTAGCCATTGGAATACATCTCTGGAAAGACAACAACTTCCGCACCTGTTGATTTGGCTTCCTGAATGGTAACGGCGGGGTCGCGATCACAGGGATATTGCGCCAGCGCAACTGTCAAATATGTTTCCATCGCTGTAATCCTTTGCCGGCGTGTGCCCGTCCGCCGCCGGCAAGAAGAAGAGACTTAACGCGGATCACGGCATTTTTAGGGTGACGGCTCAAATAGGAATGATGCTATTCGTAAAACTGCGGCGACTTCTTCAACTTTGCATTGCCCGCGAAATCATGTTGAATCCACAACTGCGAATTTGTTTTCTTCAGAAAAGCGTCAACCTCTTTACGGCTGGCGCGAGTCTGATCCGGGTTGAAATCGAAGGTCGGAGTCCGGTCCAGAGTTTTTTCCGCGGGATAATGGTACAAATCGCCGGACAAAACTACGCCGCCGGTCTTGGCCAACTTCACGTAAAGTATCTGGTGGCCTTGCGTGTGGCCCGGAGCGGACTTGATGATGACCTTGCCGTCGCCGAACACATCGTATTCATTTTCCTTGAGGATGATCGTCTTGCTGTCCTTCAAAGCTGAAAATGTAGCCGGCCACAGTGAACCGTACGCCTTTGCGCCGCCAAACATCACGTCATGCTCCAATTGCGGCACAAGCCACGTGGCGCTCGCGAATTCACTCGCGTTGCCCGTGTGATCGTAGTGGTAGTGGGAGAGTGCGAGGTAGTCGATGTCGGCTGGGGTGTAGCCGATTTCCTTTAGTTGATCGCGGAGATTCTTGTCCACGTCCGCATCGCGCGATGACCCGTCAGGCAGAGTGACGTGCTGCGTGATCATCTTGCCAGTTGGCTTCCATGAATCGTCAGGAATTGCGCCCGTGTCCCAAATCAGATTTCCTTTGGGATGCGCGATCAAGAAGCAGGCCATGGACATATCGGTGGTCGTGACATCTTCATTCTTCAAATTAAAGCGCCCCATATCCGCATTGTGCAACACACCGCAATCGAAAACATAGAGCCGCAGGGAACTTGGGGCTTTTGGCTTGTGATGGGCGGGCGGCGCAGATTGAGCCGCGACGTTTGCCTGAGCAGAAAATAGAAATGCCGCAACCGTAGCCGCAAGAAATAATCGCATCATGGTGGATTTCATCTGGCAAACCCTCGCTCTCTTTCGTGCAGTTTGCATTCCTGGCTGAAGATTTGACCGGCATTGTATACCTCAATTCTCTCGATTGGCAGACACGATTGATACTGGCGATGCGAGGTTTCGTAGCGCCGGCGTCCCGCCGGCAGTTTTCCGCCGCGTACCCGGATGAACACTGCCGGCGAGACGCCGGCACTACAATGGCCGACGCACGAATAGCCTCGGGGATCGACACAGGAAAAATTTCATACGATCGAGTTATTCCAAATCCGCGACGCGCTCGCAAAGCACAAGTTGGACGGTGTAAACTTCTGGAGCGATAACTATTAGGGAGATAACGGTTTGGCGAACACGGCGAAGATGAAATCCCTATCTGCATTCTTTGGAATTGTCCTGCTGTCGCTTGGACTCGCTGCCTCATCCACTGCCAAGGCCCCCGGCCATCTCTACGTTTTCCAGTACGAAAATGTCCTGGGCACATCTCTCGAACTTAAAGTTGTAGCTGTGTCCGAGGCCCAATCGGAAAAGGCAGAGCAAGCTGCGCTGGCCGAGATCGATCGCGAGGCGCACATCCTTAGTTCGTGGGACCCGCAGAGTGAATTCAGTAATTGGTTTCGCACCAAGGATCAGCCCGTCCAAGTTTCCCCAGAATTATTTGAAGTTTTTAGTCTGTTTGACAAGTGGCGCGGGATGACGGGAGGCGCACTCGATCCTTCGGCCGAGGCAATCACACGAGTCTGGAAGCATGCCGTCGCGGAGAAGCGAGTTCCTACGCAAGCGGAATTGGATGCCGCTGTAGCGAGCGTTCACAGGGTTCATTGGACTCTTGATTCAGTAAATCAAACGGCCACGCACACGAGCGACACGCCGCTCGCGCTCAATTCTTTTGTGAAAAGTTACATCGCGGGGCGTGCCGCGGATGCAGCATTGCACGCTTCCGGCGCACAGGGACTGGTCATCAACATCGGCGGAGACTTGATCGTGCGCGGCGACTGGCAGGAACCCATCGACATTTCCGATCCAAAATCAGACGCCGAAAATGGAACGCCCATCGCGCGCCTTTTCGTGAGGGATCGCGCTGTAGCCACAAGCGGAGACTACCGGCGCGGCGTGGAAATTGGCGGCCGCCACTATTCGCACATTGTCGATCCCCGTAACGGAATGCCAGCGGATCAGGTCATTAGCTCCACGGTCATCGCGCAATCTCCGGCAATTGCCGGTGCGCTGGCCACGGCTTTTTCCGTACTGACGCCGCAGGAAAGTGCGCGCGTAGCGGCTGCAGTGCCGGGCGTGGAATATCTGCTGGTCAACAAAGATGGAGAGAGAATCGTGAGCGCGGGCTGGAGTTCGTATGAAGCTGCACTTGCGCCACGCATGGCAATGCGCGCGCCAGCGCCGACATTTAGAACGATTTCCGCGCAATCCGGCGGCGCGCAATGGGATCCGAAATATGAATTGACGGTTTCCATCGAGCTGAGTGTGATTGATGATTACCGCTTCCACAGGCCCTACGTTGCCGTGTGGATTGAAAATGAAAGCCATGCCCCGGTGCGCACGATTTCCCTATGGTTCAGGAAATACAAATATCTGGACGAACTGCGCGCATGGAGCCGTGTTGAAAGTGCGCGTTCCACGAGCGAAGATACGCACGTCCTGAATTCCGTTTCCAGCGCCACTCGCCCTCCCGGAAAATATACTTTTAAATGGGATGGCAAGGATGATTTCGGCAACCCTGTTAAGGCGGGCAAATACAACGTAATGATCGAAGCGGTGCGCGAGCACGGCTCTTATCAATTGTTACATCAAGAGATGGATTTTAACGGTTCGCCCAAGCAGTTCCAGCTTCCGGGCGGGATTGAGATTGCGTCGGCCACCATTGATTACCACAAAATCGCCCAATAGCCCTGACGGAAACCCAGCCGGTTCTCCGCACGCATCAACCGTCAACCCACGATATTTGCACTGGAAACGCCGCTTCGCGCACCTCGCGCGCTGGTTGCACACGTATCTGTCCATGCTCAGCTTTGTCATCCTTCTGTTTTTTGCGGTCACGGGCCTCACCCTGAATCATGCCGAGTGGTTTGACAGTCATGCGCGCCCAGCGATGTTCCATGGCACGCTGAATAAAGCGTGGGTGAATGCTCCCAACCAGGACGGCGTGGCGAAAGACGATCTGGAGAAATTTTTTCGCCAAACGCACCGAACGAAGGGCGCTCTCTCCGATCTTCATGTGGATGGCGATCAATGTGAAATTGTATTCAAGGGCCCCGGCTACGAAGCGGACGCAACCATCGATCGGGCAACAGGGAATTATGATTTATCGATCAGCCCATTCAGCCTGGTTGCTCTGCTCAACGATCTGCACAAAGGACGGGACACCGGTAAAATCTGGTCCAACGTAATTGATTTTTCAGCCGTGCTCATGACGCTGGTTTCTCTCACCGGCCTGACTTTAATTTTCTTCCTCACCAAGCGACGCTTTTCGGGTTTATTGCTGGTAGCGGTTGGCGGATTGTTGTGCTGGCTCGTTTATTCGCTCTGGGTTTCCTGATTAAACCGCGATTTTGCTTCCGCAAGAATTAGCTCGTGGCCCACGAATTTTCCGATGTGATTGTTACCCTCCCCGCACGTCCTTGTTGTTTCTGGAAGCAGAGAAGCGTACGATGCGTTGGTTTAATTCCCAAATTTGAAATGCAATTTTATTCTGCGCATGAGGAGGATCGCTCATATGCGAAATCCGCTGGCAACAGGAACACTGGTGCTTGCTGCGATTTTAAGCCTGGCTGGCGACGTGCACTCGCAAAGTAAACCCGAGGCCGCTGTGACTCCTCCTACGCCGAAAACAACGGCAGCGAATCCAGGCGCGGACATTACCGGCATTTGGGACGGAATGCGAGGCGGCTATGACTTCGCTTCGTTCAGCAAGGGCGATCCTCCGATGACCGTATGGGGAAAGGCGCAATTCGATGCCGCCAAACCGTCCCAGGGACCGCGGGGCGTCTCCCTAAAGGAGACGACGGACAATGTTTACAAATGTTTTCCTCCGGGTATGCCCTACATCTATCTGCAAATTTTTCCCATGCAAATTGTGCAGACTCCCAAAGAAGTCATCGAAATTTTTGAATATGACCACAACGTGCGCCATATTTACATCGACGGCCGCAAGCATCCAGAAGATTTGACGCCCACCTATAACGGCCACTCCATTGGCCATTGGGAAGGCGATACGCTCGTGGTGGACACGGTCGGCTTGAACGGGAAACTTTGGCTCGATCGCCTCGGCCATCCCGAGAGCGACCAGATGCATATCGTCGAGCGCATCCATCGCGTGGACGAAAAAACGCTGCAGGTCGACTTCACATTTGACGATCCCAAGGCCTATCCGAAGCCATGGAATGCTTTATTGAAGTTCCGCTCGCGCCCGGATTGGGACATCATGGAACTCATTTGCGAGGATAACCTCGCATTCGAAAGCTTCGAAAAATAGGCGCATCTTTCATTCGAAATCTTCGCGGTCCGCAGATACACAACTGCCTGAAGTGACGCCACCCGCATGGCTGTGGCACTATGCAAAGGCTTGCAACTCACGGGGGGAAGAACATGAATCTCAAGAACTCAACAGCATTGATCACCGGCGGCAGCAGCGGGATTGGGCGGGCCATTGCGCAATCGCTCGTCGCCAGCGGCGCGCGCGTCGCCATCACCGGACGCGACGAGAAAAAACTTGCGGAGGCGGCCAGGGAATTGGGCGTGCATGCGATTCATGCGAATGTTTCGGTCGAGGCGGATGTCGAGCGGACTTTCAAGGAAGTCATGCAGAAATTCGGCGATCTGGATATTCTGGTGAACAACGCAGGCACCGGCGTGTTCAAAAACCTGGTCGACATGGGTAAAAAAGAATTTGAAGATGTGTTCGCCACGAACGTCACGGGCGCAATGCTGATGGCGCGCGAAGCCGCAAAACATTTCATGAAGAAGCAGCGCGGAAATATCGTGAATATTTCTTCTACCGCCGGTTTGCGAGGCGCTGCGAATGGGACTGCCTATTACGCCAGCAAATTTGCGCTACGCGGCATGACCGAGTGCTGGCGCGCGGAGTTGCGAAAATATAATGTTCGCGTCATTCTCGTGAATCCCAGCGAAGTGGTCACCAATTTTTTCCAGACGGCCGGCCTGCCGCAAAAAGTCAATGCCAGCAAGCTTCGCGGGGAAGATATTGCCTTCGTGGTGAAAGCCATGCTGGAAATGGACGACCGCGGTTTTGCGCCAGAAGTATCCATTTTCGCAACGAATCCGCAAGATTAAAAGCTGGCCAAAGAGGACCTTAAGTGGCGCGGGCTTCAGCCTGCGGGGTTTAGTTCTAGCAAGGCCCAAACCCCGCAGGCCGAAGCCCCACTACTAAAAGCCAAACTTCTTTTTACTTAATATTATTTTCCTTGCCTTCTTTTACGTAGGCCACGGACGTAGCAATGTGATTCCTGCTGTGAATCGATTTTTTCTTGGCCAGGTGCGCGAACATCTGGATGCCGAAGCCGCCGTCCAAATCATCCGTAATCCTTTTTTTCCAGGGACGCCGGATAATTTGCGTCGTCAGTCGGCGCGTGATGCGCGGTTGCGTCATTATATGCGCGGCAAGCTGCTTCGCTCGATCGATCAAACGATCTCGCGGTACAACCTCATTCACTAATCCATACTCGAGTGCTTTTTTCGCGTCAATTGCCTGACCGGTGAGTAACGCATAAGCTCCGCGCTTCGTGCCCAGCAGTTCCATGAAGCAGCTGTGAATGCCGTCTCCCGGAACGGAGCCGATATCATAGTGCAGATCGAAGATGACGGCGTCTTCGCTGCAAATCGAGATGTCGCACATGAGGCAAATTTCCGTATGAAAACCGGGCCCGTTCAGCACGCCAATCGTGGGAATTTCCAGATCGTTCACCAGCGAACTGACATTGATCCGCCCGTCTTTGTAAGCATATTCGTAGGCCCAATGCTGCAAATCTTCCTGCTCCAATTTAAAGCCTTCGGGATCCGCATCCATCATGAAATCTTCGCCAGACCCGGTGAAGATCATCACTTCGTTCTCCGGGTCCGCGCCAATCGTTTTGAATAGCTGGCCGACCGAGCGATGATTTTCGACGCTCAACTGAATGGGCCCGCCCGCCGTGTGCGCTTCCACGACGATCACCCCGTCCTTGCTGCGCTCCATTTTGTAATGCTGCTTGAATCGTTCCTTGTATTCCTCAAACTTGGGCGTAGGAATAAAATCTACGAGTGACATATCCGCAACTCCTTTTTCCGAGGTGGCGCCGGCGTCCCGCCGGCGGTTTTTCAATAGTTGGGGCAAAAATGAAAAGTCTAAACAATCTCAAAGAGACGGCGCCGAATCACGACTTTGCCTTCAGTCCAGCATTGCGAGCAATGACTTGCGTCATACTCGACCAATCCATCTCACCCTGCCCCTGCGCGAGTCCCGATAGCAAATGATCGTGAATCAGGCTGGCGAGCGGCATGGGAGAAGCAACTTCTTCTGACGCCGCCAATACCAAGCGCACATCTTTCAATCCCAGCTTCAGCGCAAATCCCGCGGGCTCGAATTGCTCTTTGGCGATCATGCGGCCGTATCCGGTAATCACCTGTGAACCTAAAAGAGCGTGCATGACATCAAGGAAGGTGTCAGGAGAGACTCCCGATTTTCGTAGGGTCGCGTAAGCCTCCCCCAACGCTTCAATTGCACTGATCACCATAAAATTTCCACACACCTTGGCTACATTCGCCTGCCATGGCTCCGCGCCCATAACAAACGTCTGGCGTCCAATTGCGTCGAACAATGGTCGACAACGTTCCACAAGCTCAGCCGGTCCCGCGACTGTCACCACCAGATTCTTGCTCTCTGCCGCATCAGGGCGACCAAAAACAGGGACGCTCAGATAACTTTGCTTGCGTTGCGCATGCTCCGCCGTCAGCCTGCGCGCCATTTCCGTGCTGATCGTGCTGTGCGACAGGTGAACGCAACCCGCCTTCATGGCGAAGGCAGCGCCATTTTCACCGAAAATAATCTGCTCCAGCGCGGAATCGTCAGCAACCATGGTCATTACAGCGTCTACGTCCCGGGCAGCATCCGCTGGGGAACTTGCCACGCGCGCTCCATCCGCAGCCAGCGCCTCAGCCTTCCCTCGGCTGCGGTTATATACAGTCAAAGAGTGCCCCGCGCGGATCAAATTGCGCGCCATCCCGGCGCCCATTCTTCCCAATCCAAGAAATGCAATTTTCATAGCCGTCAGCATAGCGATTCAGCCAGCCGGAACCAAGGAATTTTCATCCACAGTTCCCACTAATGGCCACAATCAATCATCTACTACATGTGTATGGAATTAAATTTCATTTATTGGCGCCTGAATCAGGTGAAATACCGATGGAAAATCAATTTGCATTTTTTTAAGAATAGACTACGGCTGCTGCGTTAGGTTGGTGAGGAAGGCGGTTCCTCAAGGCGTGCTCCCCCAGACCCACGCGGATTGACTGGGCTACGATGAATGGTCTATCCTCCGCACAAACAGATCGGTTGTGTCGAAGTGAATAGGCTCTTCCCGAAATCAGAAATGGATGAGAATTTAGATTCGTACAAGCCTTTCGTTGGTGTAGATTGCCAAAAGCTGGCGAACCATACTTTTCGTGGAGGTCGCGCGAGGAGAATCGTTGTCCCCTAACCCTCTTCGCCGTCCAGATTATTAAAAGCCATCCTTGACTAAAGTGGTCGGAGGTCTGGGCCATGAGAATTCGTCGCGTTTTCTATCCGTTTTTCTTTTGCGTATTTCTATGCTTCCTTCTGGGGATGTTAGTTTCCCCTTTGGCCGCAGTTCCAGCTGGCCCTGCCCAAAGATCTTTCTCCAAGGCTTCACACCCCATGGACGAAGCATCCATCCCTGGGCCGATGCGCTCGTTTCTTCGCATGGCCGCCATCAGCCAGCAAATTGCGCCCGATGAATTACTGCCGCTGCTTGCCCGTAACGTTGTGATGAATGGCTATGAAGTGGGCAGGCCCACACAATTCCTGGTGCTCTTGAATTGGTATATGGACCAGGCCCGGGAACTGGAAACTCTCGCAGGCAAAGAGCATGTCTTACATGTTTCAAATTGCGACGATGCGAAACCTCTTCTCGCGATTCTCGGTTACAGGCTGCAGAAATCATGTGGCCCTGACGCCGCGCTAGAAACCGCCGATGCGAACCGGGCTTTCCTCACTGTGAATTCCGGATTCCCCTTGGCGGATTTGGAAGATGCGCTGCGGGAAGGCAAGCCATTCGACACCGCATACGCCCCTACAAAAGTTCCCGTTCTGTATAAGAATGCCGACTGGGTACCGTCCAAGAAAAATTCCAACCGGAGCGTGGTCGACGCAATCTTGAGGGATCCCAATTTGGCCCGCCTCTATTGGGCGATGTCCCGCATGGACTCAGAGACCGGGCAATTCTTGTGGCAATCCGTCGGGGCAAAAAAACTCATACTGGTTGCACCCGTGCTGGACTTTTACGGCAGCCAAATCAGCGTCCGATCCGGACGGGTCCTCGTCCCGGGGGGAACACAGGCGGAATCCGCCTGGAAGGATTTGATCGGCGCAAGCCCGCGTTCCCCCGCAGATTTCATCACGCGGTTACTGATCAAGGATGGAGGGTGGGCAGCATCCTACTATGACACTCTTTCGCGCGTAGACGCCTCCCAGCAGGCATATTTCATTTCGTCGCGCCATATGCAGCATTTATACGACGCGCTTCGCGGACATGACATAAATCCTCTCCCGACCAGGCATTCTTTCCGCCCTGATCCGGGTCTGTTTCTGCTGGAATCGCGGCTGCTCCTCAACTCCAACGGCCAGCCGCACATTCCCGGAAACATAGAAGTCTGGCAAGAAGTCATGCGTCGAAAAGTGGATTCCAAGCTGGTCCGTGAGTGGGGGGAGAAATCGGGAAGCTGGAACAATCCCGAGCAAGTGATCGAAGGAATGGTTGCCGTCACTCGCTACCCGATGCCGGATGGACCGGTCTTCAATTTCTTGATGCTCAATGAAATCGATCGAAATCGTTCGCCGAAAGATCAGCTTTCCGTTCCCACGGCAAAGTTACTTGCCGATAGATTTCCGCTTTTTGGAGATCAATATCCGATGTTTGCGGAATTTCCCTCGTTATCAAACGAATCGATTACGCGCTTCCTCACGGTGGCCGAGGGACTCAATCAAATTCCCGATCATCTTGCCCGCACCGATGCTCTGGGAATGATGCAAGCGAGTATTGGTCTTTGGGAAATTCTCGCGCGACAAGGTGAAATTCCGGACGCTCAATTGAACGAGTCCTGGGAAAAAGTCCTTATTCCATTCACTACTCTGCATACTTCCGAACAGGTATATCAGGCCGGGCGAGCATCCCTTGCGGAGCTTTTGCGCGCCGCCACCGGAAAAACTTACTTGTCGCAAGACCAGCTCTTTGCGCTGCTTGCAGGCCCGGAGCAGTACACCAAAGAGGGGCAGCAGTTGCGATTGCAAATGGCCAGAAGAATGCACCAGGTAATCGATGACCAACGCCTGGTTTCTCTGGACACCTTAATTTCGCTTGGCGATGGCCTCGACCAGATGGCCAAGGGAAAAGAGGTGGCCGATTCGCTATTGCCTCTCGCCGGGGAATTGCGCGAATTTGAACTGCCCAGGCCTCTTTTCACCAAAAGTGAAAGGAATGAATATGCCGGAGGGATTTACAGCAATCGCCACACGGCCTTGCAGATGCGCACAGATCTCATTCGAATTATTAAATCACCCGCCAGCCCTGCGGAACTAGTCCAAGCCCACGCCTTGCTTACTCCCTTTTTGCGGGACACACTGGTGGGTCTCAATTACGCCTACTACGAGCCGCCGGGCGCACAAATGATCCACAATAATCCTCTCTTCGTTCGTTCGCATGATTTTTCCGGCGGCGATTACTCCGGCGAAGCCGCTACGGCTACCGATCAAATTTGGCGCACCCCGCGCATTTTTGGCCGCGGATGGACAGCCAGCGGCGGCGCGCATTTGATCGGTTCCATGGCCGACTTGCCCTATGCACTGGCCCGCGTGGAGCAGGACTTTATTGTGCCCAAAAATGTGCAGTCGCTCATCTGGGAGGATTTGGTTCCGGGCCTAATCACCAGCGCTGTATTGCCACGTTGGTGGAGCGTCAGCCGAAATGAGATGCACGCTGTTGCCCTTTACCAACGCACGGGAGAAGAGCTGCTGAGTTCCGCCGCCAAGGATGAAAAGGTTCGTGAGCAGGTTCTCAGCATCATTTCCGACCGCCTGCTTCCACAGAGGCTGGAGCAAATCGAGGCAGCCCTGCGCGCAGGACAAGAAGAAGAAGCGCTGGCGCTCCTCGCACCGTCAGAAACTTTCTATCTGGCCGCGGAGTTTCGTCACACCCATTCCTCGGAGAGAAAAGCCTGGGGCCCGGCAGGGAACGAGTTGGATGATGTCCTCGTACGCTACCCCATCGAAACAAATCTGGACCGCATCTCCCAGGATTTCGGCGTTCCACACCCGGCATTAGCACAAAACTACCATCGTGAGCTGATGACCATGAAGCCTGTCCCCACATTTCTCTATTACTCGAGCCGGTTAATGGCCGAGTCCTGGGATTCGGGGAATCTCTACTGGGGCCGGCTGGCGGATGAGATGGGATATTCGCCGATGATGCTCAATATTCTCGTTCCGGAATTAACGCGGCGAATGGTGGAACAAACCTTCGCTTCGCATCTGGAAGATTGGTCAGCCGTTTTGCGCGCGATGCGGGAAACCGGAGAAGAATTCCGTCAAGGGAAAATTGTGTCTCTGGCCAGGAAGAGTCCCTCAGCGGGACTCTGAGGGAAAGGGAGTCCATCGCCTGAAATAATTATAATTAAAGGTGGAACAGAATTCGGAAAAACCAACTGGAAATATTTCGAGGGGATTTATGTCAAAACGTTCCGGAATCGTGATCTTGATATTTTTGATTTTTCTTTCTACAGGCGTGGTCTGGCTCTCCGCCCAGGACCAGAACCAGACCCAGGACCAGAACCAGAGTAGCAATAGCGAAGGAAGCATCATCCGCGTTGTCGTATCGATGGTGCAATTAAACGTGGCCGTAACAGATGAAAAAGGGAATTACGTCACCACGCTGCGTCCCTCAGACTTCACGGTGACCGAGGACAGCATTCCGCAAAAGATGGCTTCGTTTGAAGAAGGAAATGCGGCGCCCCAAACCATCCTGAGTGCCACACAGGATTCGGCCCAACCGCAGGCGCTTGGAAATTCCTCGCCAGGCGATTCGCACCCCAACGGCGTCATTCGGGGCGGAAATCAATCGGATTCTCTGGATGCCATCGCATCTTCCGTGAGCGGGTCCAATGTTTTCATTCTGTTTGACACCAGCAATTACATGTTTCACGGACGAGGCTTCGTTTTTGCTCAGGACTCCATCGCGGAATTTGTGAGGTCGCTCGATCACCCATACCAGGTGGCATTTTATTCCTATAGTCGCAATTTCTACCGTGCCGCCTCGCTCACGTCAGACCGCTCCCAGGTCATTCGCGGCGTGCGTGAGACCACCAATGGCGACGATTCCGCGTTATACAACGCATTGCTTATGACGCTCAAAGACGCCGCTCAGCATACCGGCAGAAAAGTTGTGGTCGTCTTCTCCAACGGGCCCGATAATTCCAGCATGGTTTCTCCCGAAGATGTGGATGAACTGGCGCAGTCCGAGGGCATTCCGATTTACATCATCAGCACCCGGGAGGCGCAATTGAATGCCGCTTCCGCCGCCGTTTTTGCGCGCATGACGGCCAGCACGGGCGGGGAAGCTTATTTTGCGAAGAGCTGGAAGGATCAGCGTGACGCATTCAGCTCCATTCGCGAGGATCTGGCCCACCTGTACTTTATGAGTTATTATCCACAACCTAATCCTAACCGCGGCTGGCGCGCCATTTCCGTGAAACTCGCCAATCCGAAATATAAAAAATATCGCATCCGTACTCGAAGCGGCTACCGCCCCATTCCCGCTCGTATCAACACGGAAAACGTTTCACCTGAACAGTAGTTTTTGCGCGTTTTACCGGCTGCCGCCCATGCCTGTCCTATTAACGCAATACATAATTGCCCTGAGAGTTGCTCGCCTTGCCTACTGTACTTTCGTCCAGTAGTAATTTTTCAGGCATGTACTTAAGCTGTTTGTGATTAGCGAATTGCATTGGGTGCCGGCCGTTATCCGTGCAGGGAAGAGAACTCTTCATGGACAGAAGGAAAACGCCAATCTTGCCAAATCGTGGAACCGCCCCGGATGGATCAAAGGCGGAAAGAAGGAAAAGTTTTCGCTTTCCAGTCGCGGTGCCGATCGAAGCAAGCTGGCGCAATTCAGAGGGTATTCCTGTCTTGGTTCAGGCCGTCGCAAAACAAGTGAACGCAAACGGCGGTTACCTCGAGATGTCCATTCATCCGAGCGTTGGCAGCCGAATCACGCTCACCAATTTCCTTTCCGCGGAGTCTGCGGAAGCCCGAGTGCTCGCCACGCCGAGTTCAAGAGAGGGCGTTTCCAACGGCATTGTTGTGGAGCTGATTACCCCAAGCGATAGTTTCTGGGGTGTGAACCTCCAAGTTAAGAAAACTAGCGTTGAGCTTCAAAAACTCGAAAAAGCGCTTCAAGCAGAAGGCATTGATTTCCGTTTGTTGAATGAATTTCGCGATACGGTCGATTCCATTCGCACCACTTCGCTGGCCGTTCAGCAGTTGAGAGAACTGCAGCTGAAGGGCCGCGACGAAAGCGAAATAACCACTTTGTTGGTGTCTGAGCGCATTCGCCACGCCACAAACCTTTGCCACGAACTAGTCGCCGATCTGGACGCAGGCCACATGTCCCACGGGATCAAGGGAGTTGATGAGCTGTATGAATCCCTGGAACAAGCCTGTGACCGTCTAAGGCACCTGCTGAAAAGCCGCCATCCAGATCGCTACGTAACCACCCGTACCTAATCGGGGGCTCGCGCCGCTTAGAATTGGCGAAACCCCTAGAACCGAAATATGACCCCGGTGGTAATCCTTACGCTGTGTTGGATGCCGCCAAAAAAGTGCGTAACCACGTCATCGGCCTGAACCATCCGCCAGGTAAATAGCGGAGCAATGTGCCGATCAAGCCCCCCGCCCAGAGCCGCCGCGTAGGATGAACTCGTAAATCCATTATCATGAATGCTTCCGTAGCCCGCCAATGCGTGCACGAACGGAGAATACTTCCCGGGAAGCGAAATCTCGGGTCCAACCATTACATGAAACGACCTGCCATCTGTCTGATTCGGAAAAACAAAATGCCCGTCCAGGTCTGCCGCCGCACTGAGCCAGCCAAAAATTTTGTATTGCGCTCCTACTTCTACGCCGTTGAAATTTCTTCCAGGAGAAGTTCCGACATGCTCGAATGAATACCCGGCCAGGACTCCGACGGATTGTGCATGGATATTAACTGACCCAATAAAGAGTAGTCCCAACAGAATGAACAGCTTTCGAGCCATTAAACCGCCTCCGGACCGTGAATTTAGATGAGATTGTCGGCGCACGAGGATTGCGTCGTAATGCATACGCCTTGCTGGGTGGTAAGTGAGATGCTGGAAGTCGTCACGCGGTTACTCAGCGCTCAAATGTTTTTAACTTATTGAAAATATGATTGTTAGGCATGTAGTCCTGGGCGGAATGCAGTAGCAAACCGGCATCCATCCGGTCTAAGTACAACTTTGGTGGCGCTTAATTCGGGGGTTGGGAAGTAGGGTGCCTGCTGATAACCCATGCCAAAACCGCTCCGCCGGCTGCGCTGACTGGAATCACTGCCGTATGCCAGATCAGAACGTGGAGGGCTTGAAAGTTTGGGCAGTGCAACTCCAGCATCGCTACCCCCGCAAGGCCCGCGAGTGTTCCGCCCACAAGTCCAGAGGCAACGGCATTCACTGCAAATCCGCGGCGCAATACCAGCCAGCCTAGCAGTGCTGTGGGTATCGCGTGCAGAAGGCCAAACCCAAGGCAAATGAGTCCCGCTGAGAGGAAACGATCCGTTTGATAATTACGAAATAAAACGCCGAAGATTGCGAGCAAGCCAAAGATGCTCACTCCGAGAAGCATGCCAGGCGTAAACAGTCGCTTGCTTCCAGGAATGTTTTCGCTGACCCATGCGGAGGCCGCCAGAAAAATCAAGATTGCTAGGGCCGGAAAAATGAGCATGCGTTCAAATGAATTAAGTTTCAGAACGCCAAAAAATCCTGCTTCCGCCGCGCCGGCGATGGCAATGGCTACAGCAATCAAAATTATGCCAATTTCCAATACCCAGGAAGATGGCAAGGGACGCACGGCCGGCATTGAATTGCCCAAGGACGCTGCAATTCGATCAAGCAAAGCGGGGCTCACTGCTTCGGGATTATGTGCGGCCTGTTTCAGGAATTCGTCCATGTTTTTTTCGTTCATGGCAATTCTCCTAATGGCCCTTTTCCCAGTCCCAGCATCGTCAATCGCACTCTCAATTTTTCATAACCGCGGTGAGCTTTCTGCTTCACGGACCCAATGCTCGAGGAGGTGGCGCGCGCCACTTCTTCCAGCGACATGCCTTCCACCTTTAGCATGGTGATCACTTCGCGCTGGCTTTCCGGAAGCGGCGCCAGCAAAACGTCTAGACTCGGAATGCGGTCAGGTTCCTTCGCGGCCACGGTCTCGGCTTCCGGCGTTTCATCCAGCGGCTGCTCGTGGCCGGTCGTGCGGCTCGACTTTCGAAAGTGATCCACACGAATATTCCGGGCAATCGCGTACAGCCAGGGCAAAACGGGCTCGCCGGGCCGGTAGGTATGCCGCGCTTTGTGAATTCGCAACCACAATTCCTGCAAAAGATCGTCGGCGTGTTCGCGGCTGGAAAATTGAATCACAAAAAACCTGTAAAGCCGCGGGCTCACGGAACGAATTAAGGAGTTGGCCGCCGCCAAGTCACCTTGTTGATAGCGGGCCATCAGCATCTCCAGATCGATGTCTGAGGTCATGGGCGTGAATCGTCGCGCCCGATTATAGCCGGATTCTTCGACCTCGCTCGCGCTATCTACTGCAAGCCCCATAACGGGGGGTTAGAAAGGCGTGGCCATATCCCGAAATTCCCGTACTACCCACACTTAGAGTTACGGCGAGAAGGACATGAAAGTTACGCGCGTCTTTTTTCCGAGCTGCAATATGCCCACGGCAAATTGACTTTCCATTGCGCCGCTGTATGATAGTTTGAGTCCCGTGAACCATAGGTTTATGATCGGCGTGAGCTTCTGTTGTTGTTGCAACAGTGCGCCGCTGTGTGGGGGAATCGCGCGATAAGGAACCAAGGATCGCAGCGCAGGTAGCCCACCTCGGCGACGCGGCCGACGGTGGGTTTTGTTTTTTGACGGTGCTTTCCTACTTAAAATCGCATCGATTGCCGAAAGGTAATTAGGCGGGTTGGCGGACAAACAGGTGGATCTCTCTTGCATGGGCGGCGGTAGATCGATTGTGATGGAGGCGTGGGCCAAATGAAAGTTTCAAACTCCCAGTGGACGGAACGGCTTGCCGGGAAAATTCCGGAACCCCTGGCGCGTGAGATCGATATTTTTGAGACGGAGATTGCTCTTCGCAAGCAGGGCAAATTTGACGAGCGCTTGTTTGCCGAAACACGGCTGCGCCGTGGCGTGTACGGCCAGCGCTATGACAATGGCCAGCGCCACAACGGCAAAACCGTGCAGCGCCTTGAATTTCCCTCCGGCGATCTGACCAAGGGCCCAAACACGATGTGGGATGCGCCCGGCATGCAGCGCATAAAAATCCCGGCGGGCGGGCTGAACGCGGAGCAACTGGAAACACTGGCAGACCTTGCTGAAGAATATTCCGACGGCATCGCGCACGTAACCACTCGGCAGGATTTTCAGCTCCACTACGTGCATGTAGAAGATACGCCGACCGTCATGCGACGGCTGGGCGCTGCGAAGATCACGACGCGCGAGGCGTGCGGAAACTCGGTTCGCAACGTTACCGCTTGCCCCTACTCGGGCGTTTGCCCGGACGAAAAATTCGACGTCACTCCTTACTCAACCGCTCTCTCCAAGTTTCTGTTGGGGCATCCCGACACGCAAAATTTTGGCCGAAAATTCAAGCCCTCCTTCAGCGGTTGCTCGCAACACGCCTGCGGCCTTGCCAGCATGCACGACATGGGCATGGTTGCCGCGACCAGGATTGAGAACGGAAAAGAAAAGCGCGGCTTTGAAGTGCAAGTCGGTGGCGGCCTCGGAGCGGTTCCGTACCAGGCAAAACCCTACGACTCGTTTGTTCCGGTGGAAGAATTGCTTCCTCTTGCGCAGGCGATCTCTCTGGTATTCGCCCGCCTCGGCGAGAAAAAGAATCGCAGCCGCGCGCGCCTCAAATTCCTTGTGCAGGACCTGGGCATCGAAAAATTCAAGGAATTGGTGACCGAGGAACGAAAAAATCTGACGCCCGATCCACGGTGGACGGATTTTGTGGATGCCGCCGAAATATTCCATGAGACGCCCCTTCGGCCCGCCGGCAAAGCGCCGCTGCTCGGCACGGAACCGTTTCAGCGCTGGGTAAAAACAAATACGCGTGCACAAAAGCAGGATGGATACACGGTTGTCACCATCACACTTCCTTTGGGAGATATCACTTCCAGACAATTGCGGGCTTTGGCGGATATCGCGCGCCGCTTTACGAAAGAAACGATTCGCTCGACGGTGGAACAAAATATTGTTCTCCGCTGGGTGAGCCTCAGCGATCTGCCGGAATTGTATAAGGCACTCGAAGCCGCCGGATTGGGCGCGCCCGGAGCCGGAAGCATCGTGGATATCGCCGCATGCCCCGGAACGGACACTTGCAAGCTGGGTATTTCTTCTTCGCGCGGACTCGCTGGGGAATTGCGCAAGCGCCTCGCCGAGAAAAATTTCCAGCTGGATGATTCCGTCTTGAAGCTGCACATCAAGATCAGTGGCTGCTTCAACAGCTGCGGGCAGCATCACGTTGCGGATCTCGGCTTTTACGGCGTCAGCCGCAAAATGTCGGGATACGCGGTCCCGCACTTCCAGGTTGTCCTCGGTGGCGAGTGGGAAAATAACGGCGCGTCCTACGGATTGCCAACCATCGCTATTCCATCGAAGAGAATTCCGGAAGTTGTTTCGCGCCTCACGGACCGTTACGCGGCCAATCGCAAGAATGGCGAAAGTTTTAAAGATTTCGTCGCACGCACCGGGAAAGTGGAATTAAAAAGAATGCTCGAAGACCTCGCGCGGCCTCCCGCCGATTTGGCGGACCGCTCCATCTTCCAGGATTGGGGCGACCCGCGGGAATACACGCTTGCGGATATCGGCGTGGGAGAATGCGCGGGAGCGGTTGTGTCATCCGTGGAATTTGACCTGGCTGCGGCCGAACGGCAATTGTTCGAGGCGCAAGTCGCGCTCGAAGACGGCCACATCGAACAAGCGGGAGATACTGCCTACCGCTCCATGGTGCAGGCCGCGAAGGCGCTGGTGAAGATCGAAAATTCCACCATTGCTGACGATCCGGCGCTCATCGTGCGGGAATTCCGCGCGCGTTTCTACGACACGCAGAAATTTTTCGATCCGTTCGCTGGCGGCAAATTCGCTCACTACCTTTTTTCTGCACAGGAGAAATCAGGCCATCCCTACACACAGGATGGAACGCGCTACCTGATCGATGAAGCTCAGCTTTTTATCGACGCAGCACACAGTTGCTACAACCGAATTTCGGCCCCGGCGCCGTCGCCCGTTTAAATAAAGGCGCATATTTTGCAAGCCGGATGTAGCGCCAACCTTCAGGTTGGCATCCGGGTTCTAACAACCATTCCGGTAATCCAAAAAATGCCTGCCTGAAGGCGGGCGCTACAAAAAGGGACCCAACGCATGCACCTTCAGCACGTCAACGTGAAACTTCTGCTGCAAAACCCCGAGGGCCTTAGTCTTGAGCCGCTGATTCCCGTATTTCACAGCTGGATTGAAAATCAAAATGGCGATGAGTTGCTGATCGACGTCGCGGATTACACGCACGTTCCCGCCGGACCGGGAGTGGTGCTGATCGGGCACGAAGGGAATTACAGCGTCGATAACACGGATGACCGCCTCGGCGTGCGCTACAACCGCAAAGCCGAGCTGAATGGCAGCAACCAGAATATCCTCGCGCAAGCCGCTCTCGCGGCGCTTACGGCGTGCCAGCGGCTGGAATCCGAGCCGCGCCTCAACGGAAAATTCCGTTTCAACGGCGAGGATATAGAAATATTCGTAAATGACCGCCTGGTCGCGCCAAACGACTCGGCAACCCGCAAATCGTTCGATCCCGATTTTCAGCTCTTTTTGCAGAAACTGTTTCAGGGCAATGGATACTCCATCGAGTATGATAATGATCCGCGCAGTCTCTTCAAGGCGAGTGTGAAAGCAGCACAGCCTTATTCGGTCGCGCAACTGCTGGAAGCGCTGGTATAGTTTTCTCTAGGTTTTTTACAGGAGGAACGCTCATGGGAAAATTAATTCAGATGTCCAAAGTGAAAATATCCAAGGAGCCCGGCAAAAGCAAAATCAAGCGGGCCGAAATCGAAGGTTTTCCTGGCGCCATCCGCATGGGAATTCACGGTGGCATTGCGCAATATTTCAAACTTTCCCCGGAAGAGCCCATGGCCTCCACGCTCGATTACATCGTCGCCGCGGTGGGCGGCTGCATGACGGGAACCGTTGCCGGTGCGCTCGAAGCGCGCGGCGTGAGCGCCAACCCGGACAAGCTTCAAGTCGAAGCCCTTGGCACCATTGAAGAAGTGGACGGCAAGATGATCCTCACCGGCGTGAAAATGCACTACCGTCTGACCGTGCCGAAAGACAAGCGCGCCACGGTCGAACGCGCTCTCGAACACCACGAAGGACTTTGCGCAGCATCGGAAAGCGTGCGCCGCGGCATCACCGTGGAATGGGAAAGCGAAATTATCGAAGAGTCCGATGCGCAAGCGTGGCAGACATCGACGGCTACGACGGCTGCTAGTTCGTAATCCAACCGGCCAACTCTGATCTCCCAACCGCGCCGGCTGGAATTGTGGCGCCGGCATCTTGCCGGCGGTTTTTTTTGAGTGCGAGAAAAGTCAAAACCCGCTGGCGGGACGCCGGCGCCACAAAAACCTTGCACCTTCCTTTTAATTCTTGCTCAGAGCTTCGTTTCGAATTTGGTCAACCCTACTCGTGCTCCGCAATTTGTGCGGAGCCGATTCCCGCACAACACTCATCGCGATTAGCCCAACGACTGCCGCGCCCGTCCAATACCACGCGGGCGCGAGTGAACTCCCCGTTTTTTTAATCAACCAAGTAACTACATATTGTGTTGTCCCGCCAAACGTTGCAATCGAGATCGCGTAAACTACAGCAACGCCGCTGGAGCGAATAGACGCAGGCAGCGATTCCGTCAGCCAGATGACCGTGGGCCCAGCGGAAAGGGCTGCCAAACTCGAAAGCAAAGCCGTGGCGCCGATGAGCGCGACCGCCGTGCGGTAATGCAAAAGGAAATAAAACGCCGGAAGTATCGAAACAAGCAAAAAGGCGCCAGGCACGAGCATCATTCGCTTGCGCCCGATGCGGTCCGAAAGCGTGCCGCTGACGAGGTCGAGTGCGACGCCGGAAAGTCCGACCACAATGGTCGCGGCAAAAGCGACATTCACACGCATATGCAAGGTGGAGATCGCATAGGTCGTCATGTAGTTGCCGATATAATTTCCGATGGTGGCGCTCGCGAGCAGCATCACGCCCAGCACCGCAACTCCCATGTGCGGTCGCAACGAAGCGGTTTCTCTCACGCTGCTGGTGGACGCCACATGAAATGTTTCCGGTAAGCTGCGCCGCATCACGAGGCCAAGCGGCACGATGGCCACGCCAACCAAAAAAGCGATGCGCCATCCATAATCCTGCAATTGTTGCTCATTCAGCGTATTCGCCAGGCCAAATCCAGCGAGGCCTGATACGAGGACCGACAAATGCTGCGACCAGGCCTGGAAAGACGTATAAAACCCTCGCCGTTCAGGTGGTGTGGCCTCTAATAAGAAAGCCGTCGACGGACCGACTTCTCCCCCCAGCGCAAACCCCTGCAACAGCCGAAAGAAGATCACCAGCACCGGCGCGGCTACGCCAATCCTCGAGTGCGGAGGCGTCAACGCCAGCCCGGTGATCGCGATGCCAGTGAGCGAGAAGGAAAGAATCATCGCGGGCTTGCGGCCCTTGCGATCGCCGATCCTGCCAATCACCCACGCGCCAATCGGCCGCGTGAAAAATCCCACGCCAAACGTGGCGAGCGACGCCAGCAAGCTTGCAGAAGGAACATTTGATGGAAAGAAAGCCCTGCCGATATAAACCGCGAAAAAGGAGTAGGTCAGAAAATCGTAGAACTCCAGCCCGTTGCCCATGACCACGGCGGCAATGTGTCGTGCGGGGATCGGTGCGCGCCTTTCCGGGATGCTTTCCGACCGGCTCGCGCTCGCCATTTATCCCTCCCCGGGTGGCCACACTTATACACCGGGGATTCTTTCCCGCGAACTAGATAATTCTTCGCGGCATAATCCATTTTTTGAATCTTCGTGAAACAGTGTCGGCGAATGCTTCGATAGCAAACACCGTACCCCGGCTGAGCACGGTATACCGCGCCCTTACGGCTTAGGCAACGCAGCAAAAATTGCAGCGCCGTAGCGGCCCGCTATTTTTTCTCAGAGATATCGATCGACGCCCGCGTCGTTTCCCAATCGAACTTCATATTGCAGCTCGATCCCAGCGCATCGAAAGAAATTGTAAAATTTTCAAGCGGCGCGGAAAGTTTTGAAACTTTCATTTCCATGCGCGCGAAATCGAATTTTTCTCCGGGGTAGGGAATGCCCCATTCGCCGATCTGTTTGCTGATGATCAAAGTCCATTTGTTGACCGTGGGAAGCGCGAACATGGTGTACCGGCCCGCGGGAACTGTCTTGCCGCCTAACGTGACATCCACGTTGGGCACAAACGTTGTCGCATCGTCCGCTCCCACTCGCCAAACCTCTCCGAACGGAACGAGGTCGCCGAAAATTTTTCGTCCATGCATGCGCGGACTGGAATAATTCACCGAAATCGTCTTCCCGTCGGCAAATTTGCAAGCGGTTTTCGCGGGAGGGCTGAGAACCTGCGCGTCCGCCGAAATAGCGCAAGAGGCAATTCCTGCAAGAAGAACAATAAGAAATAGGCTTTGTTTTCGCATGTTTTCCATTCTACCTCGCTTTTTGCGAATTTTAACGAGCGGATTCGCATTCGGAAAATGAGTTCCTCAGTTTTAAATTATTATTTTCACGCAACGAATAAAGCTTGTTGAATTTCTTCTCAGGATGTATATCATGTGCGCATCAGGCCATACATACCGATTGGATTCGTCATGCACAAACGTCTTGGATAATTACTTCGGGCCCCGTTTTTAGGTCATTAACGACCCTTGGAGCGAAGACGATGCTGAGTAGACGGCCAGAACGCGGTTCCACCTCAGTTGCTCTTGCCTTTGCTGTGTTCCTATTTCTGATGACAGGTGTAACCGTCTATATCTTCATGGCAAAAATCTGGTGGTTTCCTCCCGCCATCACCGATTTTGGCCATGAGATTGACGCGCAATTCGCACGTACGTTCCTTATTACGGGAATTGTATTTGTCGCTGCGCAGCTCGGTCTCGCCATCGCCATTTTTCGATTTCGCGACCATGGACAAAAGGCGACCTATTTTGAAGGCAACAACACCATGGAGATTGTCTGGACGCTGGCAACCGTGGTGCTCTTCGTCGGGCTCGGCTTGTATGCGCGGAATGCCTGGGCGGAAGTTCACTTTATGGGCGCCTCTCCCGGCGCGCTGCAAATCGAAGTAACCGGCCAGCAATTTGTCTGGAATTTTCGATACGCGGGTCCAGATGGAAAATTTGGCCGTGAAAAGCCCGAACTGGTCAGCGCGTCTACAGGAAATCCCTTAGGCCTCGATCCCACCGACCCAGCTTCCAAGGATGACGTTGTTTCTCCCGTGATCGCTGTTCCGGCCGGAAAAGAAGTGGAACTCATCATCCGCTCGCAGGACGTCACGCACAGCTTCTACGTGCGCGAATTGCGGCTGAAGCAGGATGCCGTGCCGGGCATGGAAATTCACATGCACTTTACGGCCATCGATCCCGGCGATTACGAAATCGCTTGCGCCGAACTTTGCGGATTGGGCCACTACCGCATGCACACCATGCTCAGCGTCATGTCCGAACCGGATTTCGAAAAGTGGATGAAGGATCAGGCAGCGGCAAACCAGTAGATTTTCAGTAGGACAGGCTTCAGCCTGTCGATTTTGGATTTGCTCTGCAGAAATAAAAATCAACAGGCTGAAGCCTGTTCTACCAAAGACCCTGAGGAGAGCCTCAATGGTGACACACGAAAACGGCGGCCACGCGCATCACGCACCGACCGGTTTCATCCAGAAATATGTGTTCAGCATCGATCATAAGGTAATTGGCATTCAATATCTGTGCCTGGCCTTGTTTTCGGCTTTCGTCGGCATGAGCCTTTCCCTGCTGATGCGCTTGCACCTCGGCTGGCCCGCCGCAAAATTTGCGTTTTTCAAGGGCGGCCAGATGACGCCGGAGCAGTACCTGGCGCTGATGACCATGCACGGCACGATCATGGTCTTTATGGTGCTCACGACGGCGCCGCAATCTGGCTACGGCAATTATTTTCTGCCCATTCAGATTGGCGCGGCGGACATGGCGTTTCCCGTCCTGAACATGCTTTCGTTCTGGACCACATTCGTATCGCTTATCGTCATGTTGTGCGCCTTTGTGGTTTCAGGCGGCGCGCCAATTGGCGGTTGGACCTCCTATCCGCCGCTCAGTGCTCTCGGAGAAATGGTGGGTCCGGGGCAAGGTGCGGGAGAGACGCTTTGGATCGTTGGGCTGGCAATTTTTTGCGGCGCTTCTCTGATGGGCGCGCTCAATTTTATTACTACGCTCATCGATCTGCGCGCAAAGGGCATGACGCTCGGCCGAATGCCTCTGACCTGCTGGACCTGGTTCGTCACTGCCATTCTCGGCTTGCTCGCTTTCGGCGTGCTTCTTGCCGCGTGCATCCTGCTCTTGCTCGATCGCGTCGCGGGAACGAGTTTCTTCATTCCCGGCGGCCTCGTGGTCACCGATCAGGTGGTCACCTGGCACAAGGGCGGCTCGCCGCTCCTGTGGCAGCATCTGTTCTGGTTCTTCGGGCATCCTGAGGTCTACATCGCCATTCTTCCCGGCATGGGCGTGGCGTCACACTTGCTCTCGACATTCTCACGCAAGCCAGTGTTTGGCTATCGCGCCATGGTCGGAGCCGTTTGCGGCATCGGTTTCCTCGGCTTCTGTGTCTGGGGCCATCACATGTTCATCAGCGGGATGAGCCCATACTCGGCATTCGCGTTCTCCATTCTGACGATGACGATTGGCGTGCCTTCCGCGATCAAAACATTTAACTGGCTGGGTACGTTGTGGGGCGGCAAGATCACATTCAACTGCGCCATGCTGTTTGCACTTGGCTTCGTTTCGCTTTTCGTAACGGGCGGCCTTTCGGGCTTGTTTCTCGCGCAGCCCGCGTTGGATTTGTATCTGCATGACGGCTACTTCGTCGTCGCGCACTTCCACCTGATCATGGGCGTCGCGGCTATCTTTGGAATGTTCGCGGGACTTTACTTCTGGTTCCCCAAAATGTTTGGCCGATTCATGAACGAGGGAATCGGAAAGGTGCATTTCTGGCTCACGTTTATCGGCGTTTACGCCGTCTTCATGCCCATGCACTTCCTGGGATTGGCCGGCAATCCGCGGCGGTATTCTGAAATGACCGCTGGGCCTTTCCTGCAAAAGTTGCAGCCCCTGCATCAGTTCATAAGCGTGGCGGCGTTTATCACCATCGGTGTGCAGTTGATTTTCCTGTTCAATTTTTTCTGGAGTTTGCTCGCAGGCGAGAAAACCACGGAAGAAAATCCGTGGCATGCAACAACCTTGGAATGGTCGATCCCCACGCCTCCGCCGTTTGATAATTTTGGCGGCGTTGAGCCCATTGTGTACCATGGAGCTTATGAGTTCAGCGTGCCCGGCGCTGCGGATGATTACATTCCCCAGCACCTCGCGCCTGAATTAATTCGCAAAAGTGAGGGCTCCACAGAATCGGCCCTTCAGGATTAAACAATGCCAGGAACAGTTGTCGATGATGTCGAACTAATAGATGCAGGTCACGGTGGCGGAACTCCACCGCCGGACGGTGGTGACGGTGATGGAGATTCGCACGGATCGCGGCGGCCATTTCCGCGCCGCGCTTACTTCACGGCATTGCAGCTTGGGCTTGCGGCCATCGTTATGTTTTTTATGGCCATGGCAAGCTCTTATATCGTGCGAAGAGGGCTTGGGACGGATTGGCAGCGCACGCCCATTCCTCCTGTCCTTTGGTTTAACACAGCGGTCCTGCTCATAAGTAGCGTCACGATCATCGTGGCGCGAAAGAAGTTGGCAAGCGGCGAGCGTGAAGCGTTTCAATCCCTGTGGTGGGTGACCACAGGTTTGGGAATGCTTTTCCTGGCGGGGCAGATCGTTGCCTGGCGCCAACTCGCCGCCGCAGGAATGCTGCTGGCCACGAATCCGAGCAGCAGTTTTTTCTACGTACTAACGGCTGCGCACGGCGCACATCTGGCGGGCGGAATTTTCTTTCTCTTCTACGTGGCTTTCCGGCCGTGGAGAAAGTCGCGCATTTCGCAGGAAACGGCCGCGGAGTTAGCCTCAATTTACTGGCATTTTATGGATGGGCTTTGGATTTTCTTGCTGGCACTTCTTACACTGGGACGGTGAACCGTGCTTGATGTTAAGACTGACGTGGCGCTGGATTCAGCTTGGAACGGTGGAAAATCTCCCTTTGCCATCGGTTCAAAAAAACTGGGAATGTGGCTTTTCATCGTCTCCGATACGCTGACGTTTTCCGCGCTCCTCATCGCGTACAGCTATTCGCGAATCACGAATCCGGATTGGCCACGCCCATTTCCCATCTATCCAGCCATCGCGTTCTCCACAACCATGACGGTGGTTCTGCTGGCAAGTTCGCTGACCATGGTAATGGCCGTGATGGCCGCGCAGCGCAATGATCGCAAAAAGACAGTCATGTGGATGGTCGCAACCATGATTGGCGGATTGCTCTTTACTGGTCTGCACTTGACCGAGTGGTTCAACATGATCACGAAAGAGCATTTCACCATCACCGGAAACCCGGAAGGCACGCCCTTGTTTGGCGCCGTGTTCTTTGGCATCACCGGGTTGCACATGACGCACGTCATGATCGGCGTGATCTATCTGGGCATCGTGGCCGTTGGTTACGGGCGCGGAAAGTTTTCCGCTGAGGACGTGGAAGTGAACGGGCTGTATTGGCACTTTGTGGACCTGGTCTGGATGTTCGTTTTCCCGCTGATCTATTTAATGTCCGTGAAGTACTAAGCCTGCGATTGGGGAGAATAGTCGATCCATGAACACACATGCGCATGCCGAAGAAGTTCACGCCGGAGCCAGCGTTGGCACGAATTTGGCAATCTGGGTTGGGCTCGTGGCCATCACCGGCCTCGAAGTTTTTCTGGCGTACAAGCAACTGCAGCCGTCTGTCATGCTGTCTGTGCTGGTCGTCTTGTCCGTGGTGAAGGCCGCCATGATCATGTCGTATTTCATGCACTTGAAATTTGAAAAATTTTCGCTGGTCCTGTGGCTCGTTCCGTCGATGATTTTTTGTATCTGCATGATGTTTATCTTCTTTTTCCCGGAAGCTTTTCGGCTGCTTCAAATGAGGCCGCATTGATGTATGATGGCGCTGCGGTAGGGATGTTTTTTGGGAGGGACCTGAGATGCGAATGAAATTTATCCTGGCAACTCTGTTGGCGATTGCGGTTTCCGCGCAAGGCGCGTTCGCGCAAGGTTGCGCGCTTTGCTACACGACTGCATCCGCGATGGGCTCTTCCGCGCAACGCTCGCTCGATCTCGGAATTCTTGCCTTGGTGTCGCCAGCCCTGATCCTGTTTCTCACCGTAATCTTCATGCTCTACCGCCGCGCAGTCTCCACAACCGCGTAAGCCCATTTAGCACACTAAATATTTTAAATGTGACGCAGGTTTTAGTAGAACAGGCTTCAGCCTGTTGTTTTTGAATTTTTTAACCGGCTGCAGAAGTCAAAAGAAGACAGGCTGAACAGGCTGCTGAAAAAAGGCCTTGTTCTGTCGTTCTGAGCGAAGCGAAGAATCTCTCTCCGATTTAAGTATAGGAAATGAAACAAAGAAAGATTCTTCGCTTCGCTCAGAATGACAGAGTATTTGGTTTTTCAGTAGCCTGTGAAGTCTGTCCCGCTAAAAACAAAAATCCGAAATTTCAAATCTCGAATTTGAAATTTTAATTCTCAATCTTCTTGCGTGGCTTTCCGCACCTCCTGCGCCACCCGTTCCACCTGCTCGCGCGTAAGCTCCGGATAAATAGGAATGGAGAGCACCTCGCGCGACGCTCGTTCGCTGACGCGCAATTCCCCTGGCTTGCCCCCAAGCGACGCATAAAGCGGCTGCAAATGCAGCGGAACAGGGTAATACACTGTGCTGCCAATGCCGCGAGCTTTTAGACGCTGCTGAACGAGATCGCTGCGTACTTCATTCCCGCGATCATTCGATCTCGTGTTTCCTCCGGCGCGGCCCTCAACTCGTATCGTGTAGAGGTAATAGACGTGCTCCCTGCCAAGTGGTACGCGTGGCACAAGAACACCGGGCAAATCTTTCAGCAGGGAATCATAGACGCCCGCGTGAGCCTGGCGCGCCGCAGTCCAATCGGCCATGTGCCGCAGCTTGACGCGCAAAATGGCGGCTTGCATCTCATCAAGCCGGCTGTTCCAGCCTCGCTCCGTGCTGAGATACTGCCCGGTCTGCCCGTGATTGCGCAGTGACCGCAGGCGCGTAGCAAGCTTTTCATCGCTCGTCACAATCATCCCCGCGTCGCCATACGCTCCCAGATTTTTGCTGGGATAAAAACTCAAGCAACCAAGCCGCCCCATCGAGCCAGTCTTCTTCCCGTGATATGTGGCGCCAAAAGATTGCGCGTTGTCTTCGACAACCGGAATACCGTTCTTTTCCGCAATTGCAAGAATAGGGTCCATATCCGCGGCAAGGCCGAAGAGGTGAACGACGACAATGGCGCGCGTGCGCGGCGTAATGCGTGCCTCGATCCGCTCCGGGTCGAGGCTAAATGTGCCGGGCTCGATGTCCACAAACACCGGTCGAGCGCCCAGCGCGCTGACGGCGCTGCCCGTGGCAATGAACGTGAACGCCGGAACGATCACCTCGTCTCCCGCCTTCACCCCGCAGGCATGCAGCCCAAGTTCCAGCGCTTCCGTTCCCGATGCGACTCCTATGCCATAGCCAGCGCCGCAGGCTTGCGCAATCTCATGTTCCAGCGCTTCGCCCTGCGGCCCGAGCACAAACTGTTGAGCCGTCAGCACGTTGTCCACGGCTGCGCGAATTTCTGGCGCTATGGTTTCGAACTGCGCTTGCAGATCGAGCATCGGGATCGCATTCATGAAAGGATTCGTAGGTTCGGTCATATCAATTCGAATTATTCTCTGTGGTGGAATGAAGTTTCAAGGCGCAAATATGGTATCACGCGGCCAAGGCACGTAGAGTTTCACGTAACTTACTTGGATGTTCGTCCGGGAATCGCGCACGTATCGCTTTCACAGCGCGCAGGGGCTCCGGGAAGGCTGTACCGGTGTCGCGCGATAAAAGCGTACAGGAAGGGGCCAATCCACCGCACAGGCGGCCTGCCAGCGATGCGTCCCAGCCATGCGAGCCTTGGCAAAGCGCGCAACAGCACAACCCATGCCGCGAATCCTTTGAACCAGACGCCATCCGGCGTTCGAACATGCATCTGGGAATCGAGTTCAGCGCGCGGGAAGGGAGCCTGAGCGGCCACGTAAGGATCGTTGTAATCCAGAAATCTCAATTTCGACTCTGAATCATATGGCTCAATTTTCGATTGCGACCACCGGCAGAACGAACAGGAACCGTCCGTGAAAATATCGTACGTCGTTGGCTGTGGCATCACAGGTTCCACTGGTTGCCTCTATTGTCTCATTACAGACCGCCGGGGTCACTCTTCAAACCCGCATTGCAAAGACCGCGCCTCGTGGGTAAAAGTTCAAAAACTGCCCGCCAAAAAAAGGGCGGCCGCTACGAAGGCAACTGCGGAGTCTTTTGCGGTTTCGTAGCGACCGTTCTGTCCCGTGCTGTTCGGGACAGAACGGGCGTGTGCTTGGCGTGATTGAATCTACGAAGACTTCCAGGTGAGCACAAAATCGAAAGCGATTCTCTATGTTCGATTGTGAGGGCTGGTCGACGCCAAACCTACCTGAGCCGTCCCGGTGGATCGGCCGAACGAGGTGTGGTGGGCGTTGCAGGAAGCGTGCCAGAGTTTGCGGCTACCTTCGACGGTGCCGGTTGCGGCAATCCAAGCCCGGCATTCATTTCCAGATGCTCTTTGGAGCAGCGCGGGCAATAGGATTTCCCCGTGTCTTCATCACGCAGGCTGGCAAGCTCATAGCATCCATGGATGCAGTCGCAATATCCTGTTGTCGAAGCAGTCTTGATCGCCACGAGGGCCATAGGATTTGTCCTTTTCCGCAGGATATTACAGTTGCCGGGCGGTTTGCGCAAGACCCGTTATGAATTTGAAAAGAGTGAGGAGAGAGAAAAAATGTTTTAAACCGCCTTTAACTGAGAGAGGCGGTACGGCGTACCAATGTTTTCCCGCAATTCCCGCCAAATCGTATGATCCATTTTGAGGAAAACCTCAACCACCATTGGATCGAACTGTGTGCCAGAGCACCGCTGAATTTCTTCCTGCGCGTGCTTGATTGACAGAGCCTTGCGGTACACGCGGTCGGAAATCATGGCGTCCAGTGCATCTGCCACCGCGAAAATTCTGGCGCCCAGTGGAATTTCTATTCCGCTTAATCCGCGCGGGTAGCCCGTCCCATCGAAGTATTCCTGGTGCGAAAGCACAATCTCGGCCGCCTCGCGAAGGAAGGGAATCCTTTTCACCATGTTGTATCCGATTTCGCAATGCGTGCGCATGATGTCCCGTTCTTCGGGAGTCAGAGGGCCGGGCTTGCGCAAGATCATGTCTGGAATCGCCATTTTCCCAATGTCATGCAGGAAGGCGGCTCGCGCGATTTGCGGAAGCAGGGAAGTCTCCACTCGCATAGCCTTGGCTATCGCGATGGTGAAAGCCGTCACGCGCTTGCAGTGGCCTTCGGTTTCCGCGTCCTTCAAGTCCAACGCGCCGCCGAGCGCCTCCAGCGTGTCGTCGTACGATTGCTCAAGCTGTTGGAGCGCGCCTTGCAGCTGCGCTGTGCGCTCTTCAACCTGGTTCTCAAGAGTGCGCTGATAATTTCTATTTTCCAGCACCAGTCGCCGGTGTTCGAGTGCGCGCCGCACGCTCATATAGAGCTGGTCTTTCTCGAACGGCTTCAGAATGTAGTCGTATGCCCCGCGGCGAATTGCTTCGAGCGCCGTGGAGAGGTCATGTATGGCCGTAACCATGATGACCGGAACGTCGGGCTCGGCTTTGCGGATCCACTCCACGAGACTGAGCCCGTCCATTTCCGGCATGATCATGTCGCTCAGGACAATGTCCGTCTCGTGAGATCCCAAATACTCTTTCGCTAATCGGCCGTTGCTTACGGATGAGCACACATATCCCAGAGCTTCGAGAAGTGTTGAAACAACTTCTCGGATCGCCTCTTCGTCATCTACAATCAGAATTTTGGTTTTAGACACTCAATGCCTCTTGGAAATCCATTATACGGCAGGGTTTATTTACGCCCAGACGTAAGTAACGAATTCAGAAATGACGTGCTAAATGGGTAACTGGAACACAAAACAAGTGATTCATACGCTGGAGGGGGAGGGCGTACCGTAATTCCGGATCGCGGCCTTAGCTTGCCTTTATACTATACCTTTGAAAAACCAATCTTTAGGTCCCTAATTTTTCATGAAATTGACCTGCAGCTTGTGCGCTGATTTCTGCCATGGCTTCATCCATGCGAGCGGACAATCTGCTGATTAGACCTGTCAGGCGTTCCAGTTGCTCAACAGGCAGATTGCCTGTGTAAAGGCGCAGCCAGACGACGGCGTACAAAATCTGAAATTTCGCAGTCAATTTTAACCGTTCGGCTTCTTGTTTGTGGCTGATTTCCGGCGACAGCGATGCAATGACCCGCCCTAAACGGGAGAGATTTGAGAAATCTTCGTGCAAACCTTTTAGAAAGTCCAACGCAACCCCGCGACGTTCGCGAAGCGCCTGTTGGGCCACATACATCGGCGCGTTTTGCCGAAGGTATTCAGCATCCGAGGATGACAGGGCCTGCCGGATTTGGCGAAAATACCGAAAGTGCTTGGGAGCGGGGAGTCCGTTGTCGATGGCCGAAATTGCAGTTGCATGGGGACTGCCTGCGGAATTTTTGCGGGAATACAAAAGCCAAATGAGTACTCCAGAAATCGCCAATACAACGGGAATCATGGCGGCCAGGTTGCTCATGGCTTAAGCAACTCCACCATGCGCGAATTAAACGAGGCCAGACGCATGTTAATCGCCGGTGACAAATCCCGGTAGACGCTGGATGGAAGCATTGCAGGCATTTCTTGCCGCGCAGGCAATGGCTTACGAAGAGCGTAGCACCAGATTCCAACCGTAATCATAAACGAAAAAAGGTGGATGATGCCCCACAAATCACTGACGCGTTGGAATATCGGATTCAAGGCAGACCGCACCGTTTCCTGATTGGCCAGGAAAAATGAGACCAGGTAACTTGTGAAAATATTCCTCAAGACCGTGTTTCCTATCACATCCACAATGCATATGAAACAAATTCCCAGGGCAATCTCTCTTTGCAGCGGTTCCAGTGTGATCCCATAATAATTCCGGAAAAGTAAAAGAACAAGCAGGATAACAATCGAGGCAAGAGCCAAGTCTCTGTCGACGGTCGTCCCGTAAATGGCAACTCGGTTCGGTACTCCCCGCGCGTCAAAAATTGTTCGAGCAGCAAGAAGAACCGATAATATTGCGAGCACGCGCCAAACCAATGCCCATATCCCCCGGTAAGCTCTCAGCCCATACCGGCACATCTCTGCAATCGCAAGGCTGCGTGCAACCGCGTGCAGGAGGATGGATACCCAGTAACTGTAATATGCGGTGAGCGAATTAAATCCGAAATGTTCGTAGATCAGCCACACAACCACCATATCGACCAAAAGCACAAAGGCGTAAATCGTGAAAAACGGGAGAATAGAGACTACTTTCCTTGTTAAAATAAAGGCGCATAAAACGAGCAATGAGAGCAAGGTTAAATAAGATAAAACAAGTTCTAAAGTATTCATCGGTTCGGACCAAGCTGTGACTATACCATGAGAATGACTTCACTTGCGAGGTAACAACCCCACGGAAGCCAGCTTGATCCGAACCCCCAATATTCTAGTGCCCACCGCCGCCGCCTGGCATGGGGTTAGTTCCCTGAAAATGCCCGCCACCGCCGCCTGGCATAGGGTTAGTTCCCTGAAAATGCCCGCCACCGCCGCCTGGCATGGGGTTAGTTCCCTGAAAATGTCCACCACCACCGCCTGGCATAGGGTTAGTTCCTTGAAAATGTCCGCCGCCACCGCCTGGCATGGGGTTAGTTCCCTGAAAATGTCCGCCGCCACCGCCTGGCATCGGGTTCGTTCCCTGCCGAAAAATATTCTGATTAACCGAAGCCGCATTGACTTGATTAGCTACGGGGAGTAGCATTGTGAAAGCCAAAGCAGCGAGAAACGATCCGCTGATAATTTTTTTCATTGTGGATGACCCTCCAGAGTCGAGCAAGTAATACGCGAGGATCATTCCCACTTGGTCGATTGAGAACAAAGAGTTCAGTAATCAGAACGGGTGAACCGTGGAGCCTTTAGAACACTTTCAGGAGAACCGAGCGGTAATCGAGGATTTTTCTTCGAGGACGCTTGCGGCCATTCACACCGATTTTGCCCGCCTCCATTACGTAAGTTCATTGAAAGACTGCGCCACGGGACGCTACGAACATGAGGGATTGATGAGTCTGTATCCCGAAAATTCGGTCCAATCCGGTCTGGCACATTGCCATGAAGAATTGTTTTCCAGAATTCTGGAAACACCTCTGCAACGGCAGGAGAGCGATTTACGCGCTTGTCTGGAAACAGCAGGGGATCAATTCTGGAATGTGGTTGAGAATTGGCGGGAAAATCAATCAATTGATGAGATGTGTCCGCAAGAGGTTCCAGGCTATTTGCAAGATATGTTTCGTTCTAATATGTGTGCTTTACTCGCGATTTTTTCGGCGCATAAGCCTAGCTAGTCCCCATTCGCATGACAACTCCCACCACTTGCCCTACGATTTCAGCTTCGTCAGGATGCTGATAAACTTCTGGTGCACAGGAAGATAAGGGGTGCGGAACTAGAATAATCTTTCCACCTTCGCATCGGCTCCAGCAGCAACGAAACCCCGAATGCAGCTCAACAAAATAGACCGGGCGCTCATATTCATTCGTCCAACCGGTGTTCTTGACCTCTCGCAGCTTGGGATCGACCATCACTAGACTTCCAGGGCGAATGAGAGGGTTCATTCTCATATCGTCTTCGCCAATATAACCGTAAAGATATTTCGTCGGCTGATTGAAGAACGTTCCTTCCAGATCCCCCCATCTTTCCACCATGCGCGTCAGAAATTCCGTGCGGCGAGGGTCGAATGCTGGATCAAACCGCACCGGGACCCGCAAACGGGCCGGTGGCGCGGCTAAATGAGTCTTGGGTGCGGCAATGTGGATGCCATCGGAAAAATGGCCCTCAAAAGGTACGTCGTACCACTGGCAGACTTCCTTGGGATCCAGATGATAAATAACAGCCAAGGCGTAAAGCTTGTACAGACTTGGAGTTACCTCCCGATTTTCGATATCGGCCAGACGGCTCAAATGAACGATGAAGTCCGGCCGGCCTCGCTGACATGCCAGTTCATAACTTGCACGTTCGACATCCCTGTAGGTGAGACCCAGACGCTCACGAGATTGGCGCAGCCGAGAACCCGGTTGCATGCCATGGGGTGGTAAATCCCCCGGCTGGCTCAGACTCCGAATTGCCATAGCGAAAAGTGCCTTTCTGTTACGTTTCCAGAACAGTGTCTAACAGGAAGCTATTCCAAGTAACGCATGAAAATATAATAATAGGCAAGCTGGTACCGATTTTTACAAGAATCATGACAATGCGTAGTCGCTTGTTGAGAAATATAAGTTTAGCCAACTTGAAAAAGTTTAAGAATTGCGCAACCGGTCCGCGCAACAATTGCATATAAAAATGAAAACAAAATTGCAGGGAAGAGGTCCACACCTGGATGCCCCCTCAGTTATTCCGACAGTCGCGAAGAGTGTAATAGAGTCGAGGGCTAAATGATTGCTATATTTTCTTATCCACAGAAAAAGAGTTTTTGTCTCCCCCTCGTGTCTCTCATCCTCGCATTTTTTGCAGGGTTTGTCATTCTTAGTGACAACTTTTATCTTCAGTCCGTTCAGGCGCAAAACAACGGCGGTACGGTGGTGGAATTCAACAGGCTGGCGGAGGAACTTTCATCCACCAGGCTGGGCGGCGGAAACGAAAGTAAAGCGCAACTGGGGAAAGCCCTGGTTTATCTGGATTCCATAGCGATTTCGGCCTTAAATTCTTCGCCAAGTCCCGATCTTGATCCAACAAATCGCCTGCTGGCTGGCCTCGTTTCGCAGGCTTCTCCTGTGGGAGAGAATTATCGTCTCCTGAAAATTGGCGGGTCCCCTGCCGTGTATGCCATGGTCATCAATTTCGGCTTGAGCGGTCCAGCTGCCGTGCGCATCTATGCAGGAGGCGCGGGCCATTATTCGATGGCAGCGCAAATTGATCATTATGCCCAAAAGGATTTCTTGGACAGCGATATTGAGCTGGTTCCTGTATCTGCCGCAGACCTGGTGTTCGTAACGGTTTCGGGGCGAACGGATGATTTATCGACCGGGGCATTTACCGCCTGGCAATTTAACGGGCAAGCAGTGACTGAACTGTGGAACTCGGATTTGCTTCAGCAATCCAGCTACGAGGTTGAGGGGAATGGTTTTCGCATTGCCTACTGCTCGCAGGTGGACGATGACCGGCCCTCGGTGTGCCTGAAGATGTCGCGTGACCTCTTCCGCCTTGACGCCGGACAATGGAAACGGGTCGAGACCTCTGAATTACCCTCCCCGAAACCTACAGCGAAGTAAGTATGGTTGTCTGCATTCCGCTTGGGTGTAATCAGGCCTATGCCTCTTGCAGCATCCGTTTCTCCGCAATCCACATCAAAATGTTAGGCTTGATCAATGTCAGGCTTGATCTGGGTTAGGCTTGATCTGGCTCTCGCGCACGAAGGGATGGATCTCGTGAAACGATTGATTGTCTTCATGATTGCTGCGCTCTTCCTGACGATCGGGGCGGAAGCACAAAGCATTGCGCCCCCGGCGTCCTTGCCGCCTCCCGCATCCGTCCAAAAACAGGAGTTTTTGCAGGCCGCCGATGAAGTCATGGCGGAAATGAGCAAACTGGTTTCCTTGCCGATCCTTTCTCCCTTGAAAAAAAGCATGCGCTCACGAGAGGAAATCCGTGCTTACCTTTTGCAGAAAATGAAGGAAGACAAGGACGCGGACAAGCGATATGCCGACCAGAAGACCATGGAAAAATTCGGTCTGCTACCGAAAGACTACCCACTCGACCAGGTCCTCGTCAAAGTGCTGACGGAACAGATTGCAGGCCTTTACGATCCCGACAGCCAGGAATTTTTCATTGCGGATTGGACTTCCCCGGCAGACCAGCGGTCCGTCATGTCCCACGAGCTGACTCATGCCTTGCAGGACCAGCATTTTCATATCGACAAATGGACGGATGCTGCAAAGCCGAATGATGATGGGGAGCTTGCGCGAGACGCTGTCCTTGAAGGTTCCGCAATGGCAGCCATGTTGGACTATGAACTGAGGGGCAAAGGAACGATTCGGGACCTGGGAGATTTCGATCCGGCCATGTTTATGGGCGATGTGGACAGTAGTCCGGAACTTTCCAAGGCGCCCAAAGTTTTACAGGATGAATTGCTATTTCCATATCTCGCAGGAATCACCTTTACGCAACATATTCTGAAAGCCGGAAATGGATGGGCTGATTTCTATAAAGTATTCGACAAACCTCCGGCGTCCACGCAGCAAATCATGCATCCGGATTTATATCTGCAAGGAGTAATGCCTGCCAAAGTTGAACTCCCCGCGGGCAAAGGACTGATTTCCAGCGACTGGAAAAAGCTGGATGAAAATGACATGGGAGAATTCGGCGTTCAAGAAATCCTGAAACAATTTCTACCAAAGCCACGGTCCGTCGCAATCGCCGCTTCCTGGGGCGGAGATCGTTACGCGATCTTTGAGAATCAGAAAAATAAAAGAACCATGCTGGAGTTCCGCCTTCACCTTGCGAACGAGGCCGATGCGGCCCGTTTTTTCGGCGCATACAGCGAGGTTCTCGATGCGAAGTATTCGCAAAAAACGAATTTGATGCGGCGCCCGAATTTCTTTTCGTTCGATACGCCGGAAGACGGCGTCTTCCTTCGCTGCATGAATTCGGACTGCTTCATTCTGGAGGGCGGCACACGAACGATGTTCGATCACATGACCATGGAAATGGGTTGGCCCGCGGGCCCGGTCGTGCCTATGAATCCAAGCGATACGCATTTGAAAGAAACGGCGCTTCCTCTCATCCCTCAGCTGATTGCCGATGCCCGTCGGCCCATGCAGCTCACGGCACGGTAAGCCAGATGGCCAATGCGCTCAAGGCGAGTGCCTGCACACTTGGAGGCGGAGGGCCGAACATCGATGCCGGGTAGAGAACTCCAAGCAAGCCAACGAGCGACCAAAAAGCCCACTTTCCTGTGGCATCTCTGGATCGAGTTGCGCTGAGATAGAGTGCAATGCCCGCCGCGAACAGCACGTATTCCACGGTAATCGTCAGAGGTATGGATTGCCACATTCCCAGGCCAAATTTAGCGCCTCCGGGATAGACCGGCATGTCCGGACGATGCGCAACAAAATCCAGCACCCAATGCGTAGGGATTAGAGCTCCCACGAGAAGAGCGCTTTTCCCATCTCTCTTTATAGCAAGATAAATGAGGCTCAGTAAGACTCCCCATCCAAGCTGCGCCACCAGGCTATGCGAAATGGGGTACGAAGTGAAATCGAATGGCGAGGCGGGCAGCAGGCCGGGCACGATGGTCACCTTCTCGATGCCAGCCAGGAGCAGCAATGGCCATAGCAGGTCCGCGAATTGCGCGGCGAATACCAATGTGCCAAGAGAGGTTTTTGGTGACGCCTTTTTCGCCGCAAAAGCCACTCCAAAATGGCCGAGGAACAAATTGCCCTCCTTCATCTGCTCGAGTCGCTAGCCCGACCATCTCACGAGAACCATTGTGAGATATTGGTTGCGCGCTTAATTTTTTGTCTAGCAAGTAAATCGGGCCTCACGTGAAATAGGCTTCAGCTTGTGCGGTTTTAGTCCTTGCAAGGCAGAATTGCGCACAGGCTGAAGCCTATGCCACATAAAACTCAAAGTTCTTATGTGCTAGGTAATTGTATCAAGGGAACGATTGTGAGGCGCCGGGCAATCCGGTAGTGGTTCGCTTTTGCAGCGGCGTCTCAATCGCGTGAGGCGGCGGGCAAGGCGCGATTCAATTTTTTCACCGCGGTCTTTGGGCAATTGTCCTTCGCGGTGCGCAATGTGCAATTCGCTCATGGCCACTTGGATCAAATCCAGGGCGCGCTGCGGCTGTTTGGCGCGGTGCTCATAATGAATCGCCAATTGTTCGGCGGCCTCGATCGCCGCTTCCAGCGCTTTCTGCGCGTCTTGCGTATACAGCGGAAATTCAGAACGTTTTCGGGAGACGGGATTTTCTCGCAGCTCTCCCCACAGCGAAATGGCGCGCGCGTAGTCAAGCTCGCGTTTTGCAATTTGTGCGAGTTCGCGCTTCGCAAGCCGCTGGACCGGGCGCGGAAGATCAAAGCGCAGCGCGGTTTCGTACAGTTCTCGCGCGCGCGTGGAATGGCCGCGCTGGCTCATGATTCGCGAAAGGCCCAGCACCTCAATGGGATGATGCGTCTCGGCATGCGCGGCATTTTCTATTCCGTTCCCGCTGTCGAGCAGGCCCAGAATTTTTCCGGCCAGCGCGGCAAGCCCGCGCAAGTCCATCTGATTGTGACGAAAGATTCCCACCAGCGGCTCTACTGGTCCTCCGCGAAGATAATCGAAATATATTTGCGGGATGAGCGAAGAATCGATGTCATCGAGGCGCGACCAATCGAGCCCGCGAGTCTCTCCGCCCAGAACGTGACGCTCTAGATCCTTGAGGCGCACGGAGCCGAGTCGCAAGCGCCACAACTGCCGCGCCGGATGTAGCAAATCGATATGCAGAAATGGCGAGAAAGCTGGGACGGCACGCGTCATGCGGTAGCGTGTTTCGAGCAGCGGCCAATCAAAACTTTTTCCGTTAAATGTGACGAGAACGGGTCGCTGCTCCATGCGCTCGGAAAGTTCCAGCAGCAGCGAATGTTCCTCATCGAGATCGCGAAGGAAAAATTGCTCGACCTGCAACCCGCCCGCATCCCACCAGGCAATGCCCACCATGAACGCATAGGTGCCCGTGCCTCCCGCAAGGCCGGTGGTCTCCGTATCGAGGAAGAGCCACTTTTGAGGATCGATGGCAGTGGTTAAAAAATCTTCAGTCCCAGTGACTTGAGGAAGTAGCAGGGAAAGCGAACGCGCATCCGGTGTGCACATCTCCGGAGTGGAATACCACTGCAGCAACGATAAATGTTCGCCGAAATGATTCCGGTTGACGCGCGCGCCAAGCGGCGCAGTGAGGCGGTCTACCCCCTCAACTGGTTCCAAAACAAGCGGAGCAGTAGATTCTTTCCTTCGTGCCGGCCGCAATGCCGCAATCCGCGCGAATTTGTCTTCATTCTTCATGATTGCCCCAGAGCAACAGAGGCACAGTGAAAAGATTGGAACCACGGATGCGCACGGATTATCACGGATAAAGAAAAAATAAGAACCAAGCATGGCACAAAGTAATTTTGAAGGAATTGATTTTGATCGATCCCATATTTTGATTTGTCTTTCATCCGTGATAATCCGTGTGCATCCGTGGTTCCATTTTATCTCTGTGTCTCTGCGCCGAGGTGGGCGAGGATGGCCAGTGCGGCTTCTTTCGCGCGCTCGCCTCGCTCGCCTACGGGGCCAACGCAGGAAGGGCATCCTTTTTCGCAAGGGCATGCAGCGATCAGTTCGCGCGTTTTTGCCAGCAGGATCGTGTGCGCGCGGAATAATGGCTCTGAAAATCCGATTCCGCCAGGATAAGCGTCGTACAAATATAAATTGGGCTCGAAGAATTCTTTTTCGCCAAGTGCGGCAATCGCTTGCGGGCTTTCCGCTTCTTCCCATTCGATTTCCGAGCCGGGCGAAGGAGGCCGTTCTCCGATTGACGTCCCCAGGTCGCGCGCATCGCACATCAATAGCAACGTGGCAATGGATTCGAGCGCGTGGAGCAAGCCGAACATGCCGCTCTGGCGGTCGCTCACGGAAAAGGGAAGCGATTCGATCAACGGCCGCTCAAGCGTCAGCCAGAATGCCGTGGTGTGCATTTCGTTTTCTGGTAA
>DATHNC010000106.1:0-5067 GCA_035486415.1 Saccharimonadales bacterium (SeqCode)
GCCCCATCACCGCGCAAAAATTAATTGTCCACCTGAACAATCGCGGGTTTCCCGACACCGATGTCGCAAAATATTTCCCGCCAGCGGATAAGATCTCCTCAGAGCACGGCGGCGGCAAGCTCATTGCATTTTATTTGTTGACCTTCGTCCTACTCGTGCTGGCCCTTCCCTTTTTCTTCGGGACCATTCGCCGCTTCGTTCGCGAATCCCTTATGCAACGCGTTACTTCCGTTCATTACGAAATTCTGTGTCCTCCGAAAGCATTGACGCAAGACGCGATGGTTAAATTCGCCACGCAGCGCGAGCATTTGTTTACCGCGCTCAACAAAAAATTGGGCGACGCCGACTCCAACAAGGAAATTCGTGTTATTTTCGACCCAAAATTTACGTCGGATGCGCCCGATATGACCGGCCGACAACCGTACACGGTGAGTGGAACAACGATTCGCACAACGCTGAAGGCGGAAACACCGCAGCTTCCGGCCGCGGCCGATGCCGAGTCGCTCCTGTACGCGGCGTGGGGAGAGCCGGGAAATTCTTTACTCGCGCGGTGGATTGCCACCTGGCTTGCGGGGCAAACAAGCGGAACGGATTTTGGAATGGCCGCTGCGCAAGTGGAGCAAAGGCTCGGCCACAAAAAAGTCGAAACCTTGCTGGCCGATCCTGGCGGCGAAATTTCCTCGCCCAAAGATCAAACCTCGCTTGGCGTAGCGTGGATCAGCGAACTCGCGGAATTCGGCGGCATGGACGCAGTGAAAAAACTGTACGCCGCAAAAATGCCTCACGCCAACGTTGCCGACGTGACACGCGCGCTAAACACCACTCCCATCGAACTCGACCGAAAATGGCAACTTTGGATGTACGCGTATCTCGCCGGAATGCCCTCCATGCCCAGCGATTCGACGTTACCGCCTACTATGCCAATGGATATGCCAATGCCTTCAGAAAATCGCTAGGCGTAATTATTGAAACGGGACAGCGTTTTTCACAAATCGCAGCATTTGGAATCTACACATTCAAATCCTCATACTTGCTCGCAGCGTCTCGGTACGCTTGCGCCGGAAAGGGCTTCGTCGCGCCATGAATATTCCACCGCCCCGGAATTTTAAATTGGCAGGACGGGCACGCTCCGTGTTGAAGCGAGTTTTCCAGAACGTTGTGCCACGATCGGCGAATCACAATTTTCCCGCAGCTGGGACAAATCGTGTCCGCAGCTCCGGTGTGAATATTTCCTTCGTACACGTAGTTAAGGCCCGTTTTTAGCGCAATCTTGCGCGCCGCGTGCAAAGTTCCCGGCGGCGTGGCGGGCTTATCGCGCAATTTGAAATCCGGATGAAACGCGGTGAAATGCAGCGGCACGTCCGGCCCCAGATTTTCCAAAATCCACTCAGATAGCTGACCGATTTCAGCGAGATCGTCGTTCAATGTCGGAATCACCAGATTTGTTATTTCAAACCAAACGCCTGTCTCCTCTTTCAGCCACGTAAGCATCTCAAGCACGGGCTGCAAATGCGTAAGCGTAATCTTGCCGTAAAATCCTTCCGTAAAACCTTTCAAGTCCACATTCGCCGCGTCCACATGATCGTAAACGTCATGAAACGCTTCCTGCGTGATGTAGCCGTTTGTCACCATCACCGTCCGTATTCCCGCTTCGCGCGCGGCATGGCAGATATCGATCACGTATTCGGCCCATATGGTCGGCTCGTTATAGGTAAACGCGATGGAGGGGCAGCCGTAGCGAATGGCCAGCGCGACAATATCTTCCGGCGGAATATGCGTGGAGCGAACTTGATCGGCTTGCGATTTTGAAATGCTCCAGTTTTGGCAAAAAAAGCAGCCCATGTTGCAGCCCGCCGTGCCCAGAGAAAACACGCGCGTCCCCGGCAGAAAATGATTCAGCGGCTTCTTCTCGATCGGATCGATTTGCAGCGCCGCTGGCGACGCATATCCCAGGCTGTAAAGCTTCCCTCCCTGATTCACGCGAATAAAACAAAACCCCGCCTGGCCTTCCCCGATGTGGCAATGCCTCGGGCAAAGATAGCAATGCACGCGCCCATCCGGCATGGGCTCCCACCAACGCCCTTCATAAGGCGATTCTGTTTTTTGAAATAATTTTAGTTCGTTCATGGCAACCTACCGAGGGGCACTTCTGTCCCGCAAGCAATCTGTTACGTTGGGTTATTCTGGCTAAAGTATACACCTATTCGTGAAAAGAATTTCAATCTGCTCATGTCACACTTTGCGCTGGCGAATTTGAAAGCGCGCGTAAATATTTGAGAAATAGAATCAGATTAGGCTTACAGCCGTGAGGGTTCGGAATACGAACCTGAGAACTTAAAATTTAAAAATTTGAGATTTCAGATTTGAGATTTGGAATTGGTAATTTGAAGTTTTAGAAGGCGCAATCCATCCTCTAACGTGCACCCCTTCATCGTTGCGCGCGCCGCCGCTCTTCGGTCCACGCCAAAAACCGGCTCAACCGTTTCCGCTCCCGCCACCCGATCCGAAAAAATTCCGCCGCTCCGAGCGCGTGCATATCCCCGCCGAAAAATGTTTCGAGACGCCAGCGAAGGTATGGGCTGGCCCACGGCCGCAACCGGTACCCCTTGGCCGTGATCCAGTAATAGCGCAGCGCGGCGAATATCACGGGGCTAGTTCCACCCCTCGCGTTCGCGCAGCGAAGTAATCTGCGCAACATGGTGACGCCCGTGCCACGCGTAGTGGTGCACAAGATTGTCCACCGTCATCACGCCATTCACGGGATGGCGCAGCACACGCGCAAAATCCGGTGGCTGCAGCGCACGCATCAAACTGTCCCACCGCAAGTGCAAAAATTCCATGAGCGACAATGAAACTTCCACCGGCGTTTGCTTCGAATCAGGAAGTTCCGCCCATAGAGCTTCCTCATACGGTTTTACAGTCGGCTCATCTTCGGTCAGCGCCAGCTTCAACCGCACATACGCGTTCATGTGGCTGTCCGGCAGATGATGCGCAACTTGACGCACCGTCCAGCCTTCAGGGCGATACGGCGTATCGAGTTGCCCGCCGGATAGTCCGCCCACCGCCTCGCGCAATCGTTTCGGTGTTTCCTCAATTTGCGCAATCGCCACCGATCGCTCGGCAGGCGTCAGGAGGGTCTTCGCTTCATATTTCCCGATCGGGTAGCGCAAATCCAAGCCGGTCATTTATTCCTCTCCGTGAGGGCAAGAAACAAAATCAATCCTGAACATCCTGCTGCATGCCACACAGGCAATTCAACCATTCCAGTCGAGTGTAGCGCAATTTACTTCCCTTAAGTTTTCAACATTTGCTGTAGCCCGCCTCTAACCCTTCGCATTCTCCAGGGCAAGAGAGGCGAGCTACAGCTGACAATCCCCTGCTTGAAATTTTCATCTGACGGGAGTAGCGTAAACTTCGCCTCGCCTTCACAACACGAGCCTATGTCGATTCGTAGAGAAGGAGAACACAAATATGGCCACAACCATGCCAATGCCGTCACTCGATCGAAATGTTTCGCAATTTATTGCCAGGACGCACAAAATTTTAATTAACGGCAAGTGGGTCGATGCCGCCTCCGGCAAGACTTTCCCCACTTACAATCCAGCCACGGGCGAAGTTCTATCCAGGGTCGCCGAGGGCGACAAGGAAGATGTGAATCGCGCCGTTAAGGCTGCCCGCGCCGCATTTGAAACCGGACCGTGGTCAAAAATCACGCCGTCGCAGCGCGGCCGCATGATCTGGAAGCTCGGCGACCTGATCGAACAGCATCTCGAAGAATTTGCGCAGCTCGAATCGCTCGACAACGGAAAACCTCTCACCGTCGCGCGCGTCGCCGATGTGCCTCTCGCAGCCGACCTGTTCCGCTACATGGCCGGATGGGCCACGAAGATCGAAGGCAACACGATTCCGATTTCTTCGGGCGGCGGAAAAACGCAATTTCTGGCGTACACAGTTCGCGAACCTGTGGGCGTCGTCGCGCAAATCATTCCCTGGAATTTTCCGCTGCTGATGGCCGCGTGGAAACTCGGTCCTGCGCTTGCCACAGGTTGCACGGTCATTTTAAAACCCGCGGAGCAAACGCCGCTTACCGCGCTGCTGCTCGGTGAACTGGTTGCGGAAGCCGGCATTCCCGATGGCGTTGTGAACATCGTTCCCGGCTACGGAGAGACCGCGGGCGCGGCGCTTGCCGCTCATCCGGATGTGGACAAAGTCGCATTCACGGGCTCGACGGAAGTCGGCAAATTAATTTTGCAGGCCGCTGCCGGTAACCTGAAAAAAGTCTCGCTCGAGCTGGGCGGAAAATCCCCGAACATCGTGCTCGATGATGCGGACGTTGAAGCCGCAATTCCAGGAGCAGCGAGCGCGATTTTCTTTAATCACGGGCAATGCTGCTGCGCGGGTTCGCGGCTCTTCATCGAAAGCGATATTTTCGACAAGGTCGTCGACGGCGTCGCGCAACACGCCAGCAAGATCCGCGTCGGCCCAGGAATGGATCCATCCAGCGACATGGGCCCTCTCGTTTCCGAAGAGCAATTGAACCGCGTTTGCGGCTACCTCGAATCGGGTTTGTCGGAAGGCGCAAAAGCCGTCACCGGCGGTTCGCGCGACGGAGACAAGGGCTATTTCGTAAAACCCACCGTGCTTGTGAACACAAACGACAAAATGAAAGTGGTGCGCGAAGAAATTTTTGGCCCCGTGGTCACCGCAATTCCTTTCCGCAACATCGAGGAAATCGCTGCGCAAGCCAACAACTCCAACTACGGCCTGGCAGCCGGGGTCTGGACTCGCGACATAAAGAAAGCGAACAGGCTCGCCAGCCTCCTCCGCGCCGGAACCGTGTGGATCAATTGCTACAACATCTTCGACGCAGCGCTCCCCTTCGGCGGCTACAAAGAATCCGGCTGGGGCCGCGAAATGGGCCACGAAGTCCTCGAGCAGTACACCGAGGTCAAGGCGGTCTGCACCCCGATTTCTTAACGAGCCGGCTTATCGGAGAACGACAAGGGCCGAAAACTTCTTCGGCCCTTTTTATTCTTACCCATTTCAGGGATCCCGTACTGGCAACAT
>DATHNC010000107.1:0-55760 GCA_035486415.1 Saccharimonadales bacterium (SeqCode)
AGATTCGTTAAGATGCTTGAGGTCCGCCAAACCATCAGCAGATTGTTTTTGTTTTGTGACGGGCGTGTAGCTCAGCTGGGAGAGCGCATCCATGGCATGGATGAGGTCGCAGGTTCGATCCCTGTCACGTCCACCAATTTCTAAATTTCAACTTTCTCCTTAATCTTTGCAGTTCGTTTCAGCAAATGCCAGATTTCTTGCCTTCCAATTCAAGCACCAAAGCCATTCAATCTATAGTCGTAACGCGACCGTAGGGGCACGGCATGCCGTGCCCCTACTCCAAAACTTTTGCTGCGAAATCGGAAAGTTCGTCGTCTTCCACGCTGTACGTAATTTCAATGGGATTGCAGCACACTTCACAATCCTCCACATAGGTTTGCCGGCGAACAGAAAAATCGAGGACCATCGAAATTTCTTCGCCACAATAGGGGCAAGAAAAGAAATGTTCCATTGGCCTGCTTACACTACGCGTTCCGCGCTTTGAAGAGAAGGCTTTTCAGGGAATACTTCCAACGAATATTTAATTTACGAATTATTCTTCTACGATCAGTTTTCCGGTCATGCGGTCATGCCCGTGGCCCATCATGCTGCATTGCACGGAGCATTTAAAATCGTAAGTCCCTGCGCGCGCAGCCACAAATTCAATGTCGCGATCCTTGTGCTTCTCCACCTTGGCATCGTCCTGCGGATGGTCGAAGACCAATCCCGGCGGCCCATCCTGGCTCGCTCCCTCGGGATAAAGATCGAGCTTAATCCCGTGCGCCCGGTCCGCAGTGTGCAATTTAATCTGAACCCGTTCCCCAACTTTGACGTGGATTTCGTTGGGAATGAACTCAAATGTCTTTGCCGTGACTTCGATGACGTGTGGAGAATTCGCGGCGCCCGTATCTTGTGTTCTGGCGGGAAGTATAGCGAAAGGAGAAGTAATGGCGAGCATCGCGATTAAATAAGCAAATTTTCCCATGGCCGCCCTTCGTATTTTTCCGGTCTACGTCGCGGAAAATACATCAGATGCCAGCCGTGAGGGGAAAGTTGTCGCTTATCCAGGATAATGGAAGTTACAAACATACAAAGGTGATACTTGTTTGGAACCAAACTCGTAAATTTAAAACACTTCTATTTGTCGATTTACGAAATCCGAATAATAATCCACCTATAACACAGAAGTGGATGTCTTGGCAGGCGGCCCCGGGTTTCAGTTATTTCCGCTGTTTACTGAACCACCTCTCAGGTCCGCAATTAAGGATTTCCAAATATGCAGCCTTTACGAGTCGCGCGAAGTCTTGCACTTCGGGCACTCATAGAAATCTCTTGGATTATTTCAATCGTCCTCGTGGCCACGACCTTGATTTCACCAACCAGCTTGGCGGCACAGGTTTCCTCGCTCACCCCCCAGGAGCCGGCAACGCTCGGTGAAATTTTTCGAGTGGATCAATCGACTGGCGCACCTTCTGTTTTGGAACAGGTGAAGGTCAAGCAGCAAAAAGTTGGACAGACTCGATCGGGAATTTTCCAACCGCGTGAGAACCTCGTGGATTTCTATATTGAGGGCGCGGCTTCAACGGCGGCATTCAAGGCTGCGGAATCACAGCGCTTTGTAATTCGTCTGATGAGCCCGGAAGACAAGTACGGCAGGGAATTGAATGCGGAAGAAGTGCGGAAACATATTGTGCTGACGCGGTTGGTAGTGCGGAACGTCAAGTCGCGCGATGAAAGGCTTGTTTCGCAGACAAGTCTTCCATTCGAAATTCAGGCTTTTGGCAAATTGACAACCGGTTTGGACCCCAAGAAACCGGATCGCGCGGCGCAGTCATTTCTGATAACTCCAAAGGTCGCATTGACTCCAGGCGAGTATCTGATCTCAATGAGAGGAACACACAACTTTGAGTTGATTGCTAACGGGCTCGTTGGAAATGAAGACTTGGCTTTCCGCATCACAGACCACTGAGGTAGGCACCGTGCTGTTGATTAAATGTCGTCCGTCCATTCTTGCTTCAGCTTGCTTGAACTCTTGACCGGTATTGTTTCGACGTGCTTCATTTTTTTTCTTGGAACAACGTGGCCTTTGCAATTTCGTCCGCGAGATCCTGCCAAATAAATTCCTCTCCTTTTGGGACGGAAACAGAAAATTCGGACACTGCCTGCGCGAGCCAATCTTGCCGCTGTGCAGTAGCCAGAGCTGTTAACGGTTCGAGCCCCGCATCCGTTACCGCTTGTGCGGCTTCGCGCATTTCCGCGGCGCGTCTTTTCCCGTGCTCTGCAACGCGGCTGATCAAATAATCCGGCAGCGTCGTGGTCCAACCCATTTGCGGATACGTGGCGGCCAGAGATTCGAGAACAAGCCTTTCCGCGCCGTAGCGTCGCGCCGTAAACATGGACTCAACGGTTATGGCCTCGAGGCCTTTGATAATAATGCTGCGGCACATTTTAATGGCTGAGGCAACGCCGACCTGCTCACTCACGGGTTGCACGTTCATCCCGATTCCATTTAATACGCTCGCCGCATCTGACGCGCGCGCTCCTCCCAGCAGCATGGGAACTTTAATCCGTTGCGGAGCGACGGGCGCCATCACCGCCGCCTCCACAAAGGTCGCAGCCGATTCGCTCAAAGTGCGAGCAATCTCGCGCTTCGTTTCAGGTGAAACCGAATTGATGTCCAGATAGATCTGCCCACTGCGCAAATAGGGAACGGCCTGGCTCGCGACGTTCGCGGCGGAAGATGCGGTTACGGCTGAAATTACGAGGTCAGCGCCCAGGATATCCGCTTCGAACGTGTCGCAGGCGCGAACATTGCACCGTTGGGCCTTGGAAAGCATTGCCGCCCGCGAAGGCTCCGTATTTAGCAAAATGTCATATATAGAAACCTGAAAACCTGCCGTGGAAAAGTCGTGGCCGAATATCCCGCCCACCTCTCCAAATCCGATGAGGCTAATTTGACGTATGGAACGCATATCCATCGTGCCCCTTAGTTAAGTGAATACTTAAATCTCAAGTGGAATGGTATCCCTGAAACACTTAGCTGTGAATATAATACTTGCTTCGAATGCGTCCCCCGGGGCCCTAACCCCTTTTCCTGCAATCCCGTTCTACCACCCGTGTACCATTGCAAACTTGGTACCGTGGGGGCACAATGATGTGCAGAAAGAGGGGAACCAATCTCCCTTTCCGGTGTCTAAATCAATGAAGCGCTTACCAACCCCTGTCGTTTGGTTGAATCGGGCTCCCCGTGAGGGGAGCAGTGTAAGCGGCTTTAACGTCTGTAGCGCAAGACACACGGCGTTGGGCGCGAAATTTTCATCGCGTAAACGCCTGGCTGCAGGCTGGAGAGGCGGCAAACGTGTCTGACTTGGCCCGCGTCCTTCCCTGGTCCCAGGACGAAGCCGAGCTCGTGACGGAGCTGCAAGGTGGCTCCGGCGATGCGTTCGACTGGCTTGTAACGCACTACTCAGGTCCTGTGTACGGCCTGGTCGTCGGCATGGTTCCTGAATCCTGTGACGCTGCCGATATCACGCAAGACGTCTTCCTCAAAGCGTTTCGCGGGATTCGAGGCTTTCGGCGGGGCAGCTCGCTAAAGACGTGGCTCTATCGGATCGCCGTCCGGGAAGCACTGAATCACCGGCGCTGGTTATGGCGGCATCATCGGGAGCAGGACTCGATCGACGTGGAACCGAGTGACGGCCAATCGTCACTTGAAATTGAGGATTACCGCGGCACCCCGTTCGATCAGGCAGCATCTCATGAAGTGCAGGCCGCGGTACAGCAGGCACTGCTGAAAGTGCCCCCAGTTTTTCGCAGCGCAGTGATTCTCAGGGACCTGGAAGGCATGTCTTATGAGGAAGTTGCCGAAGTCCTGGCGGTAACCGTTGGAACCGTAAAATCGCGCATTTTGCGCGGGCGGCGGTTGTTGCGCGAAATTCTTGACCCTTTGTTGCGGACTCATGTTGGTGCCACGGATCAGGCAGTGCAGCAGCAAAAGAGAGAATCTGTTTTGCACTCCTCGCTGTTTTCGTCCGAGGAGGAACACAATGCCAGCCGGAAAGACACAGCCGGTTGGGCGCACCCTGGCAAGACGGGTGACGCCGAGGGAGGTGTCTAATGGAATGCGATAAAGTACGAGGATTATTGCCAGGCTATCTGGATGGAGCCATGCCGACCGGCACGTGGGCCGGTACACATCTTTCTGTGGGCCGCCATTTGGAGACTTGCACTGTTTGCCGCCATGAGCTGGAAGCTTACCAGTCGATGTCGACGATGATGTCGCGGATGAGCCGTCCTACACCGCCACCTGACTTGGCCTTAAAGATTCGTGTCGCTGCCGCGCAACGCCTTTCTGACCGCAATTGGCTGCACAATTTGCGCCGCTTGAATACTCGCATCGAGTTAGTCTTGAAAAATATCCTCGAGCCGCTGGCGATTCCCGCAACAGGCGGTTTTACGGTTGCTTTCATAGTGTTTGTGATCGTCTGCCAGCTACTGGGAATTGGCGCCCCTCTGCGTGCGGGGTCGAACGATTCTCCGACGAACTTGTTGCAGCCTGCCCGCTTGGAATCTTTGGCTCCATTTCCGATTACGGGCCTCGAAGAGTCAGGGCATGCCGGACCTCACGCCCTGCTCGTGGAGGCCACCATCAGCTCGCAGGGAGATGCGGTGAGCTACCGGATTCTTGCGGGACCGGATACGGAGATCGTTCGCCGCCAGCTCGATCTGGTTCTTCTATTTTCGCGCTTTCGTCCGGAGATGAGTTTCGGCAGGTTTACTTCCGGCGGGCGAGTGGTCCTTAGCTTCAGCGATATTTCAATTCGCGGATAATTCGTCGAGACAATCTTTTTCCTCTTCACAATCGATGGTCTTGCGGACCGTGTGTACTTTTACTGCTCATTTTTGCCTCGGTAGTACCCCAGTACCATAGTCAACAGGCTCACCTTAAGTGGAAAATTGGTTACTCTGAGGGTCGCGCCTCCCCCTCCATGCGTGACTTCGCTCAGCCTTAGGATTTCAATGACTACATCAATAAAAGATTCTGCTGGGGCGAATAACATGGATAAACAGGGGTCTCAGCCTCAAGATACCGCGAAAAAGAATCCGGAAAGCGCGCGCTCAAATCCCGTCTGCCTCGAACTCACCGTCACCATTCGCAGCCTTCCAACCGAAAACGGCGGCCTGACGACGCCGATCCGGCTCGACGGCCGGACCGTCATTGTGTTCGATAACGGAGCAGTCCTTCGTTGCACGGAAAATTTGCCCATCGGTCAATCCTTCATTCTTTCTAATCCCAATGGACGTGACGTTGTGTGCCAAGTGGTGAGCGGCCGCAATCTCCCCAGCGTTAAGGGATATATCGAAGTCCAATTCATGGAGCCGGTAAATGATTTTTGGGGCATCCGCGAAGTCCCGGCGGCCCCTTTCGTTACCCCAAAAATTCCTGAAGTTCGCCGTGAAGCCGCGCAACCTCTGGCACCGGCTGCGCTTGTTTCGGCAGTGCCCAAGTCGGAACCACCGGCAAAGCCTGCAAAAATCCAGCCGAGCAACGCCCCGTCTTTCGATGATATTGGCGGGCTATTAAGCACTCCTGCGATTGCAACAACCCCTGAACGCAAGAACGCTGCTGTCCTACCGCCCTCTGAGAGAACACCGATAAGCGCCTCTGCCTACAGCCAATCAGGAAATGCTTCGCCTGGGCTGGTTGCAAACATTACTTCTTCCGAGGCGGAGCAAGCGGAAGAAAAATATGCCAAGCAAGCCGCATCCGAACCTTTGTCAAATGCGATGTCGAGCGGACCTATTTCCAATTCCAACGCGATTTCCAGTTCCCATCCGGTTTCGAGCTCGAACGTTTTTTCCAGCAGGGGAATTTTAGCGCAGGGCCAAAGTGAATCTAAGCCCGCACCACTCGGCGGTCGGATGCCCATCTTCGTTGGCGCAGTAGCTCTGGTTTTGGCGGGAGTTGGCGTGGGAGTTTTTATGATGCACCGCGGATCCGACCGTGCTCCTGCCGCTACGACGATGAGCGTCAGCCAGCCTGTTGCAGCGCCACCCTCAGCGACTTCCAACGCGGCTTCCTCCGACACGGTTCCGACCGAAGACAAGGGACAGATCCCTGCGCAGAATGTGGCGGTAGAACAAAGCCCGGTTGGAGCAGTGCCTTCCGCGATTCCCGCAGTTGTTTCGAATGCCGTGTCCAGCGAATCAAAAGGCGAATCAAAATTGGATCAGAAAGATTCGCGGCGGTCAGACAGTGCTGCAAGTTCGCGGGCTCAATCCGCGCCGGTCGCACCTCGCCGACCTTCGATTGCAAATCTTAAAATGAGTTCTCCAAGCGCGCCCAGTCGCAACGCCACTGATTTGGGCGTTGGCTCAGCGCCAATGACGGACATCGTCGCCACCCAACCAGTGGGTGCAGGCGCGGCTCCCGGATTGTTGACCGCATCTGGACGCACGTCCATTCAGCCTGTGGCACCCCCCGGAGCCATTGCTCCCTCGCCGTTGTCAGCGCCGCCACCGGTGCAGCCTGCTGCAGCCAAGATCGTTTCACCGAAGCTAATTTCTTCGGTGCGCCTTACGTATCCTCCCTCCGCCAGGCAAACCGGTATTCAAGGAACCGTAACTGTGCTTGCCACTGTGGAAGCGAATGGGACAGTTTCCACCACGAAGGCGCTAAATGGCCCATTACTTCTTCGGCAGGCCGCTTTGGACTCCGTGAAACAGTGGAAATATTCACCGGGTACGACCGATGGCAGGCCCACAGCAGCGCAAGTGACCATAGCCGTTGAGTTTAAATTGAATTAATTCGACAGAAGTTTTCTTCCTAAATCCTTTCCATCTACTACAATAGTGGCAGTACAACCTGCCGGCCAAATTGCCCCTCCAATTAAGATAAGAGAGGGTTTCTTGACTGCATTGGCTTGGCCTTGTAAATTCAAGAACAGGTGGATGCCCAATTGCAGTTAAATATTAGTAGCCAGCGCATTTTAGCGAACGCGCTTCTCGGCGCCATGCTCGCGATGGCTGCGTTCGCTCAAGCAAATGCGCAAGCTCCGCCCGTGCAGAAACCTGCCCCAGCCGGTGAGGGCGAATCCCGCCGAACTGTTTCCGTCGAAGCGCATCAGCAGCTTTTTGCGGTGATGTGCGCGCTCGACGCAGCAGGGTATACGCCGGGCGCCGGAGCTCCCGCGGAAACTCCCGGGCGCATTCAACTCCGCAAGCGCATGCAGGCTCTGCAAGGCCCTTCAGTTATGGCCCTGCGCAAATATTATGCGGAACATGCACTCGGAGATCCGGGCGCAAATTTTTCCCGTTTTGTTTCTTTTTCGCTGGTCATAGGACCGCCGCCTGATTTTCCATTTTTGCTGCGGCGCGATGATTTGCCCCCGGAAGCGCTCACGCTTGAAGGCTTCAACCCCATCCTTGCCAATTTTTATAGCGAAGCAAAAATCGATGAGGTATGGAAATTTTATGCGCCGGAGTACGAACGAGCGGTGGAGAGCTTGCGCGCTCCCGTTTCCACGCTGGTGTTCACGGCGTCAAATTATTTGCGAGAAATTGTGCGCGGCAACACGGGCCGCTCGTTTTCGGTTTACGTAGAGCCTCTCGCGGGCGACAAAACAATCTTCAGAACGTTTGGAGATCAATACGCCATGGTGGTTCGACCGAGCACCACTCCGCCGATGGATGACATTCGCCACGCGTTTCTACATTTTCTCCTGGATCCAATCGCTATCCGGTATCGTGTGCAAGCTTCCAGAGCCGCGCCACTCCTGGAATTCGCCGCGCGGGCGCCACAGCTTCCCGTGGACTTGCGCGATGACTTCAACAGCTTTTTCGACGAGTGCCTGGTCCGAGCCGTGGAACTTCGCCTGCGCCACTTGTCTCCCGTTGAATTGTCCGCGGCCATCGATCAGGCGGAAGGAAGCGGCTACGTTCTGGTGAGGCCCATTTATGCGGGGCTTTCGGGATTTGAAAAATCGGAACCGGCCATGGGATATTACCTACCGGATTTAATTAAGGGAATTAACGTCGAAGCGGAACAGCGCCGTTTGCGTGATGTAAAGTTTGAAGAGGTGGTCACGGGCGGCGAATCCGCGCCGGAGCGCAATACGCAAGCAGCGAAGCCTGCAGCTTCCGGAAATCCGCTGGACGATGATCTGGCTGAAGGGCAGCGCCAGATTTCAGCGCGAAACGGCTCAGCGGCTGCCGCGTCTTTTGAGCATTACCTCACTACTCATCCGGAAGATGAGCGCGCGATGTATGGCCTGGCGGTAGCTTCCGCGCTGCAAGGCAAGCCCGAGCAGGCGCGAGAATTGTTCACGAAAGTAATTGCAGCGGCGCAAAATCCGCTGGCCGGGCCGGATAAACATTCGGATCCTTCCAATCTTTCCTGGTCGCATATTTATCTCGGAAGAATGTACGATGTAGAAGGGAAGCGTGACCTCGCCGTGGTGGAGTACAGGGCCGCGCTGGCAGTGCAGGGAGCGCCGGATTCGGCACGAACGGCGGCGCAGCACGGAATTGACACAGGGTACAGGACGCCTACGCATGACAGGCCGCCTGATGGGAAGTCGTAATTATAATCCCTCACTTTCATCCGCTTTGCAGTCAGCGGATGAAGGCGTGGGAGCAGCAGGCAATGCACTCGGAGCGTTTGACCAGTCTCCGAGAATAATTTTCGCGGAGGATATACGCAACATGATGTCAAAATACTTCAAGTTCACTTCGGCAACGCTCAGCCTCGCGATTGCTCTTTCATTTGGAGTGGCAACTTTCGTGGCCAGCCAACCGGCCGCGTTTGCGCAGGACAAGGGCGAGAAAAAAGAAAAAGTAAACAAGGCCGAGGAAGCTGCTTATAAAAAAGTGCTGGATGCTCAAGGTGGCGATCCCATGGCGGAAATCGCAGCGGGCGAGGATTTCGTCACCAAGTTTCCCATGAGCCGCTACGTTGGCGGTGTGTATGGAATGTTGACGACTGCATATTTTTCCACGAACAACATGGACAAGATGTTCGCGTCAGGCGCGAAATCGCTTGAGCTCAATCCCGATAACGTGGATGTACTTGCTCTCCTGTCCATGGCAATTCCGCGCCGCGTGAAAGCAACCCAGCCGGATTATGCGGATCAAATGAAGAAAGCCGAGACCTATGCCCACCATTGTATTGAATTAGTGCCATCCCTTACGAAACCCGCCACGGTGGATGATGCCTCGTTCGAAAAGGCCAAGAATGATAAGCTGGCGCTTTGCCACAGCGGTTTGGGTTTGATTGACCTCAACGTAAAGAAAAATTATGACGAGGCGCGAACCGAATTGACCCAGGCTACGCAATTGGCGTCAAATCCGGATATGGTGGATTTCTATTTGCTGGGTACAGCAGATGCACAGGCCAGCTACATGAATGGTGCGATTGCCGCTTACGATAAATGCGCGCAAAGTGGTCCTCTGGAGGCTCAGTGCAAGTCCAGAGAAGAAGCAGTGAAGAAGGACGCAGCATCGGGAACAAAGTTGAGCAGGGACTAAGCGGGAGACTATGGCCGTAATCGAGATCGCGGAATTGGAGTTGGTCCTCGGGCATTCCTTCCGCGATCCTCGATGGCTGCATCGGGCATTGATGCACAGTTCCCGCCTTCCGGAGCGCTTGGAAGAAGAGCCTCTTGAAAGCAATGAAAAGCTTGAATTTCTCGGGGACGCTGTACTGGAGTTAGTCGTCAGCGAAGAATTGGTTCGAGAGTTTCCGGATTGGAGCGAAGGCCAGCTCTCCAAAAGCAGGGCCCGCCTGGTAAACGCCACAGCAATTTCACTTTCCGCTCAACGACTTGGTTTGGGGAAATACCTGCGGCTTGGCCGCGGAGAAGAAAAAACCGGAGGACGAACCAAACCGGCGCTGTTAGCTGACGCGTACGAAGCGCTGATTGCGGCGATTTACCTGGATGGGGGCCTGGAAGCGGCCCGTGGATTTGTAAAGCGTACGCTGGTCGAGGGAGTGATGGCCGTTGAGGCCGAGCGCATCGGGCACACCGATCACAAATCGGCCCTTCAGGAGTTTCTGCAATCGCAGGGAATTTCCGCAGCGGCGTATCATGTCATCGAAGAGAGCGGCCCGGATCACCAGAAAGTATTTCGGGTCGAGGTCGGGATCGCGGGGCAAGTGAACGCGATTGGAACAGGCAGAACGAAAAAAGAAGCGGAGCAGTCCGCAGCCGTCGCGGCCCTGTTACAATTAAGTACGAAAGAGAGTTGAGGAGCGAAGTGTCGTCCGAATCCGCACAGGCCATGCAAGGGCGCGACGCAACCGCCGCAGCACAACGCGCGGAGTCGCATCCCGCCACCGTCCGTGAATACATTGAATCCTTGCTGGTCACGGTGATTCTGGCCCTGTTCGGCACCACGTTTATCGTGCAGGCGTTCAAGATTCCCTCGCAATCCATGGAACCAACCCTGCTTGTCGGCGATCATCTGCTGGTTAATAAATTTATTTTTGGCGGGCGCGGAAACTGGTACGACCATTTTCTGCCCTATCGCGAGATTCGCCGCGGCGACATTATTGTTTTTAAGTTTCCATTTCAGGATCATCCGCATTACGTAAAGCGCGTCATAGGAGTTCCCGGCGATCGCGTAAAAATTGTGGACCAGCAGGTTTACGTGAACGGCAAGCGCTCGAACGAGCCTTACATCGTTCGAGATCCCACCGCGCCTTACGATCCGTTCGGAGATAATTTCCCTCCGCGCAGCCCGCAATATTTGCAGGCCAATATGCAGCCGGAATGGGCCGACGAAATTTTTCAGTATATTCATGACGGTGAAATCGTGGTTCCGCCGGGAAAATATTTTGCGATGGGGGATAACCGCGATCACAGTTGGGATAGCCGCTTCTGGGGATTTGTGGATCGAGACGCCATCATGGGCCGCCCCGTTGTAATTTACTGGTCCGTGATGGGCGATGAGGGAACAGACCGGAACGTGAATTCGTGGTTTTTTAATGTGCTGGATACGATTCTGCACATGCCTTCCCGGACCCGGTGGTCGCGGATGTTGCATGAAGTCCACTGACGCAGCGCTTTTATTCTTTCCCGCCTTTTGTAACAATCTCTGATTACATAATGATGATTCCACAATGACCAAGCGAAATTGGCTGCGTGCAATTTTGATCGGCGGCGTATTGCTCCTCGCTGGGAGCTTTGGATTTTCGCGCGCTTTGCGCACAGGCGCGGTGCGACGCTATTTGATCGCGCATCTCGCGGCGAGTTTTGGGCGCCCGGTGGAGGTGTCGTGGTTCGATTTCAGTCTGCTGGATGGAGCGAGGATTGAGGCGCATTTCGTCAGCGTTTCGGACGATCCGCGATTCGGCAACGAATATTTTCTGCGCGCGGATACGCTCACTGCTGGAATCCGCTGGACGAGCTTGCTCACCGGGCGATTTATGTTTGGTTCGGTTTCGCTGTCCCGCCCGAGTCTGAATCTGGCGCGAGACGCGGAAGGAAATTGGAATATTGAAAGCTGGCTGCCCCCCGCTCCGCAGGCCTATGAACGTCCCGGTTTTGTGGGCCCGGTGCTGCCCACCGGCGACTCGCGCGCATCGCGCCCGGCGCGGATCGATGTGGATGGCGGACGAATTAATTTTAAACAGGGCGACAACAAAATTCCGTTCGCACTGGTGGAAGTTTCCGGAAGTGTGGAGCAGAACAGCGCCGGCCGCTGGCAGCTGGATTTGGAAGCTCGGCCGATGCGCGCAGGCGTCGCGCTTCAGGATATTGGAACGCTTGGAGTGCGCGGGTCGATTGCGGGAACGACAGCGCGCCTTCAGCCGGCGGATCTCAACGTTACGTGGCGCGCGGCATCCGTGGCTGACGCCTTGCGACTCGTGAAGCAAGACGACTACGGGATGCGCGGCCTGCTTTCCGTGGATCTGAATGCCCGCGTCGCACAACCTCAATTCATTTCGTCGTCAGGCGATGATCGGGGCAGGGGGCAGTGGTCGATTTCCGGCGTAGCCAGACTGACGGGAATGCATGGCTGGAGGCTCACGGAGCGCACCACGGATCCAGCGGCAAACATAAATGTAGAAATGAATTGGCGCCTGGGAGATTCTCACGCGGAAATTCGGAAGCTGCTCGTGGAATTGCCTGCATCGCGAGTGCTGGGCAGCGGCGAATTGGATTGGGCGCACGGAATACGTCCTGATTTGGAATTGAAATCTTCGACTCTTGCGTTGGGAGATGTGCTTTCGTGGTATCGGGCCCTGCAGCCCGGCGTGGCGGAAGATTTGCACGTGGATTGCCCACTCGGCCTCAACGTTAAATTGGGCGGATGGCCGATTCAGCTTCAGCAGGGCTCCGTCAAAAGTGTGGGAGGAACGCTGATGGCGAAATCGCTGCCCGCGCCGCTGCAGATTGGCGCGATCAACGCGACGGTATTGCACGGCGGGCTCGAATTTGGGCCCACGGAAATTACATTTCCTGCGGCGGTTGAGGCAAAGGACGCGGCCAAAATTTTAACTGGTGGCGCCTCGACGCGAAATTCGTTTGTGTTGCGAGGCGGAATTTATCCGCAGGCCAGTAATACGTTGCAATGGCCGCTGGATTGGAATTTTTCCGCTGACGGCGCGACCCCCCGCGTGCAGGATTGGCTCGCCCTTTCCGCTGCGCTCGCCGAACCCGTGAATTCGGACTGGACGGCGGAAGGCGGAGTCGCTGCAAAGATTCGTGGCGCACACCGTTCGAGCGCAGCTCCTGTGCCGTGGCTCGGAAGCATGGATTTTCTTGGGCTAGAATTGCGGCTCTCGTACATCAACCAGCCTATGCGATTTGCGAAGGCTCACGTTGAATTTACACCGCAGCAGCAGACCGTCACGTTGTTCGCAGCGGAAGCGTTTGGAACTGTTTGGCGCGGCTCTGCTTCACGCAAATTTTCGGACGGGGGATGGGCATTCGATTTGTCGGCGGATCAACTCGATGCAGCGGAGCTTGATCGCTGGCTCGGCCCGCGGGCGCGCCCTGGTTTTCTGGCGCGGCTCACGGGAGCGAATTCCGTTGCACCCGCAGCGCCTGTGGCCGATACCGTCGTTGGCCAACTTTCCGCACATGGAAGACTTCGCGCAGGAGTCATCAATGTTTCTCCCATGCAAATTGAAAAATTCGATGGCGAGGCGGAGCTTGTTGGGCGGACTGTGCGAATTCGCATGGGCCAAGCGGATTTTTTTGGGGGAAAAATTTCAGGGCTGTTCGATGCGCAACTGCTGCCCGATCCTTCCTACGAATTTCAAGGGCGATTCGATCGCGTAAATCTTGGCGAGCTTGCGCAGGCCGTGCCGTTCCTGTACGGCCGCATGGAGGGAAACGCGTCTTCGACGCTGACTTTGTCCGCGCATGGCGTGGGCCGACAGGATTTGATTAGCTCGATGCAAGGGCAGGGAACGGTTGAAGGGAAAAATATCGCGCTGCGCGGCATCGATCTCTCCAGCATTTTCCCTGGAAATAATTTGGACAATGAGTCCGAGACTTTTTCATCTGTTCAAGGAACTTACAGGATTCTCGCGGGGGGCATCGATCTCTCCAATTTTAAGCTCGATGCTTCGCAAGGGAGGCTCGACGCTGAAGGGCGGGTTGATTTTTCGCATGCTTTAAACATTCGAGTGCATTCCGCAATTGTTCAGGCGTCAGCCGCTCCGCCAACCGTTTCATCTCCGATTTACGAATTGGGGGGCACGATCGAAATTCCCAAGCTGGTTCTTCCTTCGACTGTTCCAAGAGGCCCTGCAAGGTCCAACGCACACTAAAATTTATCGTGCGCTTATTTAAATCCCATTTCTCCCGGCAATATTGCAACTGGCAAGCACGCGTCATAGTATCGAGGAATGCAGGTCAGACACACACCATCGTGCGGCTGCAGGACCTTGGTTCCTTCGCGTGTGGTTCTTTGCGCGTTTTTGCTGCTCCCCTCAGCCAGTGGCTATGCACAAAACCCTGACGTAAAAAAATCGCCTCCTGCGCGGACCACGAAGAGCGGTCTGAGCAAGGGGCGAGTTTCGCTCACGCCGCGATTTATTCCCGGCCAGACCTTCCGTTATGAAATGGAATTTGAGACCAAAACGGATACGAAGCGCTCCGGACTTGGCACGGATCCGCAAGGCCCGACGAGTCTCGTCGTCAATTGGAATACAACGGTGCGCATGGAAGTGCTTGCCGCCGACGCCAGCACGCCCGGCGGAATCCGTTTGCGGACTACCTACGAAAAATCCGACGCCACGGTCAGTACCGATTCATTCGATCCGGCCGCAGCGGAGACAACCGACCAGTACAGAAAGATGGAAGGCAAGGTTGTAGAATTTACGCTCGATGCAAACGGGAAAGTAAAATCGGTTGCGGGGCTGGAAGGAATTGTCGATACGCAAAAGGCATCCCAATCCGCGCGCGACTGGATTTCTCAATTGAGCGCGAGCGCGGGCGCGCCGCCCGGCGGCGTGATTGTGGGGCAAACGTGGATATCGGAACAGCCTGCTGATTCGTTGCCAATTGCCGGGCTCGTCTGGCGGACGGAATCCGCTTATCTTCGCAACGAATCCTGCCATCCCGCGAATGCTGAAATTCCAAGTGCGAAGAGTGCGTCTGAAGCTTCGCCGACTTCATCACCTAAAATGGATTGCGCCGTGATTCTCGCGACCTTGAGTCTGGTTCACGGGAAAGGATCCCACGACACAACTCCGCCCGATCTTCGGAAGAATGGCGTGCAGTCAGAGGGCAAGTGGGAAGGCTCGGGGCAAAGCTTGCTTTATGTTTCACTCGCTTCGGGAATGGTTGTGAGCGTCACGCAAACCGGAACAGAGCAAATGGACGTGAAGCTGACTTCCAATCACAATACTTCGATGCGTTACGCCGGGACAATTACTTCGCGCTCGCAAGTCGCGCTCGTTGCCGACGCGGGGAATGGGAATTGAAAAGTGGCGCCGGCGTCCCGCTGGCGGGTTTTAGTCCATGCAAGGCCTAAACCCCCGCAGGCTGAAGCCCGCGCCACTAAACCCACTCCAAATTTACTTTTGCGGTTGCATAGGCTGCGCCGGGCGCGGCTCTGAAGACGACGGCACAATGCTCTTGATCCGCAAGTATGTAACGAGGTTTCCGTAAATTTCGTTATTGTGGCCGTAATTTAAAATCAGCAGTGCCATGCGCAGGTTGCGCGTCTGCCTGCCGCTTTCCTGCGTGATGTCGATCATTTCCATGCCGGACGCATCCGTGAGCGCGGCGTACGCGCCGTCGCAATATGTGAACGCATCGTTGAGCGCCTTCATCAATTCCGCCTTCGACGGCAATTTTTCCAGGTCCATTCCCGCGGCGGGATTTTTCTCGCCTTTGGCCTGGGAGCACCAAAGATAATTAAACCGCGCCACGTGCCCCACCTGTTGGCCGAATGTGCGCACTTCTTCCTGCGGGCCGGGGCGCATGCCGTAATTTTCCTCGGGCATTTTGTCGGCGGATTTTACAATATTATTGCGGTTCATCGTGTAAGCGTTGCGAAGCCACGTGGAGAGCGGATTGGCCGGGGGTTGCGGAGCAGTTTGTGCCGCAGCGGGCAAGGCCAGCAAAGATCCAAACAGGATCAAGGTAAAAAGATTTTTCATTGTAAAGTTGCTCCAGGGCAATAAAGGTTGGCCCGCGTATGCGAGCGTTGTCGTAACCAAGTTTATATCAAAGTATTTGGCGAAGTCCCGAGAAGTCGTATCATCGTGTTGCATCATCGATTCGTAATATCGGGTTGCGCAAAGTTTGCTGCAATGGATCCGAAACATTGCCGAAGGAAAAATAATGTCAAAATATTTACCGATCGGAATTTTAAGTGCTTTCGCGCTTCTTCTTTGCTTAGCGGTTTCGTCCCCCATGCATGCCCAGCAAAGCGCAAAAATGGGAGAAGTGCGTTTCACGGCCGATGATCAGGATGAGAGAGACGCGGGCGTGTGGATCGACGGAAAATACGCGGGCTACGTGAAGGAACTCAAGGGCGACCGCAAAGTGATGCTTCCGGCGGGAGAGCACGAGATTTCGATTCGTCAGGCTGGTTTCAAAGATTTGACGAAGAAAGTCACGATTGACCCGGATCAGATTGAAACCGTGGCTGTGGTGTTGGAAGAGAATCCCAAGCTGACTTATCCGGGGAGCAATGCGGCCGAATTGCGGCTGGATATACGACCGAAGCGCGCAGCTGTGTTTGTGGATGACGGCTACATGGGGCATGGCAGCGATTTCGGTGGCAGGTTTCACTCCATGCTGGTGAGCCCGGGAAAACACCGCCTGAAAGTTAAGCTCGATGGCTATCAGACTTACGAGACGGATATCGATCCTGCGGCGAATAGCAAAACGCAGATGACGATTACCCTGGATCGCGGCAGCGACAAAGCTTCAGGCCAATGATTTCGGCGCGCCTTTCTTGAGAGGCTTTAGATCCGTCATTTTTATTTCCACATCCATAAAAAAGTCGCCCGCCCAAAAAACGGGCGGCCGCTACGAAAGGGGCAGAACTTGGGTTTCGTAGAGCCATCTCCGTCCCGCGTTTTTCGGGACGGAGATGGCGACTTTTTTTCTAAACTGAAGAGCAATCGCGCCAGACTCGCGCGAAGTTCATCCTCAGGCCAAGTGCGCTATAATGGATGGTTCTGCGCTGCATGCCAGAAGCGTTGGGCGGGCCATACACGATGAACTTTAAACTGATGAGCGATTACGAGCCGCGTGGCGACCAGCCCGAGGCCATCGAGCAGCTGACGCACGGCCTCGGAGCAGGCGAGAAGCATCAAGTCCTGCTGGGCGTGACAGGATCAGGGAAAACTTTTACCGCGGCGAAAGTCATCGAGCGCGCAAACCGCCCTGCACTGGTCCTCGCGCACAATAAAACTCTGGCCGCTCAGCTCTACAGCGAATTTAAAAGTTTCTTTCCGCAAAACGCGGTTGAATATTTCGTCAGCTATTACGATTTCTATCAGCCGGAAGCCTACATTCCCGCCTCAGACACGTACATCGAAAAAGAATCCACGATCAACGACGAACTGGACAAGCTGCGCATGAGTGCGACACGTTCGTTGTTCGAGCGGCGCGACGTCATCGTTGTTGCGAGTGTATCGTGCATATACGGCATCGGCTCTCCCGAGGCTTATTTCGGGATGATTCTGCCAATTGAAAAAGGGCAAAGCACTGCGCGGGAAGCTCTTCTGCGCAAGCTGGTCGACATGCAATATCAGCGGTCGGAAGATTTGCGCCGCAGCACGTTCCGCGTGCGCGGCGACCGCCTGGAAATTTACCCGCCGTACGAAGACAACGCATACGCCATCGAACTGTGGGGGGCGCAGGTTGACAGCATCCGCCAGATCGATCCTCTGACGGGCGCAGTGCGCTCAGGCCAGAACGATTTACCAAAAATAACGATCTACCCGAAGTCGCATTACGTGATGCCCGCAGCGCAAAGAGAGCGCGCAATTACCACGATTCTGGAAGAGCTGGACTGGTGGGCGCCGGAATTGAAGAAGCAGGGAAAATACGCGGAGGCACAGCGCGTATGGCAGCGCACCATGTTCGACATTGAAATGATGCGCACGATCGGCTACTGCCACGGCATTGAAAATTATTCGCGACACATGTCCGGCCGCTTGCCCGGCGAAGCGCCGCCAACGCTCCTCGATTATTTCCCCGACGATTATTTGCTGTTCATCGACGAATCGCACCAGACGATACCGCAACTTCACGCGATGTATCACGGCGACCGTTCGCGCAAGCAAACGCTCGTGAACTACGGTTTCCGTATGCCCTCGGCGCTCGATAACCGGCCGCTGAATTTTGAGGAGTTCGAGCATCGCACGGGACAAATCGTCTATGTCTCGGCCACGCCCGGTCCCTACGAGTTGACTCGCTCTGCGGGCGTAGTCGTCGAGCAGGTGATCCGCCCGACAGGCCTCGTCGATCCGCAGATAGAAATTCGCCCGGTGAAGGGGCAGGTCGACGATTTGCTGGAAGAAATTCGCAAGCGCGCCGAACGCAACGAACGCGTGCTCGTCACCACGCTCACGAAACGCATGTCAGAAGACCTCGCGGAATATTTCACGGAGACAGGCGTGCGCTGCCGCTACATGCACTCGGAAATCGATACGCTCGAGCGTGTGCGAATCCTGCGCGATTTGCGGCGCGGCGAATTCGACGTGCTGATTGGCATCAACTTGTTGCGCGAAGGGCTCGACTTGCCGGAAGTGTCACTCGTCGCGATTCTCGACGCGGACAAGGAAGGTTACCTGCGCAGCGCGACCGCGCTCATCCAAACGATTGGACGCTGCGCGAGACACGTGGAAGGCCGCGCCATTTTATACGCGGACCGCATGACCGGTTCGATGGCTCAGGCCATCGAGGAAACGAATCGCCGCCGCGCCAAGCAAGTGGCTTACAACGACGCGAACGGAATCACTCCGCAATCGATTATCAGGTCCGTAGACATGAAGCTTGCCGCGATCGTGGAAGCGGATTACGTTACCGTGCCCGCCGAGGATTTTGACGACGCCGAAATTACGAGCGAAGCGAAGCTGGGCGAAGTCCTCGCGCAGCTCGAAGTGCAAATGCGCGAAGCCGCCAAGAAATTTGAGTTCGAGCGCGCCGCGGCATTGCGCGACCGCATCCGAACGCTAAAGCAGCGCGACATTTCCGGATTTTTTTCCGCCGCGGCTGAGCCTGCTCCCGCGGTCGATCAGCCTGAAAAATAAAAATGTTTACGAGGATTTTGTGGTGCAGGCGTCCCGCTGGCGCTACGAAAGCGGATCGCGTCAGAGATCGCGTTCGCTGAAATGATAGACGGCGATGCCAAGCGCGATGAAAAGATACACGCACGCGTAGCCGATCATTGCGCCGCTGGGGATGGAAATATCGGAGAAAATAGAAAATTGCAGCGATGCGGAAAGCGGCGATTCCATTTCAAATGCGGCGCGGCGCCACACGGCTTCGCTGGGCATGACCAAACTCGAAATAATTCCGACCATCGCCAGCCGCGAACCTTCCGTGAATCCGCTCATCTGCTCGAGCCACCCGCCGAGAAACGCGACGCCCAATAATCCCAGTGTGATGACGCCACTCGTCAGCGTCGAAAACCAGGTGCCGAACATAAACGTGACCGAGAGCGCGACAACGCACTCCAGGAAAACCAGCAGCCCGCCATATACCGGATTCCGCGCCATCACGCCACCAATCCAATATCCCTCGGCAATCGTGCCGCCAAACGTAATTGCCACGTACACGCCGGACATGGCCACAAATCCCAGCCATTTCCCAATTAAAATTTGCCAGCGCGCCAGCGGTTTCGTGGCTATGGCGTGAATCGTTCCGGACGTAATTTCCCCAGAAATCGTGTCGACCGAGGTGAGCGTGGTCATGACCACTGCAAGCAGATCGACGGTGTAAAGGCCGATCATGAGCATCGCGCTAATCACCTGATAGCGCAAAAATGGCGGTACACCCGAATTGCGGAAATCGCCCACCTGAAATTTCAGTCCAATGCCAAACACGAGTAGAAATCCGATACCCGCTAGGAGCGCCGTCCACAAAATCTTTTTGCGAGCCGCTTCGCGAAACGTAATGCCCGCCATGATCCACACGCCCATTAAAATCCCCGATCCTCGCCCATCACGTTGATGAAGAGCTCTTCGAGTGAGAGGCGTTGCGGCGTGAACTGGTAAACCTCGGCGCCGGATCCGACGAGAAACCTCAAAATGTCAGGGAGATTCTCGCGCGATGCAACTGTCATGGTCAGGCGTTCCTCGTCGACTTCCACGGAATCGCCCCAGCGCGAAAGTCCGGCGACGCACTCAGGGGTCAATTTTTTCGCGCGCACTTCCACGCGGGCCGCTTCCTCTTGCATCTTTCGCATATCGCGGCTGGTTACAACTTCGCCTTCGCGGATAAATACGACTTCATCGCAGGTAATTTCAATTTCACTGAGGATGTGCGAATTCAAGAATACGGTGGCTCCGCGATCACGCTGCGCGCGAATGATATCGCGCACCATTCGCCGCCCAAGCGGATCGAGCCCCGATGTCGGCTCATCCAGAAAAATAATATCCGGCTCATGGACTAAAGCCTGCGCGAGGCCCGCGCGTTGCAGCATGCCTTTCGAGAAATTTTGCAATCGCTTGTTGATGTGTGGCGTGAGGCCCACCAGGTCGATAAGACTCGGAACGCGCTTCGTGAGGATATGGTCTGGAACACCGCAGAGACGCCCGTGCAGATGCAGAAGCTCGGCCGGCGTCAGCCATTCGTAAAAGCGAAAGTTTTCCGGCAGGAAACCGATTTTTTGGCGGGCTTCCACGCGTCCAGCCGGCATGCCCAACACGTACGCTTCGCCGCTCGTGGGCGTGGCGAGGCCCAGCAGCATTTTGATTGAAGTGCTCTTGCCGGCTCCGTTAGGGCCAAGGAAGCCGAAAATTTCGCCCTTGCGGACAGTTAACGTCAAGTCGCGCACCGCGACTTTGTCGCCAAAAACTTTGCGCAGATGTTTTGTCTGTACCGCGAAATCGTCGAGTTCCGGCAGATTCGTCTCCTGTTTACTTCAGAGAATCGGCCAAGGCTACGGCCTGACTCGAATCGCCGAATCCTGTTTGCGTGTAACCAATTCCATTTTTCGACCAGATGAGCGCATAGCCGGGGCCGCGCCGGCCTGCCATGGTGAGCAGGGTTCCGTTCGTGCCGTTAACCCTCACTACTTGATAGGAACGCAAGGCGCGAGGAACTGAGAGAGTTAGCGTTGCTTTCCAGTCAATCGTGTTCAGAAAATCTTTGGCCTGGGTCGGCGCCATTCCCGCGGTCTCGAGGCCAATTTCCGCAAGCCCGGCAACGTCGAGGCCGGACGGCACATTTACGATCGGCTCGGGGCCTTCGCGCAGACGCACGCAATCGCTGAACTGCGTGGTCGTCGGTGTCGGCCCGGTAATATTATTGGCGACAACCTGTCCGGCGCTCGTCGGGCCGGGGCACGTTCCGTATTGCAATTGCACTGATCGCGGAACTTGCACGGCGACGGTTGCTCCGTCGATTGACGACGGCAGCGCGATTTCTGAATGGCCCGCTTCCGTGGCAATCGCCTGCAGGCGCGCGCGGTCCACGAGCACATTGATCTTGTGCACGCCGCCGACCACAATTTCGGGCGCATCTTTTCGCGCGCTCAGCAATTGCACATCGAAACCCGCCATTTGTTTCGCGCTCGCGGCGTCGGTTACGGTGTGATCATCTTCGTTGGTTTCCACCTGGACTTTATCGGAAATCATCTGCGTGACCATCTGGTGCAGCGAGGGATTCGAGTTCGGGTCAACGTAGGAAGAAAAATCCGCGTTCACCGCCTGAACTTTCTGCATGCGCAGCGATTGCAGTGACTTCAGCGCCGCATTTCGTACCGCCGGAACGCCTGCAATCACCACGATAATCAGCACAACAACGAGAACCAGCCAGGTGCGTTGGTTCGAGGATGTCGATGTCGTCATTTGATCCTCATTTCTTGCAAACGAAGTCACAGAAAAATAGGGTTTCAACTATTGGTAAGGTAGCAAACAAATCTGAAATTTACATGAAGAGTTGGGGGTATGTGGCATAGCCTTCAGCCTGTGCGGGTTTCGACCTTGGAAGGCCAAAACCCCACAGGCTAGAGCCTATGCCACTTAAACCATCCCTTTACGGAGTTCATCCAAGGGATAGAAGGTGTCGCGCCAAACTACGCCGCCGCGCATCATCGTGATGACTGTGGAGCGGCCAATCATCCAGCAAAAAAGTAACGCACCGAGCGGGTGCGTGAGGCCGTAGAGGGGAGAAGCTTCGGTGGACCAGATCATTGCCGCATGAATCATGACGATGGCAGCGGCCGCAACTCCTGCAAAGATGCGCGCCCATCCGGATGCAAATGCAACTCCAAGAAAGGGAAAGACACTCATGATAATGGAAAGCAGCATGGCGGCGACGGCAAAAAAGGGATTGTAATGTACTGCAGCGAACATATTTTTTGTGACGCCGCGAATAACATTTCGCACTCCAGCATGCCAGCGGACACGAACCATGTCCTGCGCCACGGCAACTTCAGAACGCCCGCCGGCCAACTTCATCAGCTTGCCAAGCTTCATGTCTTCAATCACTTCCATGCGCAGGCGAGCGTGGCCCCCGCTCTTTTCGTACATTGAGCGGCGCACCATCTGAAACGCGCCGATACCCACGTAACGAGTGGATCGTGGATTGGAAGCCAGCCACGGTTCATTTCCGAACACGAAGCCAAGGCCAAAGTAAGATATCGCCGCTATTTCCCAGAAACCGTGCATCTCCACTGCGGTGAGCAGCGTCAAATGGTCCAGATTTCTTTCCGTGGCAAGTGCCATGGAACGCCTTAGTACGTCGGGAGAGAAATGCACATCCGCGTCCGTGAAGATGAGCCATTCTCCACGCGATTTATGAAAGCCCTGAACCAGCGCATGCGGTTTTCCCAACCATCCCGGAGGCAAAGATTCAATGTCGGTCACTGTGAGATTTGCTTTCGTACGTTCAAGTTCGTGTAGGATGTCAGGAGTTGTGTCAGCTGAGCGATCATTTACGGCTATGACCTCGAACCGGGGATAATCCTGAGCCAATAGGGTTGCGATGGCGGCGGGGAGTTTTTCCGCTTCATCGCGTGCAGCAAAAATAATAGATACGAGTGGTGCGTCCTCGGAAATATTTGGAGAAAAATCCGAGAGCCAGGGAAGGCGGGCCATGCCCAGCGTGGCCCGGAACCCTTGAACAATCCACAGGGAAGCAATGAGGCCAAATAAAATTGTCCAGAAAATATGCAAATGAAAGTTGTCCGCAGTTATGGAATGAAGCACACGGGATGCTAACACAGCGATGCCAATGACTCTATCAATCGTCGGCACAGGTCGTGTAGCGCGTGCTCTGGGGCGGCGCTTGCATGAGCTTGGATGGGGCGTGGGGGCCGTGACGGGACGTTCTCTTGCATCGGCGCGGGCCGCTGTTCATGCGATCGGCTCGGGGCAGGCATTTGGGGCGCCCAATCCTAAAATATTGAATTCAAATGTGATTTTGATCGCCACGCCGGACAGCGCCATTGAAAGTGTGGCGAAGAATATTTCCGAAATTGGCGGTGGCAGCTGGCGCGGGAAAGTTGTGTTGCATACGAGCGGCTCGCTGGGTCTCCGCGTTCTTCAACCGCTGGCCGATCTGGGCGCATCCATAGGGTCCATGCATCCCATTCAAACTTTTTCCGACCAAAACATGCCGGACCTTTCCCAGGTTATTTTTGGAATTGACGGCACGCCCGCTGCGCTGCAGGTTGCCAGAAAAATGATTCGCCAAATGGACGGCGTCGCCGTGCGCTTGTCTGGAGCGAACAAGGCGGCGTATCATGCGGCTGGGTTGTTTGCGTGCGGTTTTGTTCTGGTGCTGATGGAAACGGGGACGCACTTGCTGATGTCCCAGGGATTCAAGCGCCGCCAGGCTATGCGCGCGCTTTTGCCACTGGTGAGGCAGACGCTGGATAATCTGGAAAGCGTCGGGCCTCGCGCGGCCTGGACCGGCCCATTGTCGAGGGGCGATTTTTCGACGGTGGAACGGCACGTCGCCGCGCTCGCCGCTGGTGATGCTGAATTCATGGAAGCATACCAGGCGCTTTCGAGGCTGACCGCTCGATTGCTTTCCGCAAAGCCTGGCGCCATGCTGAAGCAGCTTGAAGAAATTTTCACAGTGGCGGCAGTTTCGAAACAGAAATAGATTTTTTCAGTTTTTGCCTTGCAGAAATTTGCAGCGCATGACCTTTGTGATCTTTTGCGATCTGGGGGATTCTTGACACAGCTGAACATTCCAATCGAAAGCATGTCCTTGCCAAACGGCCTGCGCGTCGTGATCTCGCCGGACCGCACGGCGCCTGTAGCCACCGTCGGCGTCTATTACAACATCGGATTCCGGATTGAGCCGCATGGCCGAAGCGGCTTCGCGCATTTGTTCGAGCACATGATGTTTCAGGGCTCGGCGAACGCCGGAAAAATGGTGCACATCAAGCTTATTAATTCTTCGGGCGGCGTGCTGAACGGCTCGACGCACTATGATGTCACGAATTATTACGAGTCGGTGCCGTCCAATGCGCTCGAACGCGTTTTATGGCTGGAAGCCGACCGCATGCGCGCGCTGAAAGTGGACGACGAAAATTTGCGCAACCAGCGCGACGTGGTGAAGGAAGAAGTCCGCGTCAACGTGCTCAACCAGCCCTACGGCGGCTTTCCGTGGCTTGACATGCCGCCGATTGCCTACCGTAACTGGGCCAACGCGCACAATTTTTACGGCGATTTTGAGGATCTCGACGCCGCAAATCTGGAAGATGTTCAGAAATTTTTCAAAACGTATTACGCGCCCTCCAATGCGGTTCTACTGATCTTGGGAGACGTGGACGCGGATGAAGCCATCAAGCTTGCCGAGCGCCACTTTGGTTCTATTCCGTCGGGGCCGCAGCCTACTCCCGCTGATATTGATGAGCCCCCGCAGATCGAGGAGCGGCGCGGCGTGGTCGAGGAAAAATTCGGCACGCTTCCCGGCGTGGCTATCGGTTATCAGGCGCCTCGCCGGCTCACGCCGGATTGGTACGCAGCAGCGATGCTCGATCACGCGCTGCATGGCGGGCGAGCGGGCCGCGTTTATCGCAACCTGGTACTGGAGAAGCAGATCGCGGTGGATGCTGAGGGAGGCATTCACTATCCGGTTGGGGATTTGTTTGATTACAACGGCCCGACGCTGATGGTCACGCGGATGCTACACAAACCTGAATATTCCGCCGACCAGGCGATCGCAGCTTATGACGAAATTCTGGACGAGATGAAAGAAAAGGGAATTACGGCCGACGAACTGGAGCCGATCAAAGTAAAATTCCGCTCCAATTATTTTTCCATGTTGGAGGGCGGTCACGGGCCGTCCATCCCGCGATATGGGCTGATGCACTTGCTGGCGTGCTTCTCGCTTTTCGATAATGAGCCGGATCTGGTGAACACTGTCCTTGGTGGATTCATGGAAGTCAGTCCGGAAGCCGTGCAATCCGGTGCGCAGAAACTTTTGAAGCGCCATAACCGCTCCATCGCAATTCGCCAACCGGCGAAGAAAGGGGCGGCATGATGTCTTCGGCGCCTGGGTCAGAATTTCAGTCGGCCATTCCGCAGCTCGCGCAGGCTCGTCCGGTGATCTGGCCGGCGCGCGTGCATAAAACTCTTTCGAACGGCCTCGAAATCGTTCTCGTGGAATCGCACACGATTCCTAAATTTACAGGAGAGCTTTTCTTTCGAAGCGGCAACGCGATGACGGCCGCAACCACGCCCGGGCTGGGCGACATGACCGCTACAGTGGTCCGCACGGGCACTACGAGGCGCACCAGCCGGCAGATCGAGGAAGATTTGCGCCGTATGGGTTCCGATCTTTCTTCGGGCGCTGGCGCCGATACCAGCGTGATTTCCTTCGGCGGACTCGTCGACTTTTCGAACGATTTACTTGAACTCGTTTCGGAGTTGGCCCAGCATGCCGCATTTCCCCCGGAGGAATTCGAACGCGAGCGCCGCCAGTTGATCGAGGGTTTGCGCATTGAGCGCACCACACCCGGTTTTCTGGCCAGCGAGCGTTTGCGGCGGGTGCTGTTCGGCTCACACCCGTATGGCACGATCTCGCCAACCGAAGAGCAGGTGGCGAAATATCGTCTCGAACAGCTTGGGGAGTACTACAGGAATTTCTACCGCCCTGGGAATGCTCTGCTGGCGATGGTGGGAGATTTTGAGCCGCAGAAAATGCTGGCGCAGATTGAAAAAATATTTGAGTCGTGGGCTTCCGCGCCTGTGGAGCAGGCGCCCAATCCGCCATTGCCTGAAATTTCGGGGCGCCGCGTTTTTCTTGTTCACCTGCCCGGATCCGTGCAGACGCAGATTTTCCTGGGCAATCGAGCCATCACCAGAAAGCACCCGGACTGGCTGAGCCTGACGTTGGCGAATTCGATTTACGGCGGTGCGTTCAATTCGCGCCTGGTGATGAATATTCGCGAGGAGAAGGGGTACACGTACAGTCCTCGAAGCGGTGTGCATTCGTTGCGTCAACACGGCTATTTCAGTGTTGGCGCGGCTGTTCGCAATGAAGTGGTGGCCGCGGCGCTCACCGAAATTTTCTATGAGATCGATCGAATGCGGGAAACTCCGGTTGGAGAGAGCGAACTGGATGATGCTCGCGTCTACATGACGGGAGTATTTTCTTTGGGGTTGGCGACACAGGATGGGCTTGCCGGACAGCTTGCTACAGCCACACTGGAAAAATTGCCGGAGGATTATCTGGAAACTTATCGCGAACGAATCATGGCGCTTACTTCGGCGGATGTACAGGATGCGGCCCGGAAATATTTCGATTCCGCGAACGCGCAGATTGTAATCGTGGGCGACCGCGCGCAAATCGAATCGCAGATCACCCAATTCGGGATGACCGAAGTGTATGACGCGCAAGGGAATCGGATTTGAGGAGGACAGGCTTCAGCCTGACTGGTTTTGATTTTCGTGAGTAGAAAATTAAGTCAAAAGAAGACAGGCTGAAGCCTGTCCTACTGGAGGCCTGACATAGATGCAGGCGAAGCGTTCCAGGATTGGCGGTCTGGCATTCGGCCTCGCAGCGCTGCTCGTTTTTTGCGCCGTGGTACGCGCCGAAAAAACTCCTCCCTCGAAACCCATCGATCTGAATGTCGCAAACGTAAAGGAACTGCAGGAATTGCCTGGCGTTGGCGCGGTGACGGCGCAGAGAATTGTCGATCTGCGGCAGAAGAGCGGGCGGTTTCATCGCGTGGAAGATTTGCTTGCCGTGCGCGGTATCAGTCCCAAGAAATTGGATGCGATGCGGAAGTACATTACGGTTTCCGCGGCGCCTGCTGTTGCTCCGCCTGCCAAGAAAACTGTTCCGCCTGCTAAAAGTAGTAGTCCCTGCGCAGGCTGCAGCACAACTAACAATAAATGAATCTGTCATTCCGAGCGGAGCGAGGAATCTCTCCTTGTTTCTTTTATCTCAAAGGTAAATCGAAAAGAGATTCCTCGCTGCGCTCGGAATGACAGTTTTGTTGAAGGTTGAGTTTTTTGTGGCGCGGGCTTCAGCCTGCGGGGTTTTGTCCTTGCAAGGTCAAAATTCCGCAGGCTGAAGCCCGCGCCACCTAAAGCGCTTGATGCGTAGGTTTCTTGGACGCGGCGGTTCGCAGCGGGACTTGGTCTGTGATCGTAAGACCGTAACCTTCCAGGGCGACTACTTTTTTCGGGTGGTTGGTCAGGACTCGCAGGTTCTTCAATCCCAAATCAATCAGGATTTGAGCGCCGATGCCGCTTTCATGTTGCAGCATGCGCTGCCGAGCGAGGTCCATATCCAGTTGTCCTCGCGAGTGGTACTTCACTCGCGGAAGGGCGCCTGCTACCGGCGCGGCTGCTTCGATTCCAAAGCCTCTTCCCGTATGGTGCAGGTAGACGAACACGCCGCGATTTTCTCCCACAATCGCTTCGAGCGAATTTTCGATCAGGTCATGGCAATCGCATTCGGTGGAGGCAAAAACATCGCCTGTAAGGCAATGCGAGTGCACGCGCACGAGCGGCGGACCACCGGTTAAATCTCCGCGCACAAGCGCGATGTGCTGCTCGCGATCCACGTCCGAGGCGTAGACAATCATGCGGAAATCGCCATAGCGGGTGGGCAATGCGGCTTCAGCTACACGCCGGACATAGCGCTCGTTGCGCATCCGGTAGCGAATCAACTCGGCGACGGTTAGCAGCTTCAGGCCATGCTCGCGGCAAAATTCGGCAAGCTGCGGCAGGCGCGCCATCGTGCCATCATCGTTCATGATTTCGCAGATCACTCCCGCGGGAGTCATCCCGGCGATGCGCGCCAGATCCACGGAGGCCTCCGTTTGCCCCGCGCGCACCAGTACGCCGCCATTTCGCGCACGCAAAGGGAAAATGTGTCCGGGCCGAGCGAGATCCGTCGGGCGTGAGGCAGGGTCGATGGCCGCTAGAATCGTAATGGCTCGATCGGCGGCGCTGATGCCTGTGGTTGTGCCGCGCCGCGCGTCAATCGATTCGGTAAACGCCGTGCCGTAGTTGGATGTGTTGACCGGGGACATCAGCGGGAGAGCGAGTTCGTCGCAGCGGTCTTCCGTCAATGCCAGGCAGACAAGGCCGCGCCCGTGCTTGGCCATGAAGTTGACGGCGTCGGGGGTGATCTTTTCCGCCGCCATGGTGAGGTCGCCCTCATTTTCGCGGTCCTCGTCGTCAACCAAAACGATTTGCCGGCCCTGGCGGATTTCCTCGAGGGCTTCTTCCACGGTGGCAAACGGAATGGGTTCGGCGGGCATGGCTGATTCGCAACTCCTACGCGTTGATCTAAGAATTTAGTTGGCTTTTCTAACTATACCGAATCCAGCAAGGGGCGGCAACATTGGGGCTGGCAAAGGTAGAACTCATGATCGAGATACACAATTAGAAAACTCGCCCATCCAAAAAGCGGACGGCCTCTACGAAAAACGGGACCCGGATTTTTAGCTGACTGTCCGTCCCGATCACTTAGAACGTTCTTGGTCAGATGAGTTCTTCGGGACGGACAGGGCCGCTTTTCGCTTGTGCTCGCTTGCAAAAACTGGTTATGCGCTTTTGGTGTCGAACATGTTCATTTCGTCGGCCGACGGGCCATACATGCCGGGGACTTCGACGTTATTCATGCGCAGGTAAACGCCGAGCTGGGCGCGGTGGTGGATGAGATGGCTCAAAACCATGGTGCGCAGCACGGCAGCGCGTGGCATGGAAAAGATTTGCTGCCCTTTATAGGTCAGCGTCCAGATCTTCATCAAGTCTTCGTCTGAAGCTTTGGAGATCAAGGCACGCGCTTCCGCGACGTGTTTGTCAAAAGAATCGAGAATTTCTTTTCGAGTCGTGGGCGAAAAGGGTTTTTCGTCGCCGCCAAAATCGAGTCTCTCTGTGCTCATCGTTGCTGTTGCATACGATGGCATCTCGGAAGTGTGAGCGGCCAGTCGTCCCATACTCATGGATTTTTCGTGCGGCTTGTACGAAAAATTCCCGTCGGGGACACGTTCCAGCATTTTACGGGTGTTAGCCATTTCCTGATCGAATTCGGGTAACAGCATTTGAGCGATAGACATAGGTCATCTCCTAAAATTTTAGCGTTCGGGGGGCGGGCGAGAGCATACCACCGATGCGTAGGCGAATACAAGGCGAAGATTATGAATTTCGGGTTCTCGCCCAAGACGTGGGAATCCGCGTCCTAACTTTGCGCCAAGGCTTTAACATAGAGGACACAGAGAAAATCTTTTGAGAAAAACGGAGAGTGCGAGGCGCGCGCTTCGCCTTTCTCCTCTTTTCTCTGAGTACTCTGTGTTAAAGGTCTTTGAATTTATGGCGTAGAAGCCGCGCAGGCGCCGCCCGAACTCCTGCGGTAGATTTCATAGTTGGCCAGACTTTGAAACGGCGTGAAATCAACGCGCAACAGATCGAGCAAGTGGTTCTTGTTTTCCACGGGATCGGCTTTCAGTTGAAGATTCTTTTTAAGAACCAGCCAACAGATATTCCGTTGGCGGCTGATTTCCAAAATTTCTTCTGGACTGTACGGATTCACCGTGTGATCGAACATCAGCACAGGGAATTGCGGCCTTCTGCCGGTGGTGTAGTAGAAAAGATCTTCGCCCGGAATCATGAGCAGCCCTTGGTTCGCGGGGATTTCGCGATCCGTGAAGCGGACTAGCTCCTCGAATTGCGGGAGCCAGGAACCGCGTATCGAAAGGCCTTTGAGCGCGGGCAAAGTCGAATGGGCTAGTTCGCCGGTTGAAAGGTCGACGTAATCCAGGCGCTCATGGCTCGCGACATAAAATGCGCCCGAAATCATCATCGAGAAGGCAGCAATCGCGGCGAGCGATTCGATTTCCTTCAATGTGTTTTCATTTCCCGGCTTGAACAATTCCGCCAGAACCGCTGCCAGCAAAATCACCAGGAGAGGCCAGATAGCATAGGTAGAACCCCAGAGTTGCTGCGATAGAAATGCGCCCTGCACAGCTGCAATTAAAATGAATGGCAAAAGCCGCGCCACCGTCGGACCGTTTTTCAAATTCCAAAGTGCGACAAAAAGGGAAGCGATCATGACCACGGGCCACAGGGCGAGCAGGCGTTCGGCGCGCTCGGCGGGATCGTCATCCACAATTAAATAAATAATCGTCCAGGCGAACGGAGAGGCCATGAGCGCGACGGACAGCCAGGAAAGCATTCGATTGCCGCGACGATTGCCGAACCAGAACAACCATGCACCCATAGCAAACGCTGCAATCCATAGAAGCAGCAGCGGATTTTCATATGGAGTGAACATCTCGGCGATGCCGGGCAATCTTCGCGAAGCAGCGAACTGAATGGTCCAGTGCCAGTAATTTGCGAGGCCCACTGTGAAGTGAAGTAAAAGAAACGCGGCGCCGAAACCCGCAGTCATTCCCCCGAGCAGCCATACGTAGCCGGCCACGCGTTGCCGTCGCCACACGGCGTAAACAATGAAAATGACGGTGGCCCACTTTACGCCCGCCACGAAGGCGAGGCCGGTATTCTGTTTCACAAAAATCGGCAGGATAAAAATTATTCCCGCGAGAAACGTTTGCAGGGGCGGAAAGTTTTTTCTTTCCAGATTTATTAAAAGGAGCACGCACAACAAAATGATGAAAGTGCAATCCGGATCGTAAAAAGGATGCGGAAAAACAGAGTAAATTCCCAAAACCATTAACGGCAGAGCAAGCAGAAACGCAAGGAGGCGAAACCTCGGTGTGGCCCTGCGCAATACGTGGATCAGAATCCGCCACGTGACAACTGTTGCCAGCCCGCCCACTACCGCGCAGTACAAAACGTGATGAAAAAACACGCGGCCCGTGAGCTTGATCAGCAGCGCTTGAATTAGAAAAGTTCCGGGCGCGTAGGGGAAAGGGAAGTCGCGATATGGAAGTTGTCCTAAAGAAATGCGGTGAGAATTTTCAAGAATGTAGCTGAGGTCCCAGAGAACGGTGAGTCGCGAATTTTGCCAGATGACAACAGTCGAAGTGCCCAGAAATAAAAATAGTGCAGCCGCCCAATCCGCCCACGCCCCGCGCTCTTCGCTCATGGTTTTAGTAGGATAGGTTTCAGCCTGTCTGCTTTTGAATTTGTCACCTTCCGCGCAACTCTAACAGAAAGAAAAGAAGTTTATTCCGTCATTCCGAGCGAAGCAGGAATCTCTCTTCGATTTATCCGCGAGGGAGAAAAAAAAGAAAGAGAGATTGCTCGCTTCGCTCGGAATGACAAAGGGCCGCAAGTTTTCCGCAGATTCCGAACTGCACACTACTTTTTCAGGAACGTGCCTTCCTGCAATTCCTGAAACGCTTTTTGCAGCTGCGATTGTGTGTTCATCACGATGGGTCCGTACCAGGCGACCGGTTCTTCGAGCGGCTTTCCCGAAACCAGCAGGAAGCGCACGCCTTCTTCGCCCGCTTGCACGGCGACTTCATCGCCCTGATCGAAGAGCACGAGGGAGCGATTATCGGCGGCCGTTGGGGGAGTTACATCCGCCCAGCCGACGGATTCCGTTGGCACGGCCAGGGGTTCTGAAGCGTTGCAGAATTTTCCGGAGCCTGCAAATACGTAGGCGAAGGCGTGGCGAGTGGTTTCCACGGGCAAAGTTTTTCGGTGGCCGGGCGGCACGGAGACGTCGAGATATATGGGATCGGCGGCGACGCCGTCGACGGGGCCGGACTTCCCCCAGAATGTTCCGCAAACCAGGCGGACGTGCGTCCCATCGTCATCCGTAATGTTGGGAATGTCTTTCGATTCCACGCCCTGATAACGCGGCGCGGTCATTTTCAGCGTGCTGGGAAGATTGGCCCAAAGTTGGAAGCCATGCATGCGCCCGGACTGATCGCCCTTTGGCATTTCCTGGTGAATGATTCCGCTGCCCGCCGTCATCCATTGCACGTCGCCCGGAGCGATCGAGCCGTGATTGCCGAGGCTGTCGCCATGGTCGACAGTTCCTGCGAGCACGTAGGTGATGGTTTCGATTCCGCGGTGTGGATGCCATGGAAAACCGGCGAGGTAGTCTTCGGGAACGTCATTACGAAAATCGTCCAGAAGAAGAAATGGATCGTATTCCGATGTACTGCCAAAACCGAACGCACGGCGCAAATGCACTCCTGCGCCTTCGAGCGTGGGTTTGGATTTGACGAGACGTTTTACGGGACGGATGGACATGGCATTCCTCCTGGAATGGCCAGTTTACTCCATCCGGCAAAGTGACGCCAAATTGGGGCGTGGTTATCTTAGTGCGTCCTGCAAACGTTTGGAGCTTTTGGCCAATTGTTTCTTGAGCGCTTCCACTTGTTTTGTCACATCTTGGAGTTCGCGGTGGGCAACTTTGATCGCTTCAGATGTTTTTCTGGCGGCTCTGTGCGCGGTTCCATCCACTTTGCCAACGACTGACCCGATCTTCACCGCTGCATCCTTAAGTTTGCTTTTGCTGGCCATGTGATTGCCTCCCATGAATTTACGATGGCAGATTCCATGCGGCTCTGGCAAGTCTAAATGCGGAAATACCATTTTTATTCATTTCATTTCATTTCATTTCATTTCAGCCACGGTCGCAAGCATTTCCCGGGTTTTCGCTGCAAGAAATATTCCGAAGCGGACGCCATTGCAATAAGACGTCGATGCTCGTTTTTAATTGTTGAGGGAGATCAGCAGGGAATTACATGAACTAAAAAATGTCGCGACCGGGCCGGCCAGGCGGCGCAGTTGATTCCAGGCAAGCTTTCTAGTTCTCACCGCCGGTATGTCTTTGGCCGGTGAATTTTCCGGTGATTCCCAGCAAATTGTGCACAGCTTTCACCAGGCCGCCCAAGCCGTCCGCCTTCGGAATTACGAGGTCCACCCCCGCTGCGGAACTTAGCCTGGAACCAAGGGCATCATCGAACATAGTGAATACAACAATGTGAGTTGAGGGGACAGTGCTCTTGAGTACGGAAGCAGCTTCTATTCCGTTCATGTTGGGCATGGAAAAATCCATGAGGATCAGGTCGGGCTGTAGTTCGAGGGCTTTTTGGATCGCTTCGGTTCCGTCGCCCGCCTCACCGGTAATCGTCCAGTCGGTAAGAGCTTCGAAGAAATCACGCATGACTCTGCGGATGATTTCGCTGTCGTCGACGATCAGGACGGAGTTCGGCATGGAACAGGTCTCCCACCGACATGCCGCCCACGTCCCCAAGAAAGGAGGTGACTTCGAAGGTGGTAACGTACGTAACCGTACACGGAAAGGTGGGCAGCGGCAATACAGCGTTAGGTGTAGAGTCTGGATTTTGGTTGCTTATCAACCCTGTAGACGTCGGGATTCTTGTGCCCAGGCGGGCGAGCCGCATGGCGATCGGAAGTAAAAATTGGATCGTAATTATATTAATTTTCATTGATTTGGCAGTTCCATACGATTTGTACGCTGCCGGACGGATGGTTGAATGTTTGTAAAATTCAAATGTCTTTAAAATTCAAGAAATGCAGGGTGTGCAATCCTAATTCAGGCGGATGACATTGCTTTGGGGATTGAAATGATCGGCCCGGTTTTTGAATCAACTGGGGATGCGCAGTCCAGAGGTGGCAGGAGTCAGCGCGCCGTAGTCAATTACAATCTCAGGGTTCCCAAACTCCAATTCCTCATTTCCTGCGACTACTCCAACGCGAGGAAGCCCTAAGGCTAGGGTTCCTTAACTCATCCTGGGCACGGCGAATAGATGAGCAGAAGACCAGGAGCCAGGAGAAGGACGCCAGACTTTACCGACGTCGATTGGGAACCAGACTTGGCGATAGTTTCAATGCATCGGTGCAGCCGAGGCATGGTTGCTCGAAAACGAACGCCATCCCATATCTCCTAGTACTTATTCCTTCATTTTGGAACGCAAATGATACTTGACCGTGTCGGTGGCTATGGTAATTTGTGAATAGTCACGAAACTGGACAATCCTTAAACTTAAAAATTAATCGGCTTCGTTATGGATTTGCGATTCGGAATTTAGCATTGCATAGTTTATCAGAATTACCTCAAGATTCATCGGTCGGTAACCCCTCCGCCGAGAAGTCGCTGTCTGTATAGAATTGAATACCGAAGTGTAAACGAAAGGAATATAAGTGCGGCGCCCAGCCCTCTTCCTTGGTCTATGTGTGAGTTTGTTCAGTTGCGCGGCATGGTCACAGAGTGTGACTGGAGCGCAAGGATCGGTGCCTGCGGCCCGCTTTCCATCGCCTTACCAACGTATTACGCAGAACTCGATGCTCGCTGTAGACGGTGTTCAATATTCCCAATTGGCCGCGGCCGTTGAGGCTTGCCCACAAACGTGCTGGATTGTTGACACGTACCCTGAAACTTTTACCGCAAATCCATTTGCCGCCGTGGGAACAAAATCGATTCGAGTAACCATGAGCCGAGGAACGTGGGTGACGAACGCTCCGATCATCATTCCCACGAAGAGCCAAATGGAGGGATCGGGGCGCGGGGACGGCGATTATAGCGGCACGGTGATTTCGGCCAGCAATTCCTTTCCGCCAAATTCCAGGATTATTGAGTTGGGCAATACGGCTCCGTCCTTCGGCGTGCGCGTTGAGAACTTGACCATCGACTGCAATAATTTGCCCGGCGTAATCGGCATCTATAACGACAAATCGGAAGAGCAAAGCGGGTTGCGGCACGTGCTTGTGGAGAACATTGCTGCAATCGGGCTGGATGTGGAAAGCTCAGGGGCGCAAAACAGCGGTCCGTATGAGGACCTGGAACTTTCCGGCGGCGTGAATTCCAACGTGAGCGCGAACAGTCTTTGCGCCAAGGTGGTGAATGTTCCGGCATTCCGCGGAATTCATGGCGCTACTTGCAATTTCAATGCGTATTCTGTCCACCCGACCGTTGGGATACAGATGGACAATTCAGGAACTTTGACGGACATCCATATCGAGGGCGCGGAGAATGGGATTGGCTTGGGGGTTTCGGTTCCGGCGAATGGCGCCATTTTGCAAAACGTTTATGGTGGGGGACCGAACTCCACGAACCTGGTCCACATTTATCGTGGGCAGAATATTTTGTTGTCAGGCCTGGTTAAGAGCACGACACCGACACTCCTGGTGGACGAAGTGTTGGGGCAGACGGTGACGGATACTGAACTCGCGCTTTATTTTATTGGCAATGGGACGCCTCCGTATCAGACCCGGTTCTCGTCATCCATCGCAGCGGATGCTGAATCACAACTGTCAAATCTTGCTGTGTCGAATCTCTCGGTTTTTAACCCGGTGCAGCAATTAACCATCGGGCGGCTTTCGGTCACTGACCTGGAAGTTACGGGTTCAGTCACCACGAAACCTCCGTTGCCTGCACCTGCTCCTGCAACGGCTCAGGGGAATACAGGCGTCGCAATTCCCATGGTCGATGCCTCAAGTTCGACGAGCGTCTACGACGGAATCGCTGTGCTGGATGCGCGTGGACGGGCTGAGATCGTACTGCCAAACGCCTTTAGTAGTTTGAATCGCGACATTCGCTATCAGCTCACTCCTCTGGGCGCGTACGCGCCTCTGTACATTGCGTCCGAGCTGAATGGAAATACATTTCGCATCGGCGGGGGCACTCCGGGGTTGAGAGTGTCGTGGTCAGTTACGGGAACGCTGAAAAATTTAAATGCAAAATAGATTTTCGTTGATGTGACTATTGATGATTCGGACAGATCGAATGGTTTTTGAAGTGGAATTTGGCGTCCCCCATCCTTCGCATTTTGAAAGGCGGGGCTTATCTACTGTTTTTTTTCAACCGCTCTTTAATTAAGCAAGAACCCCGCCCTTGAAAAACTTCAAGGACGGGGCGCCCCAAGTTCTAATTCAAACCCCGGGCCGCCCGTCCAGAGAATTCTCGTGTCCTGAGAAATCATCTACTTGGTAACAGGAAACCTCGCAAAACCCATATTCCGAGAAGCGGACTTACCAGGACTTGGAGTTGCGGATGGCTGTCTCGTTGGTGCCGAGCCAAGTCCGTACAGGACATCAGCTAGAGACAGCGGACTTCTTTTGAACTTGACACTTGTGGCAGGTCGGCATACCTTCCCCGTCATACCTTCGGCCCCGTAGTTCCACGGCCTAAAGCAACTATCACGAAAATTTAAGGAGAGACTTTGATGAAGAAATTTTTCACGATTTTCAGCGTTGTTATTTTGGTTTTAGCTGGCGCGGGATTGCTGTTTGCTCAAACTGACGCACATATGGGAACTTGGAAACTGAACGTTGCAAAATCAAAGTTTGCCCCCGGCCCCCCAATCAAAAGCGAAACACGAACCTACGAACCGACTGGTGATGGCTACAAATTCAGCGGGGAGCGAGTCGATGCAGATGGCAGCACTCACCCCGAAGCCTTCACTGTCAAATATGACGGAAAAGATTATCCCACTACGGGGGACCCCAGTGGGGCTGATACCCTCAATGTCAAACTTATCGATGCGAACCATATCGATTCCACGGGAAAGAAAGAAGGTAAGGTGGTCTCCACAGTCACAATAGAGGTCTCAAAAGATGGCAAAGTCATGACGATAACGTCCAAGGGTAAGAATGCGAAAGGTCAGTCTATCAACAACGTACTGGTCTACGATAAGCAATAAAATATACCGGCGCTGGCCAAAAGCACCCAGATATGTCAGCAATTGACGGGTGGGTTTATCGTGGATCCCACCCTTGCCGCTACAATTTGCCTTTAACGGGCCGGGCGATAGATTCGCGTATGTGGAGGGACGAGAATAAAACCTCCGCTTTATTCATCGCAGACTAAGGGGAGAAAAACTATTGTTGAGGACGCCAGAAGCGGGGGAAACCCTCAATCCTAAGACGCAGATGACTCACACAGAAATGAAGCGTTTCGTGAGAGACCACTTCGAGGAATTTATCAATCGCAAAAACCTCGATATTGCAGACGTTAATTTCGCGCCCGATTTTGTTGAGCATGGTACGGACCTTCCTCCCGGCTGTCCTCCGGGGCGTGCCGGTACCAAGCAGTATGTGGCGGGGTCGTTCAAGAAATTTCCCGACCTTCACGTTGAAATTCTCGACATGATTGCCGAGGACGACAGGGTAGTGGTACACAATCACTGGACAGGCACGGAAGCGGCATCTAGCGTGAAGTACGAATTGTCAGGCATTGTCATTTGGCGTATTGCGCACCGGAAGTTTGTCGAGCGGTGGGCCTATCTCAGCTCGCCGCGCCCAGTCAGATGAAGCCCAAAGCCACATTCCGAGAAGCGGACTTCTCAGGAGTTGGCTTCACAATTGACAGAACGGTCGGCAGTGTTACTGACCCAACATCAATCTATCGAATAAATTCAGATCCGAATTTCAATGCGATTAAGATTGAGTTGATGGTATTGACGCTTGGGCGGAGCTTCGTGCGAAATTCCTTAAAAGTTTTAGCTGTGGGTCTGACGGTCGCGGTATTTCTCGGCGCTGTTCCGATAAGCCCAGTTGTCGCCGGGGATGAATCCCCAGTCTGCACGATGTCCGTGCTGCCAAGCGAGATGCAAAAGTATATCCACGCGAACTATTCTTCTTGGCAGCTTCAGGATGTCTCAAGTCTTAGCGCAAGTGCGAAAGAGCGTTGGCAATCTGAGCAGCCCGTGGGTTGTCCCGGCATTGCGGTTGGACAATTCGAGAAGATGAATCAGAAGTCGTACGCCGTTCTACTAGTCCCTGCAAATAAGCCCGACACAGGCTATCGGTTCTTGGTACTCACACCCGATGGGAGTGAATCACATCAGAGTTTCAAGGCGGTCGATCAATCTGACAAAATAGGGGCTTCCAATTTCTTCGTTCACGGAATCCAAATTGCCAAAGTCTTCAGCACTGAATGGGTGAAAAAACTACGGGTCAGTACACCTGATGGCATTTTGTTCGTGGATGCGGGTGAATCGGAATATGAAACGGATGTCTATTTTTGGGCTGGCGACAAGTTTCGACATGAGGCGATAGATCACTGAACACAGCCCAGAATTATGAGAATAAAAGCCAGTTTCCGGTAAGCGGACTTATCAGGCCCAATCCTAGCGGTGACTGAATATTACTTGGTTCTCAGTTCGACCGGTACTACGATGTAATCAGTGAGCCTAAGAATTAGGCTGTTGGTCCTTGGTTTAGAATGACAACTTTACAATTCATTGCTCTTCTCACCGAAGGCTCAACTCGCCACGAATCAATATTTTCAGGATTAATCCTAATTGGCATTGGACTTTTTGTTCTCATCCGCTATGGGTTAACTCGTGAACCGCTATACCCCAATGACTTCAATCATTGGTGGAGAAAACCAATGTCGGTACGGACCGCCCGGATTACGTACATACCATTGGGTTTGGTAACCGTATATTGGGGCGTCCAAGCCTTAGTTCATGGTCTGCGGTAAACAATTGACAAATGAAGGCTTCGATTGCAATCGCCACATTCCGAGAAGCGGACTTACCAGGACTTGGCAATCAGGCTGCGATCGTGGGCCTTCTCGTATACGATTCCCTGCGCTGGTCCTAGGCCGCATACATGATAATGGCCTGACAAATGGCAACTATCATTGTCGGCGTACTTGTTCTGTTCGCCTCTTAGGAGTAATGGGGCCGCATAATGGCAAAATTCAACTGTAAAACTCATTGTCTTGTTTTCATGGTGCTGTTGTTCTCGACAACTTTGCAAGCACATCCGAGAATTAATCAGCAACTCGACTCGAATTTGCGGTCAATCATCGCAGAAGTGCGTTCGGAGAAATCATCAAGAGCGCGGTTTGATGCAGCGAGCCGACTGGTCACTTTGACAGTCAAAGCCCGTCCTGGGTCTGTGACCGATGCTACCGTGAGTGATCTTATAGGTCTTTTGGATGATCCTGACGACGCTATCCGTCTCGATGCGGCTGCTGCCCTAGGAAATCTTAAAGCTAAGGCATCAGCTCCCAAATTGCTTTCGCTATTGCCTACTGCCGATTGCCTCGAAGGAACTCTGACATCCGCTCGCGTTATTCGATATGCGTTGGAGAAAATGCGAGTGAAGTCTCCTCCAGCACCTTCTTACAGCGATTGTCATAAACTGAAATGAGGTCGTCGTGGTGGTTCTTCTGCATTTGCACCCGTAAAAGCTGCCAAGTCCTGTGAAACGGCGTTCTCGGAAACTGGGAATTTCGCAGCTTCCATATTCCGAAGTTTGCTTGTCGGCCTGGACCACCGCGCACGGCCTTTACTATACTCGAGACATGACGATCAAGAGATTGGACCACATCAGCGTCGTCGTCGATGACCTTGCAGCAGCTATTGCTTTTTTCACCGCACTCGGGATGACACTCGAAGGCGAGGCGCCTATCGAGGGCCCATGGGTGGACCGCATTAACGGGCTCGAAGGTGTCCAAGTCCATATCGTTATGATGCGGACTCCGGATGGGCACGGGCGGCTTGAGCTGACAAAGTTTCACAATCCAAAACTGGTCAAGATTGAACCGGCGATCGCCCCGCCGAACACGCTAGGCCTCCGCAGCGTCATGTTTGCAGTGGAAAACCTCGACGACACTGTCGCTCGACTGCGTGCGGACGGTGCCGAACTCGTCGGCGAGGTAGCCCAGTACGAGGACAAATACAGGCTCTGCTACATTCGAGGTCCTGCGGGCATCATCGTCGCGCTAGCCGAGGAACTCTTCTGAAGCATTCACCGCCTGAGAAATGGCCTTATCGTCATGTGGGAATCCGGCGAAGCCAATTGACGATGAGACGGCATATCAAGACTTGGGAGATGCCTATTGAGAATCGTGGTGGGGGTGAGGGCTGGATTTTCACAGTGGCGCTATCTGTTAGATGTTATCGGGAAGCAGCACGAGCGGAAGCAACTTCGGTCGTAATGTTTTCCACATTGAACGAACGGAACGTTGGCGCTGCCTGCAACAAGGGCTTGTAGAACTCCAGCAGTTGCTGATTCGGACCTTGTGTGAATCTGTCGAAATCCGCTTTGCTGTTCCAAATGCTGATGCCAACAACTTGGTCCTGTTCGTTTTCGGGAGTCAACGCAATCGCCTGAACGAAACCTGGCTGCTGTCTTAGAGCGGGCAGAGTTCGCTCCATCATCAGTGTGTTTAATTCCTTACCTCGTCCTTGTTTAGCTGCGAGTTGAATCATACCTGCATACATAGTGGCCTCCTGTGGTTTACTGTGGGTGGGTAACAGCGAGGTGAAACAGGCACGATGATGGTTCATTAGCACGGTTCGTGTCAAGCATGAACAGCCCACCTGTGGAAAACATCCTTACTATTATCTGTCTTAATCTGTCTTATGGGCGTGCCACATTCGGATAAGACGTGCCAGGTGGGTTGGGCAACACGGCTCCGTCATTTGGCGTACGCCTGGAGAATCTCCACAGTCCTAAATAGACGGACGACTTGCCCTTGGAAGAACTGGTCCGCACGTCTTTCCCATCACGCAGCTGAGGACTATAATCCGCTTGCTTTCACAATGATTTCGGCCCGGACTGGCGAAAGTCGCGCAAGATAATCATTGGAGGACACACTATGAGCAAATTGGATCGCCGTTCATTTTTCGCATCGGGAACTTGCGGTGCATTGATCCTGGCGGCGTTGCCTGCGCGCCCAGCCATTGCGAAAACAACGGATGAAGAGAGGGCGAACATCAAAAAGGTGCGTGATTGGGCAGCCGCATTTGACACCGTAGCCGCATCTGATCCTCCCGACCTCACGAAGCTTGTTCCCTATTTTTCCGTGGACTGCGCATTCCGGTTAAGGCCGACCGGTACGGCGCCCGAGTATGGACTCGATGCGGTTGCCGCGGCCATCAAGCGCGTCACTGCCAACGGGCAGAGAGTTCACCAGGTTCTGCTCGACAGCTTCGCGAAAGGCCCGGTTGTCGTGATGGAAAAGTTGAATCACTTCATCACGCCGGAAAAGACGCGCACCTCACACGTAGTGGCCGTATACGTTTTCAAAGATGGCAAGATTGTGGAGTGGACCGAGTATTTCATTACCGTTGCGTAGGGAAGGATGCAATCCTGGCGGCTAAGCATATAAACGTGCCGCCCGCCTATGATTCCCGCGCTTCCAATTGCCTTGTCCCTCGCATTTTGAAGACCGGGGCTTTCCTTCTGTTTCTTTGGAACGCTCTTTAATTAAGTAGAAACCACACAGATTGAATCGTTTCGTCTATTGCACAATCAATGTGACCGGCATGGTGTGGACGTCGGCTCCCGAAGTTGCGGTTACGACCACCGAATATGTTCCCGCAGGAGTTCCTGACAAGGAACCACCCTGTTGTGAAGAAGCGCCGCCTGAGTTACCACTGCAAGCCACTAAGCAAGCAGCCGTCACCAACAACAATGCCAGCACGAATTGCGGAGCGAGCCTCAGCGAACGATTCTTCGAAGCACATAGGACAATTGCCCAAAAAGCGAACGCGAGCCCCGAAAAATACATCAGCGGCGTGGCGCGCAATGTCCAATGCCGTATTCCTCCCGTCGGTGCGAATGACCGCGCCGTGGTGGAAATCGAGAGATTTACGCTTGTTGGATTCGCACCGGGAGTCACTGTTGGGGAAGAGAAGGAAGCAGAAGCCCCAGCCGGTAAACCCGTCACCGTAAAGTTCACAGGATTGATAAACGCGCCATTGGAAGGCGCGATGTTGAGGGTGTAATTCGCGACCTGTCCGGAGGAAATGGTAGCTGTCGGGTTCACGGCGCTCACCGTATAATCCGCAATCGCCAAGGTGATGGCGCCGCTTAATCCACCTCCAGGCCCCGGACTGCTGACCGTAATGGTTAGCGTTCCGCCATGGGAAATATCACTAGCCAGCAGCGTCGCGTGTAAAAGCGTCGAGCTGACAAAGGTAGTCACCCGTGAAGTTCCGTTTACCAGGACGGTCGAACCTGTAACGAAGTTTGTCCCCGTCACATTCAATGTCAAGGCTGCGCTTCCGGCAGGCAAGACTGGGGGGACGACTCCGCCAGCTGTTGGCGGCGGATTTTCGATATAGAAAGTAACCGCCGACGAAATCCCCGCGGCTGTACTCACGACTACGGGCTCAGTCCCCGGAACGGTAATGGCGTTTGCGGGAATGCTGACGGTTAGAGTCGAACCATTGGATGAGGAAACAAAATTGGTCACGGGCACAGTTGCCGATCCAAAAGTTACAACGGAACTGGAGGCAAAACCAATGCCCGTAATCAACATCGAAAACGTCGGTCCGCCAGCCGTAGCGCTGCCTGGAGCAATTTGGGAAATTACTGGAGGTGGGAGATTCACGGGCGTAACGGTCAAGGGCAGTGTTGCAGAATTCCCCCCTCCAATCCCGTTAATTTGTGGCGTTGTGACGCCAACAGAAATTGTGCCGGGAATGGCGATTTCGGCAGGACTAATCGCAATTTGCAGTTCGTAATCGTCTAGAAAGGTTGTCGTCTGTGGAGTGCCGTTTAGCGTCACGACGGAAGTCGGTTGAAAATCCGTGCCGCTTAACGTCAGCGTGAACACAGCTCCACCAGCCAAGACGCTGGTGGTGCTGATACTGGTTAAGTTAGGTATTGGATCGATTACAGGAAACTCAGACGAACCCGACACACCTCCCCCTGGAAGAGGATTAAAAACAAACACCACGCCGGTTCCACCGTTGGCGATATCAGATGGAAGAATATTGGCTGTTATTTGCGTGGAATTGACGTAGGTCGTCACTCTGCCCCGTCCACTAAAGTAGACCTTTGCACCGGGTACGAAATTCGATCCGTTCACTGTCAGGGTCATGGCCGCACCGCCCGCAGTGGCAGAAGCGGGGGAAAAAGAAGTGATAGAGGGCACTGGATTGGAGATACCAGTCGGTGCGAATGAAATCGCGATCGGTGAAGAAGTGATGTTGCTGTAAGTCATAGGCAGCGTAGAACCTGCAATAGGAGTCAGTGCACCCGTCGTTTGGTCCAATGAAAACCCAAAGATTGCCGCCCCCTGCCCGCCAGGATTACCACCGATGGCATAGACAAAGCGATCCGTCGGATCAACGTTCATCACCGAATAACCTAACCCTCCAAAATTCGACCCGGCAATTGGAGTGAGGGCTCCGGTAGTGGGATCAACCTGGTAGGCCGCCGGACCGCAATTCATCACGCTGGGATTGGGGCAAGAGTCCACTTCCGCTTACAAGAACCTGCCTGAAGGATCGAACACGGAGGTTCCGGAAGCGGCAGCCGGGAGTGCTGGATTAGTAGGGTATCCGTAAATGGGATTCATCCGAAATATTTGAGTTCCGTTTGTCGCGATGAATCGATCCAGTGGATCTACGGCGACCCAGGGTGTGCCCGGGTCCCCTGACGTGATGATCACGGTATAGTCCACAATTGTGGGAACGCCGGTCTCAAAATCGATCGATTCGGTGGTCATGTATTGATTGGATTGAGGACTCTGAAAATAGAGGAAGTTCCCGCTTGGATCGACCGTAAGAATGGAGGGAGTTGCCCCCGGAAAAGGGGAGCCGGAAAGCTGTGTCGGCACACCGGATACTGGGTCGATTGAATATACTTGGAGTGCAAACCCGCTATTCGAGGGGTTCATATCGTCTGCATATAGGAATCTGCCCGTAGGATCCATTGCAATTGCACCTCCACCCCCGGGAAAAGGCGAGTTGAGCAGAGGAGTAAGCGACCCCGTGGTCTGGTCCACACTAAAGACCCAAAGCCAATTCTTAGACCCGTCATTCGTAATTGACGAGACGTAGACAAAACGTCCTGCCGGGTCCACTGCAACGCCTCCAACACCGCCGCCGGCTTGAAAGGGAGATCCCGGCACTACGGACAGTGCTCCCGTTGTGGGGTCTGCTTTGAAAGCAGAAAAAATTCCACCGTTCCCGCCTACGCTCCCATTTGGCACGTAGATATACAGGGGCTGGTTACTTTGCGCTGCAAGTGGCATGCATACAGTGGCAAGAATTATTCCAATCAGAAACGCCTTTATCAAGATGCGCATAGAAACCCCCAAGATCCTGTGCTATAGCCGACCGCACAGACTTATCGGCGATTAGGGAAAGCAAAAAGAATGACTTCCGGCACGGTAGAAGTATAGGTGGGAAAGAGCTGTATTAAAAATAATAATAATAAAATTACATAAACAGTAAACTGGGGAAGAATTCGGTAAACAATTCGAAAAAATAGTTTCTCGAACTTTTCGACTCGAAGAACTGTGGAAAGTATAGACGCGGATCAGAATGCAAGGGGCTCGAACTGTGGGCTCAATCCCCCTTTTCGTTGTGAGGAATGGTTCGCGCTAGTGAATCGTGACCTTTTGAACATCCCACATGGATGCGGAGCCTATGTAAACTGTGTTGGGGTTGCGGCAATCGATCGAGTGGACCAGGTCGCCGGTGTTTTCTTCGCCGTGGTCCTGACCGGTGACGGCCATGCCGAGAACTTTTCCAGTCAAATCCATCTTGTAGATTTTGCCGGTGGTGCCATCGCCAGTGAACAAGTACTGGGGCGAACTGTTGGTGACGCACACGGACCAGGGCGCGCCTACGCCGGTGATGGTTCTTTCATAGTTGAGGTCATGATCGTAGACCTGGATGCGCCGGTTTCCACGATCGGCGACGTAAATGTTGTTCTGGCCGTCCGCGGAAATTCCGTGCGGCGTGCTGAACTGATCCTGATCGTGGCCCCAGGTTCCCAGTTCTTTCAGCCAATGGCCGTCCGGCGAAATCTTGACGATTCGCGAGTTGCCGTAGCCGTCGGAGACGAAGATGTTGCCGTCCGGATCCCAGGTCACATCGGTTTCACGATCGAAAGTGCCGACTCTGCCTGTGGGATGTATATTTTTCGCGGCCTGATTCGGGGGAGCAGAAAAGTGCAGGACTTCGAGATTTGACTGAAGGTAATCGATCGCCTCTGGTGTTCTGCCAAGCCAAAAAGTGTGCTGGCCCTCGGGGTTGTATTTGACGATCATGCCAGAGCCCTCGTCCACCTGCCATACGTTGTCCGATTTATCGACTCGCACGACGTGCGCGAAAGATTCGGCGTAGTTATTGGGGCCCCATTCTTTGACGAACTTGTAGTTCTCGTCAAACTCAAACAGCATGGCTGCCTTGCCGCCACGCGCAACGCCCTGGTTTTGGGTGCGTGAGTACACAAATAGGTGGCCCTTTGAATTTTGAGCCACGCCCACGGTTTGGCCCATCGTCTGACCGGGGATACTGAGATGCAGGTACTGATCGGTAATCTGCATTTTAGGGTAGTCGGCTTCAAGGGCCGCCTGCGCGGCTTGTTGCTCGGGGCTGCCCCCGATCCCTTGTCCCTGAGCCTGCCGCGGCCAGAGCACAAGCGTGCCCACGACGGACGCCGCGCCAAGCACGGAAACGCACAACAAAATCTGGAAACGTTTCATGTGATGAATCCCCCTTTTCCAAAGGAATGTCTGACCGGGACTTGCCAGGCCAGTTCTACCAGGTCAATCGAACAGGCCACTCGGCCGATCCGTTTCATGGCTTCACCACTCGGTTACGTTGGATATGCTCCGGATGGGCGGAGTCTAGCACCGACCACTTCCGGCAACCAATGATTTGTTGGGGTGGCGCATGGCGATGGAAAAAGTGCCCGTCTTATCTCATTTCGGCGTCAATGTTGGAGCGAGTGGCGGGCTTTATGCGGACTGTGTGCTGCGTGCGCGCAGGTGAGAAACCGAAACTCCCGCGGAAAGCCGAGAAGCGGACTTATCAGGGGTTGGCACCTGGCGGACTTCACGGTGTCTAATGATATGGAGCGTTAGTGGCATCATCGCTTAGTGCCATTGATAATTAATATTGGATGTAGGAGTCATGAAAACACCGCATTTTTTTTCCGCGCTTTCGTTCGTCGCCTTCTTGGGATTGGGGCTGTTTCTCTCTCCCGCGAAGCACCAGGCGCGGGGGAAGCCGAAAATCACCGGAACGATTCTATTAGCCGATGGAACGACTCTGGCAGGCGCGACGGTCGAAACGACACAGGATTGCGATCACGGTGGTGACGGCATAGAGACGCGCAAGACTGTCTCTGCTGCGGACGGGACTTTTTCGCTCCCGGCATACGATCCCCGCTGTAGCCGCTATCGTCTGATTGCCAGCAAGGAGGCGGACTTTTGGCTACCGAGCGACGACTTACTGAATTCCGAATTCGGCCCGTGGACCAATGAACGTATCGTCGTGGACGTTGCCTCGGTTCCTCCTCCGAGGCCGGTCCGCGTTGTGCTGAACTCACGCGGAGGCAAGGTTGCGATCCGAGTTCGAGACCTGGCAACGGGCCGGTTTGTTTTCGCCGATTTGTGGTACGAAAAGCCTGACCAGAGCAACTTGGTAGGTGCTGATGTTCCCACCGGCTTAGACGGTTCGGCAACCGTCTATCTACTTACCCCAGGGGAATATACTGTCAGAGTTGGTAGTTTCACATGCGGCGACAGCCACCTTGAGTCGCACGTTACAGCCGACGGCCCCACAATTGCCGTACTCGTAAGACCTGCGATAGAGTCGAACGAAGTTATAGAAATCGATTCGCGAAAGATTAAAGTATTGAAGAATGATCACGGTAAATTCAACCCGGACCCTGCCAGCCCGCACTGTAGTCGCCGAAGCTCTGGACGATCAACCTCTGGAGCGAACCGCCCCAATAGCCCCCAATAAACGGGGTGGTCTCAAGGGGGTCGACGCAACACTCACCAGAAGTCCCATCTGCAGGTATTTCATAGCTAAATTTCGTTCGCCAGCGTTAAGTCAGAAAAACACTGCCAATGCCTGTGAAACGGGCTTATCGCCAACTGGGAATCTGCAACCCCCCACATGACCAGAAGATGACCTCGACTATGTCTCGCCTTAATCCATTTCCAACATGGCCAGCAACAAATCAACAAAGAAAATCGAAAATGCCGATCCTACGATCAATAGCCTCATCTTGCCTTTTCCAAACAACCCCAAGAGGGCGGTGGCAACGACCAACCACGTCGCAATTGGCCGGAGAGTTATCCACATTCCGGGCGCTGGTGTCATGCCGTGAGGGCTTCCGCCGTTGTGCGTCCAAGACAAATTGAAACTCATGGCCGCGATTGTTGCGAGGGTTGCGACAACGAGTCCCAGCTTAACGCAATATGAACGCCAAACCTCGTAGTCTGACTGTCGGCTCGCTTTAAGATCATTTTTCCAAGCGACCCAGAGAATTGACCACGGAATTAGGAAAAGGATGAAGATAGAAACATTCATTCCGGTTGCTCCCACGACAGTCTCCTCAATGCTATCGGATGATGCATCAGACACAGATTGCTCGTTTCGTCACGAAGCGCAAGCAATCAAAGATGAACTAGGCGAAGTCCGCCCGAAAGTATAAGCCCAAGTCTTGATAAACGGATTATCGGAATATGTGATTCGAGAGCTTTGAATTGACAGGAAGAGCGATGATAAGATCAGGCGCCATGATGTGGTCCCGGACACGTCGACTGCCCGCCTCTGAAGTCCCGGCAAGGGCCCTATACACCGGGCTAGGTGTCGGCGCGATTTGTTTACTTGCTTCGTTTCTTCTTCTTATGTCGCTTTCGTTGAACGTGGGGTTTTTGGAGCTATTAGGCGATTCTCGGTCAGAGAATTGGCGGGTCGGTATCATTTTTGCAATCTCAGGAGTTATCTCATTTCTTGCAGCTTGGACGACCGCGCTTTCAATTCTCAGGTTGGGTCAGAAATCGTCCCGTCCAAAGTGATATTTCGCCGCCGAGCTGTTTTCCGATTCAGGTCCCAAGTCCTTCCATGAGAAGGCCGGATCGTGTCAAGATGGTTTTTTCTTTTTCTTATCAGAGATTTTTTCGTTTGATCCGGGCCGCCTCTGTCGCCATCCTTTTATCCGCACTCTTTTATTGAGCGAGTTGTTCGCTCGGTGCAAGTTGGGCGTCCTTCATTTCAGCAGGTGCTGCTACCTGAGAATCGACCTTGGCTCCCACCCTTGGGATGAGAGTTGGGCCAGGACTTGGGCGCAGTCACCTGAACTCGGCGGTTGAGCTCGGCTCTTTCGTTTTAACCTCTAGGCCACGGCGCGTTCCGCTTTGCGGTTGTTGCGCAGTGGTTCATACACTTCTCCGCTCACCCACAACTTGTGCAGCAGGACCGACAACTTGCGCGCCACGGCAACCACCGCTCGCTGCTTGGCAGGCTACTCGCCCTGAATGATTGGCAGACTCGGGCAATTCGAAGATCGCTCTTGATTTCTTCTCCACTGTGCTACCATCCGGCCCAACGGGGACGTATCATGAAAATCAAGCTATCGATAGTCCTTCTTTTATTCGCGGGATTTTACGTGGTTTCGCTGCCCGGCTTCGCGCATCACGGAAGCTCAGCCTACGACTTCACGAAGTTGATTACTGCAAAAGCGAAAGTCACCAGCCTGGAGTGGGGCAATCCGCACTGCATCCTGAAATTTGAAACGAAAGATGAAACGGGCGTGGTCATTCCCGGGTCGCTCGAAATGTACAATCCATTGTGGATGGCGCGCGCCGGCTGGAGCAAAGAAACGTTGAAAGCGGGCGACGAAGTCGAGATCACTTTTCATCCGGCAAAGAATGGAAGCTGGAACGGGTATATCCGCATCCCGGAATGCAAGATTCTTTTCCACGGCCGGTCACTGAATCTCGATGAGAATGGCTCGGGTACTCCGCCGGAACCTAAATAATTTCGGCTACGATGCGCAGTATGGATGTTGGGACCGTGCCTCCGGATGTTTACGATGAAAATTCCACAACGTATTTCTAAATATTTGGCGATCCCGGCGATGGCCGCGGCCATGTCACTTGCCATGACTCCGGTAGCAGTGGCGCAGAGCGTGGCGCCATCGGCCGCCGCAGGAAAACATGATGCATTCGACCCGCGGGATCTGTCCGGCCAATGGTCGGGCGGGCTGGGAGGAGGCTTGCACACCGTCGGAAAAATTCCCACCATGCTGCCCGACGCGCAGGCCAAGTTCGCCGCCAACACCGCGGAATTGAAAACGACCGGCGTGATCACCGTGGACCCGACTTTCAGCTGTGAGCCTCCTGGCGTTCCTCGCATTTATGACCTGGGCTCATCCCTTGTCGAGCTCTATCAGACCAAGGACCGCCCCGACCGAATTTTTCTGTTCTACGAAGTGATCCATACGTGGCGCACGATCTGGATGAATAACCGCCCCATGCCGGACAACGGCGGCGTGCCACTCGCGCTCGGATATTCTCTGGGGCATTGGGAGGGAAACGATTTGGTTGTCGATACGACCGGCTTTGCCGACTGGGGTTGGATCAATCGCGCCGGATATCCTCACAGCGACGCATTGCATCTGGTGGAGCGCTTTCACCGCATGGACAGGGAACACATGCGGCTCGACCTTACGCTGAATGATCCGAAGGCCTATGCGGAAGCCTGGAAAATGGCCATCGACTTCGTGCTCAAGGCCGATTGGGATTTTGCGGAGAGCTTCTGCCGCCCGTCGGAATCGGCGAAATTCAAAGGGAACGGGGATTTGACCGCAACGGATCCAAACGTTGCCCCTACAAAGTAGTTGGCGGGCGACCTATTCGATTGAATCATCGTCGACGCCACCAGGCATGCAGCGCCAGGCAAATTAGAAGTGACGATCGTTCCTTCAAGCCTTCAAACGTGGAAACAATCGCTCGGCGTTTCCGCGATTGATGGCTCTCCAGTCGTCTTCCGAAAAGCCGGCGTATTGAACGAGCCAGTCGTCGGTCAGTTCGTAGGCGCGTATGGGCGCGTCGCTGCCGTACATGATCTGCGATACGGGCACGAGATCTTTCAGCGCGTCGAGGGCGGGTGCGCGTCCTGCGTGGGCCGTATCGAAATATAATTTTTTGAATTCGTATTCGACGCCGTGCGGCGCATTGCTCGCGCGATTTTTTGGAAAATCGTCGACGATGCGCGCGGCCAGCACTGGAAACGCTCCGCCGGAGTGCGAAAAAATGAAGCGAATATTCGGATTTTTCGCGAGAGTTCCGTCCCACAACAGGCTGTCGATGGCGCGTGCAGTGTCGATGTCGTACTCGATGATGCCCGATTGTCCGGAGAGATTGCGGCAGCACGAAGCTCGCGCAGGATGCACAAAGACGACGGCGTTGCGGCGGTTCAATTCCTCGTACACAGGCGCGAAGGACGGATCACCCATCCACTTGTCCATGTAACTCGTCCACAGGGCGATGCCATCCGCTTTCAGAACGTCCAGCGCGTAGGCGATTTCTTTCAGGCTTCCTTCCGTGTCTGGCAGAGGAAGCGCCGCGAAGTGGCCGAAGCGGGTGGGATAATCCCTGACCATCTGCGCGCCGTATTCATTGTGCTTTCTGGCAAGGGTGCGTCCTTTTTCGGCGCGGTCGCTCATGGAGTCCATCACCAGTCGCTGCACAGGCGACACGAATGCCGTGGCAATCCCGTGCTTGTCCATGATGTCCAGCGAAATCGCCGGAGACCATTGCCGGAGCGTGAAGCCGCTGGCGGCCAGCTGATCTTTCATCGCTTCGATATAAAAAGGCGGAAACAAGTGATGGTGGACGTCGACGCGGCCGAGCATGGGACGAACGGAGGGAGTAATCGCCTGCGCAAGTATTTTGCGGCCGGGAAGTATTGCAGCGGCCCCGGCCATTGCCACAGCCTTCAAAAATTTTCTGCGCGACGAGCCGGAGTCGAAAGACTTTTTATTTGCAGTGCGAAAATTTGCGCCAAAATCTGCGCCCAAATCCACAGATGAATCGGAGATCCCAAAAGGACGATTCGCCATCGCTGTTGCCTCCCGCCATCAAGTGAATTGTGCGTGTTATTGCCGCGAAACATAGCACGTTTTCACGGCTCGGGACAGCGGGGCGCGGCAATTCGCAGCGAGGGCATTACAGGTTGCGGAAAAACTCCCGCCATGTCATTCCGAAGGGCGGAATTTGCCCGAGGAATCTGCTGTTTCTTGGAAGTCGAGAAGAAAAGCAGATTCCTCGCTCCGCTCGGAATGACAATGATTGTGAGTTTTTCCGCAAGCTGCGCAGTCGCAAAAAGCCGCGGGTATTTTACATTGCAATATCTTCATAGACAGTTGCTCTGTCACTTTGATAGCCTCGCGGCAACGCTGCTCGGCAACGTCTAAGATTTCTCGTCCATTGCAAGGGGGGACTCATGCACCGGCTCAGAATATTTACGATCCTGGGTTTGTTTTGCGCGATTGGATTTATTTCCGCGCTTGCGTTCGGCGCGACGATCACCGGCAAAGTCACCGGGCCGGACGGCGCTCCGTTTCGCGCCGCTTTCGTGCAGGCACGAAATTCAAAGATCCGATCTACGGTCATCGTGCTTTCAGGCAACGATGGAAGATATCGGATTGAAAATCTGCCCGCCGGCGATTATCAAGTGCTGGCCAGGGCAACCGGCTACCGCTCTGACCCGAAGAGCGGGATCGTTCTGTCCGAAAATCAAAATGCGGCATTTGACATGTCGCTGCAAAAGCAGATGGTGCACTGGGACGAAATTCCCATCATTCAGGGCATCGATCTGTTTCCGGAGGGGCCTGGCAAAGATAAATTCGCTCACTGCGGTTCGAGCTGCCACGGATTTCAGCAGTTCATCAACGTGCGGCGAGACGAAAACGGATGGCGCGAAGTCCTGAAGGACCAGATGTCCACCAGAATCGGCGGCAGTGTCGTCTATAGCCAGATCAAGAACGATCAGGACGTCAACGAACTTGCAGCGTACGCGAGCAAGATTTTAGGCACGGGGCCAGGCGCTCTGCCTGCATCGCCCGCCGATCTTCCCGGCTATGTGGATTGGATGAAGCAGTTCAGTGACGACGCGCTGAAGATTGTGTATGTCCTTTACGAAATGCCGCCAGGCCGAATGACCTGGGACGCGAATCCGGACAAGGACGGCAATATCTGGTGCCCGTATTTTGGGACGGTGAACGGCGCCGGCAGATTGAATCCGGGAACGGGGGAGCTACGGGAATATTTGTGGGAGAGCCAGTCGCCACGCGTTGGCACGCGCTCGGTGCAGATGACGCACGATGGTGTTTCCGCGTGGGTGGTGGAGGAGGGCGGCACGCTGGTGAAGGTGGACGTCAAGACCGGCAAGCAAACCAAGTACAAAGGTCCGGGCAAGACGATGAACACTGTGCGCGAAGACCCCAACGGTATCTTGTGGATTTCCGGCAATCCGTATTCCTACCGCTTCGATCCCAAAACTGGAATCTACACCGAGCTGAAAGATGCTCCCGCCACGTACGGCGCAAATCTCGACAGAGCTGGCAACATTTGGTTCGACGAAGCGGCGGGTCAGGGTCGAATCTTCAAAGTGGATTACAGAACGGCCAAAGTCACAACATGGACTCCGCCGCCGCAGCCCGGCTCGCGCCGACGCTTTCAAGTCGACGCAAATGGAATCGGCTGGTTGGCCCAGTATGATCGAGGGCAGATCGTGCGCCTGGATACAGAGACAGGCGCGTTCAAGGAATATCAGCTTCCCGGCGAGCAGCCTTCTCCGTATCCCATAGGCATTGATACGAGCAACCAGGTTTGGTACGCCTCGGGGATCATGGACACCGTCGGCCGCATCGATCCTGCCACTGGAAAAATTACGGAATACCCCGCGCCGATGGTCGGCAATGGAATGAGAGAACTCAATAACGATCCGAAGGGAAGAATGTGGTTCGCTTCGCCGGGAAATAACACGGTGGGGTATATGTATCTAACGAAATAAGTTAAGTAGCACAGGCTTCAGCCTGTGGATTTTGAATTTCTCACTTTTGAAAATTGGAAAAACCACAGGCTGAAGCCTGTGCTACTGAGTTTTTGGGGACGCTGCTGGCATCCTGATCCGGTTCGTAAAAGCATCCTCTTCTTCCGGAATGCAAGGCAACTCTTCCATATAAGCTTTCTTACCCTTGAGTAGCTTGTAGGTTTTCGTATCGCCAACCCAGGTTGCCGTGTACGCCTTGGGATCCTCGACGATGAGTTGCAACGTAAGGGTGTCGCGATCCACGCGCTTGAAGCGTTCAATCAAGTGAATGTCGTCGCTGTGCGGATCGCCGTAAAAATCGAGCCAACTTTTCTCCGTAAGAGCGATGGTATCCACAATGAAAGTGTCGCCCTCCCACTTGGCGATCGAGTCGCCCATCCAGGTAGGCGCTGGGTCCGAGGCATGGCTTCGCCCGTCGGTCCAGATTTGGCGCCATTCATGCTCGCGCTCGAAGAACATGAAAGTTCTTTCCGGTGATTGAAAAATTTCAAAAGGCTGCGGAAAAAACAGGATGCGCGGAATCCCGGCCGGATTGCATTTCAGGATCGGATCGTTTCCTCCCGCCTGCGCTTTGGGACCGTAGCCCGGTTTTGCTTCCGCGTATTTCGCTTTGGCCCAGTCGGTCATAGTAGGAGCGTCTTTGCTCGGTGTTGCGTAGATTCCCTGGCCAGGAATTTCCATGAAAAATTCCCACATGCCAGAAAGATTATGCGCATCGGCGGGAGCAGAAGCGCTGCTCTTTGCCACGGGCGATTGCTGACCGGGCATTTGTGCATGGACGAGCGCCGGTAGAAAAATTATTGCCGCGAGCGCCGCTATCCATTTCATCGCCACGATGCGATTCTGCATTGTGAAACTTCTCCCTAATTCAGGTTTCTATTTCGATTTCATTTCGAATTTCCCCGCACAGCGCTCGCAAGAATTTTCAAATGGAATCGGCTGGGCTCAGTAGTCTTGTTCCTGGAGTCCGAGCTCTTTCCCGTTTGGAAGGATCAGCTTGTGCAGGAAGCCGACGGGCGACCCATTCTTCGCCGGGATGAGGTTGATCGAGACTTGATCACCGACCTTCACGATATCCTTCGTCCAGCCGGCGCGCACCAGCTTGCCCGGACTATAGGTTTCCACGCTCCAGTGCACGAGGTTGCCCTTGTCGTCTTTCACGTCCAGATAAATTTGCGCATGCGGATTGGTCCACGCAAATTCCGTTACGCTGCCCTTGATGGTGATAGGGTTCTTGTCGTCGTAGGCGGCATTTCCGTGATGCGCCCAGAGAGGGAATCCGATCGCGATTATGGCAGCAGCTGCGATTAAAACGTTCAGTCGCAATCTTTCCATTTCATGCTCCCTACCTTTTAGTATGAGCCGGCAAGCGTCTGAATTTTTGACTTGTCTGGGTACAGAACGCCAAGCGCCTGATCCTGCGGATCGGCGGAACGCGTGGTGTACCAGATCGAATTCTCATTGGAAACTTCGATCTTCGGCATATCGGTTCTTTGCACGTAGGGATAGTAAGTGAAATTTTTCGATTTCTGATCGAACTTGATGAGCGCGCCCCCTTGTCCTGAATCCGCAATCCAGTAATTCGAGTCGTGATCCTGCTGAATGTCGTAGGGGAAGGACCACTTTACGGGGAGCGCATATTCAACAATTTTATTGCTGGTCGGATCGAGCATTCCGATTTTCCCGGGCCATTCCAGCGCGTACCAGATCATGCCGTTGTGATCTGCGAAGACGCGCCGCATGGTGCATGGCCTGCTCAGCGGGGCATACTCGATCCACTGGCTGTCCACCGGATCGAATTTCGTCACCTTGCAGCGCCACCAATCCGCGAGCCAGACTTTGTCGTTCTTGTCCATCACCATGCCGTAGGCGAAACTGTTGTCCGTCGGCGTCTTGTAGAGGGAAACCTCGCCCGTCGTGCGGTCCCACTTGGCAATTTCGTTGGCCCAGGAGAGCGACTCCCAAATGTTTTGCTTGGAATCCACGAACGGCGTGTTGCCGTGCGGAGGTCGCTTGGCATCCGTATCGTAGGGATAGTATTTGAGCGCTCCGGTCTTACTGTCGACTCGCACAAAGGCCGTGTGCCCCGCCATCCACATGTCGCCGCTGGCGTCCTGCGTCAGTCCGTGGCCTCGAAATTGTGGCCCTGCAACCGGATAATCCGTCCACGTGGCTGTGCGCGGATCCATTTTGCCGACTTGCAAGCCGCGCGCGTCCACATACCAAACGTCGCCATTCTGGCTCAGGTGCGCGTCGTGGAATCCGCGATCGCCTTTCGCAAGGGGCGGGATGTGATACTCAATGAACATCGCCTTGCCGAGCGCCTTTTCGTCGATCGGCTCGTCGGGAACGGCCAAGCCGCGCTTCTTGCTGTCCGGACCAAAATTCTTTACCAGGTACGCGACAAGTTCTTCGCGCTCGCCGGCGGTAAAAGTGCCCGGCACGAGCCGTGCGCCCGCATTGTCATTCGGGTTCTGCATCAGATCGATTGCGGCGTTCCATTGCTCTTCATCCCATTGCTTGTTTGGAAGGAAATCGGGACCGTGACACATGATGCAGGTTCGCTCAATCGTTTCGCGCGCATGGGTCGGAGGATATAGCTCGTCGTAGGAAACCAATGGCTCGCCTTTAGGTAGCCCGGCGCGCATCTGCTGGTTCGGCCTGTACGTTCCTTCTTTCAGAGTGAAGTCGGCGGTAGCGCTTCCGCCTGCAGCGATCGTAATCTTCTGGATATCTCCTCCAGTGAAACCATTCTTCGAGACGCTCACTTCGTAGTTGCCGGGGAAAAGATCCACGGCCTGAAAGCGCCCGCCTTCGGTAAACACCATGTAGACAACGTTCTTGTCTACATTCTTGGCGTAAACTTTTGCCGCTTTGAATTCCTTGGGAGCCTTGACCGTGCCGGAAATCGAACCGAGTCCGGCAAGTGTGCTCATAGC
>DATHNC010000108.1:0-69755 GCA_035486415.1 Saccharimonadales bacterium (SeqCode)
TGCTTGAAATCGCGGCGCGTTTCAATCGCGCGAAATACGGGGCAATATCCCTCGCAATAACGGCACGCGTTGCAGATGACCAATTGGCGATTCGCTTCTTCAAAAATATCAAGACCGGGCACTATTTGCCGCCTCTCTGCCCGCAAGTCTGCCGAACACGGAGCCTATCGTCAGCCCGAAGCCGCCGAGGTAGCCCTTGGTTAAAATATTTCCGGACATGATTTCTCCCGCCGCAAAAATATTCGGGAATGGCTTGCCATGTTGATCGACAACGCGCGCGCAGTCGTCTATCTCAACTCCCATATAGGTGAAAGTGATCCCCGGGCGCAGCGGCAACGCATAAAAGGGCGGACTGTCAATCGGCATCGCCCAATTGTTTTTCGGAGGATTGATGCCGCGCGTGCTGTTCCCGTCAAGACGATCCATGCGCAGATCCGTGTTTCCGGCTGTCGCATGATTAAATGCCGTAACCGTTTCCACGAACGTGCGTGAATCGAGGCCAAGCAGCGGCGCGAGCGCTTCCAGCGTGTCAGCCTGAAACGGTTTGAACATTGGCGGCAGAAACCGGTTGATCGCTTTTGAGTCGACCACGCCATACGCAATCTGTCCCGGCTGTCCGGCGATCAGCGTTCCCCAAATCGCATAGCGCTTGGGCCAGATATCTTCGCCCTCATCGTAAAAACGGCGCGCATCGCGGTTCACCACGATGCCGAAGGGAACCACGTCCAGCCGCGTCACGATCCCGCCGTCAAATCTCGGCGCGCGCGCATCCACGGCAATCGCATGAAAACCTTTTGGATCGCCAATCGATTTTGCGCCGTTTTTCATCAGCGCGGCGAGCATCACGCCATCGTTGTACGGCGAGCCGCGAATAATAAAATTTTCCGCCGCATCGCCCCAATGCCGCTTCAGCCATTCGATATTCGCTTCATAACCTCCGGCCGCCACAACCACGGCGCGCCCGCGAATCAGTTCCCCGCCATTCTCATTTTTAAGTTGCACCGCTTCAAATTTGTCATTCTCAATGACAATATCTTCCACCAGCGCGTTGTAGCGCACCGCGATTCCCATGCGCTTTGCCGTAATGTAATACGTGTTCAGCAACGCCTTGCCGCCACCCAGAAACCAGCGATTGGTGCGCCCCAAATGCAAAGTGCCCGCCAGCGGTTGCTGCCAGTGAACGCCATGCTTGCTCATCCAGGCGGGAAGCTCGCTCGATTCGCGAATCGCCATCTTCGCCAGGTCCATGTTTTCCGGGCCACCGGTCACGCTGATCAGGTCTTTTAAATGCTCTTCTTCGGAGTATGGCCCGGAAAAAAACTGGTCAGCTTCCGCGTGCGAGCAGCGAATATTGCGCGTGTGCCGCGTGTTTCCACCGCGCATATGCTCCGTAGCGCGTTCGAGCACCAGCACGCTGCATCCCGCCCCGCGCGCCTGCAACGCCGCGCACAGCGCCGCGTTTCCGCCCCCAACCACAATGACGTCGTACCTCTCCGACATATTTCTCCCAAAAAATATTTACTGCTTTCCACACTGCCTTGTGCGATGGAAAAGTATACCCCAGCGCCGTCACTTCATTCCGCTTCGGCTGTGCTTGTCCGAAATTGGAAGGAAATGGAGAGCGTGTTTGCAGGTTTTGTGGCGCCGGCGTCCCGCCGGCGGATTTGATTCTCAGCATCGCGGCGAAAACCGCCGGCGGGACGCCAGCGCCACAAAACCCATGTCCCCTCATTAGGATTGCCGAATTTGAGCGGTTGCGGCGTCGCTGGAAGCGCGCTCTGAAGTGATATGATCCCACCATGAGCGCTGACCCAACACAGCGTGCAAGCGAATCGTTCCCGACACGGGAACAAATAAACAAATCACTGGTCGAGCAGGCATTTCAAGACGTGTTTGCGTCTGATGCGTTCGATGAAGGCGTAATTGCCCGCTACTTTAGTCCACAATACGTGCAAAAAACTGATGGCCGTACGCTTGATTTTACGGGATTCGTCGCGCACGTGCGTGAACTCAAGCGCATGCTCAAATACGTTACGATCACTTTCGAGCGTCTGGTGGCTGAAGGCACTGCCGTAGTTAGCATCCATCGCGCCGATGCCGAAAAGGTCGCGGGCGGGCGGGTCGCATTGCGCGTATTCGCTCTATTCGTTATCGACTCCGACAAAATCGTGCTCTGCGACGAGCTTACGCGCCTCGAACAAGGTGTCCTCGAGGACCACGATCTCGCCTCGCGATAATTAACCCCAGAACAAATGACATGTCCCATCGCGATGGTTATCGATTCCGATGCGGCCCCCGATTCGCTTTAGGATTTGCAAGGTTTTGTAGCGCCGGCGGGACGCCGGCGTCACAAAACCGGCTTCTCCGAAATAGTGCTCGCACTGGCGACTGAAGAAGATTCAATATTGGACATTGAAGAACTCGGAAGGAAAGCTGTAACTTGGACCCTATTCAACAAATGCAAAACGTACAATATTTGCGAGTGTCTAATTTCCATTCCGAGCCTGTAACGCTTTGTCTCGAGCCATGGGCTGATGAGATTATTATTCCCCCAAAAGTGAATTACGTAATTAAGGCTGAAGGTCCGGCGGGGGGATATTTGGAAGTCGCGTATGGAGCATCAAGAATTACCGTTTACGGATGGTCCGGCTCAATTCTTTTTGTCTTTAGTAATGAGGAATTATTACTGGGGTGCAGAATTCCTGCACCCCTCACGCCTTCAACCTGAATGCTGATTATTCGCTTACCCTTCCCACGGGTTCGGCGCTAAGGCTTCGATGTCACTGATCACTTCGACCACCGCGGGGCGGCCGCTGGAAAGGGCGCGGTCGAGCGCGGAGCGCAATTCGCTGGGCTTCGTGACACGAATTCCCAGCGCGCCCATGTTTTCTGCAATCGAAGCAAAGTTTACTTCGGAGAAATGCCACATCTCGGTATTTTTCGGAGACGGGTTTCCGCCGTAGGCCTGCTTGAAGATCAGGGTTTCCTGGTTCAGCGCGTTGTTGTTGTTGACGACGGTGACGACGGGAATGTTGCAGCGCACCGCGGTTTCGAGTTCCTGCAGGTGATACCAGAAGCCGCCGTCTCCCGTGAAGCAGACCACCGGCTTTTTGGGCATGGCAACCTTCGCGCCAATCGATGCGGGGAAAGCCCATCCGAGCGATCCTGCCGCGCGAATGAAATCCCACGGCTTGGTCACCCAGAACTGTTGCGCCGACCACATACCCGCGTGGCCCGTATCGCACACGACGATCGTGTCCTGCGGCAGCCAGTCTCCCAACTCTTTCATCAGGCGCTCGGGGCGCATCGGCTCGGCGCTGGATTCGCGCAGGGGTTTCACTTCCGCGCGCCACGTGCTCACCGCAGCGCTCGTTTCTTCGAGCCACTTGGCATTGCGGCCGCCCTTGTTTCCGTCCGCGGCAACCACCTGATTCAACATCTGCAGCGCAGTTTTCGCATCGCCCAAAATCGAAACACGATTCGGATAATTCCTGCCCAAATCGCTGGGATCAATTCCAATCTGAATCACGGGCGTGCCCGCAGCAGGAATTTTCCAGAAGTGCGTCACTTGTCCCGCAGTCTGGCTGCCGATGTACAGCACCAGATCCGCACGCGACAAAATTTTATTTGTGCACGAACGCGAATACGTGCCCGGAACGCCGATGTAAAGCGGATGATTATCCGGCACGAGCGAAAAGCCGTTCAGTGAAGTGGCAATAGGAATCGAAAGCGCTTCCGCGAGCTTCAAAACTTCGGCTCCGGCGCCTGACAGGCGCGCGCCACCGCCAACTACAATCACAGGTTTTTGCGCATCTTTCAAAATGCGCGCGGCTTCGGCAACTCGCGCCGCTTCCGGAGCGGGCCGGTACGAGGGAACGTGAGTGAAGCCCGGTTCCGGAATCAATTTCAATTCGGCTTCGTCATGTTCAATGTCGCCTTCTTTTCCAGCGAACAAAATATTGACGGGTGCGGGCGTGCCGGACGTGGCCTCACGAAACGCCTGCCGCAGCAGATCGGGAATGCGGCCCACGGAGTCAGCCTGAAAATTTGCTTTCGTCACCTGCGTGAGCATCGGGAAATCGTCCATTTCCTGATAATTGATCTTGTGCTTCTGGTGGCCCCATCGGCCGCCAGTGAGAGCAATCACCGGGCTGTGGCCCATGTACGCGTCGCGCAAACCCGCGGCCAGGTTCGCTGCGCCCACGGCCTGTGCCGCGCAAATTCCGGGACGCCCGGAAGCGCGCGCATAGCCGTCCGCCATGTAAGCTGCAGCCTTCTCGCCATGCGTTAAAACCCGCTTGATGGGCATGTTGTCCATCTCAGCCAATGCGCGGCTAAGCATTGTAGGAACGAAGAAGAAAGCAGTAACGCCCTGCGCATTCAAAAATTCCGCTATGAATCGTCCACCAGTAATTTTCGCCACAGTCTGCTCCCTTAAAAATGAGGAATAATTTTTTAAAATAATTTTTATTTTTGTAAATAGTGCCGGCGGAGAGACTCGAACTCTCGACCTAGGGATTATGAGACCCTCGCTCTACCCCTGAGCTACACCGGCCAAAATAAAGCGCTCCATGTTACGGATGGATTCCGAGGGCTGTCAAGCAAGGAAAGGTTACCTGAAGTTGAGACGCTTGTCCAAACTGCCTCCGGACTGGGCCCGATTCGGAACTGAATTTTCGATCTCATTGAGAAGATAGGCGCTTAGTTCTAAGTTCTAGTAGTACTGATGTACTGTTGACCGCACCCAAGCAAAATTCTAATTTGTACGTGGACAGTGCGAATGAAATTGCTCCGGGTAAAGGACGGCTAGGGCCGTCCGCCGGGACATTGTCCGAGGGTATTGATCGTTTAGACACAAAGTAACAATTTTGTTCCATTAGGGTACGGGTGTACATATACTGCCTCCGGGTTAGTTTTCCGTCCGGAGGGCTGAATGTACAAGTCTCTAGCTGTTATTGCTTTTGCGCTTATTGTTTTGTCGGGTGCGATGGGGCTTAGGAACGTTGCTGTGGCTAACGCCTCAACATCCGCAAGTTCCGGCTTCACAATGCAAGGGCGGCCATTTCCGCCATCTGGCGGCCATTTTCAGGTACAAGGACGACCGTTTCCACCGTCCGGTGGTCACGTCCAAGGACGACCGTTTCCACCGTCTGGTGGGCACATCCAAGGGCGACCATTTCCGCCATCTGGTGGGCACGAGCAAGGGCGACCGTTTCCGCCAAATGGTGGTCGCTAGAAATCGCGTGAACCTGTAGTGAACTGGGTCCACGCGGAGGAGTCAGACCGTGCTGGACCCAGTCAACTATGCGATCTGGCTAGCCGTTCTCCTCGTTGAAATTTTTTCATTTGTTTGCCTGCTCAGACAAAAAGCCTTCTCCAAACATTTCACTCTCGTCTTTTATTTGTGTGCATGCGTAGCCACGGACATTGGCAGCTATAGCATCATTCATGCCTCGGGCTACGAATCGGATACCTACTTTTATTTTTACTTTTACTCGCAATCTCTCCTGACGATCTGCCTCTATTTTGTGCTCATGAATTTGTACTCCCATGTCTTTTCGGAAATGGGCGTGGCGAAATACATACGCGCGTGCGCTCTCTTGATTTTGGGTGGAACGGCTGGGATTTCTTATTACCTGGTCGCCGTATCCTCCAACCGGATGGTTACGCACTTTGTCGCAGAGCTCGGGCAAAACCTGTATTTTGTCGGCGTTGTCTTGACCTATCTACTTTGGGGCGCCATGGCGAAACTGCGGGAAAACAGAACGCGTTTGCTGCAGCTTGTTCTTTCAATGGGCGTGTACGTAAGCCTGTCGGCGGGAAGCTACGCAATGAACAATCTCTATCCCAATCATACTTTCTGGCAGTATTTCTTCCCGGTTACTTCCATTTGGTTGCCGCTGTCCTGGGCCTATACGTTTACAAAGGTTCCGGCGGATGCGCAATTGGCCACGGCGAGGGTGTTGGCGCCGAATCAATGATTGCCAGCCTAATCTGCGGAATATCATCCTTAACGCTGTTGCAATTCTTTGTCTCCTACAGCCGTTCTATTATTGCGGAATCTCGCGGCCACAAACTCTCCGAACAAGCCCGTGAAATTTGCGGCATTACAACCAGTTCACCTGACGTCGAGCATTTCGGGCGACTGAACCAGTTAATTGCTCTCTGCCCGGAAGTGGATGATGACGGCTTTAAGGTAAGAACAGTTTCCATGTATTTCTATTTATTGGGATTTGCGAAAACCATAATGAGCTGGGCATTTCCGGCCGCCAATCCGTGGATTGAAGCAGAGCGCGGCGGGTGTGCTTATGTAGCTGCTGTGGTCCTGGATCGCCGGATCGCTCGTAACCGGATGATCGTCGCGGACCTCGCCAGCCATTAAATTCGAGCAACCGGATCCGGTTTCCGCGGACTTTTCAGAAATTCCTCTTCCGACTGTGAGATTCCTCCCATACTTGTTACCATTCTTGTTTCCGGATTTCCGGCCCGATTCAACACATTTCCGCGTGTGTCATATGGATATGCAGTTAGGCTGGTTTAAATTGAAATGAATCAAGACCCGCATCTTCGCGTATGTAACACGATTGCCCGGCATGCCATGATCCGTCCGGGTGACCGCGTCGGGCTCGGCGTTTCTGGTGGCGCTGACTCGATGGCTATGCTGCGTATTTTTGCAGAATTGCAAACGAAGCTTGGGATCACGATTTTTGTTCTCCATTTCCATCATCAGTTGCGAGGAGAGGACGCGGACGAAGACGAGCGCTTCGTGAAATCCGTGGCGGAACAATTTGATTTTCCGTTTGTTTCCGGCCGCGCCAACGTTGCGGAAGAGGCGAAACTTCAATCCAGAAATGTGGAAGATGCGGCGCGGCGATTGCGCTACAAGTTTTTTAATTCCGCGGCGGAAACGCATGGGCTGGATCGGATCGCCGTCGCTCATACCGCGGACGATCAGGCTGAAACAGTGCTTTCGCATCTGCTCCGCGGCACAGGATTGACCGGCCTGGCGGGCATTTATCCCGTTGCTGGATTCATTATTCGTCCACTGCTTGAATCGAGCAGGCAGGAACTGCGCGCATTTCTTTCCGACTTACGGCAACCGTGGCGGGAAGATCTTACCAATCAAGATACTTCGCATATGCGCGCGCGGATTCGTCACCAGTTGTTGCCCCTTCTTCTTTCCGATTTCGATTCCGCTGCGGTCACACGGCTGGCGCGATTGGCAGGACATGCTCGTGAAGACGAAGCTTTTTGGCGGTCGCTGGAGAATGCGAAATTTCAGGATTTGGCAACTCGAGAAACGCCCACCGCGATTTCGCTGGGAATTGATAACCTTCTCTTTCCGATGAAGGGTTCCTCTTTTCCATCACTTCAGGAATCGCAAACACCTCATTCCGCAATGGCTTTGAGCCGCCGCCTCGTTCGCAAGATTTACTCTGAACTTCGCGGCACGCGCGAGCAATTGACTTCGCGCCACGTGGAAAGCGTGATCGAACTGGCCACGAAATCTCAAAGCGGCGCACGAATCAACCTGCCGGGAATTTCGGTGGAACGAATTTTTAACCGGCTACTCTTTAAAAATGGCAGTACGGCCGCGGATAAAATCCAGCAGGGCGAATCACTCGAGCAGAATTGCACCTTTACGTACACCGTAGAGCGGCCGGAACGGGTTGATTCTGCTTCCGTTGTTGTTACGGAAATTCACCGGCGGTTCAGTTTGAAAATAGTTGACTGGCCTCCAAGCCCGCGCGACACTGTATCAGGTAGAATTGCTCTCGACTTCGAGCGCGTTCAATGGCCATTGGTTCTTCGAAATTGGCTTCCGGGCGACTCCTATCGCCCGCAGGGGAGTCGTAGCGCTCGTAAAGTAAAGCGATTGCTCCTGGAATCACGAATTCCCCGAAGCTCTCGGATTGGCTGGCCTATTTTGACCAGCCAGGGAAGAGTGATTTGGGCTTCAGGCTATCCCGTGGCTGCGGAATTTGCGGCAAACGAGGGTACGAAAAACGGACTGATCATTGCCGAAGAAACCCTAGCCGAAGAAGATCACTAAGGGACAGCAGTGTTGCAATAGAGTTGGAATAGCCGGTAAGGTTGGAGTGCAGTAATTACCGTAGATATTGGCCAAAAGTGCTTGATTACTTTGGCCCATCACCTGCATCTAATTACTAAGGCCATTCCGAACATTTCAGAAATGGGCCCCGATAAGTTAGAGCAATGGCAGTAAGGCAAATAATCATTTTGCGCAGGCGACTTTACGATGCAGCGCGCCGGAAGATCCGGCAGGCGAGGTAAGCCGTGAACCCTAGTTCGACCCTGAAAACCGTAATGTTTTGGTTGTTCATTATTATGCTGGCCGTGCTGCTGTGGACGCTGGTCTCCAAGAGCGGACAATCAGCCCGTGAGGAAGAACCCAGCTACAGCGAGTTCATGGCCCAGGTAGACCGGGGCAACGTGAAGGAAGTGACGCTGTACCTCTCGCCAAACAGCTACGAGATCGAAGGTGAATGGCGCGAACCTTCCAAGAAATTCCGCACCACGATCTTTAAGGAATCAGCTCCCGACCTGGCAAAGACGCTGCGCGATAAGCAGGTCTTGATCAATGTGAAGGAAGTGAATCGCGCGGACTGGGTTACTTTCCTGTTGAATGCTGCTCCCCTGTTCTTGCTCGTTGCCTTCTGGATTTTCATGATGCGGCAAATGCAGGCGGGTGGAAACAAGGCGTTGAGCTTCGGAAAATCACGCGCGCGCCTGCTCACCGCGCAACAGAAAAAAGCTACGTTCAAAGATGTGGCAGGAACGGATGAAGCCAAGGAAGAGCTCCAGGAAATCATTGAATTCCTGAAGGATCCGCAAAAATTCCAGAAGCTTGGCGGGCGCATTCCGAAGGGTGTGCTTCTCGTCGGCCCTCCAGGAACTGGAAAAACTTTGCTGGCACGCGCGATTGCCGGCGAAGCGAATGTACCCTTCTTTTCCATTTCGGGTTCTGACTTCGTCGAAATGTTCGTGGGAGTAGGCGCAAGCCGCGTGCGCGATCTGTTTGAACAGGGCAAGAAGAACGCGCCCTGCATCATCTTCATCGACGAAATTGACGCGGTTGGACGCCACCGTGGCGCCGGCCTCGGCGGCGGACACGATGAACGCGAACAAACCCTGAACGCCTTACTCGTCGAGATGGACGGATTTGAATCCAACGAAGGCGTCATCCTGATTGCAGCCACGAACCGCCCTGACGTTCTTGATCCCGCGCTCCTGCGCCCCGGCCGCTTTGACCGTCGCGTGGTTGTCGCGCGTCCTGACGTAAAGGGCCGCGAAGAAATTCTCCGCGTGCACACACGCAAAGTACCTCTGAACGATGACGTTGACCTCTCCGTGATTGCGCGTGGCACGCCCGGTTTCTCTGGCGCGGATCTCGCCAACCTCGTGAATGAAGCCGCCTTGTGGGCCGCGCGACAGGGCCGCAAAATGGTTTTCATGATCGATTTCGAAATGTCCAAGGACAAAGTCCTCATGGGCGTCGAACGCAAATCGATGATTTTGTCCGAGGAAGAAAAGCGCAACACCGCGTATCACGAAGCGGGACACGCGCTCGTTGCGGCCATTACTCCCGGCACCGATCCTTTGCACAAGGTGACCATTATTCCGCGCGGCATGGCGCTTGGCTTGACCATGCAGCTGCCGATTGACGACAAGCACACCTACACCAAAACATATCTCGAAGGAACATTGACCGTGCTGATGGGCGGACGCTGCGCCGAAGAGATTTTCCTTGGCCACATCACCACCGGTGCAGGCAACGACATCGAACGCGCCACGGACATTGCTCGCAAGATGGTTTGCGAGTGGGGCATGAGCACTCTCGGGCCTCTAGCATATGGCAAGAAGGAAGAAGCAATTTTCCTTGGCCGCGAAATTGCCCAGCACCGCGACTTCTCGGAAGATACAGCCATTCGCATCGACCAGGAAGTTCACAGCATCGTAACTACCGCCTACAACAATGCGCGCGGCATTCTTGAAAATAACCGCGACATTCTGGAGCGGATTGCCCTGGCGCTGCTCGATCGAGAAGTTCTCGATGCAACCGAACTCAGGCTACTCATGGAAAACAAGCCATTGCCGGAGAAGATTCGTCCTACTCCGCCTTCGCCGCCGCAGCCGCTGCCCGGAGCCGAACCGAAACCCGCGCCGCGCCCTGAGTTGCGACCTGCTCCCGGCTTCAGCAAGGGCTAGAACCCTCGAATCGGGAAATGCGGTCGCGTAGCAGTAAGATACCAATCCCGATAGTAGTTCCGTAGGGACGGATAAACCGTAGCCCACCATGGAAGTGATGGGGCGCAGACACCAAAGCAATCCTAAGCCCCGGAGGGGCGGCACAATGGGTTCACCCTTGTGCCGCCCCTCCGGGGCTTTATTTATTCCGGCGCGATTTCCCATCGTTGAAACGGTGGGCTATTTTTTCGTCCCTCCGGGACTTCGGAACTTCCCGGGTCACCTTGACAGGAGGTTGAACAATCCTCGCGGATGACCGCGCACGACTTTTTCTCACAAATCTCTTTTTTATTTCTTTTGCTTAAATTTCCCGTGGATTTTTTTGGTATCCGACTTCGGGCCATGCTGTCTCCTCTCACGCTAGGGCCATCGGGGGAACGCCTCGTGGTCTCGGAGGCTGGGATTCTCGAACGGGATGGGCACAAAAAATGCGCGAGGGCGGATCTTCGATCCGCCCTCGCGCATTTTTTATTTCTTCGTGGGTAGTGCCTTACTTCGGTGCGGTCTTCTCGTTGTGTTTCTCGTTGTAGATCTGGCGGCTAGCGCCATTCTGCCGCCTGTTAATATTTTGCCTCTCGGCAGGCGTTAATTTGCCCCCATTGGCCTGGCGGTCCGCCGCAACCGAATGATTGATATTCTGTTCGCGCCCCTCGGTCTTTGCGGCTTCTGACGGCGACATTTGACCGCTGCGGATGCCGTTGGCAATGCGCTGCTGCTGCAAATCGCGGCGTGCCCCCACTTCATTGTTGCCGTATGTAGCCGTGTTGGCGTTGTGTTTATCGTTGTAGATGGATTTGCTCAGATTATTCTGCTGCCCGTTGACCTGCTGGCGCTCCTGTGGAGTCAGCTTGCCACCATTCGCCGCGCGATCGTTGTGAATTTCATTGTTCAACCCGGCTTCGCGGCCTTCCAGTCTTTTCGTTTCCCCGGCGGTCAGTTGTCCGGAGGATACGCCGTTGGCGATGCGTCCCTGCTGGTTGTAACGGCGTCCGTTAACCGAGTCCATTGCCGCGTTCCCGGGCCGACCGTGGTTCACCGAAGCCAGCTGATTGTTGTCCGCGCGAGCGCTCTGCTCGTGGGAAAGCTGGTTGGATGTGGGCTGGAAGTGATTTTCATGTTCGGCTGCCATTTCTGTCTGTGTTGGCCGCGCGTTCACGCCACCTTCGCCATTGAAGCTGGTGTGATTGTTTGCAACGGTCGTATTGTTGACGTAGGTTCGATCGACGTAGGTGTTATGGATTACGGTCGTGTTCACATTCATCACGGCCGTATTGTAGGCAAAGTGTTCCCCTGCCCAGCGTCCTCCCCAGAATCCGACGCCGCCATATCCAAAACCGTAATTAATGCCGCCATAAAACCCGACATGCGGCCCCCAGTAGCCCGCGTGCCAGCCATAAAGCCCACCGGCGAAGCCCCAGTATCCCGGCGTCCAGAACACGCCTACGCGAGGCGGGGCAACCCAAACGCCCGGAACCCAGTAGTAACCCTCTGTGCGCCACCCCCAATAACCGGGAGTCCACATATAACCCTCTACCGGGCATGGCGGTTGCGCGTAGACCGGTAAGGCCGGCGGCCCAATGGCAACCGAGATGGCCATCTGCGCAAATGACGCCGAGGGGATAATCAAGAGCAGCAGCAAAAACATGAAATTTCGGGGGTTTAGATACTTTCGCATACGTAGCCCCTCCTCCGTGGGCTTTGCTAACCATTCAAATACGCCAGGCTGTTTATCACTATGCGTGAGCCTGGCTATGGGACCGTTTGATCCCACCTAGTTCAACACGGGTTGCGGCGAAAAGTCTCTCGAGTAGGCTCCTGAGGTGTCCTGAGGGGCAATAGGCGGGGCGGTGGACGCCATACTGGATTGGTATGTAGCGCCCGCCTTCAGGCGGGCGCTACACGGCGCGCGAGATGCTGCTCGCGCAGCAAATGCAATGGCGGCGACGAATGGTATACTAGCAAACTCTTATGGCGAAGACTTCACAGGAAGGCATCACGAGCATCTCGCCCGAAGTTGTGGCGGGCTACGAGCCGGTCATCGGTCTCGAAGTCCACGTGCAACTCAAGACATTGACCAAGGCGTTCTGCGCGTGCTCGACGCGCTTCGGCGATCCGCCGAATTCGAACACCTGCCCCGTTTGCCTGGGCTTGCCGGGTGCATTGCCCGTGTTGAACAAGCACGCGGTGGAGCTGGGCATTCGCGCAGCGCTGGCGCTTCACCTGAACGTGCAGGATTTTTCGCGCTTCGCGCGAAAAAATTATTTTTATCCTGACCTGCCAAAGGGTTACCAGATTTCGATGTACGAATTGCCGCTTGCCACCGGCGGCTACCTTGAGATCGAGCACGACGGGCAAATCAAGCGCATCGGCATCACGCGATTGCATCTGGAAGACGACGCCGCGAAAAATTTGCACGAAGGATTTCCGGATTCTTTCGAAAAAAGTTATGTGGATTACAACCGGGGCGGCACGCCTCTCGCTGAAATTGTTTCCGAACCTGATCTGCGCACCCCGACCGAGGCTCACGCGTACCTGACCGCGCTCAAGGAAGTGATGCTCTACACCGAGGTGAGCGACTGCAACATGGAAGAAGGTTCGCTGCGATGTGACGCCAACGTGAGTGTGCGGAAGCGCGGCGCTGAAAAATTTGGAACAAAAGCGGAAGTGAAAAATTTGAATTCTTTCCGCCACCTGCAGCACGCGCTGGAATACGAAATCGAGCGGCAAATTGGCGTGCTCGAATCCGGCGGAAAAATCGTGCAGGAAACTCGACTCTGGAATGTGGCGGCGGGGCGCACCGAATCCATGCGCTCCAAGGAATTCGCGCACGACTACCGCTATTTTCCCGAGCCTGATCTCCTGCCCTTGCGTGTCAGCGCCGCGTGGCGTGATGGAATCGCCAGCGCGATGCCGGAATTGCCGGAAGCAAAACGCCAGCGTTTCGTGCGGGAATATGGCATTACTCCGTATGACGCGGGAGTGCTGGCTTCAACGCGCGACTTGGCGGATTATTTTGAAGGTGTTGCGAAGGCCGGTGCTCCGGCCAAATCCGCAGCCAATTGGATTCAGGTTGAATTGCTGCGTCAGCTGAAAGAGGCCGGAAAAGAAATCACGGAAAGCCCCGTGCCACCCGCCGAACTTGCGGCGCTGATCGCCAAGGTTGAAAGCGGCGAAATCAACGCGGCAACAGGAAAGAAAGTTTTCGCGCGAATGTTTGAGACTGGCAAAACAGGGGCGGAAATTATTGTGGCTGAGGGCTTCGCGCAAGTCAGCGACACGGGCGAGATCGAGCGCTGGTGCCGCGAAGTGATCGAGAAAAATCCCGACAACCTGGCGAAATACCGCGCGGGCAATGAGGGAGTATTTAAATTCTTCGTCGGGCAGGTAATGCGCGCATCACGTGGCCAAGCCAATCCGCAAACTGTTAACGACACACTTAAGCGCCTGCTTTCCTGAAGGATGAATCGCCTGCGAAAGCCGCTTGGTGCTGGCCAGGTGTAGGGCCACGGCATGCCGTTCACGGAGAGTGTTCTCGGCGAACCGTGTTCCTACCGTGAGACCTCCGCACATTTTGGAAGGAGCAATTTCATGTTAAAAGAGGGCGATCCAGCTCCTGACTTCCGTCTTCCGACGGATGACGGCAGCGAAATTTCGCTAAAAGATTTGCGCGGCAAGCACGTAGCGCTCTATTTTTATCCGAAGGCAAGCACGCCTGGCTGCACGACGGAAGCGGTTGAATTTCGCGATCTGAAAAAAGATTTTGACAAGCTCAACGCCGTCATTCTGGGATGCAGCGCGGATTCCGTTGCAGCGCTGTCAAACTTCAAGACCAAACAAAAACTGAACTTCCCGTTGCTCAGTGATACGAGTTTCACAACGATCGAAGCATATGACGCGCGCCGCATGAAAAGTTTTCTGGGGAAATCGTTCTTGGGAATTGTGCGCAGCACCGTGCTCGTCGGCCCCGACGGCAAAATCGAAAAAATATGGGCAACCGCCAAGTCTAAGGGCCATGCCGCAGAAATTCTAGAAGCCCTCAAGACGCTTCAGTAAAAGCCAGAAGTAGCACAGGCTTCAGCCTGTGGCTTTTCTCTTGTCTGTTTTCTTGCACGCAAATTCAAATTCCACAGGCTGAAGCCTGTGCTACTTTTTCAAAAACATGGCGATGAATTTTCCGTCGCATTGTAAAGTGTGTAGAAGGTCGGACAGCACAAGCAAATATTTTTTATTTGTCATGGAGGATCGCGTGAAGAACGATCGCGACGAAAAAACCGTCACAAGGGGTGGGACATCCTCGACAGGAATTTCGAGGCGACGTATTTTGCAGGGCGGCGTACTTGCTGCTGCGGCGCTTCCAATAGATCGGGTGAAGAGTGCGCTACCTCCACAAGAAGCTTCCAAGCCAGCCGCGGCGGCGGCCACGGACCTTACCGGACAATTGGCGCGCTATATGGTTGAGGCTCGCGATCGCGCACTGCCGCCGAATGTTACGCTCGAAGCCAAGCACCACATCCTTGATACTCTGGGCGCGATGGTTTCTGGAAGCCAGCTCAAAGGCGGAGAAATGGGAATCGCCTATGCGAGATCACAGGGCGGCGTGCCGGAAGCATCTGTGATCTGCAGCAACATTAAGACATCGATGATAAATGCCGCGCTCGCCAACGCGATGTGCGCGCACGGTGACGAAACTGACGATGTGGAATTGATGACGCACGGGCATCCTGGATCTTCGGCTGTTCCTGCTGCCCTGGCAATGGCCGAACGCGAAGGGCGCACTGGCCTGGAAATGCTACGCGCAGTAACGCTGGGCTACGACGTTGCAAGCCGTTTTCTGATGGCGCTCGACCCGGAGCTTTTACGCGGCGCGCATCGCAGCGCGGAAGGCTTTGGCTCTACGTTCGCTGCTGTTGCGGCAGCTGCGTCGCTTGCACAGCTGGATGAAACCGGAATGCGCTATGCGCTTTCGTACGCCGCACAACAAGTCTCCGGCTTGTGGAGCTGGACGATGGACACGCAACACGTGGAAAAAGCATTCGACTTTGCTGGCATGGGCACGCGCAATGGCGTGACTGCTGTGACCATGGTGCAAGCCGGATTCACGGGCGTCCCGAATGTGTTCGATTGCGAGCACAACGTTCTTGAGGCGCATTCTTCCAAGCCGCGACCGGCTGAATTGGTAAAGGGTCTGGGCAGCCGCTATTTCATTGCGGAAACTTCCATTAAAACTTTTTCCGTTGGCTATCCGATCCAGTCTCCGCTGGATGCATTTTTAATTTTGCGCCGCGAAAATTCCTTGCGTGTGGACAACGTGGACCGCATCGTCGTGCGGCTGCCTGCGGATGGCGCGGGAATCGTAGACAACAGCTCCATGCCGGACGTGAACCTGCAGTACATCATCGCGGTGGCGCTGGTCGATGGCGCAGTTTCCTTCGCGGATAGCCATTCTTATAAGCGGATGAAAGACCCGCAAATTCTCGCGGTGAAAGAGCGAGTGCAGCTTATCGCCGACCAGAAACTGGCCGATCCGGCGGCACCGCGGAGCGGCATGGTCGAAGTAACGCTGAAGGATGGCAGGAAAGTCAGCCACTTCACCAAGTTCCCTCCTGGCACAAAAGAAAATCCGCTGAACACGGAAGGCGTGAACACCAAAGTGCGTGACCTGATGGCTCCGGTGCTGGGCGCGGACAAAACGGCGAAGATCATTCAACAAATTAATGCGCTGGAAGATGTGCGCAACGTGCGCGAACTTCTGCCGCTGCTCACTGTTTAAGTTTTGCTTTGAGTAGCCCAGGCTTCACAGGCTGCGGATAAGGTGCTTAATACTGTCATTCCGAGTGAAGCGAGGAATCTCTCTTCCATTTAACTGTAAGAAAACAAAGAAAGAGAGATTCCTCGCTTCGCTCGGAATGACAAAGAGAGTAGATTTTTCCTCAACCTGTTCCGCCTTTGGGGTTATGGCCTTGCAAGGGCTAAAATCCACAGGCTGAAGCCTGTGCTACTTAAACTTACATTTAAGTTTGAGGATGCCAGGCTAAATTTTTATGCAGGCAACGGCTTGCCTTTGGTTTCTTCTCCGAAAGGCACCAGGGCTAACCCCACCACGAAAGCCAGCGCAATCATCGCCACCGGAATTCCAAATGTTTGAAAGTGGCGAATTCCTGCGCCTACCAGAAACGTAAACCCCGCGGCGAAGAAGCGGCCGAGATTGGTAATAAACGCAAAAGCGCTGGCGCGGCATTCCGTGTCGTACTGTTCCGGCAGCCAGAAGGAATAGACGATAAAATTTGCTCCTCCGAGACCCAGGAGCGCGGAGCACACGAGAAACCATGCGATGGCATTCTGCTGCATGTAAAAAACGTGCGCAAACGCCAGCCAGATTGCGAACATCATCACCACATAAAAAATGGCGAGCGTGGCGCGGCGACCCAGCTTGTCCGCGATAAAGGGCACGATCAGCGCGCCGAGGACGGTGGCCACGCCGAGCAGCGCCGTCGAGTAAGAAGCGAGGCGCGCGCTTTCCGCGGCGGTTTTCCCGGCCCTTTGCGCGATGTAGGTCATGGCAGTAGGCGAATAGACCGATCCAGCCCACAGGCCTGCGAGCGACACGATCAAGAAGATGCAATTAACGATTGTCCTGCGACGGTATTGCGGAGAAAAAAGCTTGAGGAATGCGCGATGCATGGTGAACTTTGCGCCGAGTTCCTGCACCTTGCTTTCCCACTTTGCGGGCTCATGCACGTTGTTGCGAATGAGTCCAATCAACAACGCCGGGACACCGCCCAGCGCGAACATTGCCCTCCAACCGTAGTGGCTGCCGATAAAAATATTGGCGATGCCCGCGAGAAAAAATCCGATGTAATAGCCGGTGTGCATCAGGGCGGCACCCATCGTGCGCCGCTCCTCGGGCCAGTCTTCGGAAACGAGCGATGCGCCGATGGACCACTCGCCGCCGATTCCTACTCCCGCCATGAAGCGAAATACCGCGAGGCTCCAGACGCCCGTGGCAAACGCAGCCAGAAGCGTGAAGAGCGAAAAACACAAAATGCTGAACATCATGGTGCGCACGCGACCAAATCGATCCGCAATTGGCCCCCAGACGAGCGCGGTGCCGTAGCCGATCAAAAATAGTGTAAAAAAAATGCCGCCGTAATAGCCGACGTTCGCGGGCGTTGCAGGGATTCCAGAGCGCGGCAACAATTCGGTGAGGGCGGGAACGAGCACGAGCGAATAGATGAACGAATCCATTCCATCCATGCTCCAGCCGCCCCACGCTGCCCAGAAACTGCGAACCTGGTTGCTCGTGAGCTTTGGCTTACCGGCGGCGGTCAGCGGTGTTTGAGCGGTGGTCACGCGAGTCCGAGCACGTGGGCGGCGTTGCGATCCAGAATTTTTTCCGCGTCGCCAGGCTTCAAGCCTGAGTCGCTAATATATTGAATCGCGCGATTGTAAAGCTCGCCCGCTTCATAAGGAAAATCAGAGCCAAGGCAAATGCGGTCCGCGCCCATCGAGTCGACTGCTGCGCGAAGTGCGGGCGGGTGCCCATGGCCTACGCTGCAATACCACATGCGCTTGGCCGTAACCGTCGGCAATTCGGGAAGCGGATGTTCCCACTTGGAAACATTGTCCAGTCGCTGGAATACCATGGGGATCATTCCGCCCAGATGCGAATTGACGATTTTCAGTTTTGGATATTTCTGCGGAATGCCCGCCTCGATCAGATGCATCACCGACACGGTATCTTCCATTGGTGCGCCAATCGCCCAGCGCAGGTTGTAGGGAATCACGAACGGCGAATCAATACCGTTTCCCGATGGATGAATGTAGAGCACCGATGCGCGGCGATTTAACTCTTCGTAAAACGGCGCAAAAGACGGGTCCGCGACAGAGCGATTACCGATGAACGTGGTAATGGTCGCGCCCACGAATTTCAATTGGTCGAGCGCGCGTTCCAGTTCCTTGAGCGCTTCATCGACATGAGGCAGCGGCACAGCTGCGAAGGCTTTAAACCTTTTCGGCCAGCGGCTCACGGCTTCCGCATAAAAGTCGTTCGCCATCCGCGCCGCCTTTACGGCGTGCTCTTTATTTTCGAAGCTAGGTGCTTGCGGGCAAATGTCGAGAATCTGCATCTCGACTCCATTCGCATCCATGGAGGCGAAGCGCTTGTCCATTTCCGCCTGACCCATCCCCGCGCCCTTGTTGCGTTGCGTTCCAGTGTCTACGTTTCCATAACTTTGGCAGAGATCGAGATATTCGTCATTCCACAAATGCGCGTGGACGTCGATGCGCATGCCCTTCTTGGCCTGAGCACCCAGTGTTGCTCCGGTCAGAAGCCCCGCTGCTGCCAAAGAACCCGCGCGCAGCACTTCGCGGCGCGTGAAACCGCATCCGCATGCCATATTGGAATTTCCTCCCTGCCCTTATCGCATTGATAGAAACTATTGTACGACGGAACGTTTTGGTAGCACAGGCTTCAGCCTGTGGGGTTGAATCTCTACAAGGACTAAAGCCCGCAGACTGAAGCCCGCGCCACTTAAATGCGTTACCAAAAATCAGCGCTGCGAAGCTTTCCCGGAAGCAACCTTGGCATTGTATTCCGCCGATTTGCGGCGCGGGATGGTCAATGCATTCCAGTCTGGACCGGCAAAATGTTTGGCTAGAAAAACAATTTGTCCCACATGATAGGAATAGTGAGCCACCTGGCGATGAATCGTCTGCATCACGGAGTGCGCTTCCGAGCGTATATATGCGGTGCGGGAGAGATCGGCGTCCGTAAGCGGAGCGAGCGCCTCGAAAGCAAGCTTCCATCCGGATTCCCAGAGGGCGAGAAGTTCGTCGCGAGTTTTCGGCGGGACTTCGAATTCCGAATCCCGATCGCGATCAGGCTTCTCGCCATCGCTGGTTAGAAAATCCGTCCAGCGCGAGCGCATGTTTCCTGCAAGATGCTTCACGATGATGGCGATGGAATTCGATTCGTCATCCAGAACGGCAAAGAGTCCATCATCGGAAACTTGCGACATGGCCCGGTCGCCCAGCCGCTTGTAAAAGTGGAGCAGATCGACCGAATCTTTCAAACATGAGGTGGTGAATTCGAGTGCCATGCACGGATTTTGACTCTGCATTCGATGGAAATCAAGCGATGAAGTGGCGGGCTGGGCTCTGATGTAGTACACAGTCTTAAGACTGTGTGAGTTCGGCCTTGCTCGGACTAAACCCCACACAGGCTGAAGCCTTTGTGCTACAAAAGCAAAATGGGCGTAAAATAAGTTTATGTCGAAAAAGCCTGCACCGACCATTGAAGTGACCTGCCCTTGCTGCGAAGCCAAGCTTACGGTGGATACCGACTTGGCCGTGGTTCTCGCTCACACTGCTCCTGTGAGAGCCGCGCCTGACGTTGATATCAGCGACGCTGCGCGGATCCTTGCCGATCAGGCGCAGAGACGCGAAGACAAATTCCGCGATTCGTGGGAAGCCGAGAGCAAGAAGGAAGACGTGCTCAATCGGAAATTTGAGGAAGCGCTGAAGAAGGCGAAAGATCAGCCCGCCGAAAAGCCTTTGCGCGATTTTGATTTGTAGGCAATCTAGTGGCGCCGGCTTCAGCCTGCAGGGGTTAGGCCTTGCAAGGACTAAACCCCGCAGGCTGAAGCCCGCGCCACTCAACAAATCTGACATAATCAGGTACGTGCAAAAATTTCCTGTTCGCGGCGCTTTATTTTTTCTTGCAGCATTGGCGCTGCTGATTTTAAATACCGCCCAGTTAGGCGCTGTCCCTTCCCAGGGAAATTCTTCAAGCAAATCTCAAAAATTGCCGCGGCCCATGCCTCTCGGGCACGACTTATCGCTGGAACGTGATGCGGCGTCGGGAGAATTGCGCGCGATATCGAAGAGTTCCCTTCCCGCGGCGCCACCTACTAACGCAATACGCTCCCATGTTACTTTGGTGCAAGTCCCATGCACGGTGACCGCGCCGGACGGGACGCAGGTGCGCGGCCTCAGCCAAAGTGATTTTCATTTGTCAGAAGATGGCGTGGTGCAGGAGATCGCCTCCTTCGATGCTTCGGCTACTCCGGCGAGCGTAGTGCTGGTGATCGACGCGAGCCCCAGTATTTTTCACACGCTGGGGGAAATGCGCGATGCGGCGCATTCTCTCGCTGCAAATCTTTCTCCCGCGGATGAAATTTCAGTCGTATCTTTTTCATCGGAAACGCACCTGCTTTTGCCGTTTTCCACGGATCGCGCGCTATTGGAGCGCGCCATTGATTCACAGTATCTCTCGAAGGTAGAAAATTCTTCGGAATCTCGCATTTATGAATCGCTGTTTCTCGCAGCGCACGAATTATTTCAGGGGCGGACAGGGCGCAAAGCCATCGTCCTGCTTACGGATGGGCAGGACAGCGGCCTAGGGCTCACCTGGGACCCGCGCAGCGCAATGCCCAGCACCGGCGCGGCTGGATCGCGCCTGGCGTTTGACGATGTAGCGCGGGAACTGGGTGCAGACGGAGTCGGGCTGTTCGTCGTTTCCACCGAAAATCGCCCCCGCGGAATGACGCCGGAATGGCTCGAAGCGCATCACACAGATATGCTGATCAATGCCGAAACGCGGAAGCAAAATATGCCGAATTACACTTTGTATCTCGCGGAGCTTTCGAGGCGAGTCGGGGGCCAACTTTATTTCCTGCGCGAAGTTGGAAATTTGACAGAAATTTATCGCCGCATTGCACTGGCAATCGGGGCACAATACACCATAGGCTTTTATCCATTGGAAGGAACCAGGCGCCCAGGTTGGCGCTCGCTTGCCGTGAAACTAGATACGGCGCCGAAAGTTCCTACCGGTTCAAAGCTCACATACCGCGGTTCGTATTATGTTTCCGCGTTTCAGTAGTGCAGGCTTCATAAAAAACGGAGAACTCATGCAGGCAAAAATCGAAGTGGAAAAATTTGATCAATCACGTTTCAAGGTACGAGTCATTGAAGGCGGGACTGAGTCGGGTCACCAGGTCACCCTTACGCCCAAGGATCACGCCAAACTTGGTAACGGTACGGTTGCCCCCGAAGAATTGATCAGAAAATCGTTTCAGTTTTTGCTGGAGCGAGAGCCTAAGGAATCGATTTTGGGGCGGTTCGATTTGGCCATCATTGGGCGGTATTTCCCGGAGTATGAAGGGGAGATAAAAAAGAGGTTGGAGTAGCAGGATACTCGGGCTGACGATTTTAGTATGGGAACATTGTGAATCTAAATCCTCGCCTCTAAAGAGGCGAGCTACAGGGAAGCTTCGGACCTCGCTTTGGTTTTTTGAATATTCCGCTGTGTTATGGCTTTACGGAAACGTCATAGAAGGCGATTGTGCCGCCTTCGCCACGGATGGGTTCAATGTGCAGGATCTGAAAGCGTCCGTGATTTAGATCGTGTACATTTTTTTGAACTGTTTCGTGGAGTTCATTCTCCAGTTCCGGTGTTCGGGTCGGGGTTGCCAGAAGACGCGCATCGACACGATATGTCGAAATCTGACCCGGGGTCACGGCTTGCAATTGCACCAGGGCTGCGGCGGGCGCCGGACCGACAGATGGTTGATCGGTATAATGAATTAAAAGCGGTGAGAACAGAACGAAGATCACAATCCCCGCAACGGCAAGATCGTATTGCCAGGTTCCCCGTTCGTAGGACCAGAACAAAACCCGCACGATGGCGCGCCAGAGCGTTCGCATGTCAGGCGGCCGGCGCTCCGTCGACAATTACCCCATCACGCATGTGAACCACACGGGTCGAATATTCGGCCGCTTCCGGGTTGTGTGTAATCATCACGATGGTTTGACCAAGATCTTTGTTCAACTGGCTCAACATGGATAACACAATTTCGGAATTTTGTGTGTCTAAGTTGCCGGTCGGCTCATCCGCCAGGATAATCTTAGGATCATTGATAATTGCGCGGGCGATGGCCACACGTTGCTGCTCTCCGCCGGACATTTCCGATGGCCTGTGTTTCAGGCGCCCGGTGAGGCCAAGCAGCTTGGTAATGGTCTCGAACCGGTCCGAATTAAAGCCGTCGCCATGGATATGTTGCGCGATGGCGATATTTCCTCGGGCGTCGAGCGTGGGCAAGAGATTAAATCTTTGAAACACAAAACCAATCTTGTCGCGCCGCAACTTGGTGCGCTCCGCGTCGCTCATCGTGCTTAAATCATTGCCGTCTATCAGAACTCGGCCCCTTGATGCCTGCGCCAACCCCCCAAGAACGTAGAGCAAGGAGGACTTGCCGCATCCGGAGGGGCCCATTACGCTGACGAACTCCCCTGGGAGCACCTTAAAATTAACACCTCGTAGCGCCGGAACTTCCACTTTCCCGGCGTGGTACAGCTTCCATAAATCTTCAGTTACGACAATTGGTTCCACTCTCAGATCCCTTGTGGTGAGCAGCGCATCGGCAGGCGGACGTATTGTAATCGCGATTGGCATTACTTACTAGGCCCGAACCCGCAATAAGCAGGCTCAAATTATGACAGAAATTTGCCCCGGCAAAGCTTCAACTCAGTCATCTTAATCGTAGGAAAGTGCTTCTATGGCATCTTTACGGCTGGCCAGCCAAGCCGGATAGCTGGCGCCAAAAATCCCGCCCGCCAAAGCGATGACCGAGGATCGCACAATCCAGTCCGGAGTAATCAAAATGGATAGGGTGGGAAACGAGGACAAAAATACAGCCCGGGTGACATAGCTCATGCCAATTCCCACGACGATGCCAATCACGCAAATAAAGACCGATTCACCGAGCAGGGCCCGAATGATGTATCCCTTGGACGCGCCAATCGACTTCAGCACGCCGATATCCCGGGTGCGCTCGATCACCGTGGTGTACATCGAAAGCAGAATGACGAGGAAGCCAATGGAGACGGCAAGAACGATCATGCTCTTGATGAATGCGTTCAGGCCCGGCAGATTCGCTGCCGTCATCAGCGAAAGAAAATCCTTCAGGGGGCGGATTTCATAGCCAGGGAAAATGGGCTTCATTTCGTCCATTACTGTCTGCGTGTAATTCGGGTCGGTGCACTTCATGAAAAAAACGGATGCTTTATCTCGCGATCCGGAAAGGTCCTGCAAAGTGGAAAGTGGCACAAATATACGCGCGCCTTTCCCATGCTCCACAATTCCGGCAACGTGAAAATCATGGTCAAGGAGGCGGAAGGTGCTGTTCACCTTTACGTTTTTCGCCTTCGCCGCCCAGTCATCCATGAGGAGATCGTCGGGGCCCTGCATATCATGCCCTTCGAGAAAAACAAATCCGCTGGAAACGTCGCGGAAAGATTTGGGATCGATCCCGTAAACCACGTCCACGCCGTTCGAAGAGCTGAATTGCAGCAGAACGGGCGCGACGGCTTGCACATATTTCAATTCGCGCAACTTGTCAGCGATTTTGATCGGCATAGGAGCGCCGCTGAACGCCAAAAAAACAGAAGCGGAGGGCGGCTGCAGCATAATGTCCGCGCCGATCCCTTCGATGCGCTTCGCTGTTTCCTGCAACAGGCCGCTCGTGAGGCCCACAATCAGAATCACAAGCGCCACTTCCACTCCGACGGCGATCACGCTCACAATCGTGCGAATGGGGCGATGAAGCACGTTGTTTACAACGAGTTGCCGAATCATGGAAGGACCTTTGAAATTTCGTCACCCACGTGGATCAGGTCGGTTCCGGGAGGCTCGGTCAGCACAAACCGGTCGGGCGAAATCGGATCGTTCAACGTGATTTTCAAAATCTTAATTTCCAATTTGTAATCGTCCTGGGGACGCCAGATATGGATATCACGGGCGAAAAGGGTTTGGTCCGAGGCAGGGGCGCCAGGAGCAGACGCCGAAGGCTGCCAATCAGAATAAGAAATGTCTGATTCGAGCTTTCCGCCCGCTCCAAAAATTTGAACGCGAGACGCGTGCAGGTCAGTGCGGTTATACCAAATCTTTCTCGCAATTGTGAGTTTTCCGCCCTCGGCTTGCCGAAGCAAGGTCAGAATATAATACCTGCTCACATTGAAATCGAACTGTTCGAAAAGCACCTTCGCGGTGGGCAGCAGTTCAGGCCAGAATAAGGCCTCAACGACATGCTGAGGGCGCAAATTTTCCAACGGCTTCTTCGATGGACGAACGAGAGCGGTTGGGCCGACTAAAAACGAGTTCTTCGAGGGAATATAAATGCGAAATTCCTTCTCGTCGGCCACCATGTCGAAAATATTTTTGGCGACAACGGGTGCCTGCCCGATGATACGCACGGTCGCGGGACGCTCGGCCAGAATGAAGCCCGGAACATCGTGGTACTCCTCGATCACTCCACTGTAAGTTGTTCCCGTAGTGGGAATTAGGTCGACTGTCGCCTGAATGGTTTGAACGGCCTTGACCTGTTTGTTATAGGCCGCCAGGAGATCTTCCTCGTTTGATTCCAACTCGGGGAGGATTTCTTCCTGCTTGATTGTCGTTCTTCTTTTGATGGTAATACACCCCGCCGCTTGCGTGGCAAATAACGCCAACAGCAGGACCCAAATTCTCGGATTATTACTCAGTGTTTCTTACTCCCCTTAGTAGAAACATTCAATTTAACAACCGCTCCGGGGGGTGTCAATTTGAAAGGCCACGGTGTAATTGGTTTCAGTGTCCTGTTCGACGAGTACATTTAAGTCCAGCGCAATTTTAACAGCGCAGGGGCACGGTGTGGTATCAGGTATTCTTCATAATTGTTAACCCATGGACCAGATCCAACACTTTTCGCCATGTACGGAATGGGTTAGAGTTCCATCTGATGATGGTTTGCTGCGAAACCAAGGGGATAGTTTTCCATTTCATGAGTTCACTGACGGAAACAGGTGTAGTTTCACGAAAGGCGGACGACCGTGACGCGGTGGAACTGTCGATTGTTATGCCTTGCTTGAACGAAGCGGCCACCGTCGGAATCTGCGTTAAGAAATCAATGGAAGCACTGGAGCGGCACGGAATCCGCGGCGAAGTGATCGTCGCCGACAATGGGAGCACGGATGGCTCGCAACAAATTGCGCGGGAGATGGGCGCGCGTGTGGTGTCGGTGGAGCGGCGAGGTTACGGCAGCGCGCTTCAAAGCGGCATCGCCGCGGCGCACGGCCAATATGTGCTAATGGGCGATGCCGATGACACCTACGATTTTGCTCAGCTGAACGAGTTCGTCGCGAAACTCCATGAAGGGTATGACCTCGTGATGGGCAACCGGTTCAAAGGGAAAATTCTTCCTGGCGCCATGCCACCCTTGCACCGCTATCTGGGAAATCCGGTTTTGACTGGATTGGGCAGGCTGTTCTTCAAGAGTCCCGTGGGAGATTTTCATTGCGGGCTTCGCGCGTTTCGCAAGGACGCCATCGAGCAACTCGGCTTGCGAACCTTGGGAATGGAATTTGCCAGTGAGATGATCGTGAAGGCCGCAGCATTCGGTCTGCGCGTTACGGAAATCCCCACAACGCTTGCTCCTGACCGCAGGGATCGCCCGCCGCACCTGCGCACATGGCGTGACGGATGGAGGCATCTGCGTTTTCTTTTGCTGTACAGTCCGCGCTGGTTATTCTTGTACCCGGGATTGGCGCTCATCACCCTGGGGATCATGATAACCGGGTTTCTGCTCCCAGGACCGCGAAGAATTGGCAATGTGGTATTTGATGTTCACACGCTGCTGTTCGCGGCAATGGCGATTTTGATTGGCTTTCAATCCGTGGTGTTCGCGACGTTCACTAAAATTTTCGCCATATCAGAAGGGCTGCTGCCGGAAGACCCGCGGCTCACGCGAATGTATCGCTACATGACGCTCGAAGTGGGCCTCATTCTGGGAATTCTGCTGATACTTGCTGGAGCCGGCGCATGGATACTCGGTCTGGAATACTGGCGCATTCGCGAGTTTGGACCGCTCGATCCGGAAAAAACGCTGCGCATCGTGATTCCAGGCGTTGTGTGTTTCACGCTGGGATTCCAGATTGTCCTTTCCAGTTTTTTTCTCAGCGTACTGGGGATGTCCCGCCGATGAAGGAGAGTGAGGATCTCTTCGACCAGTACGCCGCCGCGTACGAAGATGCATTGTCCAATGCCCTGCAGCCTTCAGGCGAAGGCCGTGAATATTTTGCGGAAGGCCGCGTCGCATGGCTCCAGCGTTGCCTCGATGAATTAAAACTGCCCGTAAATTCGCTGCTGGATTTCGGCTGTGGCGATGGCGCCACCACGCCTTTACTTTTGCAGATTCTGAACGCGCAATCGGCTGTGGGCGTGGACGTCTCGGCAAAATCCCTTGAAATCGCGCGAAAGCAGCATGGGAGCAAGCAAATTCATTTCGAGTCCATCGCGGAATTTCAGCCGGCGGGACAAATGGATTTGGCCTATTGCAACGGCGTGTTCCATCACATTGTGCCGGCACAGCGCGCGAAAGCATTGTCGCTGGTTCATGGAGCTTTGCGCGGAGGCGGGCTTTTTTCCTTTTGGGAGAATAATCCGTGGAGTCTGGCGACGCGCTACGTGATGTCGCGCTGTGCGTTCGATCGCGACGCCATCATGCTATCTCCTCCAGGGGCGCGGGGGCTATTGAAGGAAGGCGGATTTGAAATTCTGCGCACGGATTTTCAATTTATTTTTCCGAAATCGTTGCGTGCGCTGCGCAAATTGGAAGATTGGATTTACCGAGCCCCGCTTGGCACGCAGTATCAGATACTCTGCCGCAAAACCCGGTAGTCCGGATTTTTCGCAAATGCGCTTTAGATTGCCGGGTATGTCGATGAAAACTTCCCACTTTGCTGGTGTTGAGGTTGTAGGGGCACGGCATGCCGTGCCACTACGGCCCACACGATCCACCAGGATCATCAATGGATGTGCGCCAAGTCGAAATTGCGCACAGACTGCTTGTGAGTCGGGCAGGCCAGCAAGCCGGAATATACCCGTCTGCCAAAATTGAAAGAGCCGACGACATGGGTATCTAAGACCAATGCCACCGCGTGAAGGAAATACTTGCTTACTGGACGCGGTGTTCCGAAATTATTGTCTGGTACAAAGCTTCCATTTGCGCCAGGGGTTCGGCCCAAGAGAGCAAATTCCTAACTTCGTTGCAGCCTTCGCGCAATTGCAGCGCAAAGGCTTGATCACCAAGGATGCGGGCCATGCCCGCTTCCAATGCAGCGCAGTCATGCGGCACAACAAGTCCTGCTCGCTGCCCGATCATAGGCGCGATTCCGCAGCGGTCCGTAACCAGCACGGGAGTTCCACAGGCAATAGCCTCGGCCGCCGTGTTGCCAAAATTTTCATTTTGAGAGGGCAGGACAAACACGTCCGCATCGCGGTAAGCCGCCCATTTATCATCTCCGTAAAGAGGCCCGGTAAATAAAACGCTGCCGTCGAGCTTCATTCTCGAAGCCAGCGATTCCAGATGCTCGCGAAAACCATCTCCCTCATCCGGTCCCGCCATGACAAGGACGGATCCACGCGATCCATTTCCCCGCTCGCCCCACCTGGAAAACACTTCCAGCATCAGATCTGGGCTCTTCTTTGACACGAGACGCCCGAGAAACAGGATGAGACGCGCATCTCTCGCAATTTTCCATCGATCGCGAAATGCTCCTGCGGCGGGAAACTCAGCGGGAATCTCAATTCCATTGCGGCGAACAACAATTTTGGAATCTGGAATTCCACCTTCCAAAAATTCCTGACGTTCCTGCTCCGCAGTGGCAATCACGCGGCTTGCTCCCCGAAGGAGGCGGCCTCCAAGCGTGTCGTGATAGAACCGCTTCAACCGGATATTTCGAACAATTGGCAAAAACATGCCCATGGGTTCGACCACATAGGGCCGTGCAATTTTCCGGCAGGCGCGGGCGACTTGAGGCCCGAGCAAATCGTAAAGTCCATAAATGTGGGTGAGATCGTAATCGCGAAGCAGCTCGCGACAAAATGCGCGGGCACCCGGATTCCAGGTCAGGGCACGGTATCGCGCGCGCGTTCGCAAGTAAATCGCTTCTACCCCGTCTTCCTTGGCTTCGAATCCCCATCGCGTGGGAACTGCGCCGGCAACTTCCTGCATCTTGCGGTCAAATCCAAGGTCGACGCTCAAGACAGTTACGCCGTGACCCGATGAGGCCAATCCTCGCGCCAAGGCTCTTACTTTGACCGTAGGACCGCCCATGGCAAGGAATGGAAAATAGGATTGAGTTACATGCAAAAGGCGCATAAGAAAATGAATTTTGTCGTTCTTCCAGAACCAGTGCCAATTAGTTGAACTGCACTTCAGGGCCTCGGGGTCAGGCGTTAATACAAAAGCCGTAGGGAAGCTACAAGAAAACACTTCCCCGTGGCGAATTATACTCCGGCCCGCGAACGTGTTGCGGCTGGCATGCGCGCTTAATGTTCCTGTGAAAGAACGAGATTCAGAATCCCCGCCAACTGCGATTCGAATTGAGCAAAAGAGAAAAGTTGTGCAACCCGGTCTTTCCCGCGCACACCCATTTCTTTGGCTTCGCCCGGATTGCTTAAAAGGGCTTCGAGTACCTGGGCCAACTGTTCGACATCCCCGTGCCGAACGAGCCGGCCCGTCACGCCATCCTCGATGATATCCGGAATTCCACCGTGCGCCCCTCCGATCACTGGCTTCGCATGTGCCATCGCCTCCAGAAACACCAGGCCAAAGCCTTCTCCCCGGCTGGGCAGCGCGAAGATTTCACAATTCGCATAACAGGAGAAAAGTTCCTCGGGCGTCAAGCCATAGAGAAAATGTGCGTGGTCTGAAACTTTCAAGTCGCGTGCGAGTTGCTCGAGACGTGGGCGATCGTCTCCGTCACCCACCAGCACCAGCGACGCATCAGGCGCTGTTTTTAAAAGGCGCGGCAAAGCGGAAATCAATGTGTCCGCGCCCTTATATTTTTCAGCGGAATTCCATCGGCCCACTGTCAGTATATTTCGAGCTTCCATCGGAAAGCCGGCAGGTGGCGTGGCTGGCGCAGCTGCGACCACGCGCGCTTCAAATTCGGGATCGAGCCCCCACGCCAGCCGCTGTACTTTGGTTTGAGAAATCTTCTGCTCGTTGACCAAATGCTGGACGGTGTCCGCGCTTGGCCCAATCACCATGTCAGCGCTGCGAAGCGCTCCACAGCGCGGCCATGCAAGAGGCTGCCACACGTCCACGCCGTGCGTGAAAACGATAGATCGAAATTTTCGGTTGCGCAATCGGATCGCCGATACGATGGGGGCCAAATGCGGATGCAGAGCGATGACCAGATCCGGGTTGCGGCTTGCCGCGCGCAATGCCGCCCGCAGGAATTGAATTTTGCTGCCAGCGTAACCCAAAATCGAAAATTCCAACTGACCGACGCGTACAGTGTGCAAGCCTTGCGGATCGTTCAAACTCAGAAAACGCACCGTCATGCCGCGATCACCTGCGAATTTCGCGACGACGGCGGCCACGTGCCGGCCCGCGCGTTGAACGCCGCCAAGTGGGAGAACATCCGTAAATAATCCGACGATGGAGCTCATTTTGTTGGCATGAAGCGCTTATGGTCTAACTAACGATCAGTGATATTAGCATCGCATGCGCAAAAGATTGATCCCTATCCGCGAACCTGAAACTTAAATTACGAGACTGCATTCATGGAAGAAAATATCTTTGCGTAAATGGACACACGGGAGCCAGATAAAATGAGAGAATCAATCCGCTCTACAAAATGGCGGCGATACCAGATATGAGTGATACTTCATCCGATCTCCAAAAAGTCGGCCAACATTTTCTGATCGGATTGCAGAAATCCATAAAACTCACTGACCATGACTTGCGGTTGCTCACTGCCTTGCGGCCAGCTGGAATCATTTTATTTCGGGACAACTTCAAGCACGGCACCTCATACAAAGAGTGGCTATCCTGTCTGCGTGATTTGATTGAATCTGTCAGAGATTGCGTTCAAGGAAAACCACTTCTGATCTCAATTGACCACGAATGCGGGGCTGTATTTAGAACTCCGCCTCCGATCACAAACTTTGGGCCTGCCGCCAAATGGGCCAAGAACAGTGCGGAGGTGGGTACTGCTATCGGAATTGAACTCGGTTCACTTGGAATGAATCTCAACTACGCGCCCGTTGTGGATATTCATACTAACCCCGGCAATCCGGTGATTGGCACTCGCGCATTTGGAACAACCTGTGAATTGGTCATTGAAGGCGCGAGAAATTTTCTATTTTCCATGGAAAGAGAAGGCGTAATTGGATGTCCCAAACATTTTCCCGGGCATGGCGATACAAAAGTTGATTCTCACTATGGACTGCCCATAGTGACATTCACTCTCGACGAACTTCGCCGCCGTGAATTATTGCCATTTGCCGCGATGGTTCAAGCTGGCGCGAAAATGATTATGTCCGCCCATATTTTCTTTCCAACCATAGACCCGTTATATCCGGCGACAATGTCGCGCCTTTTCTTGACAGACATATTGCGTGGCGAACTGGGCTTCCAGGGTGTGATTACCACGGATGACATTGGTATGGGCGCTGTTTCAGCGCTTTTTGAAAAGCCTGGTGCTGCAGCAAGCACCATTCAAGCTGGATGCGATTTAATCATGATGTCCGCGCATTGGGCGGATACAAGCCGCTGCATGGGGCTTGCGCAAAATCTGCTTGACTGCTTGAACGATGGCACGGCGAATCAAACACCTTTCCGTGCCTCTCAAAATAGGATCCACAAGTTGCTCTCGGAAATACCCGCTCATTCGGTCCGGGCCCTGCCCGATTCAACGTTCGAAGCTCATAGCGCGATTTCAAAAGCCTATTGATAATTTTCCTGATACGCTGACCATTCGTGTTTTGAGCCTCGGAGGATTGCAGCGTGACTGGAAATTCAAAGCGCATCTTGCTGACGGGTGGAGCTGGTTTCATCGGTTCTCACGTAGCCGAAGCATTGCTACAGTCCGGCGCTTGCCTCGCCATCGTCGACAAGCTTGACGACTTTTATTCTCCAGCATGGAAAAAGGCGAATCTCGAATCAATCCGGAAAATTGCGTCTTTCGATTTTTTTGAGCAAGACATTTGTTCGCTCGGCCGCATGCGCGAAATCGTCGCCGGATTTCGTCCCGATACGATCATCCATCTCGCGGCAAGGGCAGGAGTTCGCCCATCGATCGAACAGCCGCGGCTCTATGAACAGGTAAACGTCGCCGGCACTTTGAATATGCTTGAGCTTTGCAAGGAATTTCAGGTTTCGCGTTTTATTTTCGGCTCTTCAAGCTCCGTGTACGGAGAGAGCGACCACGCCCCGTTTTCCGAAACTCAATATGATCTGCGCCCCATTTCGCCTTATGCCGCAACGAAACTCGCAGGCGAATCCTTTTGCTACACGTACGCGCATCTGTATAAGCTTCCCGTGGTTGCCTTGCGATTCTTCACCGTCTACGGACCGCGGCAGCGGCCCGACCTTGCCATCCACAAATTCGTAGCGCGTGTCGAAGCTGGAAAACCCATCCCCATTTTCGGCGATGGCGAAACTGGGCGGGATTACACGTTTGTGGAAGACATAGTCGCGGGAATTCTCGGCGCGCTCGATTACGATTTTTCTGCTACGACGGGATCGCCGTTTGAAATTTGCAACCTTGGCAATTCTCACCCCGTCAAACTTTCGGAACTGGTTCAGATCCTCGAACAGGCGACTGGAAAAAAGGCAATCATCCAGAGGGAACCCGCGCAACAGGGAGATGTGCCACTGACGTGGGCTGACATTTCGAAGGCCGGCAAAATGCTCGGCTACCACCCGCAGACCAGGCTCGAAGAAGGCCTAAAGAAATTTGTCACGTGGTACCGCGCTGCCGACCCAATCCGGCGGGCGTGAGAACGGAAATATCGCGGGCCATACGCGAAACTGGCAGCGCCCAATTCGATTCTCGAAATTTCCTCCAGAGGCCAAAGCTGTTACCGCAAGAATATAATTTCGGTGCATTATTTGGTTTTCGATTCGGTTGTTGAAATTGCCTGCGAAAAATGAGGGGGATTTATTTTATGAAACATACGCGCTACTTTTTGTTTCTTATCATTTTTCTTGGCGCTCAGATTGCTTTTGCCCAGGCGCCAAATGCAAATACTCCGCCCGCAAACAACCGCCCAGTCAATCGCACTTCCTATCGCAACATTGCCGACTACATGCCTCCCGGAGGATGCGATAACACCGGTGCAACTTTGGGACGCGAAGTCGGAACGATTGAACGCGGCACTCGATTGCTGGGCATTACGTACGACAACGATTTCAAAGTGGGCTGCGGAGTTTTTGTGTATGGAGCCGGCCCAGCTTCAACCCTTTTACCTCCCTCGCAGGGGTCCAAACCGAGCCCCAATGTGATCGGTGCGCCCGGCACAACCACGGTCCACTACAAAGTAGCGGCCATTGATGCAAATTACGGCACGTCCGCAGCGGGCCCGGCGATCACCATCACGAATGCTCCAGCTGTCCGCACGCCGATCAATTATGTAGGAATCTACTGGTCTGGCGTCGCGAATGCTGTTGGATACCTTGTCTATAGCGACGCGAGCGGAAGCTACGCGCCACTCGGATATTCTTTTGATTGTTCTGAATTTAAGGCCGGAGGCACTTGCGCGATCATCGATAAAGGACCGGAAACAAATACCTGGACCGGATTCAACGGCTTCTGGCCAACGACACCACCAGCGACTGTCACGAATCAGGCTTTGATTACCACGATAAACGCAAAGATTCCGGCGGGCCCGAAAGCGTTCAACTTGACGCTCGCCGCTCCCGCCACAAATACAGCAACCAACACTTTTGTTTTCCCCGACAATTCGATGTTCATTGCTTCCGCGCTTGCTGCGGCAGCATCGGACGGCAGTCCTTATACCAGTCACAAGGGCACCGTTTATATCCCGCAAGGGCTTTGGTTCATGTCCACGATTCCATTTCCTGCGGCAAACATTTCGGGCGTGAAAATTATTCAGAACGGCGCCATTGAACTTTTTGGGCTTCCTGTAGAAGGCACTCTCGGAAGTTCCGGAGTCAGTGGAAAAATTTCCATTACCGGCGAAGGGGGAACTTACGCTCAAGCGGATTGGACGCTCTCCTGCAGCCAAATTATCGGATTTCAGACATTGGGGGCGTTATTCGTCGCGTATGGATCCGGCAGTGGAATCGACCTTTCTCACATCTGCCTCGGCACGTCACAGACAGGAATTATTCAGGATTCACAAGGGGATGTGACCACTCAGGATGTGAGTTTCTATGGACTTGGCAGCGGTCCGCTTTTGCAAGTAGACAACAATGCTTTTTTTAGCCTATTCGATCGAACCAATTGGAATGACGGCCCCAACGACAAGAACAATAATATTCCAGCCATCTGGTTTCTCGGATTGACAAGCCCCGCCCATACCAGCGTATTCGATTTTCGGGACAATTCGTTCATCAGTCATACCATTCGAGTGGATATTGCATACCCCGGGCCGGGAGGACCGACTGGGTACATCGTTTTTGACGGGCTGACGACGATTGAGGGCAATCGCGACCCTGGCTTTATAAATCTGGCCACGTGTAACAGCATAAGTGAAGTCACGTTCGATAACGTGATGACCGGAGATGCAATGTCTCCCAGTCAGTCACTTGTTTACAGCACTTCCACGTGCGGCGCCATGCCTGGAAATATTATTTTCGTGCATGGCCAAACAAATGGATTTTCAGCATTGAGCGCCGCGTCCGTAAATTCCGGGAATCCGGGACTCTGTAGAGATTGGACCTACGAAAATCCAAATGAAGGTGGAGGCGGGAATCTGAGCATCGGGTATTGGGGCAGCCTCTTTGGCTCGTACTCAGGTTGCGATATCGGCATCACGGAAACCGGTTACGATGTTCAGACGACTGAAGTGTTGGTCAGCGGCGGGAACGACCCTTCCTTCGGTCCCGCAGGAGAGCAAATCATTGGCCATGTGTTTCGACGCCCCTTCGCAAACGTCAACACTGGCGGCTCAGGGTCTCTTTCTGCAGGAACCTACTACTTCAAAGTGACTGCCGTGGATGTGGCCGGGCGTGAGTCCGCACCAAGCCTCGAGATTTCAAAAAAAGTAGAAAATGGAAGTGCTCTGGCGATTTCCGCCTCAACGGGAATTTATTTTCCGGCCAGCTGCAATTTTTATTTCGGCACAAGTCCTGGCAAAGAAACGAACTTTCTCAACTCTACCACCGTAACGGATGGAACCTGCAAAACCACCCTTTCTTCTGCGACACAATCGGGAGTAATGCCCGATCGTCCCGGCACGCCGCGGCCTGTGGGGAACGCGATGCGCTCATGGCTCACGGAAGAAAATAATGCGAATTCGTGCTTGTTTTGCGGGTTCAGTGGCGGTTTAGGAAAAGGGTTTCTCGGATTCAACCTCAGCGCGGCGCAGTACGATGCGCCGCCAAGCGGAGTGCAATTCCCGTTTAATGGCGGCGTACACAGCTATAAGTTTTACTCCGCCACAGAGACAGCGCGTCCCGCGGGAATCTCAAATGTCGATGAACTGTATGCCGATTCGAGCGCACACCAGTGGAAAAAAATCGAAAATAACGGCACAGCATTTAATGTCGCGGGAACGCTCGCTGCCACGACGGGAAATATCGGCGGAAGCGCGCTCGCGACAGGAAAGTGTGCCAGCGGCACGGTTGCCGTGGCAGGCGCTGCGACGAATATGACTGTAAGTGTTTCGCCAAACACATATGCCGGCGATGGATTTATTCCGTGGGGATATGTTAGCGCGAACGGAACCGTGACCGTGAAAGTGTGCGCGCAAGCGGCCGGAACCCCAGGCAGTTCCACATACAATGTTCGCGTGATTCAATAACTGTTGAAACCTGGCGCTGTTTCATGGTGTGCTCCGTCGGAGGTGCAAGCGAAGAAATCGAGCCTTTTGTTGCTATGCCTGCTTGAAACAGCATTCCTCAGTAGTTGGACTGCACGTTATCCCCGGCTTCGCTGGACATCCTTCACATCAATGCCTTCCTTAAATAATCTGTGTTATTCTTCTCAATTGAAATTTACGGCTTGACATGATGAGAGGCCGCTTTGGACCTTGGGTATGGTCCTAATCGCCGACTATGAAGATTGTTATTGTAATGCCGATTTACGAGGATTGGGATTCGGCAATTGCGCTTTGCAAGAAAATTGATGACATATTCAGAAATGAGAATTCTTTTGATATTAGCCTGCTTCTGATCGATGATGGCTCATCCGTTAGCATCCCTCCTGATGATCTAAAATTCCTTCCACAATCCATAAAGAATATCTCTGTTTTGATTCTCCGCCGAAACTTGGGACATCAACGGGCAATAGCAGTCGGTCTCGCTTATCTTCACCGACATATGAATGGCGATGCGGTCGTTGTGATGGACGCCGATGGCGAAGATCGCCCACAAGACATTCCAGTGCTTATTGAAAGAATGAGGCAGATGGAGTGCCCGGCCGCGGTTTTTGCCGAGCGGGGTAAGCGCCTGGAAAACGCGATGTTTCGCTTCTTCTACCAATGTTTCCGTATCTTGCACAAAATTTTCACGGGACGCGATATACGATTCGGCAACTTCAGTGTCATGCCTTGGAAATATCTTGACAGCTTGGTTGCATATCCCGAGCTATGGAATCATTACGCTGCAACGTTCATTAAGTCCCGCCTTCCCTATGTCCGAGTCCGCCTGGATCGCGCAAACAGGATCGCGGGTGAATCCCGGATGGATTTCGTCAGCCTGGTCATCCATGGGCTGTCCGCTTTGTTCGCCAATCAAGAAGTGGTTGGGACACGCCTGCTGGTGTTGAATATATTCATGACTCTGGGTCTTTTCGTGCTGGTTGGAGTAGTGATGATCATCAAGTTGTTTACGCAATTGGCGATCCCTGGCTGGGCCACAACGACGATGGGGCTCTTATTGATCCTGGCTAGCCAATCTCTGGTTGCTTGTTTTTTGCTGGTGTTTTCAATCATGATGAATCGTAGTCATCTAGGTTTCCTTCCAATCAGGGATCATTCTCATTTTGTCCGCTGCGAGAGGACGCTGTACTCGCAATGATTCCAGCGACTTATGTAGGCAAGGAACTTGATATCTTCGCAAATGCGATTCGCTGGAAGAAATATTGGTCGTCGAAAATTCTTCCTTACCTCACCGGGGACGTTTTAGAGGTTGGCTCTGGTCAAGGTACAAACACGGCATTCCTCAAATCCGCCGGCGTCTCCTCGTGGACGTGTCTTGAGCCTGATCCCGAATTAGTTCTCCGGACGATCCAAAAATTCCAATCACACCCACTGCTGACTGACTGTAGAGTGGAGACAGGAACTACAGCGACAATCGGCTCAAACCGCCAATTTGACGCCATACTCTACATTGACGTTCTAGAACACATCGAAAATGACCATCTTGAAATGCAACGGGCTTCTCAACTGTTGCGTAGAGGAGGAAAGATAATTGTACTTGCTCCCGCGCATCAATGGCTTTATACCCCGTTCGACCGGGCTGTAGGCCATTTTCGTCGCTACGACAAGTCCAGCCTATCGGCTTGCACACCAAGCGGGTGCAAGTGCCTACTGCTTGATTATTTGGACTCCGCAGGCTTAGCGGCGTCATTGATTAATCGGCTTGCCCTTCAACAAGATATGCCTTCTCTAAGCCAGATTCTCTTCTGGGACCGTCTTTTAGTACCGGTTTCGCAGTTGCTCGATCTTGTGACTTTTAGCAGAGTCGGAAAGTCAATCCTTGGAATTTGGGAAAAGTATTGAAGTCGTTTTTCCCATAATAAATAAACGAATTGGAAGGGGTTCCCTGCGAACCCCGATCACGAAACTTCTGCTGGGAGGGATAAGGGGATGCACAACATGGCCGTTGAAACCTCAAATTTAGCGGGAAGTAGGTTCATTCGGCTTGCGTGGGTTCTCCTGATTTTGAACGCCTTCTCGGCTCTCCTCTTTATCGGAATCGTGAACCGACCCGTATTCGATGATTCGAATAATTTTCCCGATGTTTCCCGTTATGCGAAAGACGGAGTGTCTGTCAGTTCGGTCCGCAAACATATAAACCCGACAGGCCCAACTAGTTTCATCTGGATGGCTATCGCGGTTCGATTCATCGGAGGCAGCTCGCTGCGAGATGCTCGGATTGCGGTCCTATTGAGCTGGCTTCTTCTTGGGATTGGATTATTTATCGGCGCACACTATAGCAGCTTTCCTAATCTCTGGTATGCGGCACTGATTGTAAGTTTGGCTTTCCCACATACCCTCACCGCAACGGCAACTGTACTTACGGAAGGTCCGGCATTCTTATTCGGAACATTAGGAGTCTTGCTATGGCTCGAATCGGCAGTCCGACCAAAGTTCACCGCTTGGACAGGCTTGGCAGGAGTGATTGGTGGCTTCCTGATGGGGCTTGCGGTTACTAGCAGACAATACTACCTGGCGCTCCTGCCAGCTGCGGCTCTGTTCGCAATTTATAAAATAAGACAGAGCAGTTCGGCTGATATAAAGAATCGCTCCGCAAGCTTTTTTCTTTCCCTACTTGCCGCGGCCTTTCCAGTAGTCGTATTGGTCTTGGTTTGGAAAGGTCTTTCGAGTCCAGCGATGGTGTCGGGAGCTTCATATGGAGCCTGGAAATCAAAAGTAGGTCTGAATCTTTGGCGGCCTTTTGTTGCCATTTTCTATATTACGATTTATTTGATTCCGCTTACATTTCCAGCCATCCCTCTCTTGCCATCGAGATTTCGCAGAGGAGCGCTTTTGTGTGCTGTCCTCGTGGGAACGGCTGCGGGTTTATTTCATTCGTCCTTATTGCAGCCAGGCCCTCTTCAGTCGCTGACCCATTTTGGCGGAAAATTGCCTGGAGGGGAGTTTATTTTAGTTAGCTTGTTTGCTGTTGCGGCCACCTATAACGCTATAGCACTTGGCAGCCTCATACTAGAAAAGCGAGCGACTGTATTTTCCAGCGACCATGTAATTTTCGCATTTCTTGTCGTCATGTTCTTCATTGCTGAGCAAATCGGAGTTGGAGGAAATATTCCATTTTATGAACTTTACGTTCTTCAGATTGCTCCCTTTCTAGGGCTCATCGCCTTCGGACTGCTGCCACAACTGACTACGTCTCGGATAGCGGCCATAGCTTCCTTGTCAGTTGTAAGTCACGCTTTACTCTGGCGCCATGCTATGGGCGGATGAATTATGCTTCCAGCGCTGTTAATCACAACCCCGCGATATTTTATTTCTCCAGCTACCAAGTGTGAACGAACTTTAACTCATGGCCGGGACGAATCAGGATTGATGCGTTTCTCATCATGACAGGACGACTCTCTCCTTGACTCAACCACATCCGTCTGTTCGAATACGGCAAATGGTGCTAGATCTCGATGCAGGCTACGATCCCATCGTTCGATCGAAAATGCCGGAACTCGACACCATAAGAGGAACTGCCATTGTCCTGGTGCTTTTTTTTCACGGCTATTATTGGAGTGTCGGTAGCACGGGTCTCAGTGGTCTGGAAAAAGTATTTGTCGAAATAACGCGTTCCGGGTGGCTGGGAGTAAACCTTTTTTTTGTACTCTCGGGCTTCCTTATAACGGGCATCCTTTTGGATTCAAAGGGAGAGCAGCATTATTTCCGTGATTTTTACACCAGGCGCGCGTTGAGAATTCTGCCAGCTTACTATGGCATTCTGATCATACTTTTGCTGGACGGATTGAAACCGCGCTCCTTCCTGGTGCTTAGTCTTCTTTTCCTGGCGAATGTTACTTCCCTCTTCGGTGTCTTGGCCGCCTATCCAGTACTTTGGTCGCTTGCAGTAGAGGAGCATTTCTACCTCTTGTGGCCGACAGTAGTTCACAAACTTTCGAATCGAGCAGTCCAACGGTGCGCCATTGTTATTGTGTGCTTCACACCGGCGCTGCGCGTAGCTTCCTTTTTTTTCGGGCGGGTTAACGGCGCGCTGACATTCACGTGGCTTGTGACCGACGGCCTAGCCATGGGCGCGTGGCTGGCCGCTTATGTTCGTGACCCAGGTTTGACGAGAGGAAAACTTGCATGGGTTTCGGCGGGGACGATGGGAGTTGCTTTATTCATTTTGATCTGCGGCGCACCTTTCGGGATTATGTCGCGTCAATCACTCGTTGGCACGGCGTTGATGGAATCGTGCGGGGATCTTGCTTTCCTCGGCTTGCTGGCCATATTCCTGCTACTCGGCACCAGCAAATGGAAATTTATCGTTCAGCGACCGCTCCTGAGTTTTTACGGCAACGTCAGTTACGGCCTATACCTCATCCACATGCTTGTATTTGAATGGTATGACCGGTTGGTGCGTGCATTCCGGCCTCAAATTTCCGATTTGACCGGGCATTTCGGATTGATCACATTCCGCTTTGTAGTATGCGTGGCAGTTTCAACCGGATTGGCATCTCTATCCAGGCGATACTTCGAAGGGTATTTCATGAGGCTAAGATCACATTTTCTTTCCTCTACCGACGAACGCACAACGGCTACCCACCCTACAAACCAGCTTGAAACGATCAAAGGTCCCGTTCTCTAGAATTAGCTTCATTAGAGTTGCTTCCGGCATACGTAGAATCCTGCATCAACTTGCCTTCCACCCTCTTCTGCTTTTCTTTTGGACAAATTATTGTTTTTGTGGATTGGACTAATTTCCGAAAGTAACTGAAGCATTGAGAAGGGCGAATGACAGAAGTTAGTTTTCCACGGGTTTGTCAGGATGTGAAATAAGTTTCGAAGCCTTGCGACTGATCGCGTTGGCAAAAATGGCGCGCATTTCAACGCCGTTGCGATCCCACGTGTAATTGCTAGCGGTGACTGCCGCCTGTGCGGCCATCGCTCCTCTCTGCTGCGGATGCTCGTAAAGCCATCGAATTTGCTGGGCAAGCCCCGCGATGTCGTTGGGATCCTGCAGGATCAAACCGTCGACTCCGTCAGTCATGATCTCTGCGGTTCCGTTGGTAATTGTCGTAATTACGGGCAAACCGCACGCCATTGCTTCGGTCGGAGGCTGCGCGAACGTGTCTTCCAGCGACGGCCCGACATAGACATCAGCAGCGCCGTAATACCATTGAACGTCGGAGCGAGAGGGACAAAACATGACTTTTGCCTCCAGCCCCAATTCTCGAATCCTGGTTTGATATGGCGCTGCGTCGTCCTTGCCCGCCACCACCAGCGCCAGCGGAATATCCTTCAATAGAGCGAGCGACTCAATGAGCGCAACGAGTCCTTTCTTCTTCCAATCGTTGCCGACCAGCACGAGAACAAATCTGTCGTCGCCGAGTCCAAGCGCCTTGCGAACTTCCGGCCTGTTGCGAAGCCTCAGTTCCCGATTAAATATTTTGTGATCCATGCCGATATAGACCACAGGCAGGGGACCTTCAATTCCGTAATGGCGTTTCAAATCGTTCGCCGTTTTTTTGGCGATCAGGATCAAACCAGTCTTTGGACTCGTGTACATGTGCCGTTCGAGAAACATGACGAGGCGGTAGTAAAGCCAGCGGTGAAACAGCGTGGGCCAAAAACGGAGAGGACTTCCTCGGAACCGCAATTCATGCTCCGACATGCGTACAAATTCGGCAAACACGATGTGAATGGAAATTAAGTCCGCGTCCCAGCAATTCGTTCCCGCCGTGTACACGAGATCAGGCCGAAGCCCGCGAAAATTCGCATCCCACCAGCGCCATGCGTGATTTGCGAATAGCCACCACGTAAAATTGATGAGGTGTGGTCCGGGAATCCGTGGAATCCGGTGCCAGCGCAACCGCTCGAGATCCACGTCCTCCACACGCTGGCTGTAAATATGAATCTCGTATTCCTGAGGCAGGCGGGAGATCCATTCCGCGATGCGCCGCTCGGTTCCGTGGCGTTTATCGATGAAGGGTGAAACAACGGCTATGCGGACAGGCGGCATTCGTTCAGACAATCTCCCCAGGGCTCTCTACGGGCTAACCTGCATCAGTTCACACCAACGCTGCAAAACAAAAAGATTCCATATGCGCGACCATCCCACGGCGCCTTCGGAGCGCTCGTAACGCTCCCACAGCCTGTTCACGGCGGCAGGCTCAAGGATGCCAGTCTGCCGCAGCCGCTCTGAGGAAAACGCTTCTTTCAAAACGTGGCGCAGATCGCGCGACAGCCAACGCTGAAAAGGAAAAGTAAAAGTGCGCTTTCGCCGTGAAGCCAAATCTGCGAGCAGCCCCGGAGGCAGAAAGCTTTTCGCGGCTTCGAGCAAAAGACGCTTTTGTTGAATGCGAATGCTCGACGGAACCGGAAGCAAAAATTCCACCAGGCGATGGTCGATAAATACGGGCCGCACTTCGATGCTGTGCGCCATGCTCATCGCGTCGAGATCGCGGAGCAAGCGCGGCTCCAGGTGCGTATGAATGTCCATAAAAGCAAGGCGCTCGCGAAGATCCCCTTTTTCCACCTGCTTTGACCAATACTTTAAATGCTCTCGTGCCTCCGAAGGATGGCCGTTGCGGGCAAAGGACGAAGCCATAAGCTCGCCCACATCCCGGTCCAGAAAAAGAACCTTAACAGCCAGCTGCGCCGCAACGAAGGGGTCGTCTGCGCCAATCAGGTAAGAAAGTTTTCTCCAGCGAAACGGGAAAGCGTCCTGGTCAAGCAACCGCCCAAATGGATTGGTCGGCAGTGGCTTCGCCCAACGGGCGACCGTGTTAAAACGTTCGAACCAGGGGAGCGATTCATAGCCGCCGAACAGTTCGTCTCCCCCTTGGCCGGAAATCGCAACCTTAAATCCCGCCTCTGCGCCAAGCTTTGAAATCCAGTAGGAATTCAAGCCATCGACGGAAGGTTCGTCGAGCGCCCACACAGCATGGTCGAGATCCGCTTCCACGCGCCGCGCTTCCAGCTTCACGACTTCGAGCGGAATATCCAGCGCCCGCGCCGTGCGGCGCGTCAGCTCGCTTTCGTCAAAATCGGCCTCTTCGAATCCTACTGTCATCGCAGAAACATTTTGCGCTCCGGCGGCTCGCGCAAGTGCGCCAAGGCACGCCGAATCAGTGCCACCGCTCAAGAAAATTAATACCGGCACGTCCGAGACGAGATGATTGCGCATTGCATCCAGCAAGACTTCCGATAGATCTTCCGCAAGGTGCTCGTTCGGGACGGACGAAGCATGAGGCGAGAGCGTCCAGTACGGCTCCGTTCGCCACTGACCATCTTTCCAGACCCCAATGTGCCCAGGCGCCAGCGGGGTCACACCGCGAATGGCAGACCAGGGCGGAGGGATATGTCCTAGTTGAAGAAAAGCGCGCAGTCCGGCAGGGTCAAGCTGCCGAGGCACAAGACCGGATTCCAGCAGCGTTTTAATCTCGGAAGCGAACACCAGCTTTCCGGGCGCTGCATACATATAAAGAGGTTTGATGCCGAGGCGATCCCGGCCGAGGACAAGTTTGCATTCGCGCGCATCCCAAATTGCGAAGGCAAACATGCCGCGAAGCTTGCCGACAAAATTTTCGCCGTATTCCAGGTAAAGGTGAAGCACGACTTCCGTGTCCGAAGTGGTGCGAAAGGAATGGCCGCGTTGCTCGAGGTCAGCGCGCAACTCCGCGGCGTTATAAGTCTCGCCATTGTAAGTGATCCACGTCTGGCCATCCGGGCTGGACATGGGCATGCGGCTGCGTTCGCTCAGATCGATGATGGAAAGGCGCGCATTAACCAAAAGGCAGGCCGGAAATTCCTGAACGGCCTGGCTGTCAGGCCCACGGTGTTTCATGGCAGCCGCCATGCGGTTCGCAGCCGGACGCAACGATTCATCAGGGCGTGTGGTGGCAATCCCTGCAATGCCGCACACGCGGCCTACCTTCCGAGCAGCGCGAGCCGCCAGCGAGGCACTCCGCGCAAGTGTCTGGGGATGGGGACAGGCTGCGGCATTTTTGCAAGCATTGGAAGGCGATACAACACGCCGGTCAAGAGCCATAGATAGGCGTTATTCACGAAGTTCTGATAGAACTGCATTGCGAAATACATTAGCAGGACAAGCGCTACAACGGCGTACCACCAGATTGCAAAACCCAATGGGAAATAAACGGTTTCGCGGAGGTTTCGTACGATTTTCCATCCTTGCCAGAGCAATACCGAAACCCACATAAACCAAAGAATGGGACCCAAGATACCCATTTCGACGATGAGGGCCCCATAGCCGCTTTCCACGGAATAATCTGGGAACTTTTCGTTCAGAAAACCTGAAACATATTGCATTCCCAATGAAGACATGCCGGTACCATGACCAGTCAACAAATTCCCTTCTTCAAAGGCGCCCAAGAGATTGCGCACCGGGTAATCCCATGATCGATTGACAAGTTCAGAACCTTCACCGCCAAAAGAAAGAGTTTCCGTGAAAAAGGACCAATTGCCGCCGATGACGGTGGGAAACACTTCGACCATCAGGATCAGACCAAGACCACCAATGAGGAATCCCCGCCGAAGAGCCTTTACCATTCGATGTCCTTGGCCCCATCGCCATGGCGCTCCCCAAAGAAATGCAGCCGTCATTACAAAAGCGCTGCCAATAACGAACACGAAAGGTGTGCGAGTCCCCGTGATCATTACAGCGACGGTAACGACTCCGATTCCAACAAAACCATATTTTGCGCCCGGCTTGCGAGCCAGCAGAAAATAACCCTGGGCACCCATTGCCAAGATCCAAAGCAAGATCAAATAAAACGAAAATCGGCCCGCGCTGACGAATACGGAGCTTGTGGCGAAGACTTCTTGATGGGTAATCGGTGAATACCTGACAACATGAGATAGCTCATAAAGATCAGATTGAGTATCCGCAGGGGTGAGGAAAGAAATACCGAGCACCGACTGTGCGATGCCCAGTGCGGATATGATAATCCCCACAACCAGGCTCACTTTAAGAAGACGATCCAAATCCGCGGGGCTTTTTAACATCGCATAGCCCAAGTACATAAGCGGAACGTAATAGAAATATAGTTTCATTCCCAACAGGCCGTACATGATGTTGGGAGAAAATCCATTGAATACCTGAACGAATGCAAGCGCGAAAAAAATCCCAAGTGGAACCAAAAAGGGGGCTCTAAAAAAGTCAACCTCACCCCTGCGTTTTGCGAAATAAAATGAGAAGTATGCGATGGCAACCAGGAAATCCTTGGCAAAGTAGACCGTCATACTATTGCCAAGATACTTGCGGGCAAGATCCTCAAATAACAGCCAAACTAAAAATACGAGAACACCACCTCGCCAATCGTTAAGCGTATGAACGACCAGCGCGGCTACCACAAGACTCAGCCCGAACATAATCAGATTTTTGTCGGACCCTGCGATAATCCATGTGGCTAATTCCCAAATAACCGCCAGGACGACGAGGCCCATGACCGCAGCCTTTACCTGCCGATTGCCACTAAGAGCTCCTGTTGTAGTCAGTTGCATTCTTTAAATCCCACGATAGTATGCCATCGCACTCTAGCGCTGGAAAGGCTAAAGGTACGAATATTGCCACACTTTTTGCATCGCACCCTTAGGACTGAGTCTCGCTCTGCACGGGAGAAAGGGCCTGGAGCAACCAGCGCCTCACGGTTGCTGTATTGCCCTCGGTGAATTCAGCAACCCAATATGAATAGGTCATTATTAGCAGCCCAATTCCCAGTGCATATGCAAGGTGCAAAAAGTCAGGCTGCCAATCTCCCCGGGGATCGAGCAAAGCCCGCAGCAATATTAATGCGGGAAGATGCACCAAGTATAAAGTATAGGAAAATCCGGCGAGTTTTCTTGCCCCATACGCATAGGCACGAGAGACATCGTCACGCGACCCTAGCAGCAACGCATAGAGCCAGAGCGCAAAGCAAAATGCGATAATGTAATCACTCCACAGGTCCGATGAGAGTCGATGGGTGCGCAGCCACGCGAGAGCGCCAAGGAAGATCAAACCCGTAAAGAGTGACATTCCGAAGAATTTTGGTTTGAAGCCGGAAGAGTGCTGAATACGGCCCAGCAAGGCTCCCCCTAACCAGATTAAAAAGTAAAAAGCGGTTTGCGGCCCTATGAACCACAAAAGGAGAAGAGCGAAGGCCGCATATAAAACCTTGGAACTTAATCCTACCCATCTGGCCGTTGTGAGAACTATGACAGGAAATAAAATGTAATACCAAAATTCGTAACTCAGGCTCCAAAGGGGAGTATTGGAACCAAAAACCGGCGAAACGATACTTTGCAGAAAAAAAAGATTCCCCAGAAAAATTGGGAAAGCCGAGCGAAGCGCCACGCTTGGAACATAAAATTTATAAAGAGCACCGAAATAAATTGGGGTCGCCTGAGGAATTCTCATTCCAATTCGATCCCACAGGCCGCCTAGGACCAGGGCTGGGAACAAAACCAGCTGGAGTCTAGTGAAGCGGCTCACCAAATAGGTTCGCCAGTACCATCTTTGCGCTCCCACCGCTTCCATAACACTTGTGCCGATAAAATATCCGCTTAGGACAAAGAAAATCATGACGGCCTGATGCCCGTATCCGGTTACCGCATAAAGCCCAGAAATAAAAAGAGATTTATTTGCAATATATGGGAAATCGACAAAAAACAATCCACGCAAGTGATACAACATTACGGCCAATGCTGAGACACCTCGAATGGCATCCAGATGGACGGAAGTACGCTTCGCAAGTCGGAATTCCTTAGGCAATATGGCCCTTCAAGAAAGATCCTGAACATAACACTCAGGACCGCATTCGATCTTATTTTGTCCGCGGTCCAAATCCACGCGAGCACTCAACATCACGCAATTCAAGCACTTCTGCGGGATGATCCAGAAATATAGTCTCATTCCAGGTGGTCCGTGCATGTTATTGGAGGGAAATGTATTGAAAACCACAACGAATGCAGGCGAAAAAGCCCGGGTGGAAAGGAGAAAGTAGCCTTGTATCTCGCCACTTCCCTCCTTTGCGTCGCGAATTAGCCGGAAAAATTCAATGAACCTGCAGCCGCCACGCGTTTATTCCGGCTGCGTGACGAGCTGCGCTTGGAGATTATGCTCGCTCAATTCCCTTACTGCAACGGGCAAACTGGAAATCATGCAAACTAGGAAATCGAAAAATTTGTGGTCGCGAGGTAGAATCTCAGAGCTCATGTAGTACCAAGAAACTGGGATGAATAAACTCCAATAGAATTATTGCAGCTACGAGCTGAGGTCCGGGAATGAGCTTAGTTTCAGTGCGAAACCGAATTCGCCTTTGGGGAAAGGAGATACTTTTCCCTGGACTCGATCTGCACACGCGTTCCCGCTATCGATTCCTTTCCAAATACTTCCGGAAGGGTGACATCGACACACTGGATGCGGGCTGTGGCAATGGGGCGTTGTCCTACGCTGCCTACCGGGGTGGGAATAAAGTCCTGGGCGTGACCATGGAACAGGGCCAAGTGGAAAAAGACAAGGAATATTTTTCTTTTCTGGGAACTGACCCCGACCGGTTGAAATTTGAAGTTTGCAATCTTTACGATTTGCCCCGGATCAACCAGAAATTCGATCAAATCATTTGCTCGGAAACACTGGAACACATTTCGAGAGATAAGCTTGTGATCCAGCATTTTTACGACATGCTTCGCGAAGGTGGGGTGCTGCACCTGTGCTGCCCTTTTTCGGATCATCCCGTCAATAAGGGCCAAGTGTGTACTGATGAATCGGTTGGGTGGCACGTCCGCGACGGTTACACGCTGGAAACTTACCGGGCGCTCGTTGAACCTGTAGGATTCCAGATCGTCAAAAGTGCTGGATTTGGTTCTCCTCTCTTGGTGAAGATGACTAACATCATTCAACCTGTTCTGAGCCGTAAAGGCGCTGCGTTGGCCCTCCCTCTATTTATTCTCAGTTGGCCTCTGCAACTTTTCGATTATCCGAATCCCGCGGTTCCGATCTCGCTCTATGTCCAGTGCATTAAGACGCCGCAACTTAAAAGTAGCGTTTAAGGCTCACGTACTGGCGGGAATTAAGAGGAAGGGCTATTTTTTGCCGTCAAGTTTACTGCGCGCACAATACTATCCACGTATTCTTTCGGCGACCATGTTTTCATTCTTTGGCGTGCGGATGCGCCCATAAGCGCGATCTTTGCAGAGTCCCGCAAAATCTGCCGGAGAATTGCGGCCAGTGCATCGACATCCCCGGCGGGAAATACGTACCCGTTTTCTTCAGAGCGCACGAGATCAAATTTTGCTCCAACGCGATCACTGACGATTGCAGGTAAGCCGCAGAGCATCGCTTCGTTCACCACCAAACCAAAAGGCTCGAACAGCGAAGGCAAAACCAAAAAATCTGAGGCGCAATAGGTGGGCGGAAGCTGCGACTGATTCACGAATCCTAGAAATTTCACACGGTCCGTAACTCCCAGTTCGGCTGATTTGCGTTCGAGATTCGCTTTTTCAGGACCATCGCCGGCGTACACAAGGTAGGAATTCGGAACGTTGGCCTGCGCAAACGCTTCGAGCAGGTCCAGCGGACCTTTCCATTGCTGGAGTTTCGCGCAGAATACCGCGACGGTCGCATCCTGTGGAATCTTCCAACTGGCGCGGACTGCGGCGCGGTCAACCCTGGAAGCTTGGTCCGTCCACCAGTCATTATCAACTGCCGTGGGAACAAGAAATATGCGGTCGCTCGAAAATCCGAGTGACTTCAAATATTCCACGCCGCCGGAGGAGGAAACCATGATCGCGTTCCCCAGTGAAAATATTCGCCTCACGAGCCACTTCTTGAACCTCAGCTTCCACGGTGATTGCGCGTTCCAGCTTCGCAAACTGTGCGAATCAGTTATGAAGATGATTGGAGTGCCGCTCCATTTCGCCGCCGCAATGGCGATCCATGCGGTGAAATAAAAATATCCGGGAAGAATGGCGGCATCGAAATGACTTTTCCTGATCAGCCCCCACACGCCGGGATTGAACAAGCCAAAGAAGCGCCCCAACCCTGGAGTGGGCGAACGATTTGGCAAGTGCACCCATGGATAGCCGTCCAATACGGAAGTATCCCATTTCACTTCGACGCCAAATTCGGGATCGATGGAGGGCGTCGCGCCTTGCAACGTGCAATACGCGATTTGCAGATCGAGTCGCGGATCTTGCGCCATGCGCCGAAACAGCGGGGAAGAATATTGAATGACGTGCGACGCGAGAATGACGATGCGTCGCCTGCGCGATGTAGCAACGCCAGCTGGAGTTGCGGTTTCGGAAGATGCCTGCCCGAGGCTGCCGGAACTTTGGCCTGATGAGCGCAGAAGTTTTTCGGCGGCGAGGCCTTCCGGCGCGTTCATGGCTTTCTTCCTCTGGCGTTGACCCCATTGAATCCTGTACCGACGTACACATCCACGAGGCCCGCTTCGGCAAACCATTGGCGCACAGTTTCCATCGTCTGCGGATGATCGTGCACGGGAGAGAACATATCGAGTGCGCTCAAGATTTTCACCTGGACCAGCACCTCGTCCGTGAAAATTAATCTTGGCGCATGTGAGACAGGGCCAATGGGAATGAGATTGCCAATGGGCTTCCCAATCACTGGAATTTTATACAGGGCCTTTTTCAAATAGAACGCCGGAGGAATCACCATCGAAAGAAACCTGTGAACACCTTTTGGCCCCATCCATGTAAGAAACGGGCGCGCCCAATATTTCAGCGGAGGAAAAAGCCCGGTATGCTTCTGATAGACATCGATTACAATTTCTCCGCCGGGCTTCAGGAACGGGACCAAACTCATGAACGCGACGCGCACGTCCGGACAATGTTGCAAAACACCCATGCAAAATACTTTGTCGAACGATTCTTTTTTTAGCGGAATTTCGTAAATGCTGGCTTGTACGATTTGCACGTGCTTGGAATCACCGTTGTTGCGAAGATTGGCTTCCACGGCAGTGCTCAAGTCAAAAGAAATTATCTCCGCGCCTGTTTCCAGAGCGATTTGTGTGAATCGGCCCATGCCGCAACCTGCTTCGAGAATTTCCTGGCCTTCCATTTTTGGGGGCCATTGCGTCGTGGCGAAAAAACGCTCGCGGCTCAGGTCATTGCCCATGTGGCTATCGAGCTGCGTCTTATCGAAGTAATTCCACTGGTAGCCGAAACTTTCGGCGTAATCTTCGCTGGGAACGAACCTGGCGATCGAGCGGACGACGGGAAACACGCGGCCGCAGGACGTACAAATCAGATGTCCTTCCTCGATCGATTCACTTTTTTGAGACGGCGAAGCGGATTCTGCGCGAAGAGGAGCTCCACAGCCGATACATCTTAACCATTCAACCAGTTTCAAATTCATTCAGGGAAGCTGCTCCTTGACTCCTGCCGTCATACGTTCGCGGCAAATCGAGTCAATAAAATTCAACGTAACTTTATCCTGAACGCGACAAGACTTCCAACGTTACGTGGAAGGAGTGTCCCTTGATGTGCAAGAATCAGCATGGCAATCGGGCTGACTGTTTTGGCAAAAGACGATTAAAAATTGATTTAGTTGCCACAGCAAAGAGGAAAATGCATGAGGGATATAGCCATACCGGGTATTGGGATGCGAATACCCGCTATCGGTTTTGGTTGCAGCGCTCTTTCGAACAGCGGCGAGAAGAAGGCCCTCCAGCTGCTCGAATCAGCGTTTGATGCCGGAGTGCGGCATTTTGATGTTGCCCGCTACTATGGTTATGGTGAGTCCGAAGGAATTCTTGGAAAGTTCGCGAAATCCCGCCGCGCGCAAATCACGATTACGACCAAATTTGGGATTGAGCCGCCGCGGCGTACGAACGCTCTGCGCGTTGCCATGCAAGCAGGGCGGCAGCTTGTGAAGTACGTGCCCGCCGCGCGAGGCTATTTGCAAAAACGCGCACAGGGACTTGTGAAAACCTCCGCCTTCAATGCGAGTGCCGCACAAACAAGCCTGGAAACCAGCCTTCGCGAACTCGGCACCGATTACGTTGATTTTTTTTTACTGCATGATTATACAGTGACCGAGGATTCTCCTGACGAGCTGGTGGCATTCCTCAAGCAGGCGGTTAAAAGCGGCAAGATTCGCTACTTCGGACTAGGGACGGGATTAGAAAATATTTTGCGTGCTCTCGACTCCCAGCGGGAACTCTGCCATGTGCTGCAATTTGAGAACAGCGCAGTCACTCGCAATCTGGGAAAAGTTCCTCAAGATTCTACGAATCGGCTGACCTTCACGCATGGTGCTCTGAGCGAGAGTTATAATTCGATTTCCACCTTTCTCAAAACCAATCCCAAGGTAGTGAAAGACTGGTCAACTCAACTCGCGATTGACTGTTCCAGGGACGAAATAATCTCGGCGCTAATGCTAAACTATGCGGTTCAAGCGAACCCAAATGGGCTTGTTCTTTTTTCGTCCAGGGATGCAACGAGGGTTCGCAAAAATATTGCTTCAGTGCTGGACCCGGATATTTCGCCTGCGCAGATTGAGCTGTTCGCGCAACTGGTAGAACGAGATTTCATGCTCCTGGCGAAATAGCGTCAGTGGTTTGTTTGAATTTTGATACGGAGGAAAGATGAAGAAACTCTTGCTGTTGCTAAGCGAACCACGTAGAAAGCGATTGGCGTGGTCCATGTTTAAAAACCAGGGTGATTTTTTATGCGCTCTGGGCGGCAACACGCAACTGCATCAATGGCTTAAGGTAAATGAACCCATCCCCTACTTTAAGCACAGGTTCGAGCTCTACGCTGACATGCAGTCGAAAATCTTGTCTCAAGAACCAATCGACTATCTCGAATTTGGCGTTCGATATGGAGATTCGATTTTTAAGTGGGCCAGTCTGAATACGCACCCGGATAGCCGTTTCATCGGCTTCGACTCATTTGAAGGGATTCCCGAGGATTGGGTAAGCGTCACAGGAATGTCCAAGAAAGGCGATATGTCGGTCGGGGGCGTAATTCCGCAAACCAATGACCCACGAATTCAATTTGTGAAGGGTTGGTTCAACGAGACGCTGCGGCCGTTTTTGAAGGATTTTACTCCGCGCTCCCGAATGATTGTTCACAGTGACGGAGATCTTTTTTCTTCCACGATGTATACGCTGGCCACGCTCGATCCGCTATTGCGGCCCGGCTCCATTCTGATCTTCGATGAATTCGCCAATCCGCTCCATGAATGGCGCGCGTTTTATGACTATTGTTCCGCTTTCAGCCGCAGGTGCAAGGCAATCGGAGCGGCGGGCGACTATTACACGCAAGTATCGATGGAAATTCTGTAGTTTTCTTGTAGCGCCTGCGTCTCGCCAGCTGGGTTTTGACCTTTGTAACGAAACGCTGTTATGAAACTCAAAACCCTGCCGGCAAGATGCCTGCGCTACAACTTCTTTACGCAAATCGGGCAGGAATTAGCGGATTAACGAGCAGATATTGCGTTGCGAAACTGGGATGCAATCGAATCCCAGGAAAAATATTTCTGAGCTGCCATCCCGCTCCGTTGACGAAGATCTCGAAATACCTTCTCATTACTCAAAACTTCGTACAACGCTTCCACGAGTCCGTCGCGGTCATGCACTTCCACCAACTTTGTTCCAGCCTCCGTAATCGGAAAACCAGTCTCCGCGCCGCGATAGCCAACAATAGGCACGCCACAGACGATTCCTGCGATGGCGCTGCCACGCCTGCTGGAAACATGCCCGCGAACACATAACTGTACTTGAGCGCTTGCAAGGGACTGAACAAGATCCTCGGCGGACATTAATCCTTGCATCGAAAGTTCAATGCCAGACCCATTCAGCGCGTTGCGCAATGCTTCTTCAAATACTTCGGAGCCTCTTCCAATAGCAGCGAGGCGCAGCTGAATACCCTTCGCATGCACACCCTTCAAGGCGTAAACGATGTCCCCAACTTCTTCGGTCCCCACATTTCCGCCGGTTATGCCAAAAACCGCAACTGTGGAAACCGCCGGGAGCGTTGCATCTTCGTTTTGGTTTTGACGATTAAATTCCGGGAAGTTGGATCCGACGGGGATGAATACGGCCTTTTCACGCTGCGGTGGGAGCCACGTTAATTTCTCCACCGGAATCGTAAAGATAGACAGATTCGAACGCGCGTAAAGCTGGCGCAATACAGTGAGTTGACAGTGTTCGCGGACCCAGCCGACGATTCCCGAACCATGCGCCGGTCTGAAATCATGAAAAACAACACCGGGTCGCGCCCCGCACTGCCGAAGAACGTCGAGGACCCGAGGAGCTCGCAATGGAAATCCCCTGCGGGACCATGCGAGCGTTGTGTATTGAAGCAGAACCCATCGGTCGCGCCAACCGACTGCCGCCTCACGTAATTCCGCTAGGTCGCTTCCCCACCCTTTTTGCGCCCATTGCAAAAAAACGGGCTCGAATTCGAGGCCATGCCTCAAACCTGCTGCTCGCAATTTTTCGGAGTAATCGGCAACTCCGTCGACAGGTTCATCTCGCCGGCCAAGCAGCAAGATCACTTTCTCTAGGTTCACTTTTCCACCAGGTAGGAGCCAATGACGAGCGCGTCCATCCCGGAGCTGAAGAAAGTTCGAATCGCGTCGGTGGGCGTATTCACAATCGCCTCGCCGCGCAGATTGAAGGAAGTGTTCATGATGACCGGCACGCTGGTACGCTTGCCGAATTCGTTGATCAGATTCCAATACAGCGGGTTGATATCCTTTTCCACTGTTTGCGGGCGCGCGCTTCCATCCACGTGCGTTACAGATGGAATAATATCGCGCTTTTCAGGACGCACCGGATTTGTCAGGATCATGAATGGAGAATCGCAAGCGTATTCCAGATATTCTCCCGCCGCTTCCTTCAGCATCGATGGGGCGAACGGGCGCCACCACTCGCGGAATTTCACAGCGTTATTCACCTTGGCATTCATTTCCGGATCGCGCGGATCGGCCAGAATCGAGCGATGCCCCAGTGCGCGCGGGCCAAACTCCATCCGCCCCTGGAACCATCCAATAATTTTTCCATTGGCCAGGAGTTCAGCGGTGGTTGCGGCAACATCCTCCAGCTTCATCGCTCGAAGCTTGTACGTCACAAGCGCCTTTTCAATTTCGGCATCGGAAAATTCGGGACCGAGATACGCGTGGCGCATTGGCTTCATGGGCAGGCGTCCGCCGCCATCCAAATAAGGGGCGTAGACCGCGCCAAGCGCCACTCCATCATCGGAAGCCGCGGGCTGCACAAAAATATTGTCGACAATTCCGGAAGCTTGAATTTTTCCATTGGCTTTCGAATTAAGCGCCACGCCCCCGGCCAGGCACAGGTTGCGGCAACCCGTCTTCTCTATCGCCAGCTTCACCAAAGCCTGCATGGCGTTTTCGCAGGCATCTTGGACGGCGAAGGCGACATTCTTGAAACTATCGTCAATTTCGCTTTCCGGTGTGCGCTCGGGGCCAAGCCGCTTGGCGATGGCCGATGTACCATTGTTGCGTTCGAACAGAAGCGGAGCGTTGACGCGATATGTTTCTCCATTCAGCGAAATAAACTCACTAAGATTCACCCCAGGGCTTCCATACGGCGCGAGGCCCATGACCTTCCATTCATCGCTGTTGGGAACAAATCCCAGATACTGCGTAAACTGCGCATAAAAAAGTCCCAACGAGTTGGGCCATGGAATAGTGAGCACATGGTCGAGCCTGCCGTCATGGCCATACCAGATTGAGCTTGCTTCCCAAGCGCCGCGTCCATCCATCACGACCACGGCAGCTTTGTCAAAGCCGCCGTATGAATAGGCGCTGATGGCATGAGCCAGATGATGATCCACAAATCGCATCTGCGCCTTGGTCGGCCCAAAATGTTGCGTAAACAGATTGAACCCACCATTTTGGTGCGCCATGCTGGCGAAATGCCGCGTAGAGTTCAGGACATTAAGATATGTGGCTGGATGTTGCCCGCGTAAAAAACATTTTAAATCGGTCGCATAAACTTTGCGGGGCGCCGGCCATCCTTGACAGATAAAATCGAGCTGTCCGGAGTCCACTTTGGCAAAATCCAAGCAAGCGCGGATGGCGAGGAGCGGAAAACCGGCATCGTGCTTGATTCGGCTAATTCGTTCCTCGGCCACGGCAAAAAGCAATTCACCGTCCCGTGCAATGCACGCGGAAGAATCGTGCATCTGCGAATAGTTAAATCCGAGGGTTATCACTGAGTGTTTGTCCTTGGTTTCAGCCCGCTGCACCACGTCATCGGCGTATTTTCTCCAGTCATTTCTTTTACCACAGCCCCTGCCGATTCAATCGTTTCGCGCACTGCCTTCACGCCCAAAGAAGCACCTCGCCAACTTTTTCCCGCCATGTCAGGGGAAAGCCCCATCAGGGAAGCTACCCCCTGGCTCAGTCGGCGAAATCCAAGGGCCCAAGGAAAATCGACGATTCCCCATGCAAAACGGCCCTTCCAGTTCATAGTCATTTGAGGAACTGAGTTGAATTGAAATAAAAAAATTCCAACCGGTTTCAACACGCGAAGCATCTCGTATATGTAATGCAGTGCAATCGAAGGCTCCGGCATGTGCTGAAGCACGATATAGCTGAACGCGAAATCCACCGATTCATTCGCCATCCCGGAGAGATCCGTCCCATTCGCCAAGGTCCAGATAATATTGGTCGCTTGTGGATTCAGCGCTCTTGCGTGACCCAGCATTTCTTTTGAAATATCGAAGGCATGCACTTGCGAAAAGCGCTGCGCAAAACTTCGCGTCATGCGGCCTGCCCCGCAACCCAGTTCTAGCATCGTTTGGCCTTGGGGATCCCATTCGAGCCTGTTGATCACAGGAGCAACCAGGCGTTCGTAATCTTCTTCGCCGGACTGAAAAAAAGTTTCGGGAGTCCAATCCTTGCGCCATGACGCGATGTAATGGAAGGCATCCTTGCGCGCCCTTTCGTCCCAATCCTGCCGCATCAGATCAGTAGTATCTACTGCCACTGAACCTCCCCTGAAAAAGAAATAGTCCGCTCACGCTGTGCTCTTGTACTTCCTAGAGCATCGCGGGATAGCAGATATTGGTTTAGGGTTGACGCATTCTTCCACAGGAACACTACCTATCCTTGCCTGGCAGGAACAGAGGCATCTGTCCAGAAAATGAACTCTGTTCAAAGCCGCCTCTATCGCGATCCAAGCTCCCCTGCTATTCCCGCATCAGGTTGATACTTGAATGAGCGCCCGAAATGTACTAGAGGGCCCTCGAAAATTTTCCAGGAAATCCATGCAATGCCAAAAGTCACAATCGCGGAGAGAAAAGTGACCGCCGTGCCGCGCCAATCTGTCGTCCCCGGAGATGCCCCGCGCAATAACGAATGACAAATTACATTCACGACAAGGTGAATGATATAAACGCAATACGATACTTTACCAAGTTCTCGCAGCCACGCCATGCGCGCCAGACGCGCGATCAGACTTTCCTTCCGGGCCAAGGCAATCAACAAAATTACCACATAAAAAGCGGCGAGCCATGTGAACCCGATCGACTCCATACCCCATGTCTCCGCTTGCGGCGACCACTTCCAGAACGCCAGTACGCCAAAAAAAAGCGCAATTAGAATGCCGGACAAAATACCGCTTTGCTCTGATAACCATCTCCGGGATTCCTCCTTGTGCCAGTAAACGGCAGCAAGCATACCGATTGCAAGGGAGTCAGCTCGACATGGCATGAGGGCACTCACCAGCCATAGGTTGACGTGTAAACCCAAAAGTACAATTCGCATAACGGGAACCGCTACAATTAAATATTTAAGGAAGATCGTGAGGGAGCGGTTGGAAAGCAACCGGACCACAAGGGGCGATATTAGGTAAAACTGTTCCTCGACGGCAAGAGACCATAGATGTGAAAACCACGCTCCCGTCAGTCCTGCGAATGGAATGACCATCATATTTTGTAAGAAAACGAAATGCGCGTAGATGGGAAAGCCCCGCATCAACGTGAGCCCGGAATTAGAATGATGACGGACATAAGACCCGGCGATGCCAGTCATGAGCAGGTATGCCAAAATCCATAAATAATAAATGGGAATAATACGAAAGACCCGCCGAGCATAGAAAGTTTTGAAGTAACAGGGAGAACTGCGGGCATCGATGAGAATCCCTCCGATTAAGAATCCGGAAAGAACGAAGAAAAGATCGACACCTGACCATCCCATTAAGGCAAAACGTTGTAAAATTGGCGTTATTCTGCCTTCCGTGATGCTCCCTTGCTGCTCCAAATAATGAAATCCAACAACCATAAAAATCGCCATTCCTCGAAGTCCATCCAATTCAGGAATGCGATCCCTACGTTGATCGAGGACCGAGCGAGGTGGAAACGCATCTTCCTGCAGCGGATCCCGCGAATTTCGGTTCGCAATTGTCGGCGATTTCACGGTCCTACCTTTCAATTTCCAGGTCGCTCTTTTCGGTTTTGGAGCAAAAATAATTTATAAGAAATCATGAATCAGTCATCCCATATTGGGATAATCTTTAAACTGAATGGATGTTTCACTTGCCATCCGTACGAACATCACGGGCGCTCGTTCCAGTGCGTGCGAAGCATATTCCACAATTCCACTTGGCTTGTACGGACGACGTGGCATTCAATAGCCTTACATTATCCGCTGCCTCGAATTTATTTATTGGGTCGCCTTTCTATCATATTCACAACAGGGACAGGGTTTCCCGTCCAACTGCGGAGTCGAGACAAACCTTTTTCGGAATACCAGCGTCTGAGCTTGTAAAAACTTCTTGGAGGAAGCACGAGGGTTTGTGCGAGAACCAAAACCTGAAACAACTTATGACGCCAGGTCACTTCGCGATAATTAATTTTGTAAGCGGCTCGCTCAACAGCGAATGTCCGCAGAGAATTCCCGCCGTCAAGCCCTAACTGCATGCGCTGGATCTCCACTCGCGTTCCGCAAAAAATCTGGTCTATTACATCCTCCGAAATGCCGAATTCTCTAAGCTTGGGCGGCAATTCAATCAATAAGACTTCTAGAACGTTCATTTTTCTGCGAGCCTTCACCGGTTCGAACTTTCCGAACTGATATAAATTGCCGGAATGAATTCCATAATTACAGAGCGGCTCATTCAAGATCATGGCTGCGCTCAGGGCAGGAGCTAGCGTAAAAATAAATTCGTCGGCCTCAATTGTCAATTCTTCAGGAACCGGCAGAATTTTCTCCAAAACACACTTTCGTATAGTCATTCTGCTGGTGCCAAAAAATGCGGCAAGGTGGCGGAATAATTCGGCATTTCCCTGGGAACTCAGATCCAGACGGTAGGGTTTGCCCGGTAGGATCAGACCCAGCGGACGCCCATCGGAATATTCTTCATGGAATCCATGCCCCACAATTCCAACATCGGGGTTTGCTTCCAATGTTTCGGTAACTCTGCGTAATTTTTCCCTGGCCCACCAATCATCGCCGTCCAGTGTTGCAATAATTTCACCGCGCGCCTGGGCAAAACCAAGGTTGAAGGCCGACGCCTGCCCGCCATTTGCCTTGCGGATCAAGCGCACTCGAGATTCAAATTGCAGGACGATTTCCGGAGTTCGATCGGTTGACCCATCATCCACAACCAGAATTTCGACATCGTCCGTGGGCATGTCCTGGTTCAGGACACTGAGGATGGCCCGTTCGATGAAACGCTCGTGATTGTAAGTGTCAATTAATACAGTCACGCGCGGAATGGCGTTTGCTTGCATATGTTAAAGTTTCAATCTCCCAAATCCATGCACCTAATTTGACAACAACAATGCAACGATGCACCTCGACCGAGGGATGATCCAGCTTGCAAAGCCCCTCTCACGAATCTTTTAATTTTGCGAGGCAGTACAAATAAATTCCCGGATATCCCTTCGCTCTGAGCAAGGGCAAACAGAAAATAGCGGGCAAGAAAAATGCGCTGTTCTTGCACCAGATAAGTACGGTAGTGATGAGGCTTTTCCCGAGCCGTTCCTGCTCTTTGAAGGCAGCGCGCGCCTTTTCCGGATTTTCCGCAACCTCCGTCGAATTTGGCTGCGTACCGCCTAGCACAGCTCGCGCTAATCCCGTCGGCACGGCGGCGCTTAACATCAAGGCAGTGCGGCGCAGGCTTAATGGTTCTTCCTGGCAGGAAATGATTTCAAATCCCTGGCGGCCAAGAAATTTTTTCAAAACTTCCGGGTTCCATCTAGTCAGATGATTCGGAGGCAGGTCTGTGGTGTCCAAACCTTTTTGAAATCGATTACGGTTAGGGACGCTCAATGCTATATAGCCGCCGGGCTTTACAAGTCTCCGAACCTGGGACATAAAACCGACAGGATCATCTTGGTGCTCCAAAACTTCGAAAAACGAAACCACATCAAACGTCTCCCCCGAATTTTCTTCGGCATATTCCTCGATACTCATCGGAAAAATTCTTTTAAGATCGAGAACTTCCTTGCCGGTCTGGATCGCCTTGGTGTCCCAGTCAATTCCCGCGACGTCATATCCTTGCGCCCGCGCCACCGCCATGAAATTCCCGACTCCACAACCGATATCAAAGAGTCGGCACTTTTTGGGAGCTTTGGGGTCCGCCAGAAAAAATTTATGCCCTGGTTCGAGCGGCGGAATGCTCTTGAGGCGTCCGGTATAAAAATCCTCATACCAGGTTGATCCAATCCGCTTGAATGGATTCCAGAATTGAACGCCGCACGAGGAACATTCAAAAAGCGAATAACTGCCGGCAGTCCGCAAGGGAGCGACCATCTCGATGGAGGTATAGCAAACGGGACAATCTAAATGAGACTCGGCAGCGCTATCGGAAACCATTTGTTCTGGATTTTGTAATTTCGTTGCCAATCCATTCCTCTCAACTGCGTTCTCAACAATTTGTTTGCGCCAAATCAGGCGCCGTCGTTTTGTGACCCTGAAGCAGCAGGCGCCGAATTTTTAGTGCGCAACCCGACACGATCACGGAGAGGACGCGTCCAATTCAAGGCGGCGAACCAGATGCGAGACACCAACCTTGATGATCTGCTGCGCGCCAACGCCCACCAATGTCCGTAATTCCGGTGAATGCCTTCGGGTGTCAGAATGTGTGTGGCGTTCTGCAATGTGCGGAACAAGCGCCAATTGTCCAGAAGGGCGATGTTTCTGAGAGCTTCTTCACCCTCCCAAACCCCTTTTTCTCCATCCGGATGATAGGAATAATCGTGATTCTGGTGAACGGCCGTCACAACTTTAGTCGCATCCACAATCCGCGCGCCGGAATCACGCGCATGCCACATGAGCCACGGATCCCAACCTGGCCGGCCAATAACGAATGGTGGAGTATTTTTGTAGTAGAGGCCGCGCGAAAATGCGAAATAATCAATCCACTGCGCCGGTCTTTGATGATTCGCCGCGATGGCCTGTGCTTTCACAAAGGACGGCCAGTCCGCGACTGAAAAATCAATGGGAGTGGTGATGTCCGTGTCCCAGCGCTGCCCCGCCATCAGAAAACTGCCGCCTATCGAAATCACTCGCTCCAATGCAGCACGAAAATCCGGCAGCAGGATAATGTCGCAGTTGATGTAGCAAAGAACATTATGTCTGGCAAGATCCTGCGCCCCGTCAAAGATAGGCGAGAGGTATTTCGTGCCATGTTCGTTTCGCTTCACATCCGGAACATGTCGGATTTGAAGGGAGCGGGCGGCATCCGCGGCGCCTTCGTCGTCTCCAAATAAAATCACCTCGGCATCGGGATGAATGCGCTTCCAGCTTTCAATCGCATTGCGCTGGATGATCCCAATGTGCCCGAGAAATGGTTTCGGCGTTGTAAAAAAAGTAATCATCTTGAAATCAGCTTATATCCGCCTTTTCGGATGCGACCATCTCTTCCAAAATCGAATCCAGATTCCGCGTCAGGCTCCATCCGGGATAATGGCTCTTTAGTTTCGTCAGATCGCTGATGTAGCAAATGTGGTCGCCTTTGCGCGCCTTTTCGGAGTACGTCCAGTTGACCTTGCGATCAGTCAACGCTTCAATTCGCGAGATCGCCTCAATCATCGAGACACTGTTGGCGCGCCCCCCACCCAGGTTGTAAACCTCTCCGGGCCGCGGATTCCGCGCAAATTCCTCGAATGCGCGCACAACGTCAAAACTGTGAATATTGTCGCGGACTTGCTTCCCTTTGTATCCAAAAACTGTATACGGTTTTCCAGAGAGCGCAACTTTCAGCAAATAGGAAAGAAAGCCATGGAGCTCAACTCCTGAATGGGACGGGCCTGTGAGACAACCGCCGCGAAATATACCCACGGGCATGCCAAAATAGCGGCCGTATTCCTGTGCGTAAATATCCGCCGCGGCTTTGGACGCACCGAAGAGCGAATGCATGGTACGGTCGATTCGGCAGCTTTCATTAATTCCTTCGTAGTCAGCATGATCGGAGTAGTCAAAGCGCGTTTCCAACTCGCTCAGCGGCTTCTCATTCGGCGCATCGCCATACACTTTGTTGGTGCTCATGAAGATGAAAGCGGCATCGCGGCAATGTTGGCGCGTCGCTTCGAGCAGATTTACCGTACCCATCGCGTTGACTTCAAAATCCAGCAAGGCTATGTCAGCGGCTTTGTCGTGCGAAGGCTGAGCGGCGCAATGAATAATCAGGTCGAAGCGATGTTCGCCAAATAGCGCCATCACTCCTGCGCGATCTCGAATATCAAGCGACACTGCGGTGAACTGCCGGGTCGAATTCTTCAGCCGCTCCAGATTCCAGAGTGTATCCCCCGGTGGGCCAAAGAAATCCCGGCGCATATTGTTATCCACGCCGACGACCTTATGGCCCAGCCCATCAAAATACTCAACGGCTTCCGAGCCAATGAGCCCGCTACTTCCAGTCACCAGAACGTTCCAGGACTTCAAGCGATCCCGTCTCCTTCTTCCGTATGATCAGTCTCCCGCTTATTTATCCAATCTGTCGAGTACGATCTGCACACGATCACGGGGAATGGCAACAAGGTTCGCATCGTACTCCTGCTCATGTACGTCTGCTGGAGCCAACTTGCCATTGTCATGAATAACAAACCATTCGTAACCCGCGCGGTACAGGAACTGCACAATTTCATATGCGGGATAACCCCACGGGCGTGTGCGAATATCCTGAACTTCAACAAAGAAAACAGGGCGCCACTCTCCATGGATAAGGTTTTCCGCTCCACGGAGAACTTCAAGCTCGCCCCCCTCCACATCGAGCTTCACAAAATCAATGCGCCCAATTCCGTTATTCAAAAGGTACTCGTCGAGAGAAATCACTTCGACTGGAACCGTCTTGGTCGTACCAGACACATCCGGAGGGCGAAGGCTGTTGCAGCCATCCTCGCCTCCTTCCACCAGGAACAGATCCATCTTCGAATGGCTACTACCCAAGGCATAAGATTCGACATGGACACTGGATGAACCGTTAAGCCGAAGATTGCGCGCAAGCAGGCGCCTTTCACGAGGAGAGGGTTCGAAGGCAAAAACCTTCCCTGCGGATCCAATACACTTCGAGGCGAGAAGTGAATAGAGCCCGTGATGCGCGCCGATATCGAGTACGTTCATGCCTGGCGCCAGGAATTTTTCAACGAAGCGCAACTCCGCGTTTTCAAAACTTCCCCAAAGCAATTCGCGGTCAAGATCACTATTTTCCAGTAGAAACCACGCCCCAAAAGGGAGGCGGAAAGGAACAGGGATCTTCGGAAACATGCGGTGAAAGCGCTGCGCCACGGAGGAGTATTTTTCACGCAAAGATTTGTCGGAAAACCTGCGCATTCGCGGGAAGCTTGTTCGTTTTTCCCACGGATTGGCGGTTTCGACAGGCTCAGCGACGGGGTCAAGCCCCTGCAAGGTCACGGGGAAATGAGATGCAAATAGGACAGTGCGGCGGCGCACATGCGTAGGCGTATCACGAAAATCATCATCGTCGGGTAATGGGTTCACTCGATAAACGGATGTGAATCCGGCGCGGTATAGCATCTTGATGATGCAGCCTTCGCTAGGATAAAAGGCAACGTCCGTCAGGCTCTGGTCTTCCAGGGCTGGCTCGTTTCGCAGAAGCATCCACGGCTTCGAGTCGGGCAAACACATGCTTTCAAGAAGAAGACCCTTGCCAGTTAACGCATGCAAATTTCGGATCGCTAACAAACCGTTTTCAAGGTGGTACAGAAGACCAAAACAGAGCACCAGGTCAAACGAACCCAAACGGTTGATGTCTGGATTCTCAATATCCCCTTTGCTGAAAGTTATCTGAGGATAACGTCTGCGCGCCTCTACAACGTTTTCTTCTCGCCCGTCGAAAGCGTCCACTTGTAAACCGCAGTCTTCCAGTATTTTGGCGAAAAATCCGATGCCGCATCCGGCATCCAGGGCCGCGTTTAAGCCCAATACGCTCTTTAACTCAGGCACCAACCGCCGAATTAGCGCTCCGCGCGACTCGATCAATCGCAAATAGTGCGGTTGATCAAAAACAGTTTGATTTTTATCTACGATTTTCATCATGGGTGTATTGAGAATTCACACGGGATATTTAATATTCCATTCCATTCGTCCCTGGAATGTTGCAGCACTTGCGTCGCAATATTTATTTCTGGCAGGCAATCCCACAAATCCAGCAGTTCCCCATCCTCCCAAAGGCTTACTTGCCAGGAATATGGGCCGGGGCGAAGTGGAAGCATTGGGAAGGAGTAAACAAGAGAATGCAATCCAGGTTCAAGATTGACGTCGTCTTTTGCACAGGCCCATATGAGCTGCCGATCCATGCCGAACAAAGCTACTCCATGATGGCCGCGCCGCACTTCTTTGCTGATTTCCAGGTTGAAATGCACAGTGACAGGGTCGAGCAAAGTTACCATATGCGACGATTCGCCGCGCGGCTCCAAAATCTCCCAGCTCAGGAAACGCGCCTTCTGCCCCCGATTTGCTTCGCTTGATGCTGTTCCCGTATTCACAGCGGCTTCGTAGGCACCAACCACTTCCGCGGTCGGTCCAACCTGGCGGATTGTACCGCCATCCATCCAGATCACTTTTTCGCAAAGGCGCCGAATCTGATTCATCTGATGCGTCACGAAAACGATGGTGCGGCCCGCGTGGGCCACTTCTCCCATTTTTGCCAGGCACTTTTTCTGAAATGCGAGGTCGCCTACAGCGAGAACTTCGTCAACGAGTAAAATCTGCGGCTCAAAATGGGCAGCAACAGCAAACGCCAGGCGCATTTGCATGCCCGTGCTGTAGTGCTTCAGCGGCGTATCGATAAAATCGGCTACTTCGGCAAAGGCAACGATATCGTCAAATTTTCGATCGATTTCTTTTTTGCCCATCCCCAAAATGGCGCCGTTCAGGTACGTATTTTCACGGCCGCTTAATTCCGGATGAAAACCCGTGCCCACCTCAAGCAAGCTGCCAACGCGCCCACGAATTTCCGCCGAGCCCTCAGTGGGTTGCGTCACGCGCGACAGAATTTTTAGCAGCGTCGTCTTCCCCGCGCCGTTACGCCCGATCAGGCCGAGGACTTCGCCCTCTTTCATTTCGAATGAAACATTGCGAAGCGCCCAGAAATGCGTCGGATCCGCTTCTGAGCCCGCCCCATTCCCTGAACTGAACCATCGCGCAGGTGCGGTCAACAAATTCGTGAGCCGGTCGCGCATGGTGTGGTACTGCGCACGCGAACCGATGCGGTAGCGTTTGCCCAGCGACTCCACGACGATGGCTGCATTGCTCATCATTTAAGCCTAACCGTTCAGACCACGTCCGCCATTGTTCCTTCAACGGCGTGATAGTAAATCAGCCCACTAAAAACGAGCAGAAGCACGGCAACTGAGGATGCCGCCAATAGAATTCCGGGCGGTTGGCCGTGTCCAGTCAGGGCCCAGCGAAAACCTTCAATTACGCCTGCCATGGGATTCAAACCGTAGAGCCATCGCCATTTCTCCGGGACAAGAGAGCTTGGATAAGCGACCGGCGAAGCAAACATCCAAAACTGCACAAGAAAAGGAACAACGTAACGTACGTCCCGATACAAGGCGTTCAAGGCTGAAAGCCACAATCCGACTCCAAGAGCGGTGAAAACCGCAAGCAACAAAAACGCCGGCAGCCAGATCACGGATGACATGGGCGCAATCCGGTAATACGCCATCATGATCAGAAACACGCCGAACGAAATGGAAAAATCGAGCAGCCCCGAAAGGACAGATGCGATGGGCAAAACAACCCGTGGAAAATAAATTTTGGTGATCACCCGCTGGTTGTCCACGACGATGTTCGTCGCGCCTTGCATGGCCGTTGCAAAATACATCCAGGGCAGCAGCGCACTATAATAAAAAATGGGATAGGGCAAACCCTGCGATGGAATTTTGGCAAGTTTGCCGAAGAATAGACTAAAGACGATCATCGTTAGAACTGGCTGAAGAATGGCCCAGGCCGCACCGATCACCGTTTGCTTGTAACGCACTTTGATGTCGCGCCAGACAAAAAAATAAAGTAATTCCCGATAGGCCCACAACTCCGCAAGATCAAGCGCGAGCCATGTGCCTCGCGCTTGAATCCTGACGATGCGGTTTTCCACCTCTTCGCCGGTCACCGCAATTTGAGTTTGGGTTACAGCCATCGAATTTTCTATTCCCCGTTCTGCTGCTGCAGGCGCTGTTGCTCAAGGTCTTTCTGCTCGATTTGCTTCATCATTTCGCCGCGGTTTAGAAAATAAATTTTAAGGTCTTGCGTCAGTCGCTGAGGCACCGCCCCAAACTGATTGTGAATCATCGCGCTCCAGGAAATTTCTCCCCGCGCCGGCACCATGTGGGTGCCCCATTGAAAAATAAATGACATGTTCCAGATAATTAACAAGGTCAGCGCCGGGCCTGCCAAAGCTAACGCTCGCGTTGCTTTGCCAAGCCAATCCGCCAAGGAAGCGATCAGAGCGGCGAGGCCCAGAATAAAAATTGGTGTCAGCGATACGAAAAAACGATTTCCGAAACTGGAAATGCCGTCCCAGTCCGGATAGCTGGCGATGAAATAGTAGAAGGAAACAAAAGTAATGATCGAACCTAATCCCAGCAATACATCGCGCTTTATCAGCAAAGGCAGTCCAGCGACTGCAAAAATCAGAATTGGAGTCCAGCTGAACATCCCGTGATCGGATGAAAACAAAACCTTAAGCAACACGGGTGAAGTCCAATTCCAGGTCCAGACCGGCGGATAACCGGTTTCAAAGGGGTTTCCGTAAATGATTTTCCGTGTGATAAACGTGGGCAAAAGTGACGCCAGGAACACCACGGAAAATATTCCGCATTGTACCGCCAAATTTTTAATTAGGACCGCGACTGTTCCCGAAGCGCGCTCCGCATGCAACAAAAGATATCCGATTTCGAGCGCGGGGAAAATCAGCAAAATCGCATTGGGATAATAGACATTCCCCATCAATCCGGCCAGCAAGCCCAAAATCGCCCACTGCCATGCCGATCGTTCCATCTTCGTTCGTTCCCAATACCAGAGATATAACGAAACGGTAAACGCGGAAATTGCATGAGACCAGGATGGATTGAAATACATGTAAATCGGCAAGGAACTCGCCATCCAGATTCCCACTGTCGCGAGGAACGCGCTCTGATCATCAAAATATTTTCTTGCAATTCGATAAGCCAAAAATAACGACAAGAACCCATAGCAAGCCGTCGTAACCGCCATGGCCAACAAATAGGGACGCGAATATCCGTCGGCGGCAACATGCGCTCCCCATTTATCCGCGAGCAAAACAATCCCATGAATAATGACAACTGCCGGCGCCCATAAAATCGCAGGGCCAACCGCGAAATGATTTTCAACATAACCCGTCTTTGTATACAAGGTGGGAAGTATATGGTCTTGGCCATCCGTTTTCGCAATCACAAAGGAACGATTGGCGGCGAGATAATCGTCTTCAAAGTGAAGATCGTGATCAATTAAAATGGATCGCAGGTAGGCATAGTAGCCGACTCCGTCCCCGCGCACCCATGGATTCACCAACGGAAGAGAACAAAGAAACAAAATGATAAGAATTTTGGGCGTCGTAACAAAATTGGAGAGTGACACTGCTACCCGTGAGAAAGAGGCGTCCATGTCGATTCGATCGCCTCGAAGCGTCTCATCTGCCCGCAATCCGCTCATGCTTCCACTCGCACATAAGTTCCATTGAAAACTTCCGTCGATTTAACTGGCAGACCAATTCTCACGATGGTCAGGTCTGTCTGTGTGCAGGGCAGGACGCAAAATAATCTATGCAACGGTGTTCGCGGCTTCTTTTGCCATGCCCACGAATTCTTTTTTCCTGTTCTGGTACGCCGACACACGGTCAATGATCTCAGGCAAAGCTATGGAAGGGCGAAAGCCCGTCATCTGTTCTAATTTTTTGACACATGGAACGCGCCGGAACATATCTTCAAATCCGGGTTCATATGCCTGATCATACGGAACGTATTCAATCGAAGAGGAGCTTCCAGTGCGATCCTTCACCAGGCGCGCAAGTTCTTCGATGGTAACTTCATGATCGTTGCCCACGTTGACGACTTCCCCGACAGCCTTATCCGTTGCTGCCAACCGGAGAAGCGATTCCACGGCATCCCTCACATCGCAAAAGCATCGCGATTGTTTGCCAGTCCCATAAACGCTAATCGGGCTACCCTCGAGAGATTGCCGCACAAAATTCGGCAGAACCATTCCGTAGCGCCCCGTTTGACGCGGACCCACTGTGTTGAAGAGGCGCGCAATTACGACCGGCAATTTCTTCTCTTTCCAGTATGAAAGCGCAAGGAATTCATCGAGCGCCTTGGACGCGGCGTAGCTCCAGCGCCCCTTGGTGGTCGGACCCAGCACGAGGTCGGCATCCTCATGAAATGGCACATTCGTATTTTTGCCATACACTTCGGAAGTGGAAGCCGCAAAAACCAACTTGCGCTTACGGCAGGCCGCTTCCAGCACCATCTGCGTGCCGTTGACGTTCGTTTCAATTGTGCGGACAGGACTTTCGACAATCAGTTTGACGCCTACAGCCGCGGCCAGATGGAAAATAACGTCGGCCTCATCCACGAGTTCAGCCAGAAGTTGGCGATTCTCCAGCGGCTCCAGGAAATAATGCATCCGGTCATATTTTTTTAAGTGCCGGATATTTTCCATGCTGCCGGTGGAAAGATTGTCCATCAACAGGACCTGGTCACCGCGCTCGAGCAAACGTTCCGCAAGGTGAGAACCGATAAAGCCCGCTCCGCCTGTGATGAGATAAACCAACAATTCCTCCGAACAGCGTTTAGTCTTGGCCCAATTGCGATTCCGCTTCGGCTCGCCGAGCTTTCCGCGATTTCCGGGTGTCTTCTTCACGACCGTATCCGCCGTACGAATACGGGTAGTAACGATAGGAGTAGTAGTAATCCGGAGAACTCGCGTCCACAGCGTTCAAAACAACGCCAAGCATGTGTGCTTTCACACCCACCAGCAGGTCGCGTGTGCGAGTGAACGCTTCCTTCGGTGTTTCTCCGCTGCGCACCACCATCAGCACTCCGTCCACAAGCACGGAAAGAATAACGGCGTCCGTGGCTGCCATAATGGGGGGTGAATCGATGACCACGAACTTATAACGCGTTCGAAGTTCGGTAATCAGTTCTGTCAGCCTGCGTGAAGAAAGCAAATCGGCAGGGTTTGGAGGAATCGGCCCAGTCGGAATCGCTTCCAGATTCGAGATTGCAGGATGGGGGACCGTGATCAAATCCAGCGAGGAAACGCCGGCCAGATAGGAACTCAATCCCGCGTGCTTGCCGTCCACCAGGCTCAATGCGCGGTTGATACCGGGCTTGCGTAAGTCGGCATCCACCAGCAAGGTCTTATCGCCAAGCTGGGCAAGCGTAACGGCCAGGTTCACTGCCGCGGTGGTTTTGCCTTCGCGGGGCAGTGCGCTGGTCATCAGGATGACTTGCGGCGGATGGTCCGCCTGAGACAGAAGCAAAGATGTACGCAGCGCACGAAATGCCTCTGACATTTGAGACTGCGGCATGTTGTGCGAAATCAATTCCGCGCGGCCTTCTTTGGACGTCACGACAGCAGTGTTGAGAAGTTTTGAAAAGCGCCCACGGCGCTTTCCGCTGGAGTTCGATAACGCCGGAACTACAGCGAGCGAAGGCAGGCGCGCCAGCGTCTCGATGTCATCCGGTGTTTTCACCGTGTTATCGAGGTACTCACGGAGAAGCGCCAAACCGATTCCGCCGAGGAATCCGACAATGACGCTCAACAGAATATTTCGAGTCCTGTTGGGCCGCGACGGATAGCTGGGGATTAGAGCAGGATCAACAATGCGGATATTGGAAGAACGGAGGCCGGCCGTGATCCCCGCTTCCTTCAATTTCTGAAGCATTCCGTCATACAGCTGCTTGTTGGTATCAGCCTCGCGCTTCAAAATGTTGTACTGGACAAGCTTCTCAGCTGTCTGATTCACTTCCGCTTTTTGCTCGTCGAGCGCCTGCTTCAAAAGGAGTTCGCGCTGCCGCGATCCACGGTAATCAGCTTCCACCTGATTGCCAATGTTCAACTTCTCCCGCGTGATCAACTGATCCAAGTCTTTGAGCTGCGCCTGAATTCGCAAAACTTTGGGAAATTTGGGACCGTATTGACTTACGGCATCGGTATATTGCGCGCTGAGGGTGGTCTGTTGTTTCAAAATATCCTGAATTACAGCGCTTTCCCGCACCGCGGCGATCGCATCATAATTCCCCGATTGCGCCAGCTGATAAACGGCTTCCTTGTTGATCCGGTCCGCCTGCGCATCGGTTAGCTGCTTTTCCAACTCTCCCAATTTCTGAGTGCTGATATCGCTTTTCTCATCAATGGTCCAGATCTGATTTTCGCGCTCATATTCGAGGCGCGCATCTTCCGCATTCTCGACCTTGATCTTCATTTCATTCAACTGCCCGGCCATCCAGTTGGAAGCTTGCGTGGCCGCCTCAAAACGGCTGCGAAAATTTTGTTCGATGAAATTATTCAGATGCGCATTGACCACGCGCGCCGCAAGCGCAGGATCGGTTGTCTCAAACGTCACGTCAAGCAAACGGGAGTTCGGTACCCGCTTCACACTCAGCCCGCCCAAAAAAGCGCCCAGCGCCGGAGGCCGCATCAGGCTGGCATCGCTGCCTGCGGCCGGTTCCGGTTTGTTCGCTTTTCCAGGAATACCGCCGAATTGGGGCAGGTGATCGAGACCCATCGATTTGACCGTTTGCATGGCCAGGGTTTCGCTTTGGAGAATCTTCGACTGCGTGACGATATAGTCCTCAAGGTCACCGTATTCGTCAGATTGTTCGTTTTCGTTAAAGTGAAATGCCGTCGGGGTATCGCGGTCGACTTCCACGCGCGCTGTGGCTTCGTAAATCGGCTGCATGCGGAACGTGGCGATCGTCACGATGGACACGACGGCCAGCAGGAAAAAAGCGATCAACCACTGATGCTTCCGCAATACTAGCAAATAGTCCAGAAGATGCGGTTCCCGAGGCATGAGGTCCAGCGCCAGAAATGGGGAACGCTGCTGGAGGGATTCTGATGAATTAGAATTGGGGCGCTCTCGAGGAGCTAGATTGTTTGTCTCATCCATAAAATCTT
>DATHNC010000109.1:0-6851 GCA_035486415.1 Saccharimonadales bacterium (SeqCode)
GTGGACATTTCGCCGTTGCCGCCCAGCAGAACCGACTTGTCAATGGACGTCCCGGTGGAGGCGAGCCGCGTCACCACTGCCGCAAGTGCAGCGTCTGCGCCGGTTCCAGTTACGTTCGGGGTGATGAATGTGCCGGGATAATCCGCGCAGTCCGTTTGGCCCCCAATCACCGGCTCCACCAGGGACGCGCCCTGGCTCAGATCCAGCGACAGAAATCCCGCCGCGGTTTCGCAACTAGGGAGGTCGGCGCTTTGAAACGCTGTGCTGCCTCCGATGAAAGTCAGATAAACCAGCGACGCCGATCCGGTCTTGGTGGGGTCAATCTTGGAGATATATAGGACTTCATCTCCGGTGGGGTTGTTAATGGGTGTGCCGACTTCTGGAAAGGTCGCAATATTGGAAGTTGCGCCGGTAGCGTAAATCTTCGGAGCGCCCGGCGTGCTGGAATCCACCGCGAGCGCCGTCGAAATCTCAATCCCCGTCCCACCCAAAAATGTCGCGTAGTCAATCGCCGGGTCAATCACCAATTTCTCGGCGTGATTGTAAGGACCCAGCTCAAAACGCACCTGGTTCTTCGCGCTCAGTACGAACTTGCCTCGCACTTCGCTGCGGCTCGCGCCCTCGCCCTGATAGATCAAGGGCTTGCGCATTTCGAATTCGGAATCCAGCGTGTGCAAAACCAAATTTCCATTCGCGTCAATTTCGATTTTCTTCGCGCCGCGAATTTTGAATCCAATCCTTCGCGGATCCGCGCCCGGCGCCACCACGAAATCGTATTCCAATTGCCGCTGGTCGCCGTGAAACAGCAAATCTACTCCCGGATAAACTTTCGCCACTTCCACTTCGGAAAATAGCGCCACATTCGTGTGCCACGCCGCCTGATCCTTCCCGATCAAGTAGTTCACTTTCCCCGGCAACTCCTGCAACCCCTGAAATTGCGGCGCGGAATTCGCACCCAGCAATTCCATCCGCAACACGGATTGCTTCGAATTTTTTGCATCCGCGCGAAGTGCCGCAAATCCCTTTCCCAATTTGTCGCCGCTCACGCTCCCGTTCTTTCCTTCCACCAGCACGGTTTCCGTCGGCGTCAGGAACATCGTGTAGCCGCCGCTGCGCGTCAGAAATCGCACGCTTGGATCTGTCTGCCCTTGGTTGGCTTCGAAGAACAGCGGCAATTTAATCGCGCTCGCAGCCAGTTTCTGTTTGTCCTGCGCGCTAATTCCGCCGCCATCGCCGGTCTTCGGGCCAGCCTGCGGCGCCGTCTGCGCGGACAGTCCGCCCTGCAGCAGAACGCTCGCAAATTGCATACAAATCCCGAAAATCAGAAATCCCGACGCGCGTCCCAACATGCGCCTTAGCGACATATTTCCTCCGGCAGGAAACAATACGGACACAAGTGCAAAACTTTGCGCATAGCCCAGCGCCGCCCCGGCTGTAAGGAGCCGCCACTCACACGCACCATCATGTTTGCAAAGAACTTAGGGCCCAATTAGTGGTGCGCCTATACGGGGATCACCACGGCGTTACCTTAATATTGCAACTGGGAAGCCACACACACCCTAACCGCCTATCGAACCTTGCCACCGCGCCAAACTCTTCGAGAAAAGAGACCTGGTCCGAACCTTCGCGGCGGTCTGCAAGCGCTCAGCCGCGTGCAAAACATTTCCGAGTTGACGATCGCGAATCAGCAGTTGTTCATCGCTGGTCACTTGCCATTAGTAGCTGGATACTTGTTACTGACCACTCGTCACTCATCACTTGCCACCGATCGCTTATCGCTTATCACTCATCACTGAATTTTGTGCAGAACTGCTAAACCGGGGTTGACTCATCGTACGAAGGATCTTGGGCTGAGGGGCGGATTCTCTAACCGCCTAGCCTGCTGCGTCAAGCGATTGTTTTCTTTGTCGTTGAAAACCGCGGAGCAGTCTCATATCATGCCGCACTCTGCACGCAACATCGCCCAGCAGCTCAATGCCGACAAGTTCAACTGAAACCGAGCAACCGCCAAACCCCGACGGCTCGCGTCTGCGCCAGATCGGCTTCCTTCCGCTCCTATGCATTTTTTATGGCTATACGGCTGGAGGGCCCTTCGGTTACGAAGGCATCTTCCACGATTCTGGTCCGGGCATGGCGCTGGTGTTTCTTGCCTTCGTTCCGTTCTTCTGGAGCATCCCGATTTCTTTCGCCTCGGCGGAACTCAATAGCCTTCTCCCGGTGCAAGGCGGCTTCTATCGCTGGAGCCGCGCGGCCTTTGGAGATTTTTGGGGATTTCAATGCGGGTGGTGGAATTGGACCGGCACGTTTTTGCTGAACAGTCTTTATGGCGTGCTGGTGATGGACTACCTCGGCATTTATTTTCCATCGCTGACGGGATATGCAAAGTGGGCGGGCGCATGCCTGGTGCTGATCGTGCTCGCGTACTTGAACGCGCGCGGCATTCAAGTTGCAGGATGGCTCTCCGTCGCGCTGCTCGTCGCGGTGATGATTCCGGTTACGTGGCTGTGCGCCGTATCGCTATTTCACATGCACCACAATCCGGTGGTTCCGTTCGTTCCGCCCGGCGCGCCTTTCGGCAACGTGTTCGGCAAGGGCCTCGCGCTCGCGATGTGGAATTACGCCGGCTACGAACAGCTTTCGAGTACTACGGGCGAAATGAAAAATCCGCAGAAGACTTTTGTGCGCATCCTCGCCTGGAACACGCCGATGAATATCCTCACTTACATTCTTCCTACTACACTCGCGCTCGCGGTGCTGGGTAATTGGCAGGAATGGAAGACGGATTATATCGTCACTGCTTCGCGGCTGATTGGCGGGCCTGCTCTGGGCGCTGCGATGCTGATCGCCGCGATGATTGGCACGCTCTCGCTTTCCAACAGCACGATTCTATACACCACGCGCGTGCCGGCGACGATGGCGCAAGATGGGTACCTTCCGGCGTGGCTTGGGAAGATCCACGAACGTTACGGCACACCGACGCGGGCCATTGCAGTTTCGACTGTAGTTTATTGTTTGCTGGCGAAGTTTGATGTCGAGGACATGGTGAACATATATATCTGGACGCGCATCGCGACCACGCTGCTGACGCTGTTTGCTGCGTGGCAAATGCGCAGAAAATTGCCGAATGCACCGCGTAGTTTCCGCGTTCCGGGCGGGGCGCTGGGCATTGCTTACATTTTGATTTTTCCGCTGGTGTTGTGCGCGCTGAAAATCGCGCAGAGTGAGGATTACGTGTGGCGTTACGCGCCTCTGCTGCTGGCTTCGGGCCCGGTTGCGTATGTCGTCTTGCGATATGGCTTCAGACTAAAACCCGCGGCAAATATTTCCGCGACGACAATGTAAGGGCACGGCATGCCGTGCCCTTACGAAATTTATTTTGTGCCGCCGATTTTTTCTGAAACTGTTTTGGCTTGGGTGAAGAGCAGCAGATAATCCTGGCCGCCGGACTTCGAGTCTGTTCCGGACATGTTGAATCCGCCGAAGGGATGCGCGCCGACCATTGCGCCGGTGCACTTGCGGTTCATGTACAGATTGCCGACGTGGAATTCTTCTTCGGCGCGCGCGATTTTCTGGGCATTCTGCGAATACACCGCGCCCGTCAGCCCGAATTCGCTGTCGTTGGCCATGGAAATCGCTTCATCGAAGTCTTTCGCTTTGGTCACTGCCAGCACCGGGCCGAAAATTTCTTCCTGGAAAATGCGTGCCTTGCGATCCACGTCCGCGATGATCGTCGGCTCGATGAAATATCCGTCGCCTTCAGCGCGTTTTCCGCCGGCCACCAGGCGGCCTTCTTTTTTTCCGTGGTCAATGTAGCCAAGAATCGAAGTCATCGCAGCCTTGTTGATTACCGGGCCCATATAATTCGCGGGATCTTCGATTGGGCCGACTTTCATCTTTTTCACCCGCTCCACGAGCTTGCCCAGGAATTCGTCGTAAATTTTTTCCGCGACGATTGCGCGCGAACACGCTGAGCACTTCTGCCCTTGATAACCGAATGCGGAAAGCGCGACTCCTTCGACCGCCGCGTCCACGTCCGCTTCTTCGTCCACTACAATCGCGTCCTTGCCGCCCATTTCCAGCACGGTGCGCTTGATCCAAACTTGCCCGGGCTGAGTTTTCGTCGCCTGCTCGGCGATGCGCAATCCCGCTTCCTTTGATCCGGTGAAGGCGATGAAGCGCGTCTTCGGATGGGTCACCAGAGCCTCGCCCGCCGTGCTACCCGGTCCAGTGAAAAAGCTGACGACATCTCCCGGCACGCCCGCCTCGTACAAAATATTAATGAAGATCGCAGCGATAGTCGGCGAATCGCTGGAAGGTTTTACCACCACCGTATTCCCGGTGACGATCGCAGCCACCGTCATGCCGCCCATGATCGCCGCCGCGAAATTCCACGGCGGAATCACGATGCCCACGCCCAGCGGAATATATTTCAGGTAATTTTTTTCGCCGTGGAACGGCGTCAATTTTTGCGGCGCGCCCAGCCGCAACGCTTCGCGCCCGTAGTATTCGCAGAAATCGATCAGCTCGGCGATATCCGCATCGGCTTCCGGCCAGGTCTTGCCGATTTCGTAGCTCAGCCAGGCATCGAGTTCGTAGCGCCGCTTGCGCAAAATATCCGCCGCGCGATACAGGCAGGCCACGCGCTCTTCCACCGGCACGCGTTTCCAGCTCTCAAACGCGACGTGAGCTTTTTCGACGGCCTGATTGGCCATCTCCACGGTCGCTTTCTGGAATATGCCGATCACCTGTTCCGGATGCGACGGATTATGGGACTTGATCTTCTCCGTGGTGGTGATGCGCTCGCCGCCGATGGTGAGCGGATACTCGCGTCCAAACATTGCGCGCACCTGTGCCAGCGCGCCCTCCATAGCCTTGCGATTTTCGGGCTTGGAAAAATCGATAAACGCTTCGTTGGAAAATTCGCCGCGCTGCAAATTCACTGCGGGCTTTGGAGTGGTGGATGTTCCAGTCGTGCCAGTCGTTGCTGTAGATGTCATTTGTTGTTCCTCACCCAGTATGTCGTACGCGCTCGTAGAACTCCATTTTACCGCCCCGCAAGATAGCGGCACAAGCGCCCTGTCGCCACTTCCCGGCTTTTCTTTTGATTCTGTAGCGGCCAGCTTCAGCTGGGCGCTATCGCCTCACGCCGCCGCCGATCTGTGCCAAACCGACGCCGCGCGACCCCCAATCGCGTACCTCATTGCCCGTCACACACTTACCCGAATCCGTATTTCTACGAATATCCCCAAATTCCTGTTTGTGTTAGCGTGAGTCGGGGTACTACTGAAGCCCCCAAAGGACGCAACATGCGCAACCTAACCCGCTCTCAACGCTCCGTCATCTCCAACCATTCCTCCACCTCCAGCGAAACTAAGCAAATTGACCTCAAGTATCACCGCCTCCGCTGCCAAATTTGCCGCCACGCTTCCTGCCGGCAGATCGAGGAAGCCTTCCTCCAATGGCGCAGCCCCAAAGCAATCATGCACTGCTTCGGCATCAAGACCGAAACCACCATCTATCACCACGCCCACGCCTTCCGGCTTTTCGATCGACGCAACCAGTGTCTTAGCTTTGCGCTCGGCAATATCATCGAAGATGCGGACACCATAGTTCCCACCTCTCGTGACGTGCTCCGCGCTGTTTACGCGCTGGCTCACATCAACGATCAGGGCCAGTGGGTCGATCGCACCAACAAATCCGAAGTCGTCGTTTCCGACCGCTCATCTGCGCTTACCACCGAGACCGACTCAATCGCTAGCGAAGCAAAATCGAAAGTGGGCGCAAGTCTATGAAAACAATCACCAGCGACCCAAATCAATCGCTAGTTTTTGCCTCTTTTTTTCGCGATTCCGCGTGACCGCAAAACCAGTCAGCACAAAGGACTCGAGCGCGCCCACCCCTCCCAGATCGTGGGAAAATTTGGGCGCGCTCTAGTTTTGTTGGGTGACGGCATTGCCACCCGTTTTGCATCGTTGGGTTTACTTGCTCTTTGAGTACAGGATGCGGAGGAGGTGGTCGCGGTGTGAGGCGTAGTCCACTGCGGAGCTGTAGACATCGCCGAAGAGCGGTTGCTTGGTGTGGAGCGATTCGATCTCGGCGTAGAACTTGTCCATTGCCGCGGCATTCGGAAAAACGGCGATGAGGGTGTAGGCGCCGGGGGTTTCGGTGTGGATTAGATCTTCTTCGACGGAGTAGCCGGAGAGTGTGCCGTCAGCAATCGCGGCATCCAGCGCGGGCTTGCGGTACTTGCTGAACAGGCCCGTAAATTCCTCATCGTGTCCTGGCTTGGGTGTCCAATCCTGCACGAGGACGTAGCCGCTATCGGTGGTGCCACCTTTGCCGTTGTACATCGTGGACATGGTGATGGCGTCGGAGTGCATGGTGTAAGCGATTTCCGAAGCAGGGGGAGCCGAGGCGCTCAGAGCTGCCAGCGCTTTCATCAAGCCTGCCATTGACGTCGAAGTGAACCAGCCGACGTGCGTGGGGGCGTTCAGGCCTTCGTGAACTTCGAAAGCGGCGTCGCCGTAGCTGAGAATCGTTCCATCGGCGAGAAGGCCGTCGAAAGTCTTGTGCTCGCCTGACAGGCTCTTTTCGTATGCGCCCCACTGTGCGCGGGGAACTCCGAAGAATGAGACGTAGGTGTACACCACCGGTTGCTTCGGCGCTTCGGCCTGTTGTGCGCGTGCGGCCGGAGCGGAGAATGCGAACATGGACATGAGCAATAGAGACAGCGTGGAAAGGCAGAGCATGCGCTTGATCATCGTTTTTTTCTCTCCTGATTTTTGGTTGGTTGGCAGAGCGATCGGAACCGTGTGGTTCGATTTAGACTTCTGTCTGGCGCATCGTATGCT
>DATHNC010000110.1:0-4000 GCA_035486415.1 Saccharimonadales bacterium (SeqCode)
TCTCGAATGATCATCGTTCTCGCTTTTTGCTCTCTTGGCCCGATCCTTTTCGTCTATGCTGTGCGCGCCAGCATTCGCCAGCGCCGTTACGGCGATACCTATTTTGAGTTTTACTCGCTCCCGTTTTCTCCGGGCGGCCGCGTCTCCGGGAAGATTCATTTGAAATCCGATGCGTCGGTTCAGCACGGCATAGATCTTCGTCTTTCTTGTGTTCGCAAGACCACCACCGGTTCCGGAGACAGCCGGTCCACGGTCCACACCGTTCTATGGCAGGCCGATCAAAATATTCCCCCGAGCGCCATGGGAATGGATCCGCTCGGTCGAACGATTCCCGTGGATTTCACGATCCCCTCCGACGCCTACGTCACCGATCAAGACAACCCGTCCGATCAAGTACTGTGGCTTTTGCACGCCAGCGCCGACGTTCCCGGCGTGGATTACACAGACGACTTCGAAGTGCCCGTCTTCCGGACGGATTCGTCCACCGAACCATCGTTCACATCCTCTTCGAGTTCGGCGGCGTCGGGATTCGCGGACTCTTCTTCTAGCGACGCAGACAGTGCGCTCGTACCCGCTCCCGCAAATACGAAAGTCATCATCTCTGCGCAAGGTGGCCGCACGGAATTTTATTTCCCTGCGTTTCGCAGTCCTGTTCGCGCGATTCTTCTCTTTGTGTTCACCGCGATTTGGAGCGGCGTCGTCTATCTTTTACTTCACTCCCGCGCGCCAATGATTTTCCCAATTGTCTTCGGGCTGACGGATCTACTCCTCGTCTCTGCCTCGTTCCATGTCCTTTTTGGAACCTCCAGAATTAGCGTCGGCAACGGCGAAATCCTTTGGGCCAGAAAAATCTTGGGCATCGGCCGTGCAAAACGATTTTCGATTCCCCAGATCGACGCCATCATGCCCGTCACCAGCGGCCAAGTGGGAGGCAATCAAGGAAATCCGGAGTATGCAATTCGCCTTGTCACCAAAGAGGGCCGCCGCTACACGCTCGCCGATGAAATCAGCAGCCGGCAAGAAGCTCGCTGGATCGTTTCGCAAATCGAAACGCTCGCCGGCTTGAAAATAGATACGCGCGTTCGAGTGGATTCGTTTTACGGTTCGCCGCCGCAGCCAGGCCAATCCGTTTCCGGCGCGTCGCAGCCTTTCCAGCCTGCGTTTGGTTCGAACGCTTCGCCGCCCGGCGCGATCCGAATTAATTGGCAACGCTCGCGGCCTGCGTCACGCACGTCCACGATTATTTCCTTCGCTGTGTTCGGGCTGGTTGCCCTTGGCATGTTCGTTTGGCAGGGCTGGCGATTTTCAACTCTCAAGTCGATGGCAAAATCCGCGCGATCGAATTCTCCGCGTCCGGCGAGGACGGCTGCAAAACTTCCGCCGGCGCGCCGAGTTTTCGCGAGCATGACCGATGCGGATGCCGAACGCATTCAGGCGCTTCCCGCTCAGGACCAAGCCGAAGAATTGCTCGAACGCGCCATCGGCCACGATCAGCGGGCTCTCGACCTTTTCGACAAGAATGTTGCGAGCTGGGTCGGCCACATCAACTTGACCGACCGCATGAAGCAGCTTGAGCGCCGCTCCGTATTTTCAAGCGATCTGCGCGTGCGCTACGCCAACGCTGACATCAATCTAACGCTCGACGGCTGGCAGAAAAATGACGAAGCCGCCGACCTGTTGATCGAACGAGCGCGCACGGACCAGAGCTATCGCGCGGCTGCCGTGTATTTTCTCGGCATGCTCGCGGGGCGCGGAGTCGCGTACGAAAAAATCCATCCCGTGCTTCTCGAATACGCAAGACACGATCCCGACGCGACGATCCGGCAGTGGGCCGTTGAAGGCATGCGCTATCTCGGCAAGGACGAAGCACTCGACGAGTTATTCGAATCGTTCACGCACGATCCGTCCATGAACGTCCGCGATCGCGCCGGCTGCAATGTTTCGGACTGCGGCAACTTCACGCGCGCACAACGCATGCGCCTGGTCGCAAAACTCCTCGATCTCGTCTCCGACAACAGGACGACTTCGCAGATGCGGGCCTGGTCCTTCATGGCGTTGCAGGAAATCACGGATGCGAATGTTCCCGCCGATGCGCAGTCGTGGAAGAATTGGTATCGCGATCATGGCGCGGAAAAGCTGGCGGAATTCCAGGCACTTGATTGGTGGCAAGTCCGCGGCGACGAATAAAAATCGCCAGCTTTTTTTCGCGATCTGCTGAATTGTTTCGCCACCAAGTTGCGACGGACCGGTGCAGAGTCGCAGAAGCGTTTCCGGGGATCTCCTGCAGGAGGTGTTTCTTTATCCGTGTTAACGACGGCGATTTCCCCAGCTTTGAGCAATACTTGCTGGCGGCCCCGCCGCAGCTTTCCCGAAAGAGATCTGGCAGCGCAAGTGCTACCCGGCGAGTTCGCCGTTCGCTACAAGGACTTCAAGAGTGGGCTCCGCATATCTCATCGCCCGGTGGATGCCTCGAGGGCTGCGTTGCATTGGGAATGGGCTCAAAGAACGTGGAAGGGTGATTTGCAGCGTTCTACGCCCCGTGGTTCTTGGAACTCCATGAAGGAAAGTCTGTCTAGGACAGCGGTGCTCCCTGTTGAAAACGACCATAAATTCGCTCTTGTCCACTGCATCATGGAGTTACGCCGGTTTCCCAAGAGTATGGAGACGCCGGATTATGGAAGGGTTGCCCGTCATACTTCCACGATCCCTCGCTAAGCAACCGTCGTCTCCTTGCTTTTAAGGACTAACCGGTTTCTTAGACCAAGCGAGCACGCCTGCAATTATCGATATGAACATGATGGGAAAATCTATAACGAAGATGTCGAGCCTGATCGCTGCGCTTACTGTTTTCTCCCAAACGAATGACATGTAGGATTCGTAGCCTGCCACGGCAAACAAACCGCAAGCCGCCAAAAGCAGAGTCCACCGGCGACCATTCCCAACGAGACGTCTCGACACAACTGAGAACATCATCGCCAAGCACGCACAAACCACGATAATTATTTGTTGGGGGTGCATTTCCTTTTATCTGTCCGGCCCTGTTCAGATTTCACATGCCGTCCACTGGGCGAGGCCGATCTGATTACTTCTAACTAGAATGCCATATAGTCTATCAGCCTCGGATCGTGAGACCTTGCCGTGACCGGAGAAAGGGATACATGAACTTCGCTGCACGTACCAGCAGCCAGATGTATCGTCGGAAAACAGGAAGTAATTAGGTTAATTCCGGACTGCCCGTCTGAGAAGTTGGGAGGCAATGGGCCAAGTCACTTAAAACGATGAGGTAGTTGCCAGAGAAGGAAATTTGCCAAGCGGGCTGAAAATCTCACGTTCCAGGTACGTTCCAGTTAGGCGCAATTTTGTCGTTTTCTGCGTCTTGAGTGTCTCGAAAAATCAATAACTTCCGTATTTTCAATACCGCTGAATATTCCGACTCCCCCCGCCTCCACCATGTATCTCATTGATTTATAATAGTTTATGTTAGGCAGAAGTATCGTACTTAAGAGCGTACACGTGGGTAATTTCCGCGCCAAACAGCAGGATCTGCGCCGAGTAGTAAATCCAGATCAAAAAGACGACCAAAGACGCCGCTGCCCCGTAAGCGGATGTCAAGGCTGAATGGCCCAGATAGAATCCGATGAGCACCTTGCCTATCGTAAACAGAAGGGACGTAACTGCTGCCCCCATCCATACATCGCGCCATGGAATTGTAGTGTCGGGAATAAGCTTGAATATGAGGGCGAATAGGAGCGTTATCACGAGAAACGAGAATACGAAGTTTATTGATTGCAAAACGATGATGGAAATAGGAAGTAACGTCCCGACGAGCCTTTCTGCGGCGGACAGGGAGGCTGTTATAACGAGCGAAGTAAGCAACAGAAATCCGGTAGCCACGACCAGACCGAGCGAGAAAAACCGATGCCTGAGAGCGACCCTCCAGAAAGTTTTTGTACTATTCACTTTCCATATGATGTTGAGGGCGTCCTGAAGCTCATTGAAG
>DATHNC010000111.1:0-8771 GCA_035486415.1 Saccharimonadales bacterium (SeqCode)
ATTTAACAAAGAGGGCACAGAGAAAAGACAATGGCTGGTGGTTAATTTAAAGATCGCGTTCAGTGCTTGTGCTATGTGAGACGGAAGGGTCTGGAGCCCATTCACTTCCTGGATTCTTCTTTTGTTCCGCTTCGTCTACCCTCATCCAGGTTTCAAGTGAGGCGAGGTCAGCATCATCCGCCGATCTCCCCCCAGGTCTTTTTTAATTCTCTGCCGCATGCGAGTCGCGAGGACCCAACCGGAAACGGCGATAATGATGGCTGCTATAGCAGCGGCCAGATAATAAAATGCCATCACCTCTAATTGGTGATGCAGACCGTCCGGATCATATCGGCCGCCAACCATACCCCAAGTATATCTAACTACTTATTATTTGTCACGATAACTACAAGTTGAGAAAAAGTGCTGTCGCGAATTGAAAATGCGCGGACGGGCACCAGAGCATTGGGCAGCAGCGTCACAATAAAATACGCGTGATCGGGATAGCCGGCCTGCTCGATATCTGTGGGCGAAGGAATATTTTCGGTGTGGAGATGGGAGTGATACTGACCGAGGTGCGTCAAACCCTGTTCGCGCATCTCTCGGAACAGTTGGAACATTTCCGTCGGCGCAATTTCGTACAAAGTGGCGGAATTCATCGCATTTTTTGCCGGGAGAATTGTTTCGATGATGCCATCACGCCCCGCAAGCAGCCCGCAGCATTCCGTCAGCGGTTCTCTTCTGGCGTGATTTAAAATCTCATCCAATATCTTGGCGTGAATGCGAATAGAACCGGCCATGTGACTGAGTTTACCTCAGACCACGTCGCCGGTTCAGATGATTGCAGTTTGTTTTTTAATGAGCTGGAAACTACGCGCTTACGTTCAATGTGGCGCCCGTCGAAGAACCGGACGCGGTACTCGTGGGACTGGTGCCGCCGGATGAGGACGATGTAAATCCGCCGATCTGCTGAAGATCATTCTGCAAAGTCGCAAATGCCGACTGCGCTCCCGAAAGATTTCCCGCCTGCAAATCCTGTGAAAGCGTACCGAATGCCTGGGAAATCGACTGCTGCGCGGAAGAACCGGTGGACGCGGATTGTGTCCCACTGCCGTGATGATGATGGCCGTGACGGTGATGACCTCCGATTTGTTGCGCACCGTTTTGTTGTGCCGTTTGCTGCAGATTTGTATAGTCCTGCTGCGCCGCCTGCAAATTCCCGGATTGCAGATCCTGTCCCAGTTGCGCGAATTGCTGCGCCACCGAAGTCGCCCCCGTTGTAGTCGAGCCACTTGTAGTCGTGGGAGTGGTTGCAGCCGTTGTAGCGGCAGTCGTCGTGCCGGATTGATTCGCCCCCGGAAATTCTTTCGACAATGTCGCGTAATCCGTTTGCGCCTGAGTCAGATTTCCGGACTGCAAATCCTGCCCTAGTTGCTGGAACTGTTCCTTGATCTGCTCGAACCTGGGTGTCGCGCTTTGGGTTCCCTGCAAGCTATTCGCAACTCCCGCAAATAAATTGCTGCCCAAAATGCCAATGATCGACATGCTTGCACCTCTTCCTAAAAAATAAATACCTGGTCAGGCATTCAGGCTATGGAGGCTGCCTGACCTTTCTATCGGCAGAATCCGGGGCCACTTTAGGTCGGTAAAACTCGCTGTCCTGAAGGAAAACTGCCGGCAAGATGCCGGCGCTACACTAAAGGCAAACTGCTTGCCAAACTCTAGATTTCGCTTCGCCTGAAGTAATGCAAAGAATCCAGACGATTTACGCAACAGGATATTTTTCAAACACAATACTCAGATCTGTTCCTGGGCAATAACTCCCACAACCAAGATGGCTTCGCGGCAATTCTTGCCCTGCCCATTTCGGTGCAAATTGTTTTAGAGTGGCGCAATCCGTTGTAGCGCCGGCGTCCCGCCGGCAGTTTTTGTCCCACACCACAAATAAAAAAAGGCGCCCCGAAAAAAATCGGGACGCCTTGAAATCGATTCAAATATAAAGCTAAAAAAAGTCTAGGCCTTTTGCGCGGCACGCCGCAAAAACGTAGGAACGTCGAGGTCATCCGCAGCCGTGGTATTTTCCTGGTGAATCACTTCATTCACCACTGGACGCGGCGCTTCCTGCGGAATTTCCACCGGCTCCACGACTACAATTTCTTCCTCGACCGGAGCGGCCTTCCACGTCTTGGGCAGGAACGCAGGCTTCTGGTGAGGTTGGCGACGCGCCGCCTCGCGGAATCCCGCGGCGATCACGGTGATCTTCACCTGCTCCTTCATATTCTCGTCCAGCACAGCGCCGAAAATAATATTGGCATTTTCATGCGCGGCCTTCTCGATTACGGAGGAAGCTTCGTGAACTTCGGTGAGCGTGATGCTTGAGGAGCCGCAGATGTTGATCAGGATGCCCTGAGCGCCCTGAATCGAATTATCTTCGAGCAGCGGACTGTTGATCGCGCGAGTGGCGGCTTCGACGGCGCGATTCGCTCCCGAGGCCACAGCCGTGCCCATCACGGCGTAGCCCTGCCCCTGCATAATGGTTCGAACGTCGGCAAAGTCGCGGTTGATGATGCCGGGAATCGTGATGATGTCGCTGATGCCCTGCACGGCCTGCCGCAGGACGTCGTCCGCAATTCGAAACGCTTCAAAGAAACTGGTGCCCGTTTCCACGGTTTCCAGCAGGCGTTCGTTGGGGATGACGATAACCGTGTCCACGCTTCCAATCAATTCGGAGAGCGCTTCCTCAGCCTGCTGCTGACGCCGCTTACCTTCGAACAAAAACGGCTTCGTGACAACCGCGACGGTCAGCGCGCCAAGTTCGCTCGCGAGCGATGCAACGACGGGAGCCGCGCCGCTGCCCGTGCCTCCGCCAAGGCCGGTAGTCAGGAAAATCATGTCCGCGCCTTCGAGCGCTTCGATAATTTTGTCTGTATCTTCTAGAGCAGCCTTGCGGCCGATTTCAGGATTCGCGCCCGCGCCGAGCCCCTTGGTCAGTTTGCCGCCGAGCTGCAATTTGGTAGGGGCCTGGCAGAGTTTGAGCGCCTGCAAGTCGGTGTTGGCCGCGATGAACTCAACGCCTTCGACCTTGGCGCGAATCATGCGGTTGACCGCATTGCATCCGCCGCCGCCGACGCCAATCACCTTGATCTTCGCGCCCGAGTGATTTTCCTCGCTAAATGAAATCCGGATTCCCGCGTCTTTTGCCATATCGCTTCCTCCAACAAAAAAGTGGCCCTGCCCCGCTGGAGTCTTTCGCATTACGCTCCCGCGAACATGCTTTTAATTTTTTCTACAAATGTTACCGACCTTTGCGGCGCTTGACGCCGGGCACGTGCGCCGTATTGAAGCAGGCCTACAACCGTTGCGTATTCGGGCCGGGAAAGTTGTTCGGGCATTCCTTCGAATGACCGTGGGAACGCCACCCGCGCTGGTAGATGGAACATGCTTTCAGAAAGCTCCACAAGTCCCTTTAGATGCGCGCCGCCGCCGGTCAGTACGAGTCCCGCGGGGATTAAAGAAGAAAAACCGCCGCGCTGCAATTCGTCGCGCACGAGGGAAAGCAGCTCCTGCGCCCTGGGCTCCACAATTTCGTTCAGCATTCGCGTGAACACAGTGCGCGGGGGGCGGTCACCCACGCTGGCGATTTCAATCGCATGATCTTCCACAATCAAATCCTTAAATACGCAACCGTGCTCGCGCTTAATTTTTTCGGCTTCGGGAATCGGCGTGCGCAATCCAACGGCAAGGTCGTTCGTGAAATGATCGCCGCCTACGGGAATGGCAGCCGCGTGGCGCAACATTCCGTTTCCGAATACGACCAGTTCCGTGGTTCCACCGCCGATATCGAGCAGGCAGCTGCCCATCTCGCGTTCATCTTGCGTGAGGCAGGATTCCGCCGACGCCAGAGGCTCGAGAACAGTATCCGCAACCTCGACGCCCGCCTGATTAATGGCGATCACCAAATTCTGCATGGCGGAAGCCGAGGACGTGACGAGGTGCACATTCACTTCGAGGCGCCCGCCGATCATACCCAGTGGATCGCGAATATTATTATGGGAGTCGAGAAGAAATTCCTGCGGCAGGACGTGCAGCACGACGCGATCGTCGGGGAGGGAAATATTTCGCGCCGCATCCACCGCGTGATGCACATCGTCGCGGTTAATGTCGCGAGGCTTGTGGCCAAGCGTGACGCCTCCGCGGCTGTTCACTCCGCGAACGTGGCTGCCGGCCACGCCGACAATCACTCGCTCCACGGGCACTCCGGCAATGCCTTCCGCTTCTTCAATCGCGCGACGCACTGAGGTCGCCGCTGCGCCAATATTTGCAATCAATCCCTTGCGCAGTCCCTTGGATTCCGCCGCTCCCATCGCCACAAACTTTGGCCCCAATTCGGTCATTTCCGCGATGACCGCGCACGTCTTCGAACTGCCCACATCCAACGCTACGAGATACTTACCCTTTTTTGTCAACGCCCGCTCCTTATGCCCCTACAATGCCCGCCGGGCTCGGCAAGACGACAATCTTCAAATTTTACTGGCGCTGTTTTCGCGCCGCCGGCAAATGCTGAGCCACATGCTTCGCCGGGTGTTGCGCAACATGTTGCGCCACAGGCTGCGGCGTGCTGGGCTTAAAGTTCGTGGCCACCGTGCTCGATTCCGGATTCACCACCACTTGCCGCGCAAAACGCAAATCCACCGAATCGACGCTGCCCGCGCCGGCTCTCCACTGATCGATGTTGTCCGCGAGCAAGTGATAGCGGTTGCCGAAATCAGAGTCGCCGAAGTGTACTAAAATCGGCGAAGTCTTGCTCGCGGATGATCCCATTCCCGTCAGCGTGACGCGCAAATCCGCGGGATCCGAAATGTCCGCTTCGCTGACGTGATCGTCCGCTCCGGGCCGAGCCAGTTCAATTTCCTTCATAAACTGCGCGTACAAATTCATGCGAGTCGCGCGCGCATCCCGCGCCATGGTTTCCGTAATTCCGCCCACCACTGGAAATTTGAATTCGCCATCGGCTGGCCGGTCAAGAATTATGCCTTGTGCATCCACGAGAGTAAGATCGCTGCCCGTGCGAAGAAACGCCACCGGAGTGCGCTCCACGATCTCCACGCGAATCTTGTTCGGCATCACGCGCTGCACGTGAGCCTGTTCTACCCACGGAAGCGATTCGAGCGCTTCGCGGCGTTCGCCGAGCGGCACGCGCACGACGCTGCGTCCCATGTCCGCCGAAAATTTTTCTGAGACAGCCTCGTCTGGAACGAACCGGTTACCCTGAATTTCAATTTGCTCCGCGCTCCGCAATTGAACGTCGGGGGAATATAGCAGGTACGTGACGCCCGCGTATACCGCGAACATGGCAACGAGCGCGGCAACGCTTGCCACCAAAATGCGCCGGTACAACGGCCACGTTTTGCGACTGAATTTGCGCTTGCGTATCTCCACCGGTTTTTGGCGGCGGAGATACTTCGGTTCGTCTTCAGCCAGTGCATCCGCGGGAAGATAATCGGGTTCTGCGCTCATTGTTCCTTCCAGACGATCACTTCTTCTTCCAGTTCAATTCCATATTTTTCGCGCACGCGGCGCCGGACATCCGCAATCAATGCGAGCATGTCCGATTGGGTCGCGTGTCCCGCGTTAATAAAAAAATTGGCATGGCGGTCGCTCACACGGGCATCGCCGACAGAGTGGCCCTTCAAGCCAAGCTCATCGATCATGCGCCCCGCGGAACCTCCGGGAGGGTTCTTGAAAATGCAGCCTGCGCTTTTTTGATTGAGCGGCTGGCTGGCTCGCCGCTTCTCATTGCAGATGCGAATTCCTTGAAGTATCTCGCTATACGATTTGGACGGAAGTTCCAGTCGCACCGTCAGCATAATATCATCAGGCGCAAAAGATGTATGCCGGTATTCGAAATTTATTTCCGATCCCCGCAAAGTTTCTATCTGCCCGGCCGCCGCCCGGTAGATTTTTACTTCGCGGACATGGGTGCCGATTTGCGTCCCGTACGCGCCGGCGTTCATCCGCAGCGCGCCGCCGATCGATCCCGGCACGCCGATCAGACCTTCCATGCCTCCCAGGTCGTGTTTGGCGCAGGTGGTCACCGTGCGACCGAGGTCAGCCGCACAATCAACGAACACATTATTGCCTTCGAAGCGGACTTCGGGATCCTGACGCGCAAGCTGCAATACCACCCAGGGAAGTTCGCCATCGGGCAGGAGCACGTTACTGCCGCCGCCGAGGAATCGGTGCGGCACGTTTTTGTCTTTTAAGAGTTGAATCAGTCCGGGGAGGGATTCGTGCTTGTGAATGACCAGAACATCCGAGGTGCCGCCAATTTCGAGGGAAGTTTTCTGCGCGAGCGACACTCCAGCCTTATGCTCGACGCCCAGCGCGGCAATAGCCGCAAGCAAATTGGAATCGCTAATCCTCATGATGCAGTGACACCCTTGCTCCCAAAAGTACGGCCAGTTCGCCCGGCGCGCGGCTTACGTTTCCCGCGCCAATCGTAAGAATTGCGTCGCCTGGCTTGGCCGCACGCAGCAATTCTTCAATCCCCTCTTGCATCGAGCTGCGATAGACAACATTTTTATGCCCGGCCGCAAGAATTCCATCCGCAAGAGCTTGTCCGCTGATGCCCGGAATGGGTTGTTCGCCTGCGGCGTAGATGTCCATCAAGACAAGCATGTCCGCCTGATTGAACGCGCGGCAAAATTCATCCCACAGATGTTTCGTGCGCGAATAACGGTGCGGCTGAAAAAGAACCAGGACGCGATCGAAATGGCAGCCTCGCGCGGCTTCGAGCGTGGCGCGAATTTCGACTGGGTGGTGGCCATAATCGTCGATCAGAGTGATGTGATCGATCACGCCCTTCACGTCAAAGCGGCGGCCAACGCCGGCGAATTCCTCAAGCCCCACACGAATCAATTCGGAAGGAACGTTTAAATAAAGCGCGACCGCCGCGGCAGCTGCTGCGTTGCGAACATTGTGAATTCCCGGAGGTCCGTTCAAGTGAAATTTTCCGAGATCGTCGCCGCGATACGTCAGCCGGAATTCACTCTGAATGCCCAGAAGTTCGACATCGCTGATTACGAGGTCAGCCTGGCTCGAAGTGCCGTAGGTAATGATGGGCCGCTTCACATTCGGAATGATGGCCTGCACGTTCGGTTCATCGAGGCACAAAACGGCTGCGCCATAAAATGGAACTCGATTGACGAACTGCGTGAAAATATCCTGTATCTCTTCGAGCGTCATGTACGTATCCAGATGCTCGCGGTCAATGGTCGTTACGACGGCCACAACCGGGGCAAGCAGCAGAAACGTGCGGTCGCTCTCATCGGCTTCCACCACCATGTATTCGCCGCGGCCCAGGCGCGCGGTTGAGCCGAGATGATTTACGCGGCCACCCACGACGAATGTGGGATCAAGTCCGGCCGCGGCCAGGACGCTCGCAGCCATCGATGTTGTAGTTGTCTTCCCGTGCGCTCCGGCAATGGCGATTCCGTATTTCAACCGCATCAGCTCCGCAAGCATTTCCGCGCGCGGGATCACCGGAATTTTCAGCCGGTGCGCTTCGACAATTTCAGGATTGTCCGCGCGTATCGCGGAGGACATCACTACCACGTGCGCGCCCTCAACGTGTTCGGCCCGGTGGCCTTCAAAAATATCGGCGCCCAAATTCATCAAGCGCTCCGTGATCGGCGTCGATTTGGAATCCGAGCCGGACACCGAGTAGCCGAGCGTGAGCAACACTTCGGCAATGCCACACATTCCAATGCCGCCGATGCCGACAAGATGAATCCGCTTAAAATTGTGAAAAGTCACCATCATCCACGAACCATCCCTTCAATCAGGTCCACAATTTCCTGCACCGCGTGCGGCTTCGCCAGATGTCGGGCTACGGCCGACATCGCTTGCAATTCCGCGGGGCTGTCAATCAATCCGAAAATTTCCTGCGTAAGTTTCTCCGCGGTGAGCTGGGGCTCCGGGATCAATTTTGCCGCACCTGCGTGTTCCATTTCCTGGGCGTTGCGCAATTGGTGACTATCTGTGGAAGCGCCGAAGGGGATGAAGATGGCGGCTCGACCGGCGGCGGCTACTTCCGCTGCCGTGATGGCTCCCGCGCGGCAGACAATCAAGTCGGCCTGCGCAAATCTCTCCGCCATGTTTCCGATGAAGGGCAGAACCTCCGCAACAATTTCTCGCTGTTCATACGCAGCGCGCACAACATTATAGTCGCGTTCACCGGTTTGGTGAACGATGCAGATGCGATTTTTTTGCGCGGCAAGCAAATCGGCTGCTTCCACCATCGTGCGATTGATGATTCGCGCTCCCTGGCTGCCGCCGGTAACCAGAATATGAAACGGTTCCGTGAATTGGGGCGCAGGAATTTCAAAAAATTCTGGGCGCACTGGAATTCCGGTAAGAGTTGCCTTCTTACCCCACAATTTGGTGGGGGCTTCGTAAGCCGTGGCGATGCGCGTGGCCATGCGGGCAAGCACGCGATTGGTGAAGCCGGGTTCGGCATTCGGCTCAAACACCATCGTCGGCAAACCACTCATCGCAGCGGCCAGCATCATGGGACCTGCCGCGTATCCGCCCACGCCCAGCGCCGCCACAAAGCGGTGCCTGCGTAATATAGAAATCGAATCCTTCATCGCCGGAGCAAGCTTCGCCGTATTGCGCATGAGTTTCAGACCGCCAATGCCCTTGAGCCCGGCGGACCGAATCGTCTCCAGCAGAAACCCGGCCTCAGGCACCAGCCGCGCTTCAATCCCGCGTTGCGTTCCGACGAACACCAC
>DATHNC010000112.1:0-33978 GCA_035486415.1 Saccharimonadales bacterium (SeqCode)
CTGCAATCGTGTACAACGTGATCGATGCGCGCCAAGCGTATCTGCAAAACGTTGTGAACGCAGGATTACGCGCGCTCGGCTTCGATGACCAGGCTGCGCGCTCGATTCACTTTTCTTACGAGATTGTGGCGCTCACTCCGCGCTGCGCCTCCGAGCTCGGCTACACCCTCAGCGAGGAAGACGCAAAGAAACCTTACGTCGAGGTCAGCGGACGCAAGGGGATGGGTGTGAAGGCCGACGATCTTCTCGACCGACTGGAAGCTGCCGCACGGGCGGAGGTCGATGAGCGCCACCCCGACACTCCTGATGTGGAACGCGCCGCCATCGCGCACTCCATCGCCATCGGAGCGCTTCGCTATTTTCTTTTGAAATTCACGCGTACAGCTACCATTGCTTTCGATTTCAAAGACGCTCTGAGCTTTGAAGGCGAAACTGGCCCCTACTGCCAATACGCCGTGGTACGCGCGAGAAATATTTTCCGCAAGCTGCGCGAACAGCAGCCCGACTTCGACGCGTCCTCGCTGGAAAGTGTGGACGCAACCGCTGCCGCGGAATTATTCGCCGGCCCGGAAGGAAACGCCTTCTGGGAGCTGGCGTTTCTCGCAGCCTCGCTTGATACGCAAATCGACGCCGCCGTAAACGCGCAAGAACCGGCCTTCGTGGCCAAATACGCTTTTCAACTGGCGCAAGCCTTTAATCTTTTCTATCACCACCACCACATCCTCACCGAATCCGACGCTGCGAAGAAAAAGTTCCTGTTGCAGCTCAGTCGACTCGTCGAAGTGCAACTCGTTGCCGCGCTGGAATTATTGGGAATCGAATCGCCGGAAAAAATGTGACGATGACAGGAGCGACAATGACATCCCTAACCCGAAGATCTTTTTTTGGAAAGGTTGCGCTCGGCGTTGCCACGCTTGGCGCAGCTAGTGCGCCGGCGGATGCGCAACTCGTTTATAAATCCACTGACTGGAATATTGCGGACTTCGACCTCCTGATCAAGCATCGCGCCCGCGTCAAGCAGGTGTTTGACGAAATCCAGATTGGCGGCGGAAGGTTCCTGAACAACATCAAAAATTCGCTGAACGGGCTGCAATTCAGTTTCAATATTCCGGTGGAACAAATCAAAATTGTTTCCGCCATGCACGGTCCCGCGAACATGCTTAACTTCGACGACTACGTCTGGAAAAAATACCGCATCGGTGAATGGCTGAAAGTTGACGATCCCCAGACGGGACAGCCGGCCGTGCGCAATCCGTTCCTCGTCAGGAAGTCCGCTCTGGCCTCGCAAAACACTGCGCAGGATCCCAGCGATGAAAATTCTTTTTACCAGGACATCAGCATCCAGGCTCTGCAAGAACGCAAAGTGCAGTTTCTCTGCTGCCATACGGCCACGGAAGAGCAGGCACGAGCGCTGATTAAACAATACGGGCTTGCGCAGCAGCCGGAAGAAATCGTCAAGGATTTACTCGCCCATACCATTCCCGGCGTGCTGGTGGTTGCGGCGATGGTTTCTGCCATCGCCCTGTTACAAAGCGAAGGGCACTATACGTATGTCACGGTTTAATTGCGGAGTATGGCGCAATTCAAATGGTTTTCGGATGGCACGGCAATTTCTTTTTGCTCTTGCGCTGACGTCTGCAATCTCCAGTTCCCTCTTTTCGCAATCCACTCCACCCTGGAGCAAGGGAGAAAATAATCCAGCAGCGGATAAGGGTTACGTGTTCCAGGTCCCGGACATTGACAACGTGCCTGACCTGCACGGGAATCCTGAAGGCGCGAAGCTCGTACTTTTTATTGGCGGCAATCAGTTTTTTGTTTTGCCGGAACTGATCACTGCCTTCGAAAAGCTGCATCCAGATTTGCGCGGGCATATTTTCTACGAAACTCTGCCGCCCGGAATCCTGCGCAAGCAGATGGAAAGCAACAACACCATTACGCTCGGCAATTTCACATTGAAAATTCAGTCTGACGTCTATGAAGCGGACTTTGATGTTTTGGCGGGTATGGACCGCCAGAACCTTGTGGAAAAACCGGTGTCGTATGCGACGAACGTCCTTTCCATCATGGTCTCGGCTTCGAATCCACAAAAGATTCGCTCGCTTCAGGATCTCGGTCGTCCTGACGTGCGCCTTTCCATGCCGAATCCGCAATGGGAAGGTATTGCGAAGCAGATCGGAGACTCCTTACGCAAGGCGGGTGGCGAAGCATTGTTTCACGCCGTTTACGAGGAAAAAGTTCAGGACGGATCAAGCTATTTGACTCAAATTCATCATCGCCAAACGGCCATGCGAATCATGAAAGGCGAATCGGACGCTGGGGTTACGTGGAGTTCCGAAGTTCGCTTTCAGGAAAAAATCGGCAATCCAATCGCGGGCATAGCCATTCCAACGGATCAAAACATCACCGGGACATATGGCGCCGCGGTATTGCGCAATGCTCCGCATGCGGAAGCAGCGCGCGCGTGGGTGGCTTTTTTAAACACAGCAGAGGCTCAGGCCGTGTATCGTGAATACGGATTCGGTCCCGCAAATTAGGATTGCGTTGCTTGAAATTCTTGTGGCGCCAGCGTCTCGCCGGCGGTTTTAATTGAGTGTTGCTACACAACGGACCCCCGCCGGCGGGACGCCGGCGCTACAAAAGCCTCCCCTTAATTTCGATTTGCAAGCAAGGGAAATTCAAGTAGGCTTCCGGGGAGATTAGTAACCGGTACATTTTGGATTTTGGGAGAAAATCAAAATGGCGACGGAACACTACAACCCTAAAGTGGACAAGTACATTGGCGGCGCGCAGGAGTTCGCGCAGCCGATCCTGAATCATTTGCGCGAAACCGTGCACAAAGGGTGTCCCGAGGTTGAGGAATCGATCAAGTGGGGGATGCCGTTTTTTGAATTTCGCGGCAAGATTGTGTGCTGCATGGCTGCGTTTAAAAAACACTGCCGGTTTGGTTTCTGGGGCAAGGAAATTCGCGTCGTTTTGCGCGAAGCCAAAGTCGACGGAATGAACGGGTCGGGCTGGTTTGAGCGCCTCACCAAAGTCAATGAACTTCCGGATGACAAACGGATGATCGATTTCGTTCGTCAGGCTGCCGTGATGATTGAAAGCGGAAATTACACCAGCCCCATCGCCGCTAGAAATCAGAAAGCGAAAGCCGAAAAAAAGCCCACGGTCAACATGACCAAGGAATTCGCTGCGACATTAAAGAAGAATAAAAAAGCTGCAACCGGTTTTGCGGCGTTGAGCCCAAGTGGCAAACGCGAGTATGTGGAATGGGTCGCGGACGCCAAGCGCCCCGAAACGCGAGACAAGCGAATCGCCACAGCCGTGAAGTGGATTTCCGAAGGCAAGCAGCTCAATTGGAAATATCAGAATTGCTAGCAGGAACGGTTTCGTAGCGCCGGCATCCCGCCGGCAGGTTTAGTTTCGCGACATCCCAAAACTAAAACCTGCCGGCAGGATGCCGGCGCTACAAAATCCGCCGGCGAGACGCGGGCGCCACCAAAACCTGCTCCGCGAACTAAGTGCTACTTCTGTAGCAAAAATCGTTGCACGCGCTCTCCGTAGAAAACTTCGCCGGTATACAGGTTGCCCTTCGAGTCGGTAGCCTCCATGTGCACGCCGAAAAATTCCCCGGCGTTATGGCCCATGCTTCCCATCGTGCCCAGCACTTTGCCCGACTTGCGATCGAGGAACCAGATGTGATTGTTGGTGAGGTCGGAGATGTACAGCAGCTTTTGTTCTTTGTCGTTTGAGAACATGACGCCGCCCGTCGAGCCGCCAACGCCCGTCCATTCGGCCATTTTAATTTCCTGTTTAAAATTACCCTGCTTGTCGGTGACGTGAATCCGGTTGCCGCCCCGGTCCGCCGCATAGACCAGCCCGTCATTCGAAAAATTAAATGTCAGGTGGCCGACAAATTCTTTCGCCATCGGGCCGTTCGGTTTATAGGCATGGTCTTCGGGAGCCGTGCTGATTTCCGAAAGCTTGTGTCCGTAGGCGCCCCAGCCGCGCTTGAATTCGAACTTGTCGAGGGAGAAAACCATCACGCGGCCGCCGAAAGCGTTGTCCGCAATGTAGATTTCGTTTGCCGCGTCATCCGTTCGAATCTCTTCGATGCCTCCGACGATCATTGGCGTGGTGGGCGGATACTTGGCGATGAAGGCGGTGCGTTGCAGTGCTGCTGCCGTGCCAGCCGCTTCGCCACGCGCGCGCCTCTCTGTGCCAGGAATCGTAAGGAATCCTGCAATTGGACCGGCAGTTCCCTCTCCGGGCGCGCGAACCGGAAGCTTCGGTTCGAGGAACGGTTTTCCGTCCGGGGTTTCCGGCACGTGCGGCACAGCCATCAGCATTTTGCCGTCCTTCGGATCGTACTTGCGCACGTCATTTTGCCCGAGGTAGAGAAACCCTTGCTTGTCCACCGCCATGCCATGCCCTTGCGGCGCTTCGAACGAACCGATCACTTCTCCATCCTTGTAATCCGGGCTATCATGCCCCGCGATGTGAATCATCGAAGGAGGATGCACGCAGCAATCGGCGATCGGAGGATTCAGTTCCGCTTCCACTTCAATCGATGTCAGATCTTCCGGCCGGTCATACACCCAAACGTTGTCGTCCTTGTCCACGGCCAGCCCCGTGACGCCGCCCATCTTCCACTTATTCGGCAAAACTTTCGGCCATGACAAATCGACTTTGAATTTAGGAACCGCAGGCGCCTGTGCCGCAGGCCCCTTAACAAATAAAAACGCAGAAGCAAATAGAAGCCCGAACGCACCCGCACAAACCCATTTGTACCTAGTCATCGGACATTCCTCCTCAATCGAATGTATTCCTCGCCCACGGGATTGGTGCGCGCAGTCTATTCCGAGCGGATAGGAAGGTCAACCGGGAGAAATAAGCGAGGGCCTATGTTTCAATCCGCTACGTTCCGAGTTCCCACAGTTGAAAACGTTGGATTACAATACGACGCCCCTCCGGGACTCCGGACAGAAATGCGAGACGCGAAATGAACGAAGACTTGTTTAATGACATGATCGCCGGATTTGACGAAGCGAGGAAATATAGGGCGGGACGCAAAGCGAAGCTGCGCGTATCGCGTTTGGCCTTCGAGCCCATCAAAATGAAGCCCGCTCAAATTCGCCAAATTAGAACCCGCCTGAAACTAAGCCAACCGGAGTTCGCCGACTTTTTTTGCACGAGCGCCGGCACCATTCGAAGCTGGGAGCAAGGCAGTCGCACCCGGAACCGAACCGCGCTTCACCTGTTAATGATCGCCAAGGAGAAGCCTGCATTGCTTTTTGCAAAGACGCGCCTAGAGGGAAATTAAATACCTCCACCCCTTTGAATACCCGCGAAGGAGCAGCCACCCGAAAGTTCTAAGAGACTTCAATGGCTTTGCCATCCCCCGGTCCTGTGGAGATAGTCATCAGCTTATGATATATGATGGTAAACATGAATCGAATGATTGCTGCCATTCTACTTGTGTCGTGGAGTGGATCCCTATTTGCGCAGAACGAAAAGCAGGGGAAAGTTCCTACATTCGATTACGATGTCGCTCGCGAGCATGAATTAGAGCCGCATCGCCGTACCATTCCGCAAACTGGGGTATCTCCCGGTTTCAATCAACTCCATTTATCTCTCATCGTTTCCCCTATTGGAAACGTTGTAAATGCAAGCGCTAATGGCGAAGCTAAAATTTTAAAGTTCTGGCCGAGATTAAAGAGTGAAGTATTTAAGTGGAAGTTCAAACCTTTTCAAATGAATGGAATCGCCGTTTCGGCGGAAGTTGAAGAGTATATCGATTTAGTCCCCGCGGAGCGGTTGCCTCAGATTCACACACCTCCTCCTAATCTCCACGCAGATTCTAATGTTCTGATTACACTTGAGAGGACAGGATGCTTCGGAACTTGTCCTTCATATACGGTCACTGTTAGCACAAATGGCATAGTATTTGATGGAAGCGCTTTTGTGGTTGCCGTTGGAGAACACAAGGACAAAGTAAATGCAGATGAAGTTCGTAATCTCGCAAAGCGTTTTATCGCTGCGGACTTCTATTCTATGGACTCCACGTATGTTGCTTCCGTGACGGATAATCCGACTTTTACGCTTAGTATCACAGTTGATGGCCGTACGAAGAAAGTTGTGGATTACGTTGGATCGTGGAAAGGGATGCCAGCCGTCATCAGTGATTTGGAAGTGGGAGTCGACAAGTTTGCGAGTACCTCAAGATGGGTTGAGGGTAGCGACGGCTTGGTTCAAGTGCTTAAGGAAGAGGATTTCAAATTTCAATCGTTCGAAGCACAGACTATGCTGAAAAGAGCCGCCAATCGCGGTCAGGCTGACACTGTGAGCGCGTTCTTGAAAGCAGGTGTTCCCCTGATACCTCTTTCCGCACCCAAACCCGAAGAGAAATTTATGGAACCTTCACTTAATTCAGTAGGTTGGCTTACCGCGACTAGTAATCATACAGAAATTGTAGAGCGGTTAATTGAGGCTGGGGCGAGTAAGGACGATCAGAGTGATAAGGACTTGGCACTGATAGGCGCGGCTAGCTCCGGGAATGTCGTAAGTGCAAGGGCACTAATCGCGTATGGGGCAAATCCAAATTTCGATTTCAGCAGTCTGAAAAAAACTGAAGGTTTTGGACGTCTCGGCACAGTACTAATTCACGCCGCAGAATCTGGGGATCCTGAGATGGTGCGCGAAATTCTTCAGTACCACCCAAGTTTAGAAGCACAAGATCGCGAGGGAAAGACTGCCGTGTTTGCTGCCGGCGAATATCGCTACCGAGATAAAAATGGCGCACGAGTGGAATGCGTGCGCCTTCTTGTCCAGGCGGGCGCCAATGTCAATGCTTCAGATAACAAAGGGAATACTCCGTTGCACGAAACGTTCCTGACCGATGTGGAAATGGAATTGTTGAAGCTTGGCGCGAATGTTAACGCGCGGAATAACGAGGGCGAATCACCTTTATTCACTACGGTGAATGATGATGCAATACCCATATTCATTGCGCATGGCGCTGATTTAAGTATCCGCAATAAAAAGGGAGAGTCGGTGCTGGAGGCAGCGAAAGTGCATGGGCCTGTCCGTCAAGAGTTGCTACGCAAAGCCATTGAGAAACTCCAGCAACACTGAAACTTACCACGCCGAAAGAAAGGCTTCGGAAATTTTCCGCAGTTCCATTGCTATTTGGACGTTGACCCGTTTCCCCCAAACTTCATCGCCAGATCTACCAGCGTGCGGACTGCTACCCCTGTAGCACCTTTGGCGTTCCACGGTTTTACGTCGTCCTGCCAGGCTGTGCCGGCTATATCCAGGTGAATCCAGGGGGTGTCGCCGGTGAATTCTTTTAAAAACATGGCTGCGGTGATGGCGCCGCCGCCTTTGCCGCTGCCTACGTTTTGGATGTCGGCGATGCCGGACTTGATCATTTCGCGGTAGTCATCGTCGATGGGGAGGGGCCACATTTTTTCGCCGGCTACTTTGGCGCTGGCGAGGAGTTGATCGGTGAAGGATTGGTCGGAACCGAAGACGCCTACGTTTACGTTGGAGAGGGCTACGACCACCGCGCCGGTAAGCGTGGCGGCGTCGATGAGGTGCGTGCAGCCCAACTGCTTGGCGTAGGCGATGCCGTCGGCAAGGACCAGGCGGCCTTCGGCGTCCGTGTTGATGACCTCGATGGATTTCCCAGCCATGGAGAATTGCACGTCGCCGGGTTTTTGCGCGCGTCCGCCTGGCATATTTTCGCTGGAAGGGATGACGGCGATCACTTTGCACTGAGGCTTCAGCGCGGCAATGGCACGCATCGCGCCAATCATGGCCGCGCCGCCGCACATGTCATACTTCATTTTTTCCATGTCGTTCGCGGGCTTGATGGAAATGCCGCCGGTATCGAACGTGATCGCCTTCCCCACTAAACCCAATACTGGCGCGCCTTCCTTAACTGTGGCGGGGATGTACGTCATGATGATCATGCGCGGCGGCTCAGCGCTTCCCTGCGCCACCGACAAGAGCGCGCCCATTTTCAGTTCCGCTATTTTATTTTCGTCAAAAACTTCGACGGACAATCCCGCCTCGCGAGCCATGGCCGCAGCGCGGTCGGCAAGCAGGCGCGGGGTCAGTTTGTTGGAGGGTTCGTTGCCCAGTTCGCGCGCGAAGTTCTGCGATTCGCCAATGATGCGGCCGCGCGCGAGACCGAGGTCGGCATCGGCGCGCGCGGATTCTTCCCAACCTGCGAGCGCGGCAGCGGTAATTTCGTTTCCGGGCTTTTTGTCCGTCTTGTATTTGTCAGAGTCAAAATTCGCGAGGAGCATGCCTTCGACAATGGCTTGCGCCGCGGCTGTGCTGCGGTCATCTTCGCGCGCGAGGAACGCAATGGTCTTCACCTGGCGCGATTTCAGCGTGCGCACCGCCGCCCCGGCAATCCTGCGGAGTTCAGCTGTGCCGAATTTTCCCTTCTTCCCCGCGCCCAAAACCAGCAAGCGCTGCGCGGCCAGGCCAGCCGGGTAATAGAGCAGCGTCGTCTCGAGCATTTTTCCCGTCAGCTCGCCGGACGCTGCAAGCTTGCCGAGCGCGCCGCCAGTCGCTGCGTCAAGCTGCGCAAGGATGCCTTCCGTGGGCTTCTCCTGATCAAACGCGTAGGTGACCAGCGCATCGGCTTCGATCCTGGCAATCGGTTGGGTATCGACTGTGAGTTCCATAAATCCCCTTTGTGGTGAATTGAGAACGCATTCTTAAAAATCTAGCGAAAGATGGCTCCGTTGACATCTTCAATGTGGTTTAGTCTGCTGTGGCCCACGTCTTCAGAGTCGGGGGTTTAGGGCCAACGGGCTGACCATTGCCACCGATAGCCAAAACCCCCGCCTCTGAAGAGGCGGGCTACAGCAACTGGCCAGAACGAAATGAAAATCCAGTCGTCAGACCCACAATATCAACAGAACCGTGATAGTACTAAACTTTGAAATGCAACGAGCCGATCTTGTATTTTGTAGCGCCTGCCTTCAGACGCGCATTTTGTCTGGTATTCCAGCCTTATCCGGATGCCCGCCTGAAGGCTGGCGTTACGGGAAACGCGAAAAATTCAAATTCATGAAACGCAACTGTAACCTGAATCGGGTCCATTACTTGTTGCTGGCCAGTAAACATTTCTGCGCCCAGCGGGATCAGTGGTACATATTTCGGGCCAATGTCTTCATGCCTCGAATCTGGCTTATCATTAGGGCTTAATGGTTTGCCGGCTAGCGGCGGCTGAACTTGCGCATGGCCTCGCCGACTTCGCGCTTGGATTCTTTATCTTTTTCCGTCTGGCGGCGATCCCATTTTTTCTTCCCCTGGGCGAGCGCCAGTTCGCATTTGGCGATGCCATCGCGAAAATAAATACGCAGAGGGATGAGGGTCAGCCCCTTATCGTCCAGTTTTCGTTCCAGCTTCGCGATTTGTTCCCTGCGAAGGAGAAGTTTACGAGTTCGTAGCGGTCCGTGGTTAAATGGACCGCCGGGAAGATACTCGCCGATATGAAAATTGACGAGCCAAACTTCGCCTTTTCGGATCAAGCCATAGGCGTCGCGGAGGTTGGCCTTGCTCTCGCGGAGGGATTTTACCTCCGTGCCAAGCAACACCATGCCTGCTTCCAGCCTCTCAAGAAGGTGGTAATTGTAAGAGGCGGCCCGATTCTGGGCTACGAGAACCTCTTCGACCTTTTTTTCCTGTTTTTTGGGTGGTTTCGGCACGGGAAGCTATCTTAGCTTCGCGCAGTTACCAGAAGCAAGTTCGCACCTTGTTACCGTTTTCTGTGGATGCTAGACTGATTCGGCTGAAACAAGCCTAGTGGAGAGTGGATGATTTACCGGAGACTGTCTGGACTAGCGCTAATTTCAATCGCCGCACTGCTATCTGGTTGCCCCAAAAGCCACCAGGATAACAACGCAGGGGCAAAAGCCGAGGCACTGCAGGATTACGACACCGCGCTCGACTATTACAACAAAGCTCTCCAAGCCTCTCCCACCAATACTGAATATAAATTAAAGGCCGCCAGGGCTCGATTTGAGGCTTCCACGTGGCACGTGGATCAGGGGCGACACTTCCGTGAAAGTGGGAATCTGGAGCTGGCGCTAGCGGAGTTTCGCAAAGCACAGATGATCGATCCGGCGAGTGCCGTGGCGCCACAGGAAGTGAAAGCCACGATGGATTTGATCAACGCCAAGAACGGGATCACGCAGGACAATGCACCATCCGGAAGATCATCGTCTGAACCAAAGCTGATGACCGGACCGCCACAGATTCAGCCGATGTCACGCGCTCCCATAAACATGCGGGCCACGAATGATTCTAAAGCGGTTTTCGATGCCATCGGGAAACTTGCAGGATTAACAGTAATTTTCGATCCGGATTTCACTTCGCGGCGCATTTCCGTAGAGTTGACGAATGTCACTCTGGAGCAGGCACTGAATATTACAGCGCTGCAAAGCAAGGCGTTCTGGCGTCCGGAAACCGCCAATATTATCTTTGTGGCACCGGACCAGCCGCAGAAGCGCAAAGATTACGAAGAAGAAGTCGTAAAAACTTTCTATCTGAAGAACACCGTTCTTCCTCAGGAACTCACGGAAATCGTAACCAGCATCCGGCAGTTGCTCGATTTGCGGCGCGTGCAGCAGATCAATGCCCAGAACGCGATTGTGATTCGCGACACGCCCGACCGCGTGATGCTCGCAGGAAAAATTATCGATGACATCGATAAGGCCAAGCCGGAAGTCATCATTCAGGTGGCTGTGATGGAAGCGCGTCGCGACCGCATGCGCAATATCGGAATTACGCCGCCGACCAGCATTTCCGCTACGTTTGCGAATCCCGGCACTACCTCGACCACCACGCCGAGTACCTCGACATCAACAACCACCACCAATCCTGCGGCAACCATCAGCCAGCTGGTATCCGATCCGCATATTTTCTCGAATGGCTACAGCGTTACGGTGCCCGGGGCTTCCGCATCGTTCCTGATGACGGATACTTCGACGCAAATTCTCGATGACCCTGAAATTCGTGTGGTGGATGGACAAACCGCGAAGCTGCGCATCGGCGACCGAATTCCGGTTGCAACCGGCAGCTTCCAGGCTGGAATTGGAGTAGGGGGAACCGGGACTGGGGCTGGCATCAATCCCCTGGTGAACACGCAATTTCAATACCTGGATGTCGGCGTGAACGTGGACGTTACGCCGCGCATTCATCCGGACCACGAAATCAGCATGAAGGTGAACGTGGTTGTATCTTCACAGACTAATACCGTAAATATTGGCGGGATCAATCAGCCGGTTATCAGCCAGCGCAGCATCGAGCATGACATTCGCCTGAAAGACGGCGAGGTCAGCGTGCTTGGCGGGTTGATGGAGCAGACGGATTCGGACGCGATTAACGGAATCCCCGGCCTGGCGAAAATTCCATTTTTCAGAAATTTCTTTTCGGGGAACGTGATCGATCACGAAAGGGACGAAATCCTGATCGTATTAATTCCGCACATCGTGCGGCTTCCTTCGATCTCAGCTGAAAACTTGCGTAGTATCTCCTCCGGAACGGACACCAATGCCGAAGTGCGGCTGGAAGATGCAGTGCTCTTGCCTGATGCGGTGAAGCCGCAGGCCGCGATTGTTCCCCAGGCTGCGCCGGCTGTCGCCCCCGCTGCGACGAATACGTCGGCTGCGCAAAATGCGTCGCTGCGCTTCGATCCCAGCAATGCAGATTTGAAGGTGGGAGAGACGACAACCATAGGCGTTGCTGTTCAGAACGTCCAGGATCTCTATTCCATTCCGATGCTGCTACAATTTAACCCTGCGGTGATTTCCGTGGAAGATGTCCGCCAGGGAGGATTCCTATCCGGCGGAACGCAGGAAATCGCGATCGTGGAACGCGTGGATAAGGAGCGCGGTCAGGCGATTATTTCGGCAACGCGAATGCCCAACACGCCGGGAGTGAGCGGATCGGGAACGATTGTGGGAGTGGTTGTCAAAGCCTTGGCTCCTGGCAATTCGCAGCTCTCGATCGTTCAGGTGAACGCGAAGGACTCCCAGCAGCGGCCCATCCAGGTGGTCACGGGCGAGGCCACCGTGAAAGTTCAATAAGGTCGAGGTCGGTTTACCTTGCTTCAATCAACTTCATTCCCGAGCACGTCCCGTGGCAAAGATGCGGGACTGACTTTGCTCGAACTTATTTTGACGATTGGAATTCTGCTGATTCTATCCACCGCGGCGATTCCCATGTTTCGGGTCACTATTCAGCACCGGAAAGAAACAGAACTGCGCAACGATTTGCGAGAGATGCGAAATGCGATTGATCGCTACAAGGATGATGCGGACAAGAATTTAATTCGCACCGAAGTTGGCAGCCAGAATTATCCGCCTGACCTGCAAACGTTGGTTGATGGCGTGGATATCAGCAACGCAGGTGGCGGCGCCGGAGGGATAAGCGCATCCGCCTTGGCTGGGGCGAGCAACACGAGCCAGTTCGGCTCCACGGGAACTTCGCAGTTCAGCACGCCACAATTTGGATCAGGTGCAGCGGGCTCAGCGAGCGGGAATTCTACGCAGGGATCGTCCGCAGGCCAGGCATTGTCCACTGCTCCCAGCAAGGTACGCTACTTGAGAAAAATTCCGGTGGACCCCATGACGGGCAAACCCGATTGGGGTCTGCGAGCCGTGCAGGACGACCCGGATTCAGACAGTTGGGGCGGGCACAACGTGTTCGATGTGTATTCACAATCCCAGGCAATGTCGTCCGATGAGAAAACGAAATATTCGGAGTGGTAACCCGCAAATGAATTTCTTACCTGTTACGGGCTTTGTGTGTAGAAATTTGCCTCGTGGAACTTCGCCTGCCCGCCGGCGTTTGCTTGCGGCTGGATTTACGTTATTGGAAGCGATGATCGTCGTCACGATTATCTTGATCCTGGCGGGGATGGCAGCGGTGCGATATGAGAAATCGATCCTACGCGCGAAAGAAGCGACTTTGAAGCAGGATTTATTCATCATGCGCAATGCGATTCAGCAATACACACTGGATAAAGAAGCTGGGCCTTCCTCGCTTGACGATCTTGTCCCGAAATATATTTCTGGAATTCCGGTCGACCCCATCACGCGCAGCAAGAACTGGCATACGGATTCCGATCCTGTTTTGCTGGATCCGCAACAGACTTCCCCCGGAATAACCGATGTGCATTCTGGATCCGATCAGAATTCCCCGATCGAAAATACGCCGTACAACACCTGGTAATTTCAAAATATTTATATGGATTGAAGTGAAAGATTTTTAAGTCGTGCTGGCCTTCATAGGCTGCGGAAATACCCAATACTCTGTCATTCTGAGCGAAGCGAAGAATCTCTCCTTGTTTCTTTGCCTATACTTAAATCGAAGAGAGATTCTTCGCTTCGCTCAGAATGACAGAGTAAGGCCTTTTTTTCGCAGCCTGTGAAGCCTGCGGGGGACATGGTTTTGCAGCGCCGGCGTCTTGACGGCGGGTTTCTGCTAGCAACGCAGTGTAAGACCGCCGGCGGGACGCCGGCGCCACACGGACAACCCACGCAGATTGAAGCCCGCGCCACTCAACCCCGTCCGCTAGGCGGATTCTTCGCGCACATTCCAATTAGGAAGAGTTCTGCGGCCCAGGAGGGCCTCGGCGGCCCAATGGCCTAAATACACCGACTGGGCGACCCCGTGGCCGCTAAAGGCCCCCAGTACCATGGCATTTGCGCTTCTCGGGTGCTGCGCGAATACCGGGCGCCATTCGTTGGCGATCAAAATGGGACCGCCCCAGCGGTTGGCGAAACGCACATTCTTCATGACCGGATGGAGGCCACGGACTCTTGATTCGAGCCTTGAAATAAGTTCCGCTGCCTGCCCCGCATTGATGTCCAGGCTTTCGAGTTCACGCCAATTTTCCACCGGCACGAGACCGCAGCCGAACACACAGCCCCCCGAAGCAAGAAGCCTGCCCCAGAGGTAAGGAAAATCGATGGTGTAGAAAGGTTTGCGGGACGAAAATCCCATGCCATTCGATTGCTCTTCGGTTAAAGGTTCTGTCGCCACAGCCAATGTAAATTTCGGCTGTCCGCAACAGGCGAGATTGCTCATTTCAAGAGACATCGAATTGGTTGCAAACAGAACTTTCCGCGCGCGCAATTCCCCGCCGGAATAGCGCAGGCGCAGGATATCTCCGAATTCAATTTCCTCGACAGAGAGATTCTCAAAAATTTGAGCGCCGCCTTTTTCCGCCGCGCGTGCCAGTCCGCTCACCATTTTTCCCGGATCGATCATTCCGCCAGGAACATTATTCACCGCGCGCACTTGTCCGGAATCGGACCAGGCGATTGGGGAGTCGGGCAAGCCGCCGCTGCGGCCAATCTCAAAAACGCCTGGCATCTCCAAGTCGCACTCAACTTCCAAGTCTTTCAGAATGGAATTAAAACCGCCGAGGACATCTCCCAAACCCGGAAGATCGCCGGCAGCGGATTCCGCCAATACCATTCCACCCGTGTGCCCGCTTGCGCCTGCGCCGATCGCCGCGGATTCGAACACAACCACGGTCTTATCGGGCGCAAGCCGCCGCAGGCATGCTGCTGCGGAGAGGCCGGAAAAACCCGCGCCGATGACGGCAAAATCGGCTTCTCGAGGTATGGATGTCCGGGCGGGTTGAAAATAGATGGACCAGGGAGGTTTACCCCATTGCGGATGAGAAACTTCGCGCGGCATGCCGCATCTCCTGATTTATGAGCATAGCTCAGTTCGGGTTGCAAGGTTCATCGATATCCAGTGCGAAAATCCACCAGGCGCCTAAATTGAAACACATAGGAAAGATGGAGCCTTCTTCTATTAATCCTGCAAGGGGCCCGAAGAGGGTTTACTCGCCGAGGCCTAGAGCCAGACCAGTAAACCTCCGCTGGAAGCCTGCGAATTGACCGAAAATGGGGGAGGAAATGTTGTTGTACACGTCGTGTGGATTCTGGCGATTGGTCACGTCGAGGGAATAAACGCCGATACGAATTTTGCGTATTTTTCCGGAGGGGCGTTCCTTAAACGGGATTCGAATTGGAAAATCGCGGTAAACCTTTACGTCGAGTGAAAAATAAGTCGGGAATCGCAAACTATTTGGGACGCCGACATAATTTTGAAAAACATCGATGTTCGAATATGCAAATCCTGAGTGCATGTCCGCAACAGGGCTGAACACCAGGCTCCAGAACGGCAGGTGGACGTAGCCCCAGACCAGCAATCGATTTGGAATGTCGGAAGGCTGAATGCCGTACTCATTGGCCCGGATGACTGGAATCTGGAACGGAATAAACGTGTCGGAGAGCGTATTCAGATCACCGCGTGCCCGGCTCCAGGTATAAGAAGCATTTGCTTCCATTTTCTCATTGGGGCTGTAGCGGGCGGTGGCACTCGCCTGCCGGTAATTCGCTGACCCTGTATTTTCCAGTGCCAGATAAGCGTTCCCGCCGGGACTCGTCGGCAAAATCGGATTCACCAGAAAAAGATCGACGGTGTGAGTTTCATAGTAAGAAAGACGCAGAGTCACGTTTCTGCGGATTGCCGTCTCGGATTCAATATTCCACGTAAACGTTCGCGGACTATTGCCTGGCTGTTCGGGACTCGTAATATTCGCAAGAGATCCGCCGGGAAGATAGACGTTTTGCAGAGTGAAACTCTGGCCCGTCTCCGGACCAGCCAGAAAGGTGAGCTGGCGCGTTTGATTGTCAGCGAAGTCCTGAGCAAGCAGCGGAACATGGCTGTAGATTAATCCTGCGCCGCCGCGAAGCACCGTGTTCCAACTCGGAATGGAATAGGCGATTCCCACGCGCGGAGCAAATGCTGCGTCCAGCCCAATCGTTTGGGAACTGAGGCGAATGCCCAGGGTCAGTGAAAGTTTTTTTGTCAGTGTCCAGTGATCTTCCACGTACTCGGACGATTCGGAATCGGCGCCTTGCAGCGCGCCGGGACCAAGGAAATTGATCTGTTCAGCCGCACAATTAGTCGATTGCAGGTTGGCTAGCGTACACCCTTCAGGCAGAAGATTAATGGTTTGGGAATTGCTGGTTCCTGAAAAAGTCCGATAAAGAAAATCGAATCCAAATCGAATCTCATGTTGACCGTGCCATGATTTCATGGGGAGTTGAAGAACCGGCAAAACTTCGACCTGATCGGCGTTGCGCGAGGACGTATTGAAATAATTCCCCCCCCAGCCTTCGGGATTGATGGTCATCTGTTCCGGGCCCTGCCCGTGGTCATCGGTATAAAAATTGGTGTAGCGGAAAACCGTGTTCAAGACCATCCCCGAATCAAACTGGTAGGCATCGGAAATTCCCAGCGAGCCTCCACGGCGGCGAAAATTCACGGAGGCGCTTTGTGGGATCAGCGCGTCGATATTTGCAAACTGGTTCGTGGATTGAAAAAGATTCAAATTAATATTGACCAAATGCTTGGGGGAAAGAATCCACTGCAAATTGGTGAAGGAATCAAAGGCGTACACAATTGTTTCATTGAAGGGCCAGGTGAGGCCGCGGATCGGATCTCTGCGAAATTCGTAGCTCACGTCCTGCGAGAAATTCAGTTTGTCCTTGATCAGCGGCCCGCCGACTTCCACACGCGGCGTAATATTTGCGACGCCCACGAGATGATCGTTTTTCCCACGAAACGACGGGAGAAAATCGAGAATTTTATAATTCCACAATGGCGAGGGCGGCTTCAGATCAATCCGCGTAAGCCCGGCAGAAAATCCACCGTAGGCCACGCTATCTGGAGTGTTGAACACATGAATCGACTGGATGGCATCGACTGGAACGGGAATCGCGAAGCTTCCGGCCACAGGGTCCACGTTTTCGGCGGAATCCACGAGGAGCATGCCCTGGCTCTCGGCCTGCCCATTAAAATTCAATCTGCCTTCCTGGGTCTTGATCACGCTTGGGCTTACGGAAAGCGCTTCCGTAAATTTTCCGGTCCGCAGCGGCAATGTTTCTAGCTGCTGCTCGCTTACCGTGGCATTCGGACTTACGCTCTCGGTCTCGATTTCCGTGGCTTCGCCCTTGACCTCAACATTCTCCTCGACCAGATTTATTTGCAAGCCAATGTCCTGAACCAGAGCCTGTCCCGCTGAGAGAGTCACGTTGGATGACCAGGGTTTGAATCCTTCCAGAGCTGCATCCAGTTTGTAATTTCCCGGAACTAAACGATCGAATTCGAAGCGGCCCTCTGCGTCTGAAACTTCATTTTGAATAGTGGTAGCGGGCAGCGGTCCCGTCAACTTGACGATGATAGCAGAGAGATTGTTGCTTACGCCCTGCGAGGACGCCACGCTCACCCTGCCTGAAATGGAAGCTGTGGCAGCCTGCGGAGGTGAATCCGCATCGCGATCGCGCGCAGAACCGCGCGCCGCAAAAAAAAAGACGAAGAGGAATAACCCTCCCAGAACAATAAAGTGAAATACATTTGTCCTGCTTCGCAGGATAGTCAACTACAATCCCCCTGATCGATAGCTTAGATGTTCCCAGTGTCCCGAATATTAGATGGAAATGACCGGCGGATGGCACAGGAATAATCCGCGGGTAAACAGTACTGCCGCCATCCCGTCTAGCCGCAGGAATTACAATTCCACACACTCGGCGCGCTACGATTGGCCGACAATTATTGTTCTGTTTAAACTCTATTCATCATCGCCTGTTTTGAGTCATCAACCAACCATAAGGTTGTAAGCGATTCTTCAAAGGATAACCACCCAAATTCCCTTCAAATTCCGATGTCTCTTCGTTGACACCCCACGCAGGGCTTGATATGTTTCCAGCTCAATCCATAAAGTAAAGGCTCTTAGATGCACGATTTAACGAGACGATTCGTGTTATTTGTCTTCGCGCCGCGTGGTTTAAATCCGAGGGAGAGGGGCTGAATGAAAATCGATATCTTCTGCCACATAGTTCCGCAAAATTATTACGACCGCATGCTGAAATTGCCTGAATCCGGAACGACGATCAAGAGGCGCACGGCAAACATTCCAGCCATGGTCAATCTCGACCTGCGGTTTCGCATGATGGACCGGTTTGGTGACTATTGCCAGGTAGTGAGCATGGCCGCGCCACCGATCGAGGCGATGGGCGATCCAAAACTTTCTCCCGAACTCGCGCAACTGGCCAATGACGGCCTGGCTGAATTAGTCGTGAAACATCCAGATCGCTTTCCGGGATTTGTGGCCGCCCTGCCAATGAACAATGTAGCCGCCGCGGTGGAAGAAATCGATCGTGCCGTATTGAAGCTCGGAGCTGCCGGCGTGCAAATCTATTCCAACGTGAATGGACGTCCTCTGGACGACCCCGAATTCCTGCCGATTTTTGAAAAACTTGCGGAGCGCAACATACCCATCTGGCTGCATCCGAGCAGGTCATCCGCCTTCGCCGATTACGCGACGGAAAAGAAATCCAAGTTTGAATTGTGGTGGGTATTCGGCTGGCCGTATGAAACCTCCGTGGCCATGGCGCGCATTTTGTTCGCTGGATATTTTGACCGCTTCCCCAACCTTAAAATCATTTCGCACCATTTGGGAGCAATGATCCCCTACTTCTCCGGACGCACAGGGCCTGGACTCGATCAGCTGGGCGCGCGTACAGAAGAAGAAGATTTGGCGCTCGTCGGGAGAAAATTGCAGAAGCGTCCGCAGGAATATTTCAAAATGTTTTACGCGGATACAGCGACGTTTGGTTCGCTGCCGGCGTTGCGGTGCGGATTGGAATTTTTTGGCGCGGATCAAGTTTTGTTCGCGTCCGATTCGCCGTTCGATCCCGAAAAAGGGCCGGGATACATTCGCGAGACTATCCGGTGCGTGGATGGCGTGGAGATGTCCGACGCGGATCGCTACAAAATTTACGAGGGGAATGCGCGCAGGCTGATGCGGTTGAAGCTGGCGTAATGAAGCGGTTCAGGGTTTAAGTAGCACAGGCTTCAGCCTGTGGGGTTTAGTCCTTGCAAGGACCAAAATCCACAGGCTGAAGCCTGTGCTACTTAAACCAAAATTCCTTCTTAACTTTTTATTTTATTCGCTGATTCGCTCTCCAGGCGGCTCGGGCAGCCAAAAGCTGCCGATGAATCCGGCAGCGTAGGCGACGAAGCCGACAATCCCCGCCGCATACCCGAGTTGCCGCGTTACGCTTCCACCCGGCATATAGGCGACAATCGTGGTGGTGATCAGCGCGGCGGAAGTCCCCAGCATTCGCCCGCCTACATTGGCTGCAAAACTTTCCCCGGTGCCGCGCAAATGCGTTGGATAGAGCGTCGGCAAATAATTTCCCCAGAAACTAAACTGTGCTACGGAGACTGTGCCCAGCACAAAGATTCCCCACGCAGGCATGGCCGTATCCCGCATCGCGGGAAGCAACACGACGAGCGGAATTAAAATTAGTCCCGGAATTTGAAAAATGTGCAGCAAGCGTTTTCTGCTGAGAATAAATATCGCCAGGCCTGCCATCAGGATTCGCCCAAACAGGCTGCCCACTTCTTGAACTCCCTGCAAGGCGCTCACAATTTTTTGCTGATCGGCATGAGCCAGTATTTTTACTTCAGGCGCTCCGGGAATAATGCGCGCAAAATGCTGCAACATCCCGAACGATGCTGCGTAGGCGCAAGCCATCATGAAGCAGCTCAGCAGAGCGGTCTTGCGAAATTCAGGATGGAATAATTCCAGGATGCTGAGGCGCTGCAGCGTGCCTTCTTCCCTTTTTGTCTGCCAAATCGGCGACTCCGGCAAAAACGGACGAACGATGAGCAAAGGAACGGCGGGCAGAATTCCCCACAGAATCGTGTAACGCCACGCTTCGTGGCCGCCGTGAATTGCGGGAAGCAAATGCCCAATGGACAAGCTCAAATAACTTGCGCCGCTCATCAGGATTCCGCCCGTCGAAGCAAACACTTGCGTAAAACCAAGAATCGTTTCCCGCTGGTCCCTTTCCGGAAATAGCTCGGCGAGCCACGCAGTGGCCGCCACGAATTCAACTGAAACACCGACAAACGTGATGCAGCGGTAAACGAGCAATTGCATGGCGGACGATGAATACGCCGTGGCCAGCGCGGAAAAGCAGAACAGCAAAATGCTCCAGAACAAAACGCGGCGGCGGCCGAAGCGGTCGATCAGATATCCGCCCAGCAAACCGAAAATTCCTCCGGCAATCGCCGGGACATAAAACATCAAGCCAATCCAATGATTGAATTGCGCGCTGCCGGGCTTCGCCGAAAGAAATTCACCGAGAGCCGGCTGCACGGTAAGCGTGAGGACCAATAATTCGTACGTGTCAAACGCGAAACCAATGCACGCCACGCCGCAAATGACCCAGTCGAGGGGGGTAAGACGCCGAAATTTGCTGAGTGCCCAGAACAAGATTGCCTGCTTTCCGCAGCGTGCGCGGTAAATCGTTGGCGCAAATTTTCAGCGTAAAAAAAGGATGGCCGCGGGAACGTAACAGACATCCAAGTTTACTGTCAATCGGCCATTGCTTTCCTTTCGATTGAGGAGCAGCACAGCAGCTAAAAGAGGTAAACTAAATATATGTGCGCTGCTCGGCTGGTGATTTTAACTTTTTGAGTAAAAGCAGGCTTGAGCGCACTTCGTGAGGGCAACCTCTACCTTCAGGGAAGGTTCAAACCTTCAACAAGGCATTCGACGATCATGCCAAAGCGAACACAAAAAGATTCGGGAGAGCTAGTTATGGCGAATCGATTACACCCAATTCATAACCGGCTGCAGGCCGCTACCATTTTATTTCTCGTCTCGTCTTTCGCTTTTTTTGCGATTGCACAGAAAGCCGCGGCGCAGGGCTCTGGCGGGAACAAGCCTCCCATTGAAAATAAAATGCCGCAGGACACGATCGATTCGAGCGCGCAGGAAACCACGCTCGGACCTCCAACTGTGCCCGTGGATCAAATCATCAAACAATTCGCGGCGAAAGAAGCGGAATTCAGGACCGAGCGTGACAACTTCACCTACACGCAAACCTTCCTCATCCAGACGCTGGACGACAGCAACCGCGTGGACGGCGAATACCGCACGACAAGCGACATTGTGTTCGATGAGCGCGGGAAACGAGTCGAGAAAGTGACTTACGCTCCGACTCCAACACTGGAACGGATCATGCTTTCCAAGGAAGACTTGAGCGATCTCGAAAATCTTTATCCATTTGTTTTGACCAGCGATGACATCGGCAAGTATGACGTCAAATATGTGGATCACGTGCAGCTCGACGAACTGACGACTTATGTGTTCGACGTAGCGCCGAAAACCCTGGAAAAAAATCAGCGATATTTTCAAGGGCGCATCTGGGTGGATGATAAGGATTTTCAGATCGTTAAAACATTTGGAAAGCCTGTCTACGCCAAGAGCAAGAGTACGGATAATCAGGCGTTCCCCCGCTTCGAGACTTTCCGTGAAAACATCGAAGGCAAGTACTGGTTTCCAACCTACACGCGGGCAAACGAAATGCTGCGCTTCAAGGGTGGCGATGACGTTCACATCCGGCTGACTGTCCGCTATGAAAACTACAAGAGATTCGGCGTGACAGTCAGAATTGGCACGCCCGTGAAGCCGGCGGAACCGAACCCGGAGAAGAAATAGTCGGTTACCAGATAGCGGATTACGCGTAGCGAAAGAGAGCTTTAAATCCGTAGTCCATATGCTGCTGAATGTGGCAATGAAAAAGGGTCAAGCCCGGCTGATCGGCAACCATATCGACGGACACGCGACCATAGCCGGGCACGACCACTGTATCTTTTATGATTCCCGCGGTCGTCTTGCCGTTGATTTCCACCAGCTCAAAGGAATGGCGATGCATGTGTAATGGATGTGCATCCTCGCTGCGATTGCGAAACACCAGCCGGTAGCGGCTGCCTTGCTTCAACACAAATTCCTGATCGTGTGGATATTCCTTCCCGTTGACCGTCCAGCTGTTGAATAATCCCGCCCCGCTGGGAATTTTCTGAAAAATCATGTCGATCGTCGAATCCGGCGCTGGTTGCGTCCCCGCGCGTCCAAAAACTGTGTAGTCCCAAACGGCTTTTGCCGGAGCAGTCCATTGCGGCTGCTTATGCTGGTTCGCGTACTCGACTATCACGCCCATCCCGCCCATACGCGCATCATCCGTCGTCGTTCCCAGCACCCAGATTCCCGGCTGATTCATTTCCACGATGGCGTCCACGCGTTCGCCCGGGCCCATGTCTATCACGTCCACGGATTGTGGACTGGGAACCGTGTTTCCATCGAGCGCAACAATTTGAAAGCGGTGACCGGGCAGCGCAAGGCGTCGGTTCATGCTGGCACTGGCATTTAACAAATGCATTAGCACTCGCTGCCCCGGCCTCACTCGAATCGGCTCGCCCGACCCCAAAGCCTTGTCATTGATGGAAAACATCTGGTATGCCACTTCCAGGCCAGAAGGATTCGTGTCTAACGTTTTGGGACGCTCAGGTTGAGGACCGGCGTTGCTGGAGTCCTCATCGTCATCCGCTTCTTCCGGACTAAAGAAAGGCTCCCATTCCCTGAGCGCGAGAAAAACTTCCTGATCGTAGTTTCCCGGATTGTTTGCGCCCTCGACCATCAGGAATCCAAACTGGCCTGTGTATGCGCCGCGGTGCAGGTCCGATCCGGCCATCACGTGCGTGTGGTACCAGCGAGTGCCAGCGGGGCGCGGCGTAAATTGATAGCGGATGCGCCCGCGTGGTGGCACCATGGGCGTCTTCTCTTCCTCAACGCCATCGACTTCGCCGGGCAAAAATAATCCGTGCCAATGGACCAACTCCGGGACATCCGTCTCATTGATCACATCGACCGTGACGGACTTCCCTTCCTTCATTCGAAGCACGGGGCCGGGAGATGTGCCGTTATAGCCGATGGTACTTATAATTCGTGTAGGAGTGAGTTCTACGGTGACGGGCGCGATGCGCAGCGTGAAATCTGCCTTCGAACCTTCCTGTGCCACCGCAGAAGGCGACATGCCGGACATGGCAGGCTGAGCCTGAGAGAGCAACATCCGCGCCACGCCCAATTGCGCTGCGGCGATCCCGCCATACTTCAAGAATTCCCTTCGGTCCAAAGTATCCCCCCCGGAGTTTCAATGGGCGCGACGATCGCTTCCGCGACGCGGAGCCGAAGCGGAATCCTCTCACGATGGCGGGCTTGGTTCAAGCCAAGCCGTGTAAATCCAGGCAATCGCGGCGATTACACTTGTTGCCCGACAGAGAATCCTCCTTACAATTGTACCTGTCCTCGCGTACCAGACCCTCTTAGAACCATACTCCTATTGTTCGATGCAGTTTCAATTGCCATCATTGCCCGGCATGGTCTGGATAACTCAAATCGAGAGTGAATCAGGGGATACGACTGATGAGCCGCATCTTTGACGCTATAAGAATCGCACGGGATTCTCGCGCCCAAAGCGGGGTGAATTATTCGGAACGGCTGGGACAAATGGATCTGGATGAGCGCCGGATTACTCCGCGCAAAGGTCTGGACATCGATTTGACCGTTTATGGACGTCTCCCAGGGGAAGAGACATTTTACGCGCAAGCAAAAGCAATCAGTGGAAATGCCAATGGTGGCGTATTCCTTTTGTCGGTTCCCGTGGCGGAGGGCCAAGACCTGTTATTAATTAACAATGGCAATTCTGGGGAGCAGATTTGCAATATTATTAGCGTTCACATCCTGGACATGCAGATGAGCGAAGTTTCTGTCAGCTTTCCGGTTCCCAATGCCGGCTTTTGGAAGAATTCCTGAAGCGTTTTCCGTGCGGATGTTTTTTTTCTACGTGAGCTCTATCTACTGAATCTTTGCATCTCCTGGCCCGCGAGTTAAAGCTTCCGTCACTGGAAATCTAATCAGAGTCCGGAACGTTGCTGCGCCGTTCCACTCTTCCCCGCTTTGATTTTCCTTTTCGCGCATACAGAGCGCGGTCCGCAAACTCCAGCAACTCTTGAACGGTGAGGCCGCATTTCGGGAATGTCGCGACTCCGATGCTTATGGTTAGTTGTGGGCTTTCCTGATCGGCCAGCAAGCAACTCCGCACGCGGTCGGCAACCTGCTCAGCGGCCATGAGAGTCGTTTCCGGCAGGACAAGCGCGAATTCATCTCCGCCATAACGTGCCGCCGTGTCAATGGACCTGCAATTCAACCGCAGAATTGTAGCTACGCGACATAGCGATCGGCTGCCAATCACATGCCCGTGGACATCATTAATTTTTTTAAGGCCGTCAAGATCCATGAGCAGGACGGAGAAAGGTCTGTTCGTTCGCCCGGATCGTTCCAATTCCCCTTGCAGGACATCCACCAGATGGCGGTAATTTGCGAGGCCCGTCAGACTGTCACTGATGGCTAGGGTGCGAACCTGACGGAAAAGGCGCGCATTATCCAGCAGCGTCGCGCCCAGCAGGACGATGTAGCTGATGGCGTTCACGAGTTCCGCGACGCCCGCCGCTGCATCCAGCAATCGCGCGGATTGCGACGCGATCAGGTGGCTCATGACGTTTAATCCCGCCACCCAAACCAGTGCTGAATCGAATGCAAAGCTGTCGCTTTCCTTTGCGCTATTCAAAGCAACCGCGGCAACCAGAAAAATAACCGCGGGAATAAGTTCCCACACGCGCGGAGTGGGGCTGTGAGGTTGGATGGGCGGAGTGCTCAAAAAAATCAGAAATATTGCTGTCACCAGGCAAGTGGCTCCGGCCACGATGGAAGACAGTGCTATAAAATTTTTTCCGAGATCGCGCGGCCACGGGAGCCACTTATTGATGACGCAGGCAACCAGCAAGAGAAGTCCAAGCAATGTCTGCCCGATCATCCAGGACACGGGAACGCGAGCTTGCTCGGAGTGTTTCAGGTAGTGATCGTAAAATTCAAAAATTGCGGTGAGGTGAATAATGCCGGTCACGCCGAACGTCAAGCCCAGGAGAAGCGAAACGCGGTTCCCTGTGCCGTAATACCGAACTAACACGCTGGCCGCAATCGTGAAACTCAATAAGGCGGAAATAATTTCAGCGCTGGACCAGGCCAGCGGATTGAAAAGTATATTCAGCTGGCGCAAAAAGTGACCTATGACAACTGCACCCGTGCAGGCCACCACCGCCAGCCACCAGGGGCGTTCCATACGCCGCAAGGTTTGAAGCTTGTCCCATACACCCATATTGTCTTAGATGCTCCCCACGTCCATTTTGCGACACCCCGTTGTCTTTAAAATAACGTCCCTTAGGTCAGATTTAGGACAGGTTGTTCCTAACTGCTCTTTTTGGTGGATTTTCGAAAACCGGCGGGAAATAGTTCGCGGTAAACCATGGTAAGAGGATCGAATGCATCTTGTAGTAGCTGCGTATATTTGCGGCGATCGTATCCGAACCAGCCATCCCAGAGCGCGTAGGCGCGCACGCGGTCGTTCGGCACACGATTATCACTATCGGTGATGATGTATTCGATGGTTTGGCCGGGGCGCAGGCGCACTCCGTTGCCGAATAGTTGTTGCGCGGCGATGGCCGTCTGATTGGCTTTGCGATATTCGCGCGGCTCGCGCGTGAGGCGCTTGCTGATAATCAAATCGTTGATCTCAACGCTGCCGTCGGCCACGGATTCCTCGCATCGCCGCAGAACTTCGCGGGCTTCTTCCAGCTTGGCCAGGTAGCTGGCGAAATCGCGCGCCTCGGAAAGAATGTCCAGGGCCTCCTGCTGCATGCGCGCCACGAGCGGCGGCGTGTCATGCCTGCGCAATTCCAGGCCGCGCACTTTGAGCGTGCCGTCTTCCGCGACGGCGAAAAAGCGGTTGGGCACGGGCACATCTTCAAATTGCCGCGACGGCAAAAACACAACAAAACGGTAGATGGCTTCGATCGCCAGAGGAAGTTGCGTGCGCGCGGCAATTTCATCGTTGAGCGCTTCGTAATCGGCGCGCGTGGCGCCAGCTTTTTGCACGTACAACGAATCGACCAGCGCGTGCAGAATTTCGTAGCCGCGATCCTCGGCCATTTCTTTGGCCACGAGCAACGTTTCCCGCGCCACGGCATTGATCGCTTCGTGCGCCTCGATTTTTCCGAAGCGCGCATTTTTATAGCCGGTGTAGCCGAAGCAGCAGACCAGCAGCCACTTCAGTGCATCGCGCTGCAGCTTGTAGCGCTTGCCCTGAGCGTTCTCCGTGAAGGGTTTACCCTGAACGTTTTCTGCGAAGGGCTGCACTTTTTCCGCTTCCGCGCTGCACGGCTCGTCTATGTAGTGCCCGCCTGAAGGCGGGCATCCGCTGCGTACCGGCAAGATGCCCGCCTGAAGGCGGGCGCTACATTTCTTCAGCTCGGTGCGCTTGGCGATCAGACGCTCGACCACGCGGCTGGTGATGCCGCGCCGCTTCTGGCAAACGCGGTAGCCGAGTTCGGGCACGCGCGGCGCGTCCGGGCAGCACGGGCAGTTGATGGTCTCCGGCGAAATGTTGAATCGCGCCATGATGCTGGGATATTCGCTCACGAAATCCAGCTCGGCGACGTTCGCGTGAAAGCCGATTCTGGGCGTGAAAACCAGGCCGCCGCGATCCGCCACCAGCAATTCATCAGGCGGCTTGGGATCTTCCGGCTCGGCTTTCTGCTCGGGGATGAGCACGCCGTCGCGCCAGGCGAGTTCCATCTGCATGTAGGAGATGCCCGTGCCGGTGGATGTGCGCGCGCAATATTGTACGGGCAGCTTGGTGACGCGCGCCAGTTCCCAGAGCCCGGAGAGATCGCACTTGTCGGCGATGAAGGAATTTTGCGTGTCCACGTGCAGGCGTCCGAACAGTGTCGTCGCGCTGTTCTTGAACAGGATGCGGCCGTAGCTCATGTAGCTACGCGCGCGGCTCTGCTGCACCTCGGCGGAAGCATCGCGATTGAGCGCAAACGGCAAGCGTAACTTGGCGGCCTGTTCGCGCAGGCGTGGCAGGATCGTAGCATCTCCCCAATCGCTCAGGATCAGGTCAGGATTGTGCCGCGCAAGCAAATTCTGGAAGGCGACGGCGGCCGGCTCGCCCGATTCGTCCAGTTCGAACTGTCGTCCATCCACTTCGATTTCGAGAGCCGTCTGCGAGCCGTGACGGGGATCGATGCCCTTCAGGCCGCCGAGGCGCACGCGCAGAATTTCGAACGGCGGCGGCTCGTAGTCGATGGCCCATTCCGTGTCTTGGCATTCGATGGCGAGGACGCGACCATCGCCGTCGGCTTCGACTTCCACGCGCGCCAGGGGAAACACGCCGCGCTGCCAGCAGTAGAGCGAGGCGAGCATCAGGTCACTGTTGTAAAGGCGCAGCGAGGTATCGAACTGGCGCACCCAGCGCGTCCATGAATTGAATTCGTTGGGATGCGAGACTTCGATCTCCAGCACGGGGCGCGCGCGCTGCTCCCACAAATCCATGCGCTCGGTGGGGCGGCAGACGAGCGCATGCGGCTGCCGCGCTGCTTCTCCCTGCAGGCGGTGCAGGACCGTGTCCGGCCCGGACACGTAAAATGGCGGCTTGAAAGGATCAATCAGCCGGTGGCGCGTCTGGTTCGGGCCGATCAGCCACAGCGTCATCCCGTGCGGGCTCGGGTAGAGATCGAAAATCCATCCGCTGATCGAAGCTGAGTTGCTGGTGCGGATTGAGCTGTTTGCCGGGTTGCTTGCCGCGCTGCTCGTGGAGATTTCCTTCGTGCTGCGGGTGGAGCTGCGTATCACGCTTTGTGTGGAGCTGTCTTTCAGGCTGCTCATTTTCGTTCGGGCTTTTGTGCGCATCGAGTTGTGCTTGACTTTCTTCAGGCTGGTTCAAAGTAATACTCGCATTCGCTTTTGGCAGCAGCGCAGCGTGTTCGAGCGCGCCATGCTCAAGCGCGGCGTGCTCTAGCGCATCCAGCCGCTTTTCCTGATCGATCGCAATGGAGAGCAGGATGGCCTCCATCGGATTGTCGCTCGCCTGATAGGTGGCGGCCTGCGTGTAGGTGCGCACGCTGCGAAACAGGCGGTCGAAATACTCCTGATCTTCGCGGCGCAGCGCGCGGCGGAATTTCGACCAGCGCGCGATGGCGTCGTCGATCAGTTGCCGGAATGTGGGTACTGTGCGGCCCATGGGGATGTGATTTGTGAATCGTGATTTGTGGCTTGAAATTTAAAATTTCAGATTTGAAATTTAGATTCATCAATTGTTTATCGTGCGACTAATTCTCCGTGCTCTCTGTCTTCGTTTTTCTCTGTGTCCTCTGTGTTAAATGTTTTGCCTTCCGCGGAAACGGGAAAAGCTTTAACACAGAGGGCACAGAGAAAAACGGGAGAACACCGGAGGTGGCTGCTATCGCCGCTGCTGTAGCCCGCCTCTTCAGAAGCGGGGGTTTAGATGCGCTGTCATCTAAATCCCCGCGCCTGAAAACGCGGGGTACAGTGCTTCTCGCTGATCAAACGCAGCTTGTCGTTCTCTCCAGCGAGCGCGAATCGCCATAACTCCGTAGCCTGCGCTGCGAGTTGCGTGAACATCGCGTGACGAGGCCCTGCCGCATTGCGAGGGTGCTCCTCACGTAGGGGCACGACATGTCGTGCCCCTACGTGCCACGGGCCTGCGGCACATGGCTGCTCCCTCGTCTTCACTTGGGACAAGCGTGGCATTCCAAACGACGCGCCTTCCGAAAACACCGCAATGCCCAGCGGCAATGGCGCAAGCGCCTGCAGCGCATCCAGCGCGTGGCGGAAGGTAACGGCAGCATCGCGATCGCGCACATCTTCATCCAGATACAGATCGGGCAGCGCCGTCACGATCAATGCGTCTGCGGCAAATTTTTCAATGAAGCGCGGCACGCGCACCAGCAACTCGGTCAACTGAAAACAGGTGAACGCCCGCGCCACGCGAATGGCGCGATTGAATTCGGCGGCCTCGATTCCCCGCTGCCGCGCCATGCGCGCAATGAGCAACGGGTCAAAGCGGTTTGCGCCGTCCAGACACAGCACGCGTTTTCCTTCGCTCAGCAAGCGCGGCAAAAAATAATGAAATAGTCGCGGCGTCTCCGGCCGTCCGTAAAATACCGCCAGCCCCGTGCGCGGCAGTACCCACGGTCTTCCGGGTGCAGGCAGCGAAGGCACGGACGACGATGGTGGCGAGGGCGCCAGTGGTACCTGCACCACCGAATCTGCGCCCTCCGACTCAACGAGTGACGCGCCAGGAACGGAAATAAAATCGGAAGCCATAAATCTCCCTCCGAAGACCGCGAACGGATTTCAGTATAGGCGAATAAAAGGCGAAAGTATAGAGTCGGAAAATAGCAGGGCTGACGCGTCGATTTGAATACACGCGCAGAAAGGCCGCCCGCTCATAAAATGAGCGGCCAGTACGAAAGCAACGGCAGGAACATAGGCTAGACCCTTTAAATTCAAGCAATCTTCAAATCACGGAGGACGGGCTGAATTTATGGTTAAGGCTTTCCATGGAATTAACCTACACATAAGCCCCGATTGGAGCGGCTGGCGATGCTCTGTACGTTGAATTGGGGAGGATACAAAATTGAATCTTAAGAAACTTGGGAGGTCAGCTGCATTGATAGCGATGGGCGCGTTTGCGACGGCTCAGTGCGCGAGTGCAACGAAACTCAGCTCTGCCGGTGTTCAAAATCCGCAGCAACCAGGTAATCCGACGCCAAACGATCCGAATAGCCCGAACAATCCGCCAAACAATCCCAACGGGCCGAATCCTCCAGGCAATGCACCAGCCAAGCCGAGGAGTCCAAAGGATAGAAAAGGTCCGGCCCCGAAGAATCCGAATCCCGCCAGTCCAGACGGCCCGAATAATCCAACACCACCAAGTGGGCCGAACAACCCTACGCCCCCGGCTAATCCTGACAACCCGCCATCCCCCAATGGCCCAAATAATCCGACTCCGCCGAGCGGGCCAAATAATCCAAATCCTCCGAGTGGACCGAACAATCCAAATCCTCCAAGCGGGCCACCTCCCAAGCCGCCGGCTAATCCCGGAGGCGGGACGCGATAGGATCGATGTTTGATTGAGCGCAGTGAAATGGGGGGTTACGCGAATGATTATTTCGAGCAGCCCAATTTTATTTACAAGCACAAATTGACCAGGCAATCATGTTGGAAATAATAACGGCTCAACGGGGGGCTCTGTTGCGATGCGATCAAGCTCCGGATAGCGCTGGCGGAGCTGTTCCGGGATTTTTACTTTTGCGTGATTCAGCAGATGAATGAGTTGAAGGGCGTTCACAATTCCCTTTCCCTCAAAATGATTATTGGTAACGACGAAAGTGGATTCTCCGCCTTCGGAAACGTGCTTGATGCGCGCGGCCCAGGGTTCCAGTTCCTTCTCGCTGTATAAATAATTGTAGCGCTCGGAAGGAGGCATGGCGGGATCGTCGCTGAACCAGGAATCGTAGCGGCGGCCATGCAGCCGGATGTAACCTACGCGCGCTGTGGTGCGCTCGGTTGGCTTCATGGAGCGGCCAATCACCGGCTGGTCGATATTGCAGAAACCCACGCCACGCTCATGAAGCATGGAATAAAAAGCTTTGTCGTTCCACGTAGCATGGCGCACTTCGACAACAAGAGGGTAATCGGAAAACTTTTTCAGCAATTTGCCGAGGTAGGCGGTGTTTTCTTCGGTCTTGTGAAATGAGAACGGAAACTGAAGCAGGACAGCGCCCAATTTTCCGGCATCGCGCAGCACGTCGAATCCGGCGCGAACCACGCGCTCATCTTCCTTGTTCGCATTCGCCTCATGAGTGAATTTCTGCCATAGTTTGGCAGTGAACTGGAATCTGGGATTGCCGGAAACAATTTGAATCCAGTTCCTGCAGTGCTCGGGGCGAACCGGGTGGTAGAAGGAAGTATTAATTTCGATCGTGTCAAAATATTGCGAAAGGTAGGCCGCTTCGTGAAATCCGGACGGCTTACGCGCGGGATACACGATCCCTGCCCAGTCGGCGTAAGACCATCCGGCGGGACCGATGCGAACGATGCTCGCAGATTCCTTTGCGATTTGGCCTGCTTTGGGCATTTGCGCCGCTCGTATAACCTTTCAGTACTCATCTGAATCTCTCATAGATGAGGTTATTTTGCAGCCCTAAGTGGCGCAGGCTTCAGCCTGCGGGGTTTGGTGCTTGCAGGGTCCAAACCCCGCCGGCGAGACGCCGGCGCCACAAAAACAGAGACCATGCATAAACTTGCGCCATACCAGAAACCACGTATGGGGTTACCCATTCGAACTGCGATACTCATTGGCGTACCTTTGTGCGTCGCGTTCGGAGTAATTTACATGGGACTGCCCAACCCCAGCCGGGCCGTAAGAAAAATCATGAGCCGAATATTTGAAGCATTAAGACATGCGCAATTAAATCGCTCAGAAAAATCCAAATCGGACTCAATAACGGTGAAACTGGGCGAAATTTCTGACCGGCGAAGAAGCCGGCGTTGGCCACTCGATGTTTCCGTGTACGTGTACGGGCACGGCCCGGGAAAAGAAACGTTTCACGAAGAAGCGCACACCCTGAACGTAAGTGCAAATGGAGCCCTGCTGCTCTTGAGCGTTCCGGTGCAAAGTGGGCAGCATTTACTGCTCACGAACCAGCGTACCGAGCAGGAAATGGATTGCCGCGTTGTTTATCTGGGAACGAGGCATAGCCGGACAGTGGAAACGGGCGTCGTGTTCCCAAGAACAAATCTTGCGTTCTGGCAAATGCATTTGCCGTCGATGGATGACACGGCAACGTAAGCGTGCGTGATTTGTGAATCACGATTCGCAATTCGTGGGCTGCGATTCGCGGGTTGCTATTCCTGGGATTCAGAAACTTCGAGTTACGATAGTTTTCCTGTGTAAAGCGCCATCCCAACGGCGGCGTCCATCATCATTCGTTGGAGTGCCTGGATTTCCTTGTGGCTGCGAATGCCGCCGGCGGCCGTGATGGGGCGCTTCGTCGCGCGGCGCAGCGAGCGAAACCATTTTAAATTCGTCCCGCGCATGGTGCCTTCCGCGTCCACGTACGTGCACAAAAATCCGGAAGCATACTTTTCCAGTTGAGGAATCACTTCGTCCGGTCGCAAACGCAATTTATCCTGCCAGCCGCGGACCAGAATTTTTCCGCCCTCCGTGTCCAGCGCAATGATCACGCGCTCTTTTCCAATTTTGGCGACGAGTCGGCTCAGAAATTTTTCATTTACATTTCCATCTTTAAATGCGGCGCTGCCAACGATGATTTTTTCCGCGCCCCAACCCGCAATTTTTGCGGCCTGCGCGACGGTGCGAATGCCGCCGCCCACGCGAACTCGCATTTTGCGTTTTTTCGCGGCGACGCACAGCCCGCGCACGAGCCTACCATTGCTTCCCTTGCGCATTGCGGCGTCCAGATCGATCACGTGGATCAACGGATGGCTACCAAAGCGGTCCAGCAACCCAAAAACATCGTCCACAGCAAGCTTTAGTTTGCGGCCGTGGACGAGTTGTACGGCGCGCCCGTCTTGCAGGTCGATACAAGGAATCATCATGTGTGTGATTAGCCCGTCTCGCGAACGGATACGCCATGTTCGCCAAGAAAATGTTTAAGCTCGCCCAGCCCCTGAACGCTGTCATGAAAAATTGACGCGGCAAGAGCTGCATCAGCGCGGCCTTCACCAAATACTTCAAGAAATGTTTCCGGAGTATCCGCGCCGCCCGAGGCGATCACCGGAACAGTAACCGCGCGAGAAATCGCGGCCGTAAGCGGACAGTCAAACCCGGAGCGCGTGCCGTCCTTGTCCATGGACGTGATCAGAATTTCTCCAGCGCCGTGATCGACGCCCTGGCGCGCCCACGCCACCGCATCGATTCCCGTTGGCACGCTGCCACCGCGCACGAACGCTTCCCAATAATCGCCCACGCGTTTTGCGTCAATCGCGAGGACCACGGCCTGGGAACCGAATTCCGCGGCCAGTTCCGTAAGCAACGCGGGGTTGCGGATCGCTGCGGTATTCACCGTGAGCTTGTCAGCGCCTGCGCGCAGAATGGCGCGGCCTTCGTCCACATTGGCAACGCCGCCGCCAGCAGTCAGCGGAATAGCCAGCTCGGCTGCAACGCGGCGAATCGTCGCAAGAAATGTAGGGCGATGATCGCGCGACGCGGCAATGTCCAGAACAACCAGCTCATCCGCGCCCTCGATGTTGTATCGCGCGGCAAGCGCTGCGGGGTCGCCAGCGTCGCGCAAATTCACGAAGTTCACGCCCTTGACGACACGCTCGCCGTCTGTATCGAGGCACGGAATAATACGGCGCGCGAGGCTCATCGTTTCCCGCCTGCATGCTCGACAAAGTTAGAAAGAATTTTCGCTCCGACAGGGCCGGATTTTTCCGGGTGAAATTGCGTGGCAAAAACATTTCCCTGCTCGAGCACAGCGACGAACGAGGCGCAGTGATCGCAGAACGCAACGGCCGCTTCGCCCGCATCGAGCGCGGCATAGGAATGTGCGAAATAAAAGTAGGCGTCGTCCGGCACGCCTTCAAGCAATTTGCTGGAGCGAGCCCGGCGCAACTGATTCCAACCCATGTGCGGCAGGCGATCGACCGGCGGCAAGGCGGAAACTTTTTGCGGAAACAGCGCGAGACCCGCATCTCCGGGCGCTTCCTCGCTTGTGGCGAACATGGCCTGCAGGCCAAGGCAAATTCCGAGCAGCGGCGTTTCACGCGAAACGGCTTCGCGCAATGGCGCCACCAGCGCGCGTGCATCAAGCGACCGCATCAGCGCGCCGAAATGTCCTACGCCTGGAAGGATGAGAGCATCGCATCCTGCGAGAGCCTCCGGTGTGGACGCACGGCGCGATTCGACGCCGAGGCGCGTCAACGCCCGCTCAACCGAAGGAAGATTTCCAGCGCCGTATTCCACGAGTGCGATATTCATAGCAGACCTTTCGTGCTGGGAAGAACTTTCTTCAATTGTTTGTCGCGCGTGGCCGCAAACCGAAGCGCGCGGGCGAAAGCCTTGAAGA
>DATHNC010000113.1:0-54519 GCA_035486415.1 Saccharimonadales bacterium (SeqCode)
CTCGCCTGGCCGCACGAAAAAACCGACTGGCCCGGAAAATTTGCGCCCATTCCCTGGGTCTATGCGGACATCGTCCGCCATCTCTCGCAAGTGGAGCGCGTGCGCATCCTCGTAAAAGATGCGGCGATGGAGCGCGCCGCGCTGCGCACTCTAAAATCCGCAGGCGCCTATCTCTCCGCCGTCGATTTTTTCCAGGTGCCCACCAACCGCGGATGGATTCGCGATTTCGGCCCCATCTTCGTACGCAACGCGAAAGGAGAATCTGCCGCCACCAACTGGCACTTCAATGCGTGGGCGAAATACGATGACTGGAAAATTGACGATGCCGCAAACGCAAAACTTGCGCGCAAATTAAAATGGAACATGTGGTCGCCCACGTATCGCGGACGCCGCGTAGTCCTAGAGGGCGGCAGCATTGAAGTAAACGGCCAGGGAACGATGCTCACCACGGAAGAATGCCTGCTCAGCCCGATTCAGGCGCGCAATCCCGGCGTCTCAGCCAAAGAAATAGCGGCCATTTTCCGCGACTACCTCGGAATTAAAAATCTTCTGTGGCTGAAAAATGGAATCACCGGCGACGACACGCACGGACACGTGGACGATCTCGCGCGCTTCGTCAATCCCACAACTGTCGTCACCGTGGTGGAAAACGATCCATCCGATGCGAATTATCAGCCGTTGCAGGAAAATCTAGCCCTGCTGCGCGAAATGACAGATCAGGACGGCCGCCCGCTGCGCATCGAAACGCTACCGATGCCAGACGCCGTTTATTTTGACGAGCAGCGCCTCCCTGCCAGCTACGCCAATTTCTATATCGCGAACCAACTAGTGCTCGTTCCAACGTTCAATGATCCGCATGATGCAGCGGCGTTAACAAAACTTGCGGCATTATTTCCCGGCCGAAAAATTATAGGAATTTCGTGCTTAGACTTGGTGTTGGGCCTGGGCACGCTGCACTGCATGACCCAACAGGAACCGGGCCCTTAAGAGGCGCGGGCTTCAGCCTGCGGGGTTTCCGCCTGGCAAGGCCCAACCCCCACAGGCTGAAGCCTATGCCACATAAACCGATCGCATCTAGCTAAACTTGGGAGTTCAGAATGCACATCTACTCGCTGTACATCCCGCAATCCGTAATCACCTGGATCATCGTCGGCCTGATCGCCGGCTGGCTTGCCGGAACCGTTTCGCGCGGCCGAGGTTTTGGCTGCCTCGCAGACATTATTTTGGGAATGGTGGGCGCGATCCTTGGCGGTTGGATTTTTCTAAAACTCGGCATCCTCGGCGGCGGACTTCTATATAGCATCGCCGCGGCCACCGTCGGCGCAGTCATCCTCGTAGCCGTCGCCAGCCTGTTTTCAGGCGGAAGCAAATAGAATTTCCCAAAATCATGTGCGATCGCTCAATTAAGGCGTGACAACAGAAGTAACCAGCGACTTCACTTTGGCGTCCAGCGCCAATGCTGCTTCCCGCAGCGGCGCATTTTCCTCCACCGATATAAGCGAAGAAGGAAGCACGTAAGTGATATTGCATCCCGTGCCTTCATCGTTTTCCGCGAGCAGCAATTCCACCGGAACAAAGAGCCCTGCGGAATAATCGTGGCGCAACATGGTGATGGCAATCAGCGGGTTGCCGTAAATCCAGCGCACCTCTCTGCGGTTAATTCCAAACTTTTTCATCCAGCTGCCGTGGTCCAATTCCACAAAAAGCATGAAGCCGCTTTCGCCCTCGTGCTCTTTCAGCCTCTTTTCAAAATCCGCTCGATTGCTGGACGGATCCAACGCATCGGCCAGCGTTATTTTTCCCATGCTCGATCTCAGCTTGTCCAGAACCTTCTCAAAACTTAGCGCGGTGTGATAGCGGATGCGCTTCCCCTGGAATACAACTACTTCCTGCTTGCTTGCGAGCTTCTCGGCCATTTTCAACTTCCTCCTGTTCCTAGGGCATCCGCCGCTCGGGTGCTTACCCTCAAGTAATCGTATTAGGATGGCGAGCTTCAATCCCGTCTCATCAAATTCACGCGCGCCTATGTGATAAGATGCTGGGTCTTGATTAAAGGACGTGGAAAACTTTGGATAAACCTTCTCTCTTAGCAATTCCCCTCGGCGGACTGGGCGAGTTCGGCATGAATATGCTCGTTCTCCGTTCGGGAGACGACATGATTTTGATTGATGCGGGCATGATGTTCCCCGAAGTGGAACTTCTCGGCGTGGACATCGTCATACCCGACATCACATATCTCAAACAGAACAAGCAGTATCTGCGCGCCATTTTGTTGACGCACGGCCATGAAGACCACATCGGCGCTCTTCCTTACATCCTGCGCGATTTACAAGTGCCGATCTACGGCACGCGTTTCACTCTGGCCCTCGTGCACAAGCGCCTCGAAGAGCACGGCCTTCTCGACAAAACAAAACTGTGTGAAGTGATCCCCGGCCGCCGTCTGGAAGTTGGCCCGTTTGAAGTCGAGTTCATCAGCGTCACGCATAGCACCATCGATTGCGTTGCGCTGGCGATCCGTACACCAGTCGGCGTCGTCATCCACACCGGCGATTTCAAAATCGATCAGACTCCCACCGACGGCCAGCCATTCGATATGCATGCGTTCGCGCGTTATGGCGCGGAGGGAGTCCTCGCGCTGTTCAGCGACAGCACGAACGTCGAGCGCCCCGGCTACACGCCCTCCGAGCGCACCGTTCGCCCGCGTATCGAAGAACTCACGCGCGCCGCGACGCGCAAAGTGATCGTTTCCTGCTTCGCGTCCTCGATCCCCCGCATTCAGCAGATCATCGACATCGCCGCCGCCGCGAATCGTAAAATTTCTTTCATCGGCCGCAGCATGGTCGACAATGTGGAAATCGCCCACGGCATGAATCGCCTGCGCATCCCCGACGGGCTCGTCGTGCGCCCGCAGGACATCAGCTCCTTTCCGCCTGAAAAAATGATTGTCCTCGTCAGCGGCAGTCAGGCGGAGCCCATGTCTTCGCTCTCGCGCGTCGCCGTCGATAACCACCGGCTACTCACTCTGGATGAGCGCGACACGGTTATCCTTTCTTCGCGCATCATTCCCGGCAATGAAAAAGCCATCTTCCGCATGCTCGACCATATGTTCCGCAAACGCGCCCTCGTCTATTACGATAATGATGGCGGCACGATTCACGTTTCCGGCCATGCCAGCCAGGAAGAACAGAAACTGCTTCTGAATCTTGTGCGCCCTCGCTTCTTCATTCCGATACACGGCGAATATCGCCAACTCTTCCGCCACTCCGCCCTTGCGCACGCGGTAGGCGCCGTGTCCGAAGAAATTCTGCTGATCGAAGACGGTCAGCCCATCGAATTCACGGAAGACCGCGCGTATCGCCGCGAGCCCGTGACCGCGGGCCGCGTTTGCGTCGATTCTGGTTCGCTCGAGGAAATCGAAGAAGTTGTGATTCGCGACCGTAAACATTTGTCGGAAGACGGCGTCGTCGTGCCCATCATCGCAATCAACAAGCACACGGGACAAATCGAGTCGCAACCTGAAATCGTGACGCGTGGTTTTATGCCCTCCGATAATGTTCCAGAATTGATTGCCGGCGCGCGCGAAGTCCTTCTGCGCACCGTTGAGCAATCCAATGACGAGGAAAAAACCGACTGGAGCGTCATCAAGGAAAAAATTCGTGTGGACCTGCGGCGCTATCTGAAAAAGCAAACTTCAAAGCGTCCGTTGATTCTGCCCGTGATTCTCGAGTTGTGAGCCTGTGCCGTGTCCGTTCCCGGTTTACACTTGCGACCATACCAGCTGTCCGATTTCGACGCTCTCGTGGCGATGGATCAAGCGTGCTTCCCCAAAACCATCGCCTACGGCCGGCGTGAAATGAAGGCCTACCTCCGGGCAAAGGGATCTCACTGTATTGTCGCGGAAATTTCCCCCGTGCAATCTCAGGCTCATGTTGCGGAAACCATCGCCGGCTTTATTCTTACGGAACGCGATGCCGAGTTCGCCCATATCATCACGCTGGATGTCTTGAAAGCGCTTCGCCGCCATTCCGTTGGTTCCCTCCTTCTGCAGGCTGCCGAGCAGGAAGCGGCCTCTCAGGGCGCAAGCACAATGTATCTGGAAACGGCAACAACCAATAAACCTGCAATTGCATTGTGGAAGAAGCATGGCTATGTTGAGAATGGCACGATTGAAAATTACTATGGCCTCGGCCAGCACGCTTTTGAAATGCAAAAACGATTAGATCGGAAATCCTAAATCAAGGTCCCCTCATGACACTTCTGCATGTAGTGATCCTTGCCATCGTGCAAGGCCTGGCGGAACTCTTGCCGGTATCGAGCTCTGCTCACGTCGTCGTCTCCGAAAAACTCATGGGACTGGATCCGACGTCACCGGAAATGACGCTGCTCCTCGTCATGCTGCATACTGGCACGATGTTCGCGGTGATCGTTTACTTCTGGAAGCAATGGGCCAAAACGTATTTTCAAAGCGCGGAAGCGTTCAAGCAGATTGTGATCATGCTGTTCGTTGCAACCCTGCTGACTGGCGTGATCGGCGAAGCGCTAATCAAATCGATTGAAAAATTTGCATTTCCTGGCTTGGAGCACGCGGAAGTCGAGCTGCTTTTCGGACGCCTCGATTTGATCGCGCCCGCGCTTGCGGCTGTCGGCATCTTAATTTTAATTGCCGGAATTTACGAAAAGCGCCATCCCTTTGTCGGCGACAAAAACTCCGGCGGCCTGGGGATGAAGCAAGCCTCCATCATTGGGATCGTGCAGGGCCTGTGCTTGCCCTTCCGCGGCTTTTCGCGCTCCGGCGCAACCATTTCCGTCGGCCTTCTCGCGGATGTGCAGAAAACTCGCGCCGAGGCTTTCAGCTTCGCCCTCGCCGTTGCGCTAACTCCCGCTGCAGACGGCCGCGAAATCCTCCGCCTGATGAAAGCCAACCACATCGCTGGCGGCCTGAATCTGGCCTCCGCCATGGTGCCAAGTCTCATCGGCCTGGTGTGCGCCTTCTTCTCCGGCCTATTAGCGCTGAAATGGCTTAGCAAGTGGCTCGAAAGCGACCGCTGGTACATGTTCGGAATCTATTGCCTGGCAGCAGCCATCGGAGTCGGCTACCTGCACCACATCGGCTACTGAAGTGCGATTTACTGTGGCGCGGGCTTCAACCTGCGGAATTTTGGCCTAGCTTGCGCCAAACCCCGCAGGCTGAAGCCCGCGCCACATTGCCCCGCTCCAAGTTCTCTACATCTTTGGCGCCACGCCCTCCACAATAAATATGCGGCTCTTTGCCGATTTTTGCCGAATTGGTTTGATGGCCGTATACGCGGGCGAATCTTCCCACGCTTTCGCCTTTTCAAAACTGTCAAACTGAATCACGACGAAGCGTTTCGGTGCATCGCCCTCAAGCGATAGATTTTTTCCTCCGCGAACAATGTAGCGCCCATTGAACGGCTCCATCGTCCCCGGCGTCTTGTCCGCATATTCCTTGAACGTGCCCGGGTCGTTCACTTCCACTTCCGCAATGACGTAACCGGGAGCAACTTTCATCTGCGCCGCGTGCATCGCCGTCATTCCCGCCGCGCCAATGACCGATCCCGCGAGCATACCCAGAATTATTTTGTAATTTGTTTTCATGAGTCGAACCTCCAGATGAGATTTTCCGTGCATCCTCTATACATCTGACAAATACGATGGTCAATGGTTTAAGTGGCGCGGGCTTCAGCCTGCGGAATTTAGGCCTTGCAAGGACGAACCCCCGCAGGCTGAAGCCCGCGCCACATAAACCCCTCAATCCAACGGTTCAACCTTGGCAAGCTTTCCCTGATGCACTTCCGCGACCCATACCGCAACGGGCGTCGTGGAGTTATCAATATCGATGTGCCGAATATTTTCATTCACCGTAGGCAGCAAGTACTCGACGAATTTCTCAGTCTTGTGATCGAGCCGATCCACCAGATCGGCGCCCATTCCGGAAGTCCATGCGTCGCCATTCTTATCTGCCTTCGCGGGATATGGCCCAAGCCATTGCGTAGGCACAGTCCACTCTTTAAATTTCTCTGTCTTCGGATCGAACATGCCCAGCTTGTCCGCGTAATATTCGCCGAACCACACGCGGTCCTGCGCATCCACAGAAATGCGGCGGGGGCCAGAATTCAAAGTGGGTGTCTTGTACAAAGTAACGCGGCCTGTCTTCCCATCGATTTTTCCGATATTGCCTCCCACGATGTCCGCAATCCAAACATTGGAATGCGAATCCGCGGCGAGGCCGTACGTGGAATGTCCGCTAGGCGTTGCGCTGTAACTGAATTGAATGATGCCGGAACTTTTTTCGTCGGGATGAAAGTCCGGGAACATCGGATAATACGTGACCTTCCCCGTCTCCGGATCGACTTTGAAAATCTGGAGGCTTTCGCCGCCCGGAAACCACGCGGTTCCATCGGGCGCTGCGGCCACCTGCGGTTGAATGGCGTGCGAATCGTTATATTCCGGCGGCACGAGCCACGTTTGAAATTTTTCAGTGCGCGGATCGAACCGCGTGTATCCACCTTGCCGGAAGCGAGGTATCCACAAATATCCCTCGCGGTTGAATTGAATGGACAGCGTGCCCTGCGGAAAATCCGGCTTGAGCGGCGGCATCGTCCATTCCTTCATCTCGCCTGTTTTCGGATCGAGCCGCCCAATCAGCGGCTCGCGGAAATCGTTGTACCAGATCATCCCATTGCCATCGAGCACGGCATCGTGCGGCAGGCGCCCCGGCTCGGGCTGGTCATATTCTGTAATGATTACGCGCGTGGCGCGACCGGAAGGGCGCGGCAAAGTTTTTAATTCGTAATTCCACTTCGAAGTCGCGCTCAAATTAATCGTAGTCAGATATTTTGCGAATGCATGGTCGGGCTGGACACTTACGGTGTAAGGCAACGACACAGGATGCTCGGGCACAGCCTGCTCGGAATAGCTCCTCATGCGCGCAAACGTCGTAATCCACCCATCCTCATCGTACGTGCTCTGCACAATCGGCTGCAGCGAGTGGCAGGCCGCGCAGCGAAACAATTGGTTCTTCTGCGCCTCAGTCCCCGGCACGCTCATTAGCCACTCCGCGCTGGTCAGCTGCGAAATCAGGTCTTTCGTCTTCACCAGTTTTAAATCTGCCTGGCTGGTTTTTCCTGCAGCAACTTCTACAGATACTGGGTTCGCGAGGTCATATCCCACTGCTCGAATATCGATGTTGAATTTTCCGGGCGCGAGCCTGTTTGCGGGAAATGAGTAGCGCCCCGTGTGGTCTGTGACGACTGTTACGCTAATCGTCTTCCCTTCTCCCTTGGCGCGAACCAGCACGCCTTCCATCGCGCCTACAGCCTCCGAGCTGACGCGTCCCGTCAACGCAACAGGAGACGTCTTTTGCGCGAGCGCAGCGAACGAGCTCGCGAAGCTAAAGCTAAAAATAATTCCCAGCCTGATAAATTTCAGTCGCATTCCTAAACCTCGATGATCCATTTTTTACAATTTGCGAGATTTTTAAAAAGCAAACAAAGCAATATTTGTAGGCTCTTAGATTTTGACGCGCATTATACCCGCCCGCTGCCCATCCAGCGCAAGTCGCCTGGTTTCGTAGCGCCCATTGTGTCCCGTTTACGCTGAACGTTCTCGGTGAACCGCGTCTTTCGGGACGCAACGGGCGACTTCGATTTCCGCATCCACCACCAGAATTCTGAATCTCCATCGCCGTTCCCCCGCTCCGTAACCACCGCACTACCCTCGCTTCATATCTTTCTTGCCTGTCGCCGTGGCTTTGGTATAGTCATTTTGTTGCCCGTAGACATTCAGATAGGAACCGCGCGCCAGCGCCCGCGCACCTAATCTGTGACGGGCACCTTCCCCTATTTGAGGAGACTTTGTGCGCGTTCTGACTCCAACTGAGAATAATCGACTAAACGAACTGATTGGTTTTATCGGCATGACGATCGCCATTCTGACGGCACTGGCGCTGATTTCCTACAGCCCTCATGATCCATCGTTCAATGCCTCCGCCGAATCCTACGACACGCATTCCGCCCGGAACTGGATTGGACCGGTCGGCGCCTATGGCGCGGACCTGCTGTTTCAGGGCTTCGGCTATGCGGCGTTTTTGTTGCCGGTAGGTATGTTCATCATGGGATCGCGCTGGTTCCGCAGCGAAGTCCTCGAATCTCCCGCGGTTAAAATTATTGGCTACTCCATGCTGGTAACGATGCTCCCGGCGATGCTCACGCTCTGGCATATCCCGGAGGTGCGCGGCGCGATTCCGCCCGGCGGGCTCCTGGGGCATCTTGTCTCCGCAGGATTGCTCGGTGCGTTCAATGTGGTTGGCGCAAATCTTGTCTCGGTGGCCATCTTTTTTATCGCGCTTTTTCTCACCACCAAATTTTCCTTCATCGAAACGCATGAAACCCTGCGCGGTCCGCTTGCAAAATTAAACGTGGTTGCCCCGCTCAAGGATCGTTTCGCGGCATGGCGCGAAGAGCGCGAAGAAAAGCGCATGAAGAAGCGCCTCGAGGAAATTAAATCGCAAGGCCGTGCGCCGATCCCTCAGCAATCCGTTGCAGAGGTCGATGGCAGCGCCGTGCAGGAACAGGAAGAAAAGGAAGAGTCAGAATCGGAAGAACCCAAACGCCGTTCGATTATTTTCCATACCGAAGAAAAGGCGCGTCAACCCAAGCAGTCTGCTTCGCCGAAAATTGCCAAGGGCGCGACGAATTACCGCCTCCCTTCTCCCGATTTGCTTCGCCCTGCTCCCAAACATGAAAAAATCGAAGAGAGCGAGCTGAAAGATTGCGCGCGGGCCATCGAGGAAAAGTGCCAGGAGTTCGACATCGGCGGCCGCATCACGCAGATTAATCCAGGCCCTGTTGTCACCACCTACGAACTGAAGCCCGAAGCGGGCATCAAATACAGCCGCATTGTTGGACTTGCCGACGATCTGTGCCTCGCGCTCAAAGCCGAGTCAATCCTGATCGAGCGCATCCCCGGCAAATCCACAGTCGGCATCGAAGTGCCGAACACGAATCGTCAGACCATCGCTTTGCGCGAACAAATCGAATCCGGCGAATTCGTCAATTCGCCCTCTAAATTAACGCTCGCTCTCGGAAAAGATTTGATCGGCCGCAACCGCGTTTCCGACTTGTGCCAGATGCCTCACTTGCTCATCGCCGGATCGACCGGCACAGGCAAGAGCGTTTTCCTTAACTCGCTGATTCTCTCCATGCTCTACAAGGGCACGCCCGACGAATTGAAAATGATCATGATCGATCCGAAGCGTCTCGAGCTCGGATTGTACGAAGACATCCCGCATCTTCTCGCACCGGTTGTCACCGACCCGAAAGTTGCGTCCAACGTTTTGCGAAACGCCGTTCGCGAAATGGAGGCGCGCTTAAAATTGCTCGCCGCACGCGGCGTCCGTAACATCGACCAATACAACCGCACATTCCAGAAGGGCCAGTCGCTCTCGCTCTTCGATGACACCGACACAGCTGAGCACAAGCCGCTGCCCTACATCGTCATCATCATCGACGAGCTTGCCGACCTCATGATGGTCGACACCAGCAATGTCGAAGAATCGATCACGCGTCTCGCGCAAATGGCGCGCGCCGTCGGCATTCACCTGATTCTCGCGACGCAGCGCCCGTCGGTGGACGTCATCACCGGCTTGATCAAGGCCAACTTCCCTGCCCGCATATCGTTCCGCGTGGCCAGCAAAGTCGATTCCCGCACCATTCTCGACGCCAACGGATCGGAATCGCTCCTCGGGCGCGGAGACATGCTTTATTTGCCCGCAGGTTCTTCACGCCTGAACCGTATGCACGGCCCCTACGTCACAGAAGACGAGACTGCCGCCGTGTGCGATCACTGGCGCGCGCAAGCCAAGGCCGTGTACAACGAAAAATTGCTGGAAGCCCCCAGAGATGAAAACGCGATGGGCGCGAACGGCGAAGCAGACGGAGAAGGGGTCGATGACGCCCTCTACCAGGAAGCCGTACGCGTCGTGTGCGAAGCGGGTCGCGCCTCAACCTCCACCCTGCAACGCCGCCTGCGCATCGGTTATGGCCGCGCCGCTCGCCTGATCGACATCATGGAACAAGACGGCATAGTCGGCCCCCCAGATGGCACCAAGCCCCGCGAAGTTTTGAAATCCAAAGACTGGATCCGCGAAGTAGACCAGTCCCTAAGATAGTTTGGTAGCGCCGGCGTCCCGCCGGCAGTTTTTGTACGCTATATCGTCACAGAAAACTGCCGGCAAGATGCCGGCGCTACAAAAACCAATCCGTTCAACGCCTTTGTGAACACAGATCAAAATACGCCTCAAAATAACGCAACAAAAATAACTGCCAGCAATCCCTCCATCTGGTGGAAAAAACTAGGCTGGCGCAAATGGCTCCTCTTCGCCCTGTTCCCCATCCCAATCGGCCCTTGGTGGCAGACACTAATTTGGACAATTTTATTCGCCATCTTAGCGTGGCTTTTGATAAAGAATGCCGTCAGCCTTACAAAAACTCCGCCCGCGCTAAAATAAATCTTCGCGCCGCGAATTTTTCTTCGCGGCAAATCTCGCCAACCCCTTGCTTCTATCTCTCCACACCCTTACAATCTTTTGTCTACCGAATTGCCGGGGTAGCTCACCGGTAGAGCGCGGCCCTGAAAAGGCCGGCGTAGGGAGTTCAACTCTCCCCCCCGGCACCATCCCAGCGTCTCACCAAGCAAATTCCAGCCTCCAGAGGCTACGTAGGTCTTCCCTTGTGGCTCCATAACGATTTTTTCTACGTGCCGCGTCAGGTACGACTTCGCCGCAATCGCGTCGCTATTGAGCACTGCCTGCAAATCGCGGAGGCGCTCGGAGACATTCGCGCGCAACGCCTTAATGCGCATGCGAATCGAGTCCGGTTTTGAGGATTGTAGCCGATCTGTGATCGCGGAAATCTCCTGTTCACGCCTGGTGATCTCAGACATAACGGCTGGCGAGTGGGTCCCGTTTGCGATGGCGGCAGTTAACCGCTGAATTTCGATCTCCAATTCGACTTTTCGTTTTTTCGTGCGATCCATCTCGCCGCCCATGCTGTCGAGTTCCTTCAGCAGTTCGGATTCAAAGCGATCCAACACGTAAGTCGCGACATCTTGGCGGAGAATCTTTTCTTGCAGTCCAGCGAGGATCGCACCCTCGACGATGTCGCGTCGTACGCGGTTTACATTGGCACACACGCTGTCGCCACGCTGGAAATTCGTAGGGCATCCGTACCTTTGGCTTTTGGGTTCCCTGCCACGTCCCGAAATGACTTGAAGGTTTGCGCCGCAAACACTGCACTTGAGCAGTCCCGAAAAGAGATAAGGTGAGTTCATGGCGGAGGATTTCAGCAACCCGGGTCGTTTGTCGGCCTCGAAATACACACGCTTCACAAGTTCCTTCTGTCGCTGAACTGCGTTCCACAATTCGTCGCTAACGATTCGAAGGTGCAGAGCGTCGGCACCGTGAACTGGTTTGCGGCTTTCGATCACGCGGAAAACGCGCCGACCGGTCTTTGGATCGCGAGATTTCGGTTTCTTGCTCCAAATGAGTTTTCCGAGGTAGCGCTCATTATGAAGAATCACGCGCACAGACGAAGGGCACCAGGAGCGCGACAGGCGTCCAGTCTGCGGCTGCGGCTGCGGCGAAAGGATGTGATCGGAGTTGAGCTGCCGCGCTATTTTCTTCAGGCTCTTCCCTGCCGCATACAATTCAAAAATCTCGCGCACAATCGCAGCTTCCGGTTCGTAAACCTCAAGGCGCGTGCCGTCCAAATCCTTCCTCGCCCGGTACCCGAAGCACCGCCCGCCTGTGTGCAATCCTCTGCGGAGCAGGCCCTCCATTCCCCTGCGCACCCGGTTTGCCGTATCGCTCAGGAAAAGCTGGTCGACGAGGCCGCGCGCCATCAGGAGGAATTGGAACTTCTCATCCGTGCTGTCGATACCTTGAGAGACGAAACAAACTTTCACACCGGCGAAATTGAACCGCTCGCATAGGTTCAAAATGTCCGCTTGTTTTCGCGAGAGACGGCTCGAATCTTCGAAAAGCACTACATCGAACTGCCTGGGTTTGGATTCTGCCGCAGCCAGTAGGCGGGTTAGGCCAGGGCGGTGTACCGTCGCACCCGTAATCGCGGAATCCGTATAGCTGTGCTCTTCAAGCACTCGCCAGCCTCGCTCCTGGGCGAACTGCTGGCACTTCGCGAGTTGATCCGTAGGAGAAAGAGGGTTTTGCCGGTCAGAAGAATAGCGTCCGTAAAATGCACAGCGTAGGCTCATCGTGTTCCTCTGTTGGCGCAACGGTCATGAAATGACGCTGTGGATTCTAAACCCACGTCTGATTCGGAAACGTGGATTTTTTTTAGGGCGTCGCGAACTAGTAGCGGGACAAGACACGCATCGATGAAATCCTTCAGTTCCGGCTCGATGGGCGAGTCCGTTGTGCCGAATTGGAGAATTTTCATCATTAGTTCACAGAGCTGTCTTACGCGTTATTCTCCCGATTTTCGCGGCTCGGCCGGATTACTCCACATCTCCGCGGCCAAGTGTTCTTTCGATTCCTCGAAACGCAAACTCCTGATATTGAAAGTGGCATTGACCCGGCCAGTTCTCCCGTCGCGGTTTTTCAAAATGAAAATCTGTGCTTCCGTCTCGTCGCTTTGAAGTTCACGCACGTACTTGCGGTCGGCAAGGATCACGATGCTGGCGTGTTTCGTTTTCGCGCCGGAGCCATACACCCGCTGCAAGGTGGGCTTGGCTACATCTTCGCTGGATAACGCCTTGCGAAGTTGCGAGATTAGGATTACGGCGCAGGGAAGTTCCATGGCGAGAGACTTTGCTGCGTGCACAAGGTTCCTCTGCTGGTCAAGTTCATCCTTGCCAGGTGCTTCGATCAATTCGTCATAATCCAAAACCAAGAGGTCCAAACCGGACTGTTTTTTCATTTTCCGGGCAGCGCGGCGGATTCGGGATACTTCAAGCTCGCCGTCGAGAATCCGGCACCGCTTACATTCACGGGCAGCGGATTCGATCAGTGCGCGGCGGTCCTCGGCTGTCAATAAATCCTCACGGCGCATTTTTGATGGTGTCACGTTTGCGGCGGCGGCAAGTTCGCGGCGCTTCAGGTGCGGGGCCAGCATCTCGCCGGAGCAAAACAGGGAATGGAAACCATCGCGGCAAGCGCGGGCGCGGGTCTGTTGCGCGAGAAGAGTTTTTCCAGCGCCGGTTTCGGCGGTGATGATTACTAATTCCCCAGGACGAAACCCGCCGATGATGCGGTCGAGTTGGTCTATGCCGGTATGAATTTTAGGCCCGGAAGAGTCGTCCAATTCCATGAGCATCCGTGCTGCGGCGTCGAAGTGAGTAAGGCCGTCATCCTGGGCGCTATCCATGTCGCGGGCGAGCGCGGACAGTTTTTCGATTGCCGCATCGAGAAATTTAGCGGGAGACTCCGACTGCTCAAAGGCGAGTTGCTGAATGGAGTGCGTGATGTGGATTGTCTCGCGGCACGCTGCCATTTGTTGCAATCGGCGGACCGCATGATGCATGTCTCCGGCAAGGGGGACGCCATCCACCAAGCTGGCAAGATATGCAATTTCGCCGGACGCCTCCGCTCGCCCACCGCGCAAAAGTGCGTCAGAACAAGCCAGAAGATCAGGCGGGATGCCTTCGGATTGCAGGGTAAGTGCTGTCGAGAAAATCATGCGGTTGTGGCCGTGGAAGAAGTCACCAGGCCGCAGTGCATCCAAAAGCTCATAGCGTTGCTTGTGACCAGCCATGATCGCGCCCAATACGGCCCGTTCGAGTTCCGCGCTATTTGGTAATGGGCGCTCTATCAGTTCGTTTGATTGAGTTACTTTACCCACGGTTCTGCCTCCAAAACTGGAATCTCAATCCCGGCTGGGGCGGAGAGTTCTTTCTTTTCGCGGCGTTCCACCTCTCGCTTGGCGTGGAAAAACGGCGGCGGCACCTTCACATCCCGCACATTGGCTGCCTGGATCGTCCGTTCCATCACCTCGCTCAAGGCGTTGCAGTTGCTGGTTCGGTGGTAGTACTCGAATACCTTCTGAAATTCCGGGCTGCCCATCGCTATGTCACTTCCAATGACTTTCCAGGGATTTCCTGCGCCGGGGGCGGCGGGCATACTTGCTGCGTCTTTATGCTGAGTCCCTGCTGCGTCTTCTTTGTTTATGCTGTTTTTGGGTTTCTCTGACCCACTTATGGGTTTCTTTGGATCATGGATGAGTTTCCCAGTGATGGGAGAAACATCATTTTGTGGTTTCCCTTTCGGGGTTTTCCAGATTTCAAACTTGCACGAGTTTAGGACTTCGATCACGTAGCCGTAGGGAGTCCGTCGGCGGCGGATGTAGTTCTGTTTTTCCAGGCGGTCCAAATGGCGGCGCACCGTTTCTCTCTTGCTGCCCTTGATCGTGTCCACGATCGCGCTCAATTTTACCGGGGAGCCTCCCAGGACAATTCCAACGCCGTTGCGTTCCACAGTAATCCTGTCTATGCACCAGGCAAACTCCCAGATCGCGTCACGAATCCTGAGGTAGTGGTCAAAGACGCCATTCCAGATCGGAATCGGATAGGAGGTCTGCTCCCCGTATTTCCGGCTATGCCGTGCTGACTGATCCTCGCCCATTAGCGACGCGCTTCCTGGAGGGAGTCTTCACCCACGTCATCGACAAGAGGTATGAGGCGGAGCAGATCATTACCGGTTACGGGGAGACCACGCCGCAGCCGCTCAAGAAGAAGTCTAAGACTCGCGGTGAACAGCAGCCGCCGGTCCGCCCGGGTCAAATGAATCGCCGGATTGAACTGCCCACGCATTTCGTATAAAGTTTGCACGTTCATCTCCAAGCCCGCTGCCGACCAAAGCGAACGGGCAGATATTGCGAGCGCCGGGTTTACCACCTGGCGTTTCGCATTTCTGAAGCCTCCTCTATGCCTAAGCCGTTGCGACCTCGTGTTTGGCCTCCTTGCTCGCCAACAGTCGGTGCAACTGTGCGGCATGCTTTTCGAGTTCCTCGCGGATCGCCTTGCGAACTGCGGACTCCTCCTCGGGGCGCAACCGCAGTTGACCCGATTCGGCTAGGCTCAACCGCATTCGGGGCACGCGAGACTTCCGCGCCACGACGAACTGCGTTTGGCCGGCTTTTTCCCTGAACTTTCTTAATGCTGTCATCTTCCGTGCCTCCGTGTGCGGCAACGTTTGCCGCATACACAGGCAGTTTCATCGCTGGTGTACGGTTGGGACAAATCACACCGTAAAAAAAAGTGAAGGTTTTAGCGCGATGTGTTTTTGCTGAGGTGATACCGCGAAACCGCTACATAAACTGCCCTACAGCCCTTTGGCAGGTCTGAATCATCGCCAAGGGAAAAATCCACTTCATCAACATCACTTTTCCAAAGACCATTCCGCAACAATGCAACGCGCACTTCGGCCTCGTCCCGACGCAGGCCACACCCGGAATGGAAGAACCAATACAGTCGAACCATTGCGTATGTTATGGAACCCTTCGTGACAGGTCGCAATTCCCTAGAAATTGTAGCGAAACCGTCAAATGATCTCTTCTCAAGTTTCGGCAAATTCCTTAACTGATCGAGCGCTGCGCTGGCAGCAACGCGGTACTTGCGGCCAGTGGGTGGATCGAGAAGCTCATACCTGCGGCTGCGACCCACCAGCAATAATAGCGAGCGACGTGCCGCGCTTAGGTTTCGGGGGAGCTGTTTTTGGAGTGCAGGCCCTTCCCGGGCCAGCGTGCCAAACCGATCTGTATCACGCCTCCGGCTCTTAAACCTCTGAATCTCGTCTTGTATGTCGATAAGTAGTGCGAACAACTGAATACGCTGGCCTGACGTTAGGTTTTCTGCGGCTCGCCCGCATCGTGATTCCACTTTTTTTTCGCATTCCGATAGCAACTGACCATAGTATTCATATCCCGCTTCCTTCAACGCTTCATCCAGGGGCTTTCTGCGAATGGTATGTGGCCGTAAGCTTGGATAACGTGCGAAGTAAAACAGGGGATAGTCCGAAATATGCACGGCGCGGGGCAATCGACAACCCCTCTGGTCAAGGTCTTTGAGCCAGTCGAAGGGTCTTCCTCGGCTGGGGGATAATTTGGCACGTTGGCCCATCGCCACCTCCGGCGTGGCCTCCGGGATGATGTAAGCGGCAGGTTGGCCCGGATGAACCAACTTTTCGGTTCGCGTTGCCTAGCCGCGATCCGATCTTATCAAACCGAATGCAAATGGAAACGCAATCCTCGGCCCCGGAATGAAATCGATCGGATAATCAAAAGCTGCCGCGCGAAGGCTCGTCGAGGAGCCGAAAAAAAAGGTCCAAATCTTTTGCTGATTTTTGTGGCTCCGCAACCACTTGGCGATCAAGGCGAGTTGCAGGGTCCGATCGACTACAAGTCGCAGACCGCGAGCATCCACGGAACCGGCAGAACGCTGGTACGCTATGAGAATGAATGCCAGGAAGATTTTGAACGGCGAGTTGGTGGCTACCTCCCGGCAATCGGTCTGCCAGGAATCGCGTTGCTTTTCCCTGACGATCTTCCACCGGCAGGCCGCGCGATGCGAATTAAAACCTTGGCCGTGCGGCTCAATTCACGTCAGGCGCGCGAACGGCGCACGGGCAGGCAATATTTATAGATAGCGACGTGTGGGGCCGCAAATCGCCTGCAAAGGCCCGTATTCGTTCAAAGCGTGTGCAATGGGTTGTGAACGCGCAATTCTCGCTGTCAGCTACGGGCGAGATTCTGGTCCGTACACCACCATTCGCCGCTGTCACCCCGATGAACTGGGGTTAGCGAAATCGTAATATCGTCGATGTTGACGGATGCGTAAGCAGTCTGATAGTCTCATCGGCCATGACCTGGCGAGATTGGGTAGATATCGAGTCCTTTCGTGGGGACTTCAGGACACTGGTCAGGTTGCTGCTGAAAAATATTCTCCATGCAATCGGACTAATATTTTTAGTCCTTTTGTTTTCCGGTGCGTCTAAGCTTATACACCTATTACTTGGGGACGATACTTTCACGGTCCAAGCAATAGATTTCATGGATCATATTGTCTTACTAGTGGGGTTGCTTTGGTTTTTCGGCCGATTGGCGTACGATTACTATAGGGAGACGAAGGGAAATGGTTCAGAACACTTCATTTTTGCGTGACGCGGGTAAGCACTGCCTTCAATATGCGGTGGTCGGGGTAGCTGCGATGCCGGCTGGCCTTGCGTACGCGCTCCTAGCAATTAGTGGATATCAGGGCTGGTGGACAGTAGTTCCATCAGTCGCATTCGGATTGTTCTCTGCAACAGTTGCATGGGGCTGGTTGCAAAAAAAGCTTTATCCTCGTGTGGGGACCCCCCGGGTGGATATCGAAGTCGCCATTCTGGTCACCGAATCCCGGATTCTTATTGGAGGACAATCCGGAACCGAATTTTACGCACACGGATATCAAAGTATGATTCCCCAAGGAAGTTCTGGGTTTGCTTCAGAACTCACCGCAGAGCCTGAGGGACACTTACCACTCACGGAAGTTTTTGCCGCAACCTATGCCAGTTCCCAAAATTAAGCACTGTCTCGTGTGCGACGACGTGCGTTTTGAATTGCATAGTAAGCTCGGCGTTACGGGACTGTACGGTATTACGCCTGACCTATCGATCCTGGTAGGGCAATTAGCATTGCCCGTTCGGCTGTGTTTCTTATTTCTCGGAGGTCCCGGAGACGGTGAATTCCTATTTCGAGCGGAGATCCGGGATAAGACGGGCACCCCGCTCCCGGCAATCCCGGTGCCTAGCAGCGTAAAAGTGCCAATCACTCCTAAGTACACATCGAGCATGGTGGTTTTTTGGTTTCCAGAAATTAAGTTTCCTCAAGCAGGCCCATACACAATCGTCCTCTTTTCGGACAACGAACCAATATTTTCAAGTCAATTTGGCATTGCTGTGGCTTAATTTGGGCGGTGGATGAATCCCGGATTTGCCTTTTTGTTGCTGTCGTTTTACTGAATTCCGGTTTACAGTCAGGATCGATCGTGCAGAGGTCGTGCACTCGTAAGCCTTAATCTCGCATTTCATATAACATGCGAGGGAGCAACTGTTGCGACACGCGGCGTTCACTGCCCCTTGTTCTTTAGCCAACCAAGGCGCGCTCCCGTGAGAAGTTGCTGCCAGCAATTTTCGCTCGCGTTCCATTCGAGGACACTTAGGTCCAGAACGATTTGACACTTGTCAGGGCCGACGTTCGCCAGCTCCTCTCCCCCGTGAATCAAATGACCGCTGTCGTATTTGAGAACGACGGCATCGCCCGCCCTATACAATTCTTCTGCCAACTTCGTCTCGTCTTCAAATTTCAGAATAATCGCCATCCTTAGCCTCGCCGCGATTTTACTTGGTTCTTCTGCTTTGTCTGTCTGAAAAACAAGTGATTCGTGAACAGAAAACCGAACCCGCTAATCCGCTGCAATTGCTAGGGGATTCGTCCGCGATTTTGACAGGGATTTATGAACAAGTCCGGCAGACACACCCAGTTCCGCCGCGATCTCACGCATAGAGCGTCCCTGGCCGCGCAGCGTGGCAATCCTTGCGGCGTCCAGCTTGACGCGCGGACGACCCAGGCGCTTGCCCTTCGCTACTGCGTTGCGGAGTCCAGCGCGAACGCGCTCCACGATCAGGCTCCGCTCAAGTTCGGCTACGGCAGCCAGGACGGTGAATATCATCTTGCCGGTCGGCGTGGTTGTGTCCATTTGCTCGCTCAGGCTCACGAATGCAATGCCAAGTGCGCTAAATGTCTCCAAGGCCCGGAGTAGATGGGAAACAGAACGGGCGAAGCGGTCGAAGCGCCACACGATCACAATATCGAACCGGCGCTTATGAGCATCGGCCATTAGCCGGTCGAGCTGTGGGCGCTTGTCTTTGCTGCCGCTGATCCCTAGGTCGAGATAGGAATCCACCAGACGCCAGCCGCGCGCTTGAGCGAATTGCTCAAGTTCCCGCGTCTGCATGGAAATATCCTGGCCGTGATTTGACGTGCTGACCCGCGCGTAAATCGCTACTCTCGTTGTCATGGCGTCTTTCTCCTATTGGGCTTTACCTTCGGCCCTGGCTTTTGCGCGGCCTTCACTTTGCGGCCTCTAGCTATGTCTGCATCATTCCATAGCCAGAGTGTGCGACCGTTCGGCATCTTGATTGCCGTTGAAGGTTTAATCGTCCCGAGGGCCAGCCAACGATTGAGGCTCCTGAACCCAATTTTGATCTTTGCAGCGGCCTGCTTTGTGCTATAGGTTTTTGACACTACGACCCCGTTTCCGGCCCTACAGGGCCATGAGTTCGACTTCCAATCGTCCGAGACAATCGCGCACGTTATTCCGGCATTCTTTTGCCAACCGCGCGAAGTCTGGGCCGTTTCCGTTTCCACCTTCCGAGTGCCAAACCTTATCCAAATATCCGGCAATATCACTGGCCATGCCGTAGCTTGAAAAATCAATTGGGAGACATCGACTGAGGAATCGCGGCTCTAGTCCGTCCGTCGAATTGCAGGTAAAGACAAAAACGGTTCCCTTTGGCGCGTCCGTCGAATCAAGTTTTGAGAGTAGAGCTAACTGCGCAGCCTTCGATGCGGAATCCACTTCGTCAATCAAAACGAAATGCATTCCGCCGATTAGCGGAACGTACTGGCACATCCGGCAGATTTGCTCCAGGTTCTCAAGATTGCATTTCTGTGAGCCTAGGTGGTGAAACTCTGCGCCCATTTCTTCGGCCATCGCTTGCGCGATTGATGTTTTTCCGACTCCTGGCGGGCCGAAAAATAGAAACGAGCACGGGTATGGATTCGCCACAAACTTTGCCAGGACGCGTTTGGCCTTGGGGAGTCCGACAAATTCCGCCACCTTGTGCGGGCGGTACTTTTCGCTAAGGCGAACGCGAAACACAAAAGAGGGGGCGCTCATAGCGCACCCCCTTGAATGTAATCGGCAGCCTTCTGCGCTTGGGATGCAGCGGATACGAGCAGCCTGCTATCTCCGCGCAGCCTGTTAATCCAGCATTGAATATATGCGGCAGAGTTTGGAATCGTAGCAGGTGAAATTCCAGTTATGCCGCACAGCAGAGCTGCTCCCATTTCCGCAATCAATTCTTCCCTGCTGTAGCTTTCACTCCCGAATGTATTCAACTGTTCAATCCCCTCGCGTCCGACGCGCAAGGAATGCCCCGTGCTGTGCGTCAGTTCATGGTAGAGCGTGGAATAGTATTCCTCGGGTGAATTAAAGAGAGTTTTTGACGGCATGCCAATGCTATCCGTGGATGGTCTGTACCACGCGCGCGAATCTTGTTCCATGCTTGGCGCATGCGGCATTGAATTGTAGATTGCTTCGCATGCATCAATTGAGAAATTTCGCGGCTCTGCATTGCCTAGTCCAAGTTTATCGGCAATGCCATCGGTTTGCTCAACATTGAAAACACGATAATACTTCAGAAGAAAGGGCTTTTCCTTCCGTGTGCTACCGTCTGTCTTCCGTACAAGCTTTTCTTCGCCGATGTTCCAGAATGTGACGATGGAAGATTTTTCGCCCTTGCGGACACTTCCGCCAAGCTTTGAAGCTTGATTGAAAGTAAGCCAATAGCGAGAGCCGTAACCTTGGCTTGCCAGAAGGAATGTATTGATACCGCGATACGTTTTGCCGCTCAGTAGATTGCAAGGCGGCTCAGTGCGCCAAGGTTTGCGCCACGGCACTACGCCGGATTCCAACTGCTTGAGAATTTGCTCAGTAACGACCTGATAGACGGACGAGTGATGCTGTAGAATTGATTCAGCTTGCATCGGAGTCATACCTCCCATGTGAGTTAGGCTCTGTCGGATGTTGCAAGCATCTGGCAGAGCCGTTTTTGTTACGCCACATGATATGCCACAATTAGAAAAGCATGTCAAGACAAATCCACGTAAGAACGAAAATAATTCTCTGGCGGATTGCTCGCTCTCGAAAACGGAAGAGGATTAGGCACCGATTTACGCCTGATTTTACGCGCATTTTCGAATCGCGCTGACTCGTAAACAGAAACCGGCGCAGCACTTTTCACGGGAACCCCCTCACAAAAACCTGAAGGCCCCCGGAACTTTCGAGCGCGTAGGGTGACCGGCTGCTGCTACGCCAATCGGTAAAATCCTGCGGCGGGATGCCCAACAAGGTGCGGAAACCAGGAAGCAATTCGAGAGATACGGCCATGAAACGGACAACAGTCCGAAGTATTTGCCACTTTCATCTGGGGATGCCGCTGGGTCTCATCAATTGCACGATTTCTCGACCCACAACGAATGTCCCGATGTCATTTGGGGTCATGAATCGACCTGGCAGAGTCGCTCATTTCCTCCAGTGGGTTTTCGCTTCCCACGCCCAGAGGATCGTGATAAGTTTCTGTGTGGGAAGGCCTCTTAAGGCGTGGTATGGCAAGGCGAGGTGCAACGCCGAACCGCTGTGGGGATAGCCCCATTGACGATCTGGCTCATGAGAAACCCACCATCTGATGGGTTTGCCTTACTCGCCGCCAGGGATACGTCGCAGTGCTGTAGGCGTATTCATTACATTACATTGCGGCCTTCCCCACTTTCCCCACATGAGATTCATTGCGATAAACTACATAGAAAATCTGGCGCTGAAGCATCCCTAGCTAGTCAGTTTCTCGCGCGACACCACCACTAGTAGCTATGATCTTCCTACCGGTCAAACCCTATTTCTTGCGGAAAGAGTTTAATGGAATCTGCGGAAATTGCCTAATTTGGCCCCAAGCCACATTCCGATAAGCGGTGCCGGTTCAACCGGTCGGCGCAACACCTTATAATCAGTTCATCTGACAATACTTCCGAACGCGAATCAATCCGTGCGGCGGCCCTAATTAAAACCTTTACAGGGCTTTTGTTTTGGTTAATTGGATCCTGTGAACAAAATCGGCATCCTGGACACGTGTAAGACGACCTTGAGCGAGTGTTGCGTCGACCCATTGAGACCGCCGGACTTATCAAGACTTGGGGTTGCTAAAATGACGGTTTGCGCGAGCGATTAAGGCCGGAGACTAGATACTTGAACCATTCTCGAACCTGTTCGACGGAAACACGGACGTCCTGAAATTCGTGGACCAGCTTGACGTTTAATTGAACTGGCTCAATGTCAACGAGACGGCATGCCCACCGGACAAAGTCATTGGTCACCGTATCGCGGCAGTGGCGCTCAGCGAAAATTAAAGTAGGGGTTGCACCTTGCAGCTCCAGCCGCATGAAATATTCGGTTCCGTCTTCCTGAAAGATGAAACAGTGAAGGATTGGTATTGGCGGAAGGAAGGAATGTACATCAACAATGGTTCTTCCCCCCATCTTGTTAATTAAGTTGCACGTTTCAAGCATCATGCGATCAAGGCCTGAATTTTCAACTCGCTCCCTGGCCCCCTCAATTCCGTAGGCGTCATCCGTTGTTATGAGCTGCCGTTGACTCAGAAATTCCGCGAGTGAATCCAAGTCTTTCTTTGAATCGCTCAACGTCTTTGTCGAAACGTTGCAGTCCGATTTATCTGGACTCAGGCTGGGTATGGTGATTGCCGATCTCGAAAATATGCCCATAAGAAATGATCTCCTTGCAAATCCGCCCTAAAATACTGCCTTGATTTGTGCAACCGTTTTCGATTCCGTAGTCTAGCCAAGATTCGCCGAAATCAGCATCTGGTTGGACAAGGTCTGACAAGCGTCCCGTAAACCGTTAACACTGGCGACTGATAGACTTTTTTCACATCGTTTCCGCAAACACACCGCACGTTGTGTTTTTGCATAAGCGGCTTCGACTTAACGACAAACGCCACACGACATTCAGGGCAGGTACAAACAAGATGTTCTTCTACAGCAGACATCCGTTAATCTCCCTCAGCACTATGTTGTCAGAGAAGACAAAAAAGCATGATGATGAAGTGGTGTTTCTTCGCTCATGGCGAAGGGATATGAAGCAATTCGCGGGCCGAACTGAAGTGTGATCTCAAGGTCTTGGAAATGGTTTCTGATGTTCTCGGAAATACAAGGAATAGAAGGCATTAGCTCACTTGAACTAGTCATCATGTACGATGAGGTTGCCGACAGCAAATGGACTATCCCCCTGAACCGAATCAAAATTAGCAATATCACTGGATTCTAATTCCTAGTATAGACCGAAATTCCCGTCTTGGACTTTCACTGGCAGAATGTGAATTGGTCAAATCCTGTGAAACGGTGCCAGCTCATCCGGTCAATGCAACACTATTTAACGAGTTGATCTGGTCATACTTCCCGTCGAGAATCAATCTGCACAGAGGTACTCAATCGGAACCTAATCAGGGCTTTTGTTTGTGTTTGATCTGATGTCTGCGAACGAAATCAGCCTCGTCTACTCCAACAACAAGACTTTGGGCAAGTGTTGCATCGACCCATTGAGACCGCCCTATATATCAGGCCTTGGCCCCTAAATTCCACATACGCCACTTCCTATTTTAAACTCTTAGATTGGCGCTTATTCGTAACGCTACGGCGAATGTCACCGTTACTGATCGAAGCACTCTGATCGGATAACGAGGATTTCATGATCTTATATGTTTCTTGTATTAGAGCGGTTTCGATTGCTTCAGATCGACGCTCACCCCGAGCGACTCGGCTTACGTATGAGGGGTCAACACCGAGCCGCTTTGCTACGCGGAAGTAAAGTCCCCGAAAGACAGAGGTAAGGTGGATCGGTGCCAGCTTGTTCGTTTTCTTGGTCATTGCTCCAGGCATCCTTATTGATTGAAATTCCAGTCAAACAATGAAGAGTGATCGACGCGATCATACGGATTATTCAATTTTGAATGCTAGTAACTCAGAACTGTGCGACTGCCTCAGGGTAACACCCTCCGGTCATGATTGACGCTTGACTCTTCCATTTCGTCGAGGCCAGACATAAAAAGCAATCCTCTCGGCACCAGTCATCGACCTGCCCATGATTTCTCGGAAAATGAACTCGATGGGAACTTCCCCTCGGAGGCGTTCCGATTTGCGCTGCCGAGCTATGGACAACCTCTTCCTTTTAAACACATCATTAACCTCAGAGATCAATCTCTTGTGCAACGAAATGTGATTGGCATATGTCGAATTAGGCGCTCCTGCCCTCCGTTACGCTTGTCCGGCTGTCATCATCAGTGTCCTATTCATGGACGAATACATAACACAGTGGATATAGCTGTCAAGACGCATTTGTGCCCAGCTCAGTACCGCCAGTTGCTGGAGTTTTGGCACGCGGGATGGTCGGAACTGGAGAAGATCGCGGGTGCGGCCTGCAAAAATGAGTTCGGGTGTAATTCCGAAGCGGAAGATTTCTTCTTATTTCGTGGACTGCCTTTTGGCCAAGAATGAGAATAGGGAGTCCAGCGTCTTTTCACTGTGGACTCTCTCAGAAGAATGAAGCAGTGCTCCGGTAATAGCTCCAACTATCATGGAGGCTGCGATCCATCCGGCTAAAACTTCCAACACAAAAGGTAGCATTCACAACACCTTTGCCTCTGTAAGGAAAAGCATCTTCAAACGCCGCGCATAGAGATGAGTTGATGTCTGCGGCAGTCTGGGGATTGCATGGAGTGCTTAGTGGGTTAAGCTATGCGCTCCATGCAGTCAGTACCGGCCTTGGAGGGTCTGCCACAATCACGCGTGCCGCGAATAACAGAAAGACACGAAAAGTGACACGCTGGCAGATATCAATACCATACAGGTGCTCGCTGTCAACGGGCAATAATAAAATTTATCCCGGCCGAACTCATAACATCGCACGAGGACAAGTGCCCGTAGGCAGGGGTAGTGACACCTCACCACCCATTATTCACAGGTTATCCACAGATGCGTTCGTGTATGCGTTGACGTTTCTTATTGCTGGATTATAGTTCTGTCACGTTTCGTGACCTTCTGACAATTTACGACCACGAAAACCACCGCCCCCAGCACGGAGGATTTCGGAATGATTTCTAATGGCAGGTTCAGTGTTCAGGAATTCGAGGGTGAAAGAATTGGGATGCCGGATCAGATCATTGCAATCTATTGCTCTCGCCCCATGTGCTTGCGTGATGCGTCGAGATTTGCAGCGGCATTGTCCTACGCAAGAGGGGCATACGTGGAGGTCTTGCCAGAAACCAGTGGAGAAGGCTACCACGAGTGGTGGTACGCAGGTTCGATTTGGCAAGAATCGCGGGTGCCAGCGGTTCGACTACCTGCAAGGCGACGTAGAGTCCTCGTATGAAAGATTCCAGACCGCTCGGCGGATGCTTGAAAGTTGGGCCTCCGCCGGGAGTGTTAGATTTTGCTTCTCGTAGAGCCGAGTTCGTTAGTGTCGAGAAAGGGCACAAAGAAATTGCGCCTGGAAACCGGAATTCTCGGCAACGGGATTTTTTCAGACATCCATTTCGGGGCTAAAGAATTCGCCCGTACGGTGTACCAGATGTACCGAGATGCGGCCGAATTCGCACAACTCGTTTGACATTCAGCGCAATCCGCTCATACTTGAATGAGCTACCGCTGCTAGACTGCTACTCAAACAAAATCATACAAAAGTCTATCCGCTCCAGCATCTAAGGGTCGAAAACGTCTCGTTGTTTTGACATATGTCCAATACATGAGATGGTCCGGCATCTAACAAGGAGCAAGATAGTCAAAATCTGTCTAAAGGGAAAATGCAAGACGATTCAAGTCACTCCAAACAACGGCGAACCGTCTCATTGTGAAGTGCGGGTTGAACTCGATCATGATATTCCCTTAACGTATCGAGCTTACGATATCAAACTACAGGTTCCCATTGAGTTTGCAATCCTGCTACAAGCCGGGAAACCACTTACCCTTACCCTTGACCAAGACGAGATGCGAAAATATGGTAACGAAACTTTGCCGCCGTGACCCGGACTCCTCAGAAGTCGGAGATGGCATTGAAACAAAAACATCTCACGAGTTACACGGGGCAACTGGACCCCTTGCCTGACCCCGTCGTGTGACTTTGTGGCGTTCCTAATTGCAGGCACAAGCGTTGCATTTTCGCATGGTTCCATGCTGCGTGGCGGCATCCTTGGTTACTAAGGCGTAGATCGGTGTGAGACGGCGGAGAGGTATGACGGGCCAGGTCCTGAGAAACGGGCTTATCGCCATGTGGGAAAAAAGTAGTCCGAGTTCCGAGAAGGTAGCTTCTGGAGACATGAGTATTGAACTTCTCTAATGTCGGTATGTGGCATTTATTAGCCACATTTTTTACAGGTTAAAAACCATTTTGTCCCCCCTATGGTTCACGTCTCGCAACGCAAACCGTAGCAGAGTTCTACCACCGCAGCTCAAACCCTAATTGTACAAGGCTGAATTGTCCTTCTAAATGAACTGACGGGTCGCGGTTTGTAATGCTGGCTCACGTGAATGTCAATTTAGCAACACTTTTCGGTAGCTTCACAGAAGGGGGCCGGAACCCAACCTTCAACGCGTAACTGATGGCCCCGGGTAAATACTCGCTGAAGCGCGGACACTCCAGATCTCTTAAGGCAGCACGCGTCATCTTGTTATCGAATACCTTCGGGCATGAGAAGTAAGGACTGTAGTGAGCAAATAGTGTTGAGATTTCAGAGGAATCAACAGTAAACGCGACTCTCGGTTCCTCGGGCTGGGAGAATTTAAATGATTTAGATCGGTCACTCGTTCCCGCGAATGCGGCACGCTCCCTAAAATAGATTTCGATCAAGTCGCTCAGAGTCACAGTATTTCCAGGACCCGCAGTCAAATGGAATGTCTTGTTGACAGTTTCTATGAGTGATGCGAGTTGGACAATTGCGCGACACACGTAATCTACGGGCGAAAGATCGAGCACAAAGTCAGGCTGGCAAGGGAGTGAGTCCAAGAGTCCAAAATGAATCCCTTTCATTACTTGATAGATCCCGTGAAACTTGCTCGTGTGGCCAGTGCGCGAATCCCCAACGACGATGCCGGGACGATAAACTGTAATAGGCACATCCAGGCTGGCGCGCTGCACGGCACGTTCTGCCTCGAACTTTGACCACTCGTAATAATTGAAAAACTCTTGACCCTCCTCCAGTTCGTCCTCTCGCACGAAGCCGGTCCTGGTGCCGGACACGTAGGCGGTGGAGATGTGGTGTAAACGGATCGGATTGCCGGCAGTGCGAACAGCGCGCGCGAACTCGATCACATTCTCCGTACCGAAGACGTTTGTTAGGCGAGCCTGTTCAACCGTCTGGCCAAAGCTGGTGCAGGCCGCGACGTGGTAAACCTCCCTGATTACATCTGTCAACTCCCAATATTTGTTCCCGAGACCAAAATCTTCAAGCTCGACATTCCCGGCTATTGGAATAACTCTGCAAACATCCTCTCTCCTGACTTTTGACTGAACCAGGAGGCTACCGGATGCGACATCCTCCACAGTTTTCGCACGAAATAACGCGTAGATGACCGAGTCAGTTCGTGCTTCTAATAAGCTCCGCAATAGTTCGCCACCAATCGCTCCAGTAACTCCTGTAAGAAAGATCGCCATTTAGTGTCCTAGAAAGCCGTCGAAAGCTATTTGCTCTTTTCTTGTTCGTCAATTCGCTTTTTGAATTCTTCAACGTCTAGCCGCGTTTGACTGTGAAACGGCTTGTTCTTAGATGCAAACCAGAGTTTGTCATTAGTTTGGTCAAATACAGAGAAAAGTACGGGGGTAGGTGATATGTCGATATCATTGTGTGGCGGGGTGGGCCTGCCCTCGGTGTCTGCCGTGAACCGAAGGATCAAATCGGCATCCTTTGCATTCATCAAGATTTTAAATCGCCCCCACTTACTTAATGCGTCGTAGGCTCGGTCCGTAATCTCTGCGTGGCCCGTTTGATTGTCAATGTACACGGTCTTTGCAGCTATTACGCTGGCTGGGAGCGGAGCGTGCATATCCTTTGCAAGAATCGGGGGAACGATGAGTGCGATTGCGATTACTGCTCTGATTACCTTTTTCATTTAGTTTCTCCTTAGTTAAGTATACCGACTCTCTTCCACCCGGCATCGCGATTCCAACATCCTCCGCATTCAATAAGGCAACAGCTATGCGCCGTTCTCTTTCTCACGATCGTGGAGAGCGAGGCTCCAACGTAAACACCAACGGGATATTGTGGCAATTCCAGCAAGAAGGAAGATCTGTCCTGATACTCCCGGTCGGACCTCGACCAAATCGCTCTGCGTCTGAACCACGAAAAAACCGTGGGGTTTCAAATCCCAGCAGATAAACTGCAAGCAAGTATTGCACTGACCCATTGAAACTGCCCATCTTCTCGGAATGTATGGTCCGCCGCAGAGTTGCAAGCGAAAAATGTTCAATGGCAGTTGGTCTGCGCTAGTCTTGAATCGGTTATTGAAATCGTTTAAGGATTTTCGGCCGGGTGGCATCCGCCTCCCGAATCGCTCCGCCCGGGCTTGGTCTCGATGGGTCCAAACGCCAGTTTCCGATAAGCGGACTTCTCAGGACTTGGCTCTCTATGTCTGTATTCGTTAGATTAGATCGACGTTCAAAAACGCCGGGAATAAACCGTGAAGAGGACTAAGAGGAAAAATATCGATGTAAACGCATACATAGCTGCGTTGGAATACATATTCAACAACGCCTTGTCTATTGTATTGCTGTCGGCTGAATTTAGTATTAATCGCCGGGTGCGATAGAAATCAATCATTCCTCCGATTGCAGGGAATGAAACAACTAGGCACACGGTATAAACGTTGAATGTGCGACTGGGCAAGAATCGGTCACCGTGTTTCCAAAACAATATAATTATCCCACTTTCAAGCAGGATCCATAAAATCATCGGTGAAATCACAAGAAAGCCACGCACCTCCTTACTTTGGCTCATTGGACAAATCTCCTACGAAAGACGGGGGCGCCGCACGAGCCTTGAGCGGGCAGGCGTTCTCATCATGTGGCAACCCGGAAATCCCAGTTGACGATAAGCGGACATATCAGGACTTGGGTTCAGCTTTGATTGGCTGATCCCTTGGAGCGATTCCGTCATTACGTCTGTACACGTGTGCGAACGAATTAAAAGCAACGAAGGAGTAGAACACGACCCACATGACTGATTGAAAGGTATGTCGCATGATGGCGGCAGCAATTGAGAATGGTAGGACTGCCACAACCAAAGGGCCACCGACCCAAGCCGAGGCCACCGACCACCACCGACTTCCGCCTAACCACCCGATCTCACCTTGACGAGCGATTCTCCAAACGATCACGAAGTTTGCTGCCATTAAGGCGAATGCCACAATTGTTAACATTGGCGAAGATGCGGCGGGAGTGCTCTTGCTAATGTGGCGCAACCTTGGCACGAACAAGAACGACAGAGCGACGATGTCCAACACTACAAGGCGAAAATATAGGCGCATCCCAGTTCTCCAACGGCTGTGTTTGACGAAGTCTAGTTGCGCTCTCAGGCTTGTACTTTCCATTGCTTAATCTTGTTGAAAGAATTCCATAATGTTCCGTTGAATGCTACCAAGACGATCAGAGATATAACTGAAAACGTGACCAGAGATTCCCCTCTCCGCCGATGATATCCGTCGATGCATAACAGTGCGATCGCGCTGCAATTAAACATTGCGAGGACCTGCGTCTTTGTAACCGCCGAGCGCAGCCCCCTAAAAACTGCGGTCGCGGCGATTCCGACACCGCTGAGTACCATTAGAATAACGCTGGCTTCCCCAAAGAGCTTCACGTAGGACGGGCCAGAAGCGGTTGCGTATCGGATGTCAAAGGAGATGAGAACGAAGAGCGACAAGAGCAGCACCCATCTATATTTCATAATATTCACCAACGATAAACAATTTCAGACTTACAGAAGCTTAATGCTTGAAATTAGATTTCGTCCAGAGGAAAGTTCGTACTAGGAGTTCCGTTACGTCGCCAAGTCCTGATAAACGGCGTTCACGGAAACTGGAAATCTGGCCCTTTCGACATCCCGAGAGCGCTCGACAGGATGTCCCAGAAGAAATCGCTATGATAATATTGCAAGAATAATAATCGAGGTTTCGAGCCGCACAAGCCCAAGCGGAAAGCGTTGCCTCGACGCACTTAACCGACACAGTCGTCTAATTCCTGATGTGTCGCGGGAGGCATCCGAAATGGCGAACGAGTGGCGCGTGAATAGTAGCTTTGAGGCTACTGAGCCAATTTCAGGTCTGAAACGACATATCCTGCCGGAACAAGTAGTAACTGCCGATTTGTTTCAACTCGGCCCAATCACCACGATTGAGGTGGATATGACCATGCTATTGGTCGATTCATCAATATTCCGGCGTTGCTGCGAGCCGATACAGCAGGGCAGTGCGAGTAGATCATTGCGCCTCTTCTAGCGGCTCTGCTGTTCACATTAAGATTGCTCAGATTATCTGACGCTTTGCACCCATGTCCCAAGTCCTGAAAAACGGGGTTACCGGAAACTGGCTCCCACATGAGGAGCAGAATTATTGAGACTTGACCGCTGCGATTCCGTCCGCGATGCGGGGCAAAAAGGTTTGGTCAATCAGGAATTGAAAGTGAAGCTCCGTGTCGGTGACGAAATCGGAGCCAGCATGTCCAGCTACCGTGATTTCGCCTCGCCCGTTACCAGTAAAAGCTAATGCGAAACGGCAATCGAAGGGTTTGAGTTCAGCCTTACCGCGAAGGTCGCTATAGAGTGTTCTAATTGCCTCGGCAAATCGGGCCAATTCGTCAGCATAAAACGCGACCTTGATCCCTCCTCGCCAAGGCCCACAGCTAATTTCGGCATGTGCATAGGTCCAATCCTTCGGCGCGAACCGCCAATTCTTCAGCGAGACGTGGTCACCGTCTTCTAGTCCGATCAGGACTTCCAATGCTTCGCGCAAGCCGCCCCCAGCGCGACAATCCTATCACGGGAGCCTAACAACGGATTCCGCCTGATAAACGGAATTATCGGAAGGTGGAAATTACGCCCATCGACCATACGAATCCACAACGGTAGCAGCTATCCAATCCATTATGACCTTGACGTTAATTCAGCAATAATATACCTCACTGACTAGATATGGTAAGTTACCCGTGTGTTCGAATCTTCAAAATTTAAGGTCGAGCGGGCCGAAAAGCACATCCTCGAACTCTATAACTTCATGCAATCCTTTACTGCCGCTCCCGACCTATACTCGGTCTCCATTGAAGCGGATTGTCGGTACCGAGACTTGGAAATCGTCATCACCATCCATAAATCGAAGGACGAATTCCGGAACGAAGCCGCTCTTATCATTGGGGATGTCTACCACAACCTTAGAAGCGCCCTCGACATTCTGTGGTTTGAAATCGTTTCCTCTACTGGCCTGCAAACCAAATGGACGCGGTTTCCAATCGCGGATACGCGGCAAGAACTTACGAGACCCCTTGGTGCTGCTCTCGAAAAGGGGCAAATTACTAAAACCCTCCATGACTTTGTTCTCGACACAATAAAGCCCTACCGAGAGGGGAACTTTAGAATCTGGGCTGTCAATGAGATGAACATTATCGACAAGCACCAACTGCTGATTCCAAACTTCCCGATGATAGCGATTGAAGGCGTGCGTATTCAAAACGATGAAAACATCATCTTTGAGCTTCCAGTGCTGTTCACCGACTCTTCGTTCCGCCGTCGCCTGAGTCAAATTAACCGATCCGTTTCCTTTGGTCGAAGTCCTAAAGTGAGCGATAAGGGCCATGCGGCCATCGGCTACGGCTTCGATCTTGGCAATCCGCATCAGGGTGACCCAGTCATTCCCACGCTTAACGCAGTCACGAAAGAAGTTACGGGCGCGATTGAGACGTTCAGTTTTTGCCCGCTTCCTGCGGCATGTCGTAGCATTATTTGACAGGTTTCCCTTAGCGTTTGGGGGCAGGCCACTAGGTGTAAGATGTGGGCATGCGAATCAAGGGATTCGTCCGACAGCCACGGAAGCGCGGGCGCTCGTTCGATGATCTTCCCCCTGAACAGGAACGGGAAGCGTGGCGTTTGCTCGCGGAATTTCTCTCTCGCCACCCAAATCGTCCTAGCTGGCTTTATCCCATCCTGATTGGGCAAGCGAAGCGATTGGCACGCACGACGCCGGAAGAGCGAAGCCGGTGGGGTCGCCGAATGTTAGCGAAGCTTGGCGGCCAGCGCGTGCAGCAATTATATCGGCAGCAAGGACGCGTAGGCTCCCAACACCCGTCCAGGAGAGCAAGCCAAATCAGTGCTGCCCGTCGTCGGTCCCGCAAGGAAGAGAGGCTCAGGGAAGCCACGGGCTTGCCGCCCAAGTCACGCTCGAAATGGACTGACATAGGTTAGGGAGCGAGCCTGCGGAACGTCCTGACACGGACGAATACAATCCCGGCCACGTCCTTGACACTCGGCCTAAGTAGCCGCTGCTTGCCGCGCTGATGCTCCCCTAATGGATGCCCAAGCCCAAGGCTGCTCCCCCGCACAAGCGCTTGAGGGAGCGGCGCGCTCGAATATGTACTTTTTTGCCGGGTAAGTACCGCCGCATATTTAGGTTGCGCTGCGCAGAAAGAACGTACACCTATTCCCATAGCAGTGGACTCGGAGGATCGCCTTGGAAAGTCAGGCCGCAATTTTGATCCGGAATTTGATCAAGAGCGCTGGGTGCACTTCGATCCCCCGGCACCATCTTCCTCATTGTGTGTAAAGGACTTAGAAGGCCCCAGTTCGTTTTGCACATTGCTTTGTACATCAATTAGTTACTACTTAATTAATTCTAGTGGGAGTAACGTTGGGAATAACCCCATCATGCAAGATTCTGCGAGTGTGGTTTGATTTAGGGAATGACCATCGAAGAGGCAATCAAAAAAGCGATAGAAGGAGGGTGGAGGGTGTTCGCGCCGTCAGATCAGGACCCGGCCGTTGATACAAAAAATTCTTCGTGGCCGATGATCTTTGGAACATCTCCATCCGGAATTACCAAATGCTGGCCACTAGCAGTAGGTCTTCTGGACCCCTCATTCTGGCAATCTCTAGGAAAGGCGATGGAGTCGCGAAGTAAAATTAGTGGCTACAGGGACAACCTCGAAAAAGGGTGGTTGGTGGTTTGGACTTGGTTCATTCATCACCTCGCCGAGGGAAAAAGCGTGGAGGATTTTTTTGAGAAGTTAAACTAAAAAGGAAGTTGGGGGTCGAGCCTTTCGCTTGCATCCCATTGTCAACGAAGAACGGAAATCAATGGGATTCGAACATCGTTCCTCGTTGACGTTTTGTCACCAAGGAAAGCGCGTGTCGCGAGTTGCTTATGCGAACCCCTGACGCCCCCCTTCGGAGTTGTACCACTCGCCCAGTTGGGCGAAGGATAGTATACATCATGATTGTTTAATTTGCTGCGCCAACGCTAGGGACGGAGCTTTGAAAAAGAAAATCAGTAGGACTACTGCCACAACGAGCATGAGAGCGGACGAAAGCCACAGGAACATCGTGAGCACGCGATACTCCACAAATGTATAAAAATTGAGCAGTCGCGCGATCCGTATGAGGTTTTGACGGACTGCGTCTGTCTTACTCGCCCCGTAAAGAAATAGCACGGCGAACAATGCACTCATGGCTACAGGGAACAACAGTGCGTACCTCATCTCGGGAATATCCCTATGGGCGAAATAGTAGGAGAGCAATGCGCCGGTCGCTGCGTAATAAAAAGCATTAAACTTCAGTACAAGCTCTAGATAGCGTTCATAAAGACGTATGTCGAGCTCATATTGTCGCCACAGCATCTCTGAATCGATCGGATTGGAAGGGCTTCCCATCAGGTTTGATTCTACTCCTTATGGCTAGCTTCTGTGAATAATCCGCCCGTTCGACGGAGTTCAATTCATGAAAGGAAATGTGCGCGAAAAACGGAATCCAAAAACGCAGGCTATCCCGGCACGGATAGGCGAAGAAACAGCGATAGACATTTTTCGATTTGTACATTGGGGCCGCTATTCTAGCGTATTGAGCGGCACCAAAAATCAGTAAGTTAGGCGTTTTCGGTAAGGGGTGACACTTCAACTCCCCCCGGCACCACTGCCAAGCAACGAAAACTAAACATCCAAACACTAAACTTCCTCAATAAAAAGATATTGAAATTGTCGATTCCATTGCTGCTCGTTCGACTTGTAAATAGAGCGGCGGTTAAACCGGCCGAGATGGTCCGGAAGCCAGTTGGGAAATACAAACATAGAATTCTGACGCCGCGGAGGAAAGATAACCATGAAACCCGTTGCAACGAACCGGCCCGGTCGCAAACTGAATGTGCTGCTTTGGGTGCTGCAGGTTTTGCTCGCGTCGCTTTTTTTGTTCTCTGGATCGATGAAGTTCGTTATGTCAGTAGAAGAGATGACCAGGCAAATGCCGCTACCCGGTTGGTTCCTGCATTTCATCGGATGCTGCGAAATACTGGGCGGGATTGGATTGGTTCTGCCCGGGATTCTTCGCATTCGAACTGGCTTGACGCCATTAGCGGCATCGGCGCTTGTAGTCATAATGATCGGCGCCACAGCAATAAACTTGGACGTCGGGCAACGCGGAGCTGCGTTGATGACTGTGGTCATTGGCCTACTTTTGGTATTTGTGGCACTTAACCGCCGCCGGATGGCACAGCACACCAAATTGTCTTAACAGGCTGAGGAAAAACTGACCGTTTCTGTCATTCCGAGCGAACCGAGAAATCTCTCTTCGATTTAACTATGAGAAAACGAAGAAAGAGAGATTCCTCGGTTCACTCGGAATGACAGAAAAAACTACTTTTTCCGTAGCCTGCTAAGCCTCGTCGCAGTCGTCTGCAAACGCGAATGTACAATCGTGATCACTTCGTCCGCCGGAAACTTCCGCCCAACGAAACCCACGAGGGTGGCGCACCAGGCGCGATTGATTTATTTCATCTAGCGTCGCTTAAGGGCTTCGAGTTCATCGAGCGTACGCGGCCAATCGGATTTCAGCAGACGAGATAGTCCGCGATCCGCAAGAACCTTTCCCCCGGTCTGGCATCTCGCGCAATAATTCGTCTCATTATCCGCGTACTTGATGCGGAGAATTTTTTCTCCACACTTCGGGCAAGGCAATCCGTAGCGGCCATGCACTGCCATTTCCTTACGAAACGCGGTTACTTTCTCGGGGAAGTTTTTCTCCGACTCCGCTTTCAGGCGTTCGGTCCAAAGCGCAAGAGTCTGTCGCGTGGAGGCGAAGAGTCGCTCCCACTCTTCCAGTTTTAGCTTGTGAGTCAGCGTCACCGGCGACAAATGCGCCGCATGTAAAATCTCATCCGAATAAGCATTGCCAATGCCGCTGATCAGGCGCGGGTCGGTTAGCGCCCTCTTGAGCGTGCGGTTTTCGGCAGTGAGGGCCTCGCGAAACGAATCGAGATCGGCCGAGAAAACTTCGATCCCGCCCGGGTCGATTGCACGCAAGCCCTCATCGCCCTGAACAACGTGCAATGATGCGCGGCGCTTCGAGCCGGCTTCGGTTAGGACGAGGGTTCCGCTCGGAAAATCGAACGCCGCCAGATTGTTTCTGCCCGAAAGCGTTGCGTCATGCGGACGCCAATGCAAACGACCAGCGATCATCAAGTGCAGCACGAGCCAGAGGTCCCCCTCCACACCGATGGCGATCCGCTTTCCAATGCGCCGCAATCCGCGCACTGTGCGGCCCTCCACGTCAGAGAGCGGCGGTTGCACAGTACGTAGCAGAAAAGGACTCGCGATCCGCACATGCTCGATTGGCGAACCTACAATGCGCCTCTCAAGGGCGCTGATATAAGCTGCAATATCAGGCAATTCCGGCATGACTGACAGTTTGCAGCCCGCGCTCTCGCTTTTGCAACATAGTCCTGTATGCGCGACGTACCTTCATGGACGTACCTTCATAATTGTTATTTCACGTTAACTTTCCTGATAAATCCCCCAGTACTTCCTCCCACCCAAACCCTCGCAAACCACCGATTGACAATGGTTTCGCTCCGTCATACGATTTCGCACGGCCATATTTCATTCCTTAGCTTTACATCCAACCCTTGCTTGAGAATGTCTTGGCCATGGCCCTGCCGCCGAAGGAGATCAGATCTTATGAACAAGACAATGTCACAGCTCGCAGTGGTGGCGATCGGACTCGCCGCAGCACTTGGCATCGTGCGCACGGCGCACACGGCAGGGAAACCCGCCGCCGAAATTAAAATCGTCTCCGATGATATCGGCGGCGTGGTCACCAGCTCGAAGGGACCCGAAGCCGGCGTTTGGGTCATCGCTGAAACGCACGATCTTCCCACTGGATATCGTAAAATCGTCGTGACCGACGATCAGGGCCGCTACGTCATCCCCGAACTTCCCAAAGCGAATTACGATATATGGGTGCGCGGCTACGGCCTCGTCGATTCCGCAAAAGTGAAAGCCGCGCCCGGCAAAATGTTGAACCTCACGGCCGTGATTGCACCGGACGCGCACGAAGCGGCGCAATATTATCCCGCCGCTTACTGGTATTCCCTGTTGCACATTCCGCCCAAGAGCGACTTCCCCGGCACTGGCGACAAGGGCAATGGAATTTCCGAGCGCATCAAGGATCAGGGTACCTGGGTTGAAAATGTAAAAACCGACGGCTGCGAAGCCTGCCATCAACTGGGCGACAAGGCCACGCGCACGATCCCCTCCTCTCTCGGCGCCTTTGATAATACTTACGCCGCCTGGGACCGCCGCATTCAGTCCGCGCAGGTGGGCAGCTCGATGAACGCCGTGGCAAACCGTGTTGGCCGCAAGCGCATGCTCTCCGAATATGCGGACTGGACCGATCGCATCAAGGCCGGCGAACTCCCGCCCGCTCCTCCGCGCCCGCAAGGCATGGAGCGCAACATCGTGATCACCCAGTGGGACTGGGCCACGGCAAAAGAATATTTCCACGATGAAATTTCCGTTGACCGCCGGAATCCCAGCTCCAATCCCAACGGCCTGATCTACGGCGTGCACGAAGACAGTTCCGATTTCATCACCGTGCTCGACCCAACAAAAAATTCGTTCTCTCAGATTCCGATTCCCTACAAGCCAGGCACGCCGATGTTTGAGCCCGAGGAATTGCTTGAGCCTTCTCCTTACTGGGGCAACGAACCAGTCGCCATCTCGCACGCCTCAGCGCACAGCTTGATGATGGATTCGCAAGGCCGGCTTTGGACCGCCTCCGCAACGCGGCCCACGGAAAATCCGGCCTATTGCCAAAAAGGTTCTGACCTCGAATCGGCGGTTGTCCTCCCGCTGAAATCCAGCAATCGCCAGACAAACGTCTACGATCCAAAAACCGGAAAGTGGACACTCGTCGATCTTTGCACGCAATCCCAGCACTTGATGTTCGCTGGGGACGCCAACAATACTCTCTGGTTCAGCAATCCTGGCGGCGACAATGTCGGCTGGTTGAACACCAAGATGTATGACGAAACACATGACGCGGAAAAGTCGCAAGGCTGGACGCCCTTCATTCTCGACACAAACGGCAACGGCAAGCGCGACGAATACACAGAACCTGGCCAGCCGATGGACCCCAAGAAGGACATGCGTATCAAGGTCGGCTTCTACGGCGTCAGCCCAAGTCCTGCGGACGGCTCCATTTGGGGAACTGTGCTGGGCTTCCCCGGAGCTCTCGTGCGCCTCGAACCCGGCTCTGATCCCGCACGCACTTCGCTCGCGGAAATTTACGAAGTGCCCTGGAACAATCCGAAAGCGCCCGTGCAGGGATTCTCTCCGCGCGGCATGGACATGACCAGTGACGGCGTGGTCTGGACGGTTCTTTCCAGCGGACATTTTGCCAGCTTTGACCGCCGCAAATGCAAGGGCCCGCTGAACGGCCCCACCGCCACCGGACAGCACTGCCCCGAAGGCTGGACGCTGTATCGCACGCCCGGCCCGAGCTTCCAGGGCCTAGAAGGTTACGGCAGCGCGGACACTAACTATTACAACTGGGTCGATCAGTTTGACACCTTTGGCATGGGCAAGAACACTCCCATCGCCACTGCCAATGGCACTGACGCTCTCGAAGCGCTCGACCCCAAGACCGGAAAGTTCCTCGTGATGCGAGTTCCGTATCCCATGGGCTTCTTCGCCAAGAGCCTTGACGGCCGCATTGACGATCCCAAGGCCGGTTGGAAGGGCAAAGGCATCTGGTCCACCTACGCCACGCGCACCCCGTGGCACCTCGAAGGCGGCAAAGGCACAACCAGCAAAGCCGTAAAATTCCAGTTGCGCCCCGATCCCCTAGCCAACTAACTAAATCCGTAGGGGCACGGCATGCCGTGCCCCTACAGTCCTACCCGCTTCCTAGCGTTTTAAACCCATGAGCGTTAGCGCAGCCAAAACCAACCAACGGCGGGTGCCGCACTCATGCGTTCGTCGCAAGGGTGCGGTTCTTAACCAAACTCCACCGACCCACCCCCCGAGCAATCCATGTCACTTGTCCCCACCATGAAAGGCGACCTGTCCAAAGTCACCATACGTGACAACTCTACTCTCCCTGCCGTCGAAACGTTGAGTTAAGCTCCCGCGCGATCCTGAAACTTTCCTACCAGGAAAGGCATTCCATGAACCGCCGGCTTATACACATCCTTCTCTACTCATCCATGCTTCCTGCACTATTCGCGCGCCCTGCCCATGCCGAAACCCTGAAAATTACGAGCACCCCACCGGCAGCGACCGTTGAAATAGATGGTCTGAAAGTCGGAACCACCCCCTACGAAATGAAATTGCCGGGGGGCTATTTTCACAAGAATGCCTTCGGTATTGGCTCCCACCTCGAACATTCAATGAGGCTTCGCGTAAGCAAAGAAGGCTTCACGTCGAAAGAAATCGAGATGACCGACGGCCCTATCTCTTTCATCGGATATACAGTGTTCGCGACCGAATATCGCGGAGAATGCTGGGTGCTGAAGGCAAATCATTTTGAAGTCGTACTGGAAAACATTTCCAAATCCTTCACTGGGACGGTTCTAGCCAGATCCGCAGGAAACGCCAAAGTAGAAATGCGGCCGGAACTCGCCGTCGAGGATATTGTTCAGCGATCGAAGCCGGCGGTTGTCCTGTTACGGGGAGCTGGCGGACACGGGAGCGGTTTTTTCGTTACGGAAACGGGAGTCATCGCAACAAATGCACATGTGGCCCGTGGCGAAAGCTCGCTAGTGGCGGAGCTTCCCACGGGACAAAAACTCGATGCCAGGATTGTTTATATCGATGACGAGAAAGATGTAGCACTCGTAAAAGTAGACGGCAGCGGCTTTCAGCACCTCACACTTTCGGAGACCTCGACAGTCCTGCAGGGTCAGACCGTCGTTGCACTTGGAAATCCCGGACTCAGCCTGCCCTTCTCAGCCACGAAAGGGATCGTGAGCGCCGTCGGACAATCCGAAGGAATCGGCAAAGGAACGTGGATTCAGACTGACGCGGCCATTAATCCGGGCAACAGCGGCGGGCCGCTGCTAGACAGCCATGCCGAAGTTATAGGCATCAATACGCAAAAAATTGTCGAAAAGGGGTTTCAAGGAATCGGGTTCGCACTGAGTTCCAACGACTTGGTGGAAGTGCTGAGCCGCTTTTACCCCGTCGTTACCACACCCAATTCACAACTGAGTGCTTTACCCAACCAATTCGGTACTATTTCCGTCACCTCAGATCCCGACAGCGCAGACGTTTATCTTGACGGAAAATTCGTAGGTAACACTCCCGAGATGCTCAAGATCCCTATTGGCGAGCATGCTGTCCGTCTGGCCTACCAGAATCGGGTCGATTGGGAGCGGTCCGTTGAAATTCTCGCCGACAGCCAACTCAACCTAAAGGCCCAGCTTTCCACCGTGAAGTAGTTGGCGTGCTGTTGGATGGCTAAAGGCGGGTGCCGCTCTCTTGCGAATTTGTCAATGGTGCGGTTCTTGACTTACTTCCATCGATACCGAAGCCGAATAGAGATCAACTTCACAATCAGAAGGAAACTTTCCTACTTCTTCTCCACAAACAGCGATGGGTAATGTTTCCGCAGGTTTTCAACTTTGGGATAATCGTTGATCACGATGTACATGTTCTCCGGATGCAGATCCATGTAGCCCTGGTGGTAATCCTCGGCAGGATAAAACGCTTCAAGCGGAATAATTTGCGTGACAATCGGCTGCCGAAAAACTTTCGCCGAGTCGAGTTGCTTGACATACGCGTCCACAATTTTTTTCTGTTCTTCCGAAGTATAAAAAATTGCGGACCGGTACTGTGTCCCTTGATCGGGCCCTTGGCGGTTCAACTGTGTCGGATCGTGCGCCACAGAAAAAAATATTTTCAAAATTTGTCCCACCGAAATCTGGGAAGGATCGAAAATCACTTCCACGGCTTCCGCGTGCCCCGTGCGCCCTGAACAAACTTTTTCATACGTGGCCGTGTTGGCCGCGCCGCCCGAATACCCGGAAGTTGCCCCCAGCACGCCCTTCAAGCGCTCGAACACCGCCTGAATTCCCCAGAAGCAGCCACCGGCCACCACGATTGTCTCGCGCGCTTTTACCCCCGCCAGCGGAGCGTCCACAGCAGGATCCGGCAGCGCCACAACGTCACTCGAAGAATTGCAGCTGGCCCCGCCGCCAAATGGCAGTAGCACCGCCAGCGTTCCCAGCGCCCGCGTAAGAATTTGGATCATGGTTTGTGCCTCCAAGTAGCGCGGGCTTCAGTCTGCGGGGTTTAGTCCTTGCAAGGCCAAACCCCAAAGGCTGAAGCCTGTGCTACTCAAAACAATTCTGTAATCGTATTTGCTGTTCCCTTGGAAGGCGTAGTCGACGGCGGCGTTTTCGGCGGTTTCGCTCCACTGGCCACTTCTTTCACTACTTGCGCGGCCAGCTTCCCGCTATACGGACACTCCGTATCGTTCACCCGGCATTCCGAAAGCGTCAGCTTGCACCCGCACGTGCAATTTTCAGAATTGAGCCGCCGCAGCGCGACCTTCTTCTGCTCGGGTGTAAGCCCCTTGAAACTTACGCCGGGCAATTCCGTCGCGTTAGCGGCATTCTTCAAAAATACTTGCCCCAAGTCGACAAACGTCTCCACGCGCGCGTCGGTCGGCATTCCCAAGAGAGAGCGAATTTCGCGCTGATAATTTTCAATCGGATATAGCCCGCTATGTTTCTGCACAACCCGGCCCTGCGTATCGATCAGGAACGAAGTGGGAAGCGCCGGAACTCCTCCGTAAGCTTCAATTAATTCCGGAGTGGCCATCACGATGGGGTAAGTCATTCCCTTCGCGCGCGCAAATTTAATGACGCTCGCCGGAGGATCGTCGTCCTCGGAAATGCCCACGATTTGCATCTTGTCCCCGAATTCCCTTTTCAACTCGATCAATTCAGGGATTTCTTCGCGGCACGGCGGGCACCACGTCGCCCAGAAATTAATGAGGACCACTTTGCCGCCCCAGTTGTCTTTGTTCACTGGCTTCCCAAGCAAGTCGGTCGCTTGCAGAGGCGGCGCGGTTTCCGGATTTTTCACAAACCGGATGACGGGTTGGTTGGCGTCAACAGGGCGCGCCGCAGGCACGGCGGCCGAAGCTTTTTGCACGAGGGCAAGGTGGCGCGATGAACCGACGAGGGCCAGTCCCGCGAAGGCGAACAGCGCAAGCACCGCGATGTTCTTTCTCATCATAGCTGCCCTCATTATGATGTTGTCTCGATTGCAAAACAAGTCTCGACCTTCCTTTACCCTTAAGATGCAACACCCCGGCAAGAAGCCCCGGACGATTTGTTTTCGTAGCGGCCGGCCGTTTTTTGGCGGGCGCCTTTTTTTGAGTACATTCAAAAATTGGGTAGGAAAATTGCGGAATATGTCAGCGACAACAACAAATACATGTACAACAAAAAGTGACACGGGCTTCAGCCTGCGCGTGCAGGACTTGTAGCGCCGGCGTCTCGCCGGCAGGTTTCAGCTAACGCAACGCATCGCAAAACCGCCGGCGGGACGCCGGCGCTACAAAGCCATAACCTCACTAGCTGAAGCCCGCGCCACAGAAAAGAAATTTACTTCCCTCCCACAATCTCCTTCGCATGCCCCGTCAGCCGCATGATATGCAACCCAGTCCCTGCCCGATCCGCGCTATAGATCAGCCCGCGATCGTCCACCTCGACATTGTTCGTCTCAATTACTTTTTGGCACGCCGCAGTGATTTTCGGATCGCCTGCGGGATGGCTGATTCCATCCTCCGGGCAGAATGACATGGTGTTCTTGTTGGGCGCAGGAATGAAATACGCTACCTCCTGCACGGAAAAAGGATCGCGAATATCGAACACGCGAGTGCCCGCATTAAACCACGAAAAAATCGCAATCTTTCCGTAGTAGGGTTGGTAGAACGACTCGGCCACGGCATGAGTGCCGAACCTTCCTCCCTTGCCGCAATAATCCCCGGGATTTTCCGGCACGTGAAATGTAGAAATGGGCCAAGGCGTCGCCTCGTTGCTGATGTCCACCAGGAATGCCAGGTGCGGCCCCGCGCGCTCTCCACCGGGCCCCGGAGAGCAATGATCGCCGCGCGATGACTCTGACGGCACGATCAGCAGGTCCCTCTTTTTCAGTGCGGCGTGTCCCTGAAATCCAGGAATCGGTTCGGCAAAAATCGGAAAAGTAGTATGCGCTCCCTGATCGGGAGACATCGTCAAGTACCCGACCTGTGGCGCGAGCATTTCTTCTGTCGTTGGTTTTTTGGGGTTCTCGAATGCCGTCAGCAGTTTTTTCCGGTCCAGAATCTGGATGACGCCGTTCGCTCCCGTCCCGTATGCGGCGTACACACGATTCTTTGCAGTCCCTGCGGAAATCATTCCGTGAATGGCGATGCCCTCGACAACCCCTTCATGCGAAGTTGCATTAGGTTGTTGGCCCAGCAGACCAAAATCGCGAATGTAGACAGGCTTGGCGGGATCGCTCAGATCGTAAATCTTCATGTGCTGGCCCTTCCAGCCTTCGGCCGGAGCGTTGGCCACCAGATACGCGATCCCCGTGTCGCATTCCCACCAGCTCTTATGCGTGTGATCAAGGTCGCCCACAATCTGCGTCAGAAGTGTTGGATGAGACGGATCGGTGACGTCGTAAATTTCCTGCGCCTTCGACCCAAGCGGCCGCAACAAATACCATTTGCCGCGCACGCCGTGCGGCAGCAAACTCCCGCTGCACACGCGGACCATCTGCGCGCCCCCCGCTTCTTCACCCTTTTCCGATGAGCCAGGAATATGCGCCAGGTATTTAGGTTTCGCTGGGTCCGTCACATCGACAATCGAGGTCCCGTTCGGCTCGACGACACCCGTCAGCGGATTCATCATGCTGCCCGTGTGATGCCCGACATAAGCAATTTCGCGCCCAGCCTCATTAATGATGATCGGCTGGTACGCCGAGCGCCCTTGCAAATCGCTGAAGCCCGCGAGCTCCATATTCCATTGCGATTGCTGGTCAGGAGGATTCGGAGCAGGCTCTTGCGACGCCGGCCCTCCGGTCAAGGCGATCGTTGGAATTCCCGGCCCATCCGGAGGAAAGCTTTGCGCCAGAGCGCACATCGGCGCCGTGGCCGCCAGCAAGAGCGGCAACAGAAATTTTAAACACTTGCGATTCACTTTAAGATTCACGATTTAATCTCCCGTCCTGACACACACCAAGTAATCCAGTCACCATTTCGGCCAAACAGCATGAAAAAGTATTTTGAAGATGCCGCAAACTTCGCGCAAAAAACATACGTCGTCCTCCCCGCCACGTCAACTTCAATTCACATCCGCTTCCATGGACGTTCCGTAAAAATTCCGTAAAGGTTCATGCCCTTTCTTTCTTCGTTCATCAATTATTCATGCCCGTTTAATGTTGTCTCCTCCTGTTCATGAGATTTTTTCGTTCGCGCATAACGTCCCCATGTGCAAATTTCAGGAGGAAATCGACGTGAAAAAAGCACTACTTGCAATAGCTGTGTCCATTGCCATGGCTGGAGGCATTCAAGCCGGCAACGACCATGACGACGATCACCATTCCGATCATTTTGAATTCCAACCCGGCACTCTGGTTCTCACACGCAGCGTATATGTTGGGACTCCTTCATTACTCGTTCCTGGCGTAACCCTGCTGCCACCGGGCTGCGTAGCCGGCACGGTCAACGTGCCTCTCATCGCGGGCGGCACTACGCCTGTAACAGTGGCGTGCGTCACTCCAGTTTCCGACGCATCGTTCCCCAACGTGTTCCTCAACGCAGCTGCCGATCCCAATTTTGGTATTACTTCGCCCATTTTCCTTGATAACCTGACGACCGATGGCCACAGGATTGATACCCTTCCCATTCCAACCGATCAGATTGTCACCAGCTTCAGCTCGAAATCCGAACTGGCCCTGCATCTGTCAACCGACGGAAAGTCGATTACTTTCATGGGTTACCGTGGCGGCCCTGGATTCCCGACTGCTGCAAACATTTTCGATGTATCTAACGGCAACACGCCCGGCCTTATCGATCCCACTAATCCCGCCGTCGGCCAGTATTATCGGTCCGTGGCGGAAGTGGACGCCCATGGCCACCTGATGATTACCGAAGGCAACGCCTACAGCGGAGATAATGGCCGCGGCGCGATCAAAGGCGATTCGCTGTATTACATGGTCGGAAATGACAACAGCGGCAACCTCTCCAAAAAACAAGTCACCACAACGATTCCGGGCGTCGAACTTGTCAATTCCACGGGTGCCGAACTGCTCGTTCCAGGACAGACCCCGCCCGTTCCTCCCAATATCACCAAAATAGGCGACTTTGAAATCAATCAAGTCATTGACTCAATGACGGGAAAACCCTACGCGTTGGATAAGGCAGGCAAGGACAATAATTTCCGCGGCATCACCATCTTCAACCACACCTTGTATGTCACCAAAGGCAGCGGCAGCAACGGCATCAACACGGTCTATCAGGTGGGCAATGCAGGCGTTTTGCCGAGCGGAGATGTTGCAACGCTCGCGGCGCTGCCGATCACGATCCTGCCCGGATTTCCCAATACTCTCGCGGCGGGCGCGGATCCAACAACCAACGCAGTAACTCCCGTCGCCTATCCCTTTGGCATTTGGTTCGCCAACGCGAGCACGCTCTATGTCTGCGATGAAGGAGATGGAACGCTGGTGACTCCCGCAGTCAATGGAAATGTTGCAACTCCCTTGGCTCAAGCCACCGCCGGAGTTCAGAAATGGATTCTAACCAACGGGACTTGGCAACTGGCTTACGTGATGAACACTGGCCTCAACATCGGCATCCCCTACAGCGTGAAAAATTATCCAACAGCCCTCAATCCCGCAACGGGCGGCTGCCGCAACATGACTGGACAGCATAACCACGACGGCACAGTCACCATTTTTGCGATCACCTCAACCCTCAGCACCAGCGGCGATCAGGGTGCCGATCCCAACAAACTGTTCAAGGTCACAGACGTCCTGAAGGCCACCACTTTGCCGACAGGCGACGGCAATCATGACAGCGACGACTCAATCGCCCAAATCAAAATCATCCGCTCCGCAAAATCCGGTGAAGTCTTTCGCGGAGTCTCCTTCGCTCCTCAAGATGAACACCAAGGTGACGAGGACGGGAGTCGGTAACAGCTAGCGCATTCCCAAACCTAAAAACAAAACCCCCCGGTCGAACACAAATTCGACCGGGTTTCTTTTTGTGGCGCCGGTGTCTCGCCGGCGGGTTTTTCGTGAGTGCGATGCAGCAAAAACCCCGCAGGCGAGACGCCAGTGCCACAAAATCAATGCGTCATATCAAAGAGTATGTAATTGATTCCGATCCGGTAGGCGAGTGAAGTTTCTCGTTCCGGATAATTAGGACTATCCGCCCATTCCCACGCATCCCCCACATCCGAGTTGTGGCAGATAGCCACCATGATGCGCCCAGCATCGTCGCGTATGGCCCTCCACTTCGGCGTGATCATGTCTGGACCGTACGGACGCCCTCCCCACAAAAACCGCGTCCCATGAATCTGCACACGGTCGTTCAAGTCGTACATCACATGAAAGATTTCATCATCGTTTTTCAAATCTTCTATCTGCCGCCCGGGAAAAATCAAATGCAGCCCTTCAACCAGCGCTTCCCACTCATAATCTCCATGCGTATCGTCCGACAAAAGAAAGCCGCCCCGTAATAAATATTGCCGAAGCCTTACCACCTCATCATCCGTCAGATTCCAGCCATTGCCGTGCTCCATATAAATCCATGGCCAGTTAAACAATTCATCGGAGTCCGCGTCAATCACCTGTTCTATTCCGCGCGCATGCAGACGAGTCAATCGTCGCACGCCCATCGTAAATTGCCTGTCCGCTTTCGGATAATCCGCCGCCCACATGTGGAATCGACGGAAACCGCCCGAATCACTGTTCGACCGAAAGTGGTAACGAGCAAACGCCCATTCGGCTTTCTGCTGCGCATCGGAGGGCAGTGCAGGCGTCTCTTCCTCGTCTTCAAAACCGCGGCCTTGGAATGCAAGCAGGGTCAACGTCAGAGTACAAAAAAGGAGGGCGATTGCGATGGAGGAAATGAATTTCATGAAACTTTCCGCCCGTCTTTCACAACCTGTAAAAGCTGCTCTCGAATCCGGATCGAAATTACGTCAGCGATGGGTTCTGCAAAGGCGCAGGAGTCGGTGGTACATCGCCGGAAATTGCAGGCGCAGGCTTGCGTCGCCGGAATCGCTGTTGCAGCCTGTCCATATATAGGTATATCACCGGAGTGGTGTACAGCGTAAGCATCTGGCTGACCATCAAGCCACCCACGATGCTGATGCCCAGCGGCCTGCGCAATTCGGCACCCGTGCCATTTGCCAGGGCCAGCGGCAATCCGCCAAACAGCGCCGCCATCGTCGTCATCATGATCGGCCGGAAACGCAACAGGCAAGCCTGGTAAATGGACTCCTCTGCGGTTTTTCCTGTGCGTTCGGTTTCCACCGCAAAGTCAATCATCATGATGGCATTCTTCTTCACGATGCCTATCAGCAAAATAATTCCGATCAGCGCAATCACGCTCAGTTCCGTGTGAAACACCAGCAATGCGAGTAGCGCGCCGACGCCGGCTGACGGCAATGTGGAAAGAATCGTGATCGGATGAATGTAGCTCTCGTAAAGAACCCCGAGCACGATGTACACGGCGATCAGCGCGGACAAGATCAGCCACGGTTGCGTCGAAAGCGAAGATTGAAATGCCTGCGCATTTCCCTGGAACGTCGGATGGATGTCGGAAGGCAATCCCATTTTAATGACGGCTGCCTCAATATCGTTTACCGCGTCGCCAAGCGCCACGCCTTCGCCAAGATTAAACGAAATGGTAACCGCCGGAAATTGTCCCTGGTGGTTTACAGCGAGAGACGTATTTTTTGTTTCGTAATGCGTGAAGGCGCTAAGAGGAACTTGATTCCCTGTTGACGACCGCACATACAATCCCTGAATTGCATCCGTCGAATCCCGAAACGCCTGATCGACTTCCATCACCACATGGTACTGATTCAGTTCCGTGTACGTGGTGGCGACCTGCCGCTGTCCGAACGCGTCGTATAGAGTGCTGTCTATCGCGCTCGGCGAAATTCCCAGCCGCGAAGCCGTATCACGGTCAATCACCAGTGTAGCCTGCAAGCCGCGCGTTTGCTGATCGCTGGCAATGTCGCGCAGTTTAGGCATTCGGCGCATCTGGGCTTCAATGCGCGGCGCCCATTGCAAAAGATCCGACAAATTCTCGCTGGAAAGCGTGTATTGATATTGCGAACTGCTGATACGTCCGCCCACAGTGATGTCTTGATTCGCACGCAGAAATAACGTGGCGCCGGGAACCACCGCCAATTTGCGCCGAAGCCGGGCAATCACCTGGTCAACCGTCACTTTGCGCTCTTCGAGAGGTTTTAATTCGATATTCATGCGCCCGGTATTTTCCGCTCCGCCGCCCGTATTTGCGGCAATTTCTTTAACGGCCGGATCGCGCAGCACAATATTCGTATATTCCTTTAAATCCTCCTGCATCACCGGAAAGGAAGTATCCTGCTCGCCTAAAACGTTCCCTGATATTAATCCTGTATCCTGTTGCGGGAAAAATCCCTTGGGAATCACGATATACAAATAGACGCTGAGGCAAATCGTGGCGCCCGTGACGACGAGCATAAAGGGCTGGTGGCGCAGAACCCAGCGCAGCCCGCGCGCGTAGGTCTCCACGCTCCACTGAAACACTCTCTCGCTGGCCATGTAAAATTTGCCGTGTTTCTTGCCATGTTCCGATTTCAGGAAATGCGCGCACATCATCGGCGTGGTGGTCAGCGACACGCACAGGGAAACGATGATCGCCACGCTCAGCGTGACTGCAAATTCACGGAACAGCCTTCCTACGATTCCGCCCATCAGCAACAGTGGAATGAAAACCGCGATCAGCGAAATACTCATCGAAAGAACAGTAAATCCGATTTCGCGCGACCCTTTGATGGCCGCCTGCATCGGTGTTTCCCCTTCTTCCAGATACCTCGTGATGTTCTCAATCACGACGATGGCATCGTCCACCACGAATCCCGTGCAAATCGCCAGCGCCATCAGGGAAAGATTGTCCAGATTGTATTTCAGCAGGTACATTACGCCGAACGTTCCGATAATCGAAAGAGGCACGGCGATGCTGGGAATGATGGTGGCCCAGGCGTTCCGCAGAAACAGGAAAATAACCATCACCACCAAAGCCACGGTCAGCAGCAAAGTGAATTCGATGTCCTTTACCGAAGCGCGAATCGTATTGGTGCGGTCAAACGACGGGTCCAAGTTAACCGACGGTGGAACGGAGGCGCGGAGTTCCGGCATCAGTGCGCGAATGCGGTCCACCGTGTCAATGATGTTCGCGCCGGGCTGCCGCCCAATTCCAATCATCACGGCTGGCTTGCCGCCCACAAATCCCGAGTTCCTTACGTCCTCGATTCCTTCCGTAACTCTCGCAATATCGCTCAGCCGTACCGGCGCCCCGTTCCGGTAAGCCACGATGAGCGGCACGTACTGTTCCGGTTGCAGCAGTTGATCGGAGGTGTAAAGCGTCCAGCGATCGGACAAATCCTCCAGATTTCCTTTTGGAGTGTTGGCGTTGGCCGCCACAATCGCCTGGCGCACCGCTTCCAGGCTGAGCCCGTAATGCGCCATCGCATTCGGATTTACGTCCACGCGCACGGCAGGTTTCGCTCCACCGTAAATGTTGACTTGGCCCACTCCGTCTACCTGAGAAATTTTTTGAGCAAGGATGGAATCGCATAAATCGTAAAGATGGCTTCTGGGAATGGTGTCGGAAGAGATCGTGATGTCCAGGATGTCCGTCTCGGATGGATTGATCTTGCGGTACCAGGGCAGTTGCGGCAATCCCGCAGGAAGCTGGCCAGCCGCAGAGTTGATCGAGGCCTGCACGTCTCGTGCAGCCGCGTTGATATCACGATCCAAATCGAATTGAAGCGTGATGCCCGTGTTCCCCAACTGACTGCTGGACGTCATTTGCGTGACGCCCGCAATCCTCCCGAATTGCCTTTCCAATGGCGTGGCCAGCGAAGAAGCAACCGTCTCAGGGCTAGCTCCAGGTAGAGATGCTCTGACGTAAATTGTCGGAAAATCGACGCGAGGAAGCGCCGCAACGGGAAGAAAATAAAATGCCACTCCACCAGCTAGGAGAATGGCGATGCTCAACAGCGAAGTTGCGACAGGTCGGCGTATGAATGGCGCAGAGATGTGCATTCTTTATCCCGAATGTTCCGTTTCTTTCCCAAGGTATACGTTCTTATTCTAAAGGCTTAGAGGGATCTAAAGCACGTTTTGGTTTCAAAAATTAACAAGCCGTTCTACCTCAGACACTTCAACGCTTCGAATCCACTTTGAGCCTTTTCGCTCCGATTGCCCCAAACCCCGAATTCACAATGGAACAGGTCAAGTCAACTCTAATCTATGCCGATAAAATATTTGCTAGTGCAACCAAACCTGGAGCAGCGCGTCTTAATTACCGGGAAACACAAGAGGCACGCATTCAATTTCTCGATGTAACGCATATAATACAGACTGCGCGAATTGCTCAAAGCCCCTGTATTCATGTGAGTTAAGCGCAATCTAATGAATGGTAAAATCCTTGCCGCCGCCGATCTTCAAGCATGCCGGGATTGTTTCTCCCCGCGCTCTCTCTTACACTGATCGCGCACTATTTTTTCAGGATTTTAGGACTGAGGTTCCCGACCTTTGCAAACTGAAACTCTGCGCGAGCCGAGCAGGCGAAGTTTGATGCATCCAATTCAATACGACCTGGTCGTGATTGGGAGCGGCCCTGCCGGTCAAAAAGGCGCCATCGCCGCAGCCAAACTCGGCAAACGCGTCGCCATGGTCGATCGCAACGACATGGTTGGCGGCGTTTGCATTCATGGCGGCACGGTTCCGAGCAAGACGCTGCGCGAAGCCATTCTCCATCTGACGGGATTTCGTCACCGCTCGTTTTACGGAAATGATTACGTCGTCAAAGATCGCATTTCGATAAAAGATTTGGGCGCGCGCGTTTCTCAAGTCGTCGAACGCGAAACCGGCGTCGTGCGCGACCAGTTGCGCCGCAACGGGATCGATCTTCTTAGCGGCACAGCCCAATTTCTCGACGCCAACACGATTGAAGTGCAAGGCCTGACCGAAGCGCACATGCTTCACGCCGATCATATATTGATCGCCTGCGGCACGCGCCCTTCCCATCCGGATGACATCCCGTTTGACGGCAAAAAAGTGATCGCCAGCGATCAATTTTTTCAGATGGACGAAATTCCGCGCGAACTGATCATCGTCGGCGGCGGCGTGATCGGCCTGGAATACGCGTCGATGCTCGTGGCCATGGGCGTCGAGGTTACGCTGATCGAACAGCGCCCCACGCTTCTCGATTTTGTGGACGCGGAAATCATGGAAGCCTTGCGCTATCACATGCGCCGCCAGGGAGCGATCTTCCGCCTTGGTGAAAAAGTTACTTCGATCCAACACGATGACCGCGGCCGCGTGGTCGCCAGCCTCGAAAGCGGAAAAAATATTCACGCCACGTGCCTGATGTACGCCGTGGGTCGCCAGGCAAACACAGACTTGCTGAATCTCGAAGCCGCGGGTCTTACTTCCAGCGCGCGTGGCAAACTGGAAGTGAACGAACACTTTCAAACCGCTGTTCCCAATATTTATGCCGCTGGCGATGTCATCGGCTTTCCTTCGCTCGCCTCTACTTCCATGGAGCAAGGCCGCATGGCCAGTTGCCGCATTTTCGGTGTCCCCGCGGAAATGAGCAAAGCCCTTCTTCCCTACGGCATTTACACCATTCCCGAAATTTCCATGGTTGGCAAAACCGAAGCCACTCTCACCGAAGCGCACGTTCCCTTCGAAGTCGGTATATCCAAATACGAAGAACTGGCCAAAGCGCAAATCGTCGGCGATCACACCGGCATGCTGAAAATTCTTTTCCACCCCGAAACGCGAAAAATTCTCGGCGTCCACGTCATCGGAGAAAGCGCCGCCGAAATCGTCCACATCGGCCAAGCCGTTCTCTCCCTCGGCGGCACGATGGACTACTTCCGCGACACCGTCTTCAATTACCCAACTTTCGCCGAAGCCTACAAGGTCGCCGGCCTCGATGGCCTGAATAAATTATAAGATTGAGTTTTGGTGGTGGGTGAGGGTGCTGCCCCCTCCCGGCACGCTAATCAGGCGTTTTCCGGGGCTTATAAGACCCCGCTGCACGGCTGGTGCTACCCACCGATTTGCGGAGTCGTATGATAGGGTCCAATTTCATATCTCTAAAGACATCGAGTAATGGGAATCAATTCAACTTCTCTATCTTTAGGTTGTCCGCAAAGTCTCTGCAAAGTTTGACTGAATGCTTCACGCCCTGATAGTTTGTCTGCTTATGTCTTTGCGCCTAAACGCACAAATTCTAATCCGTGGACGCTGGCAATGAATGTCCCCCCGTCCTCCCGAATCGCCTTTCAAGGCGAACGTGGCGCATTCTCCGAAGAAGCGGCGGTAAAACTTCTGGGCGAGGACATTCAACTCGTCCCGCGCACTACTTTTGAATTGCTCTACTCAAGCATCAAGGACGGCGCCGCAGACTTCATCCTCGCGCCGATCGAAAACAGCCTCGCCGGCTCCGTCCACCGCTCCTACGATCTGCTGATCACAAGCGGCCTGCACATTCAGGCAGAAGTCGTGATCCCCATTGTGCATAACCTGATCGGAGTTCCCGGCGCGACATTTGAAAAAGTCACACAGGTTTCCTCGCATCCTGTGGCTCTTGCGCAGTGCGAAAAATTTTTCGCCAGCCACCCTGCCATCAAGCGCGTGGCCACCGACGACACCGCCGGAAGCGTCCGCGAAACGATGGTCGCAGGCGACCCCACAAAAGCCGGAATTGCCAGTAAGCGCGCAGCAAAAGTTTACGGCGGCGTAATCTTGCGTGAGCATCTCGAAGATCATCCGGAAAATTACACGCGCTTCCTGCTGCTTGCCACTTCCGCCGACGTCGCGGAAAACGCGGACAAACTTTCGCTGGTTCTGTATCTCGCGCACAAGCCAGGTTCGTTGTGCTCCGTATTGAACGCTTTCGCGCGGCGCAATCTAAATTTGCTGAAAATCGAAAGCCGCCCCATTCCCGGCACGCCGTGGAGTTACTGCTTCTATCTCGACCTCCAGGCTTCGCTCAAAGATGAAGAAACGCGCGCGGCGCTCGAAGAGTTAAAAGAATTCTCCGATTCTGTTAAAATTCTTGGCTGTTACCCACAAGCGAGGGTTTAAACTATTTGCCGCGGATAGCCTTGGGTAGCGCAGGCTTCAGCCTGCGTGTTTTCGTCCGTGGAACAATGCTCCGTCGCAGACTGAATGCCTTTGTGAATATCTTAGCAACACCGAGTAGCGCTCGCCTTCAGGCGAGCATCTTGGGTTTATATCCATGCCCGCCTGAAGGCGGGCGCTACAAACTCATTGACGCCGATTCGTGATGGCGTGGAAACAGAAAAGTTTAGGCAATTAATCTCGCAATCCCAGAAACGCAACAGGAGGAAATGTGAAGGTTTATTACGATAAAGATGCGGATGTGAACTACATAAAAGATAAAAAGATCGCCGTGATCGGTTTTGGTTCGCAGGGCCATGCCCACGCCATGAACCTTTCGGATTCGGGCTGCGATGTAATCGTTGGCCTCAAGCCCACGAGCGCTTCGGTCGCCAAGGCGCAAAAGGCCGGACTGCGCGTCATGTCCGTGCGCGAAGCCGCTGAAGCAGCGGACATTGTCATGATCCTTACACCGGATGAACTGACGCCGGCCATCTACGAGGCCGAAATCGCGCAAACCATGCGCGCCGGGAAATATCTCGCGCTCGCGCACGGTTTCTCGATTCACTTCGGATTCATCAAGCCTCCCAAGGACGTCAACGTGTTCATGGTTGCGCCCAAGGGCCCAGGTCACCTCGTGCGCCATCAATTTTCGCAAGGCGCCGGAGTTCCCTGCTTGATCGCCGTCCATCAGGATCCGGCCGGCGACACGAAAAAGATCGGCCTCGCCTACGCCAGCGCCATTGGCGGAGCGCGCGCCGGCGTGATCGAAACCAATTTCAAGGAAGAAACCGAAACCGACCTCTTCGGCGAACAGTCCGTACTGTGCGGCGGCTTGACGGCGCTGATTCAGGCGGGCTTCGAAACGCTGATCGAAGCGGGCTACGCGCCCGAGATGGCCTATTTCGAATGCTGCCATGAAATGAAGCTGATCGTGGACCTCGTCTACGAAGGCGGCATCTCCGAGATGCGCTATTCGATTTCGAACACTGCCGAATACGGCGACCTCACACGCGGCCCGATCGTGATCGACAAGGCCACCAAAGAGCGCATGAAGGGCATCCTGGCCGACATTCAATCCGGCAAGTTTGCCAAGGAATGGATGGCGGAAGCCGCTGGCGGCCTCAAGAACTTCAAAGCCCTGCGCGAAGCCGGACAAAAGCACCCCATCGAAAAAGTTGGCGGTGAGTTGCGCGCCATGATGCCATGGATGAAAAAGAACCGCGTAATCGCCGAAGGCGCGTAAAGCTATAATCTAGTTTTTAGTGGCGCGGGCTTTAGCCTGCGGGGATTAGTCCTTGCGACGACTAGATTCCGCAGGCTGAAGCCCGCGCCACTGAAACCACATCAACATGGTTGCATTGCGCTGAACAGGAATTGTTCCACTGAGGCAATTTGACGGGAAATACAAATCCGATTTTTTTTCACGAATTACGATTCACGAATCACAAATCACGGGTGACTAGTCACCAGTCACTAGTCACCAGTCACCAACTCCCCCGGAGGTATCATGGACCCGCGTCTCAGAGAACACAGCCGCCACATCGTCGACGGCCCGTCGAGGGCGCCCGCGCGCGCTTATTTTTACGCCATCGGACTCACGGATGAAGATCTCGCAAAGCCGCTTGTCGGCATCGCGAATACCTGGATCGAAGCCATGCCCTGCAATTC
>DATHNC010000114.1:0-36569 GCA_035486415.1 Saccharimonadales bacterium (SeqCode)
GGAGTTCCCGACGTGAGCAGCGTTCCGAACGCGAGCGCTTCCGCCATCCCGTAATCAACAGGGCGCTGTCCGTGCCCCATTTCTGCGCGCTGCTCCAGCAGTTTTTTTACTTTCGGGTGAATCGCAAAATCCGGTGGATAGCTCACCAGCAAATCCGTAATTTTTGCGAGTTCGTCCGGCGCAACTCCCGTATCCACTTCATACGCGCTGTCGTAGCGACCGCGCTTGTAAGGTGACCAGTACGCAGGCAGCCGGCGCAAGCGCGGCTTTTTCTGCATTTCACTGGCGGCTTTGTGCGCGGTTTCCAATTCATTTCGTATTGCCGTAAGCGTCGCGGACGCGTCTACTCCAATTTGCTTCGCGTAAATTTGCCAGAGTACCGGGTGATCCTTAATCTTTGCGTACAGCAGCGGCTGCGTGATGGTCGGATCGTCCACTTCGCTGTGGCCGTGGCGTCGATAGCCGATCACATCAATCACCACATCACCGCCAAACTTGTATCGATAATCGAGCGCGATTTGCCCCACGCGAACGACGGCTTCCGGATCTTCCCCGTTCACATGAAAAATGGGCACAGCCTGGCGCTTGGCGATCGAAGAAGCGAAACGCGAGGAATGCAATTCCAGAGGCTGCGTAGTGAATCCCATCAAATTATTTACGATCACATGGATCGTGCCGCCCACGTTGTACGCATCCACGTCCGCAAGGTTCAAGGTCTCCGCCCAAACTCCCTGCCCGGCGAAAGCGGCGTCTCCATGCAAAATAATTGCCAAAACTTTTTTGATTCCGGCGGGAAAGCTCGCTCGTGTTTGCTTGGCCCGCGCGCGGCCCACGACCACGGGATCGACAGCCTCCAGGTGGCTCGGATTGGAGGCGAGGTGCACGCTAAGTTTGCGCCCCTCGCGCGTGCGATATTCTCCCGTCGCGCCGACGTGATACTTCACATCGCCGCTGCCCAGCACGCTTCGCGGATCCACATCCTCAAAGCCGACAAAAATATCCGCGGCCTTTTGCCCCGCGATTTGCGCCATCACATTCAGGCGTCCGCGATGGCTCATGCCAACCATCACTTGCTCCGCGCCCGATTCCGCAGCGGCGGAAAGCACGCGATCGAGCAAAGGGATCACGGCCGTCACGCCTTCGAGCGAAAATCGTTTGCTACCCAGGTAACGAGCTTGAAGCACCTGCTCGAAAAGTTCCGCGCGAACAAGCCGCTCCAGAATAAATTGCTGGTCGACCTGACCCGGCTCACTTTCCAAGCGCTCGGCAATCCAGCGCCGGCGTTCCGTATCGTCAATGTGTTCGAATTCAACGCCAATCGTGCCGCAATAGAATTTGCGCGCTTCGGCGGCCGCTTCGCCCTCTACAATCAGCTCCGGGTGAACAATCGGCGCAAGAAAACCAAGTGGGTCAAGATTTGCTGCGAGGTATCCCCAGCGGCGGTAGCCCTCAAATACACGTTCCGTTTCCACGCTTTTCATTTCCACAGCTTCCGGCATTTTTCTAGCTTCCCCAATCGCAGTATAAGGACATAGAAGAACAATATATTCTACCAAACGAGAAGAGCGGCTGCTGTCCGGGAGACAATTTGGATTGCCGTTTTTGCAAAAATATTCAATCTCGTTGCCACTGTGGGCAATTGTTAAGATAATTGCGAAGCGAGTCCGAAATGCTTCACATCACACCTGTTAACTCCAAACAATCCGTCTCTCAGGCGCAAATTTTGTTTCGCGAATATGGCTCCATGCCGGAAATCGGAGTCTGTGTCGTAGATTTTGATCAGGAAATTCTCTCGCTCCCTGGCGTTTATGCTCTTCCTACGGGAAGGCTGCTGTTGGCATATGAAGAATGCGAAAATTGTGAAGAGGCGGCTGGTTGTGTAGCCCTTCGACAATGGGAGCAGGCGACGAAAACTTGCGAATTAAAACGGCTGTACGTGCGCATTCCATTTCGCAGGCACGGGGTTGGAAGAAAATTGATAGAAGCGGCGATCCAGGAAGCGCGTTCCATCGGTTACCGAAAAATCGTTCTCGATACGCTTCCCTCTATGAGTGAGGCTCATAAACTATACAAATCAGCAGGCTTCCACGAAATCCCTGCGTATCAGAAAAATCTAATTCCGGGAGCTCTTTTCTTTGCGCTGAAATTATCTTGAAACAACGCAAAAACTCTTATCCGCCATAAATCTGCTGTATTTTCCCGGCAAGGTCGAAATCATTTTTCGTCAGCCCGCCGGCGCTGTGCGTGGATAAATCCACCGTAACCTTGTTCCAAACGTTAGACCAGTCCGGATGATGGTCCATTTTTTCGGCGGCCAGAGCCACGCGAGTCATAAATCCGAAAGCGGCTGAAAAATCCTTGAACTCAAACACGCGATGAAGATTTCCCTTCTCTACGGTCCAGCCATTTAACTTTCGCAATTCCGCAGCTATTTCCGTTTCCGCAAGCTTCGTCGCTGCCATGGAACCTCCTGTCTTGCCCCGACCCTGCCTAGTATCTGCCGGCCAACCCCGGCAAACAAGATACCTGCTTTTTTGCCAAAAAATAGAGGTGAATCCCGTTGAACGCGCCGCGCGTTTGCTTTAAGGTATTCGCTCCAATTTGGGTGTAATGCTTTCGCCGCCCCGGACGCCGGCGATCAAAATTCCCGGATCAGCTTTCCAAGTTCAACGCAACGGAGCCAATCATGAAAAAGAAAATTCGCGCGGTGCAATACGGTGTTGGTCCCATTGGCGCAGCCATCGTGCGCCTGATGCGGGAAAAAGAATCAATCGAAATTATTGGAGCCATTGATTCGGATCCCGCCAAGGCTGGGCGCGATCTGGGCGACGTGGTGGGCGGAACAGAGGCTCCATGGGGCGTCCAGATTTCGAGCGACGCCGAAGCCATGCTCGCGAAATTGCCGGACGTGGTCATCCATTCGACCTCATCCTACCTGCCCGACGTGATGGATCAATTGCTGGCGTGCTTGGCGGCGGAATGCTGCGTGGTCTCCACCTGCGAAGAGCTTTCGTATCCGTTCCTCAAGCATCCGGAACTTTCCGCCAAGCTCGATGATGAAGCCAAAACCTGGGGCGTCGCGCTGATCGGCACAGGAATCAATCCAGGCTTCGTGATGGACAAATTGCTGATCACGCTGAGCGCAGCTTCCCAAACCATCGAATCCGCGCGCGCCGTACGCGTCGTAGACGCGTCCAAGCGTCGACTGCCCCTGCAGAAAAAAGTGGGCGCGGGAATGACGGAGCAGGAATTCCGCGCGCAAGTCGCCGCCGGCGTCATAAAACATCACGGCTTGCCAGAATCCGTAGCCATGGTTTCGGATGCGCTCGGTCTCGGCGTGGACGATATTTCAGAAACAATTGAGCCGGTGATTGCGCGTGACGCGGTAAAGACTCCATTTTTAGAAGTTGCGCCCGGCCAGGTCGCCGGCGTGCATCAAATCGCAAGAGGCTACGCGGGTAGCAAGGAAAAAATATTCATGGAATTGCAAATGTTCGTCGGCGCGACGAATCCGGGCGACAAGGTTGAAATCACCGGCAATCCCAACCTGACTCTAACGATCCCCGGCGGCACGCATGGCGACATCGCCACTGCCTCGGTGGTCGTGAATTGCATCCCTGCAATCCTGGCCGCGACCGCGGGGCTCCGCACTTCGCGCGACCTCCCGATGTCTTTCCTGCCGCCTGACGCAAAACCCTAACCGGAAAGAACTATTTTTTCTGCCAAAACGTAGCGAGGGCCGAGAAATCCACATCTTCGGTCATGGCGCCCTTCACAGCGCTCAACACTTCGCGAGCCGCTGCGGCAGCGGGCAGTGGCACTCCCAATTGATTAGCAAGGTCGAGCGCCAGGCCCAAATCCTTATGCATCAGCCGTAAAGGGAAGCTGGGCTTGTACTCGCCCTTCAGCATATTCGCACCCTTCAAATCGATCACGGGAGACCGGCCCATGCTCGACTGCATCACTTCGAGCAGGCTTTGTCCCGGCACGCCAGCCTTTGTCACCAGTGCAAGCGCCTCGGCAAACGCCTCCACTTCCAGATCGAGCAGCAAATTCATCGCGACCTTTACCGTTTGCCCCGCTCCGATCGGCCCCAGGTGAAACCATTTCTTGCCCATCGCGCCAAGCACGGGTTCCGCACGCTTCAGCGTCTTTTCTTCGCCGCCCACCATGAATACCAGCTCGCCCTTTTCAGCGCCCCATGTCCCGCCCGTCACCGGCGCTTCCAGAAATTCGGCGCCATGCGCTGCCGCCGCCGCGGCGGCTCGCTTCTCAAGGCCCGGGCTGACCGTGCTCGATTCGATCATCAAGCTTCCCTGTCGCAATCCCGCAAACACTCCGCCATCCCCCCACAAAACCGACTCCAATGCCGGTGGATCGCTGACAATCGTTATGACCACATCGGATTCTGCGGCAACTTCGCGCGGCGAGCCGGCTCGCTTTGCGCCCTGTGCCACGAGTTCATCGGCACGCGAAGCCGTGCGATTCCACACTGTAAGTTCGTGGCCAGCTTTCAATAAATTGGCGCCCATAGGACGGCCCATCAATCCCAATCCAATAAATCCCACCGACAGCTTCATAACGAAATTCCTCCCAGGCAATTGAATTTCTCGTTACTTGCGAAGGCAAAAGTTTACAAGAGATTGGTCCAAATCCGGATGAAAATCGACGGAGGAAAAGATCTATGCGAGGCGATTCTTGAATTCCAGCGTTCCGGGAACCCTCGCGTCATCTTCGGAAGTTTCTCTCTGCTCAACGACAGAGGCGGAAGGCTTGGGCATTTCAGGGCACTCGTTCAGTTCCACGATACACATGTATGGAATTTCCCAACGAAAGGTCTTGAGGTTGCCGCGCTGCTTATAGCTTTCTTCAAGGAAAATGGACTTGCCTGAGTCGGCAGCCAGGTTGCCTGTAGCGGGGAGAAGAATGTCACCGGCGCGGTACGTAACCACGATGCGGCGGCCTAATAGATCGGAATACCTTGCCATGGTAAAAGTATGGCTAAAAGCCAGGCAGGCAGACAATAGTACGATGGTGTCAAAATGATTAGTACTTCGGTGTATGTACAGCCTTTGCTAGCAGATAGGAATGCTCCAAAGCGGGACTGCGACTCTTAGTGATGCTCACTGCCGTGGCTGCCGCCACCGTGTGAGCCAGCACCAGGTTCATGCGCCGGGGCGGGAACCGGAACCGCCGGAGCATTCCGCAAATTGGCCGTGAACATCATCACCAGCGCCGAGACAATGCCGAACGCGAGGAATGCATAGAGCGTTGGCAGAACTGCGCCTATGTCCCCGGGCAAGCTCGAGGAGAGGCGCCAGGCAATCGTCCCCGCAGCCAGCCCGCAGAGAGTGGAAATGGTGCGCGATCCAGAGGCGACTTCGAGCCGAGCCTCGCACTTCGGGCATTCCATGTCATTCGAACGTGCCACGGAATTGGGTGCTGAAATTTCGGTTGCACAATGCGGACACATGCGAACAGCCACGTCTCACCTCCACGATGCTGCCCCTACAATAATCGAAAAACAGGCCCGGAAGAAAAGAAAAGATGGAGGCGTGGAGAGAATTGCAGAATCATTGTGGGTCGTGGCTTTAGCCACTGGCATCCTAGGTGGTTTTGAATCGTTGGTAATTTATGAGATGGCATGCTTTTAGTCCGAGGGTACAGGTTACGCTTGCGACAAAGCGCTGCGCTCTCGAATTCCCTATTTACCATCCACGGCTAAAATACTGTCGTCTCCGGCTAATTCGGGAGCCGCTGAGAAAATCTTTACTCTGATGGGAGCGAATCATGAAAACAAAAATCCTGACAATTTTCGGCCTGACAATTCTTGCACTAGCGCTTTGCTTTTCTGTAAACACCACGCAGGCCTCACCTAAACCGCCCGCAGCTGCGGCCGTTCCTGCTGCATCCCCACAGCCCGCTGCGTCGCCCGCGGCTGTGCCCGAACCTCATCCCGAAATCCGTGAAGCCATCGAATCATTGCGCAGGGCCCGCAACCATCTGGATCATGCCGCGCATGATTTCGGCGGGCATCGCGTCGAAGCCATCAAGGCCATCGATGAATCGCTCCATCAGCTTCAGGATTGCCTGAAATACGATAAGTAAGATCCGTTGGAGTTTTTTTCCATCAACACCAAAACCGTCGATTTGAAGTTGAAGCTGTCCGGTAAATAGTCATTGTGGGTCGCGGCTTCAGCCGCGACGTTTAGGGAAGTGAGGATAGCGGGCTTTAGCCCCTGAAGTCCTATCAAGTCCCTGGGTGCCATTTATGAGATGGCCTCGTTGTGAATTAAGCCCGCTCTGCCGTCCACTTCGATGCTGAAGTGGACGGTTTTTTTTGCGCCTCAGTTTCTTTGTCCGCTATTGCCCGTTTTCGGCGGCACGCACCGCTTCCAGCTTTCGCAATAAAAATCGCTGCTGCGGTTCGGTGCGCGCAAACTCCCGCGCTTTGAGAAATGAATTTTCCGCTTCCACAAAATTTCCGAGCTGGCGCTGAAATTCGCCTTCCGCGGCGTGCAGGAATGGGTAACGTTCGAGCTGCACATCGCCAGGAATAGCCTTCAGCGCCTTCAAGCCGGCGGCGGGGCCTTTCACCTTCGCAATGGCCACCGCGCGATTAATCAAGACCACCGGAGTGGGCAGCTTTTCCCACAACAAATCGTACAGCTCCAAAATATTCTCCCAATTGGTGAGTGTGGAATGCTCGGTGGTCGAATGCATCGCGGCGATTTCGGCTTGCAGGTGGTAAGTAGAAATATGATCTCCCTGCGCCGCCTGCTCCAGATGAAGGAGGCCCAGGTGAATCATCGATTTGTCCCACAAGCTGCGATCTTGCTCCTCAAGAAGCAGCAAATCCCCCAGCGCATCGGTTCTCGCGGGCAAGCGCGCCGCCTGAAACAGCATCAGCGCCAAAAGCGCATGGCTTTCCGGCTGAGAGGTCGTCGTATTCTCCGCCAGCAACTTCCCCAAACGGATTGCCTCCGCACACAAATCATTTTTGACCAGTTGGTCGCCCGCCGTCGCCGCATACCCTTCTGTGAAGAGGAGATAGAGAACTTCGAGCACAGCGCCAAGGCGTTTATCCAATTGTCCGGGATCGGGAACTTCGCAGCGCATGGCTTCCTCGCGAATCATTCGCTTGGCGCGTACAAGTCTCTGCGTGATGGCCGTCTCTGTCGTGAGAAATGCGCGGGCGATTTCCTCGACGCCGAACCCGCAAACCATTTTTAGTGTGAGCGCGACGCTGGCCGAATGCGGAAGCCCCGGATGGCAACACATGAAGACCAGCGCCAGTTGCTCGTCGGCCACTTCCTGTGAAAATCGCAGCGATTCCGGCGCTTCGTTGGATTGTAAATCTTCAATCTGATTTCTCAGCTGAACTTCGTTTTCATCATCGTAAAATCGCAATTTTCTTTCGCTCTTTAAAACATCCAGCGTGCGGTGGTATGCAACTTTTGCCAGCCAGGCTTGCGGATACTCGGGAACACCTTGATAGGGCCACAACTGCAGCGCCTGCAGCATGGCGTACTGGACTGCGTCTTCCGCCAGCGCCAACCGCGACGCGCCCAGGATTCGCGTCAAGCGAGAAACCATGCGCCCGAACTCCTGGCGGAATAAATGGTCCACGAGTTGGTTTATGTTTTCGGAATGCAGGTCCATGGAATCTCCGGATGCCTTGCGGGGTGACCTTGATATCACCGCGAAAAGGCCCCGCCTCTGATCCTTCGTTTTCGCTCAGGACAAGAAAGGCAGGCTACAGCACAATTTACTATTCGTGCCGCAGCCTGATTCTTCTCCTGCTTCTTTTGGCGTCGGACTTCGCCACTTTGAATTTCAATTTATTTAATGAATGGCGTCTACCTGACGGACCTCAATCCATTTCCCATCCACCAAATGCGGGCAAGTCTGTGCGATGGCCACAGCCTCATCGTAATTCACTGCTTCAATCATGAAAAAGCCGCCGAGGATTTCCTGCGATTCGCTGTAAGGACCGTCCGTCACCGACACTTTTCCGCTTTGAATGCGGAGACGGCGGCCTCCATCGTCAGTCAACTTCTCTCCGCCGCGCATTTTATTCTGCTTTACCAGGCTTTCCCTCCAGGCAATATAGCTGCCTAGGATCTTTTGAATTTCTTCGGGCGACAAATTGCGGAAGCTCGTCGGCGTCTGGTGCAGCAAAAGCAAAAAGTTAGCCATTGATTCGATCTCCTTATAAATCTCACGGATATAGATGCCATTTACGATGCAGCCTGCGAACATACATTCTGGCATCCCAATTCCAACCGGGAACTTAAGCCGAATTTCGCCTGCCAAATGTTTAACGACTGAGGCCAGCGTGATTCGACAAAAATCTCCGGCTCCCAACCAAAACATCCGCTGACAAAAAATAGTTCGTAAATTTGTCGATATTTGCCCGGCTCAGTCGTTTATCAGGTAGATGCTAAAGAAAGAGCATCCCGATGGGTGAAAATTTAACAGGATTGAGAAACGCAATTCATCTTAATCCTGCCCGTCGACATCAAACTGCGGGGTCAGGTCCTGGCATCGTACTTCCCAAGGTAAATTTTAATTGGATTTAAATCATTTCAAAGGAGAAAAACAATGGCCAATCCTTTCGTGCACGTGGAACTGAACACAACAGATGTGAGCAAGGCAAAAAGCTTCTACGGTTCCTTATTCAATTGGACCCTGGAAGATGTCCCGGTGGGCCCGGAAACTTACACGATGATTAAAGTCGGCGAAGGAACCGGCGGAGGAATCATGAAGCATCCCATGCCAGGCGCGCCTTCGATGTGGCTTGCCTACGTTCATGTCGACGACGTTGCCGCCTCAACCAAGAAAGCAAAATCGCTTGGCGCCAACGTGGTAAAGGACGTAACGGAAATCATGGGCGTGGGCTCGTTCAGCATCCTGATCGATCCCACCGGCGCCACCCTAGCCCTGTTCCAACCAAAGGCGAAGTAAGCGTTAGCTTCTACTTCCGGAAGGGGCCAATGTTAAGCAATCGCTTCATTGGCCCTAACCTCATTGACAATTTTTAATTCCCTCAAAATCTGGCATTAAAAAGTTTCAATGCGCGCGGCCTGCTTCCGGAATTGGAGTGTCGCAGAAATAGTCTTGGTGAATCGCACAACAGTCTTTGTGGGTTGTGGCTTTAGCCACGACATAAGTTCAGTAAAATGAGTCCAACTTTACAGGCTCCAGAAAAAGTACTTTCTGTCATCCCGAGCGAAGCGAGGGATCTGCTTTTCTTCTCGGCTTCCAGGAAACAGCAGATTCTTCGGGCAAATACCTCCCTTCGGAATGACAAAGCATGAGTTTTTCCGCGGCCTGTTTAATCGCTGAGCTTCCAATTTTGCAGTTCTCAGACAGACCCTATGAGCCGCTGAAGTCCTGACAAGTTGGTAACTTCCTACACAATGGAAAATTCCACCCGCCGGCGGATCGGATCGATGCGTTCCGCGCGCACCGTAATGCGGTCACCGAGCTTCCACACATGACCGGATTGATCGGACCGGGACGCGCCGCGGCCAGATTTTTTCTTTGGATTTTTGTTGCGGCTTCCGTCTTGCGAACCGCGCGACGCGTTGCGCGCGCCGTGTCCGCTCCCGCTCACAATGGCATGATCCTGCTCGCGGTAGAAAACATGCTCGCCCGTCAACTCCTGAATGCGGTCGATGGGCACCATGCCTTCGACAAACAACTCCGTCAGCTCCACAAAAAATCCGAATTTCTGCACGGAAATAATCAGCGCTTCGTACTCTTCGCCCAGATGCTGTTCCATGAACTGCGCCGTTTTCCAGGCCATTAGCTCGCGCTCGGCCGTTTCCGCGCGCCGCTCGGTTTCGGAAGTTTCCACGGCAATCGCTTCGAGTTCACCGCGACGATACGGTCCGAACGTGGGATCGTCTTTGCTGACGCTCCCATAAGACTGAGGCTTCGGCGCGGGCTTCGCTTCCGGATGATCGAGCGCCCATTTCAACACGCGATGCACAATCAAGTCCGGGTAGCGGCGTATGGGCGAAGTGAAATGCGTGTACTCGTCAAACGCCAGCGCAAAATGTCCCAGCGCATCTGCGGCGTACCGAGCCTGCTTCAGCGAACGCAGCATCAGAAAAGATACGATGCGCTCTTCGGGCTTGCCTGCGATTTTTTCCGCAAGGCGCTGGTAATGCGAAGGACGAATAGCGATGTCCATCACGCCCGGCAGCGAAACCGTCATCGGCTTTTCGCGTCCGCCTCCGCGCCGCCCATGCCGCGCGCCGCGATCGAATTTCTGCTGCCGCGAACTTCCGTGCTTCACTTCCAGGCGTCGCTCCGCAAGATTCTCAATGCCCAGCGAATATCCAAACGTCTGGGCCATGGCCTCAAATTCAAGAATTTTCTTGGGATCCGGTTTCTCGTGCACGCGATGCAGTGAGCCGATGCCACGTGATTCGAGATACCTCGCCACAGCCTGGTTCGCCGTCAGCATGAATTCTTCGATCAGCCGGTGCGCGATGTTGCGCTCGCTCCGCACAACCCCGATCATCTGCCCGGCGTCGTTGAATTCAATCACCGGCTCCGGCAAATCGAAATCGATGGACCCAAGCCGCGCGCGCCGCGCATTCAGAATCAAGGCAAGGTCGCGCATGGCGCGAAAATGATCGGCGAGGTGCGCGTACTGTGCGATGGCGGCCGCGTCATTTTGTAGCACGGCGTTCACCGCCGTGTACGTCATGCGTTCCACCGACCGAATCACGCCACGCGCAAATTCCGACGCGACTATTTCGCCGTTCGCATCCAGCTCCATGATCGCGCTCATCACCAGGCGATCTTCCTTCGGGTTGAGCGAACAGATTCCGTTCGACAATTCTTCCGGCAGCATGGGCACAGCACGATTCGGAAAATAAACTGAAGTGCCGCGCAGCCGCGCTTCGCGATCCAACGCCGATCCGCGCCGCACGTAATGCGAAACGTCGGCGATGTGCACTTGCAACTGCCAGTTGCCGTTTTCAAGCTGCTTCACGTAAACGGCATCGTCGAAATCGCGCGCCGTTTCCCCATCGATCGTAACAATCGGCAATTCGCGGAAATCGCGCCGCCCTTCCCGCTCCGCCTCGGTCACGGGATGAGCTCCCGCCGCGGCTTCCGCCAGCACTTCCGCGGAAAATTCATGCGGCAGGTGATGCTTGCGAATCAGAATTTCCACGTCCACGCCAAATTCGCCCGGACGCCCGAGAATTTCAATCACGCGTCCCGCCGGGGCCACGCCGCCTCGAGGAAATCGCGTCATCTCCACATTTACCACCGCGCCATCAAGCTCCGGCAAACGCACGCCGCGCCTTGGCGGATGCGCGCCCAGCTTCCCTTGCAGTTCCGGCGTCAGCTCATCGCCTGGAGGAATAATAATTTCCTGCAGCAGCCGTGATTCGTATGGCGCGACGGTATTGCCGCGCGATCCGTACCGGAACAAACCGACCACCGTGGTGTGCGCGCGTCCAATCACGCGCAAGATGCGTCCCTCGGCTCGTCCCGGTCCTGCGCCATCGCCAAATCGTTTGCGGTGCTCAATGCTGGCTAATACGTGATCGCCATGCATCGCATCGCCCATCGCATCGCGCCCGATAAAAAGATCGCCTTCCAAATCTTTTCGCGGCGTATCCGGTACAACGAAGCCGTAGCCGTCGCGATGCGCAACGAGTCGCCCCGTCAGCTGATTCGCTTCAGGCCGTACGGGGCGCGATTCCGCACGTGCCTGCTGCCGCTCGTCCGAACCGTGACGCTGCGGCGCACCCTTTCGCGGCGCCTCCGCGTATTGCGCTCCCTGCTTTTCCTTGGGCAAACCAATCCGACGGTTCGGGTATTCGATAATTTCCCCACGCATCTTCATTTTTCGCGTGAGCTTGATGAGTGCGCGGCGTCCCGACTGGCGCAGCTCGAGCGCCGCCGCAATTTCACGAAGACTCTGCGGACCGCGCGATCGAGCAAGTTGCGCTAAAACTTCGGATTCTGTAACAGGTGTTTGTGGCTGACTAGGGCGAGGCATAGAAGTGCTAATTGTAAGCGTTGACACCGCAAAACGCGAAACGAGAAGCATTTGTTGCTCGCCTCTCTCGTCCTGAGTGAAAACGAAGGATCAGAGGCAAGGCTTTTCCGCCAATTGCGAAGTGAGATATACAGGGCAGTGGAATGCCGTCAAACAAAGCAAAAATCTAAAACCAAAAACTCCCGCGACAAAACAAAAAAATCAATCCGTCCCCACGCTCTGGCAACTCTCGCTGCTCTCGGGAACCGTGCACGTTACCATCACCTTCGCAGACCGGTCTTTCATTTCCAGATGCCAGTTTTTCCCTTCCTTGGTCAGCATCGTGTACCCAAATTGTCCGTTCATCCGGCCACCGTTAACCGTCGCGCCACGGATCGTCGTGCCCTTCACGGAAATTTTGATTGGCACATCCATTTGCGTGCCGCCATCCCCTGCAACAATTTGGGGCGGGCGCCCGTTGTCCACGCTGACGTATTCAAATAGATGAACGTGCCCGGAGAGAATCAAACTGAAATTTTTTGGCGAGGCTTTGTCCCAGGCCTCTTCGAGCACTGGAGTCGTTGGTTTCGGCAAACCGCTGCGACGGTCCGGGTAGAATCCCCAAAATGGATGATGCGTCGCAAGCCACGAGCCCTTCGCCTGAAGCGAAGCCAATTGCATTCCGAAAATTCGCAATTCCTCTTCGTCCACCACATTTTCATTGATCGAAGCGGAATCAAGCATCGCCAGCTGAAAATTCCCGAGCTTGATCAAGTACGGCGCGGAGTACTCTTCACATTTTCCGTCCCAGGGCCGTGGATCCAGATAGTAGAACCAGCCTCGCCAAGCGCGATTGCAATCTTCATGGTTCCCGCGCGTAAAAGCCCAGGGAGCGGCGCTCAAAAGTTCCGCGGCGGGTGCAAAAAAATCCGCATTCCACGCATCCCAATTATCCCCTGCGGGGCTGCCTCCGCACTGTGCCGTCGATGCCTCCGGGCAGGGACTCTCGCGGTACAGATAGTCGCCGACGTGAATAATTAAATTTGCTTTTTCGGCTGCGGCACTCGATGCAACTTCTCGAAAAGGCCAACCGGCGGCATCGTTGCACGCCTGAATTTGCTGGCCCTTGATTCTGCAACCCGTGTCGCCAATTGTAATCACTTCCGTAGGGTTGTTTCTTGGAAGCGCCAGAGTATGAGAATTTACCGAAGCCGATTTTGCGCTGGCCGGAATTTCAAATTCACACGCGGGCCGCAAGCCGCCCGGCATGTTGGGCCGAAGCGCCATCGGCTTGCTCACCCCATCGATCTGAATCGCGGGGCAATCCTGCGGCATGTTTACGACAATTCGCGCAAACATCTTGCCGCCTTCGCCCAACTCCACCCACGCAGGCGTCAGGGCCTGAGCGTTGCTTCCGTGCGCCATTAGAAGAAAAACAGCCGCCACGAAAGCGCCCCGAACAAAATAAATCCTGAGTGCCATTAATTTTGCGTTTCGGACATATTTCATGAATTGCATTAGGGGCCTTTAGTAACGCAAGCCCATGTTACGAATAAAATAATCTACGGTAAATATCTATTCGAATTGGGGGGCGCCCCGGTTCGTAATCAGGGCGCCCCTTTTCATATCTAAAGGCACCCCCATTCAAATGTGTTATTTCCGAAACAATCGAGTGCAACCGACCCATTCACCGTAGAATCTCATTAGTAGATGTCTGTGGAGGGGCCAGTCTTGCAGGCGGCGCTTGGCGACTCATGATTCGGAGAACCCATCTAGCAGCTGTCGGAACATGTTTGATCGCGGTTGTCTCCTGGATTAGTGTGTCTTATGCTCAGACACTCGCAGGTGGCCAGGGAGCAATCATCACCGCCAATCCCGCCCCCAGCGCCGATCAGATTCACGCGTTGATCGTCCGGGCCATCCAGAACCAGCATCGTGACGATCAGGCGCTCCAGGAATTCGAACGAATTGAACACAGAATTGCCCGTAGCGGCGAAAACGCGGATGTCATTTCCGACATTACTGAGCGCATCATGCCCTCAACCGTTGGCAACGTAAAACTAAAAATGGCGGAACATGGGGTTCCTGTCACCCCGGAAGAATATCGCAACGAGCTCCAGATCGCTTTGAACATATTCGGGCTCGCCATTCATCCGAACGATCACTACAAGGAGGATCTGGCAAAATACGAACGGCGTCGCCGCGATCGTTCCGATCTGGTAGATACCGCTATGAAGGCTTTTCGAATCACCTGGGCGGGCCGCGAAACGCGCACCGATTCGAACGGACCTCACACTTTCATAAAATTTTTGCTCGATCCCAATCCCGACTACGAGCCTATCAATCGTTTCGCAGCCAGTTTTCAGCACGTTCACGCTGTCCTCTGGGTGGACGAAACCGAGGCGCAATTCGCGCGCCTCGAAGGCGACATTGCAAGCGACATTCCCTTTGCCGGAGGCATTGCCGGAAAAGTGTATCGCGGCGGCCACGTCGTAATGGAGCAGGAAGAAATCGTGCCGGGAGTCTGGCTCCCGACGGTCTACACGTATAATGTGGATGGCCGTAAAGTCATGTTCCCCTTTGGCATCCACGAGCGCACGGAAATCACCCATTATCGCCACATCGGTCCCCCATCACAGGCCATCGAAGTCGTTCGTAATGAATTGAACAATCTCCCCGCCGTAACCCCCACTCACTAGCCCCTGCAAGGTAAAATTAAAGAGGAAAAGTTTCCGGAGGCCAATCCCTTTGCGCCGTATGGCTCGACATGTCCTGATGGTCGTGTGCTCAGCTGGCTTTGTGTGCGCCAGCTCATGGGCGCAAATGCCTAAAGTCGCTAAGCAAAAGCCGGGCGGCCTGGATGGTAAGGTTGTCACCGCAAAAGGCGTTCCTGTGGCCGATGCGCAGATTTTATGGCAAGTGGCCGATGGCGAAACCCCGCACGTGTTGCATAGTGATGCGCATGGCCAGTTTCATATCGAACCGTTGCGCACCGGTTTTTACGATTTGCGCGCCTCTGCGAATGGCTCCTGGTCTGAGTGGGAACACAACGTTCTGGTGCGCCCCGGCTCGGACACGAATGTTACCCTTCGGCTGGCGTTCAAACCGCCCGTCGCCCCCATCGGCGCCGAACTGAAGGGCGCGATGCGCATCTGGGATGCGCCGGTCTCGGGATCGGTGCCTCAAGCCTCTGCCATCGATGCAAGCGGCAATGCCTGGTTTACGCTCGAGGAGACTGGGCACATCGCGCGCTTCAATCCGAATAACGAAGAATGGAAACTTTTTAAAATTCCAACCGCGGACTCTTCGCCAACCGGATTGGTTTTCGATAATCAAGGCGAAATCTGGTTTGCGGAGAACAATTCCGGAAAAATTGGCCACATGGATCCAAAGAGCGGGGCTATCTCGGAGTTCACGCCTCCCACTGTAAGGGATCCGTTCTCGCTCGCTGTCGGCCCGGATGGCGCCGTATGGTTTACTGCTGAAAATTCCAACGTCATCGGACGAGTAGACACGCACAGCGGAATCATCACCGAATTTGGCGTGCCCACGCAGAATGCGCATCCTTACGGAATCGTCGCAGCGGACGATCACGCCCTTTGGTTTTGTGAGCTTTCAGGCAGCAAACTCGGCCGCATGGATCCCGCCACCGGAACGATGACGGAATTTACCCCCGCGGACCGTGACGTGAAACCCCGCCGCATGGTTGCCGTAGGCGGCGCGATCTACTTCACGGATTTCGGCGGTGGACGGCTGGGCCGCATTACTTTGGCCGACAAAAAATTTAAATTCTGGGACAGTCCCTCCGGAATTCATTCCGCTCCAGACGGGATCGGCGCAGATACGGCCGGAAAGATCTGGTATGAGGAAAGCGGGAAGGACGCAAACAATTTAGTTCGCTTTGACCCTGCGGTCGAAGTATTCAGGACGTATCCTATGCCTGCAGCTAACTCGGCAGCGTCGGGAATGGCCCGTGACGCAAAAGGCCGCCTCTGGTTACCTCTGTCCGGAGCCAACAAGATCGCGATCATTGAATAAAACGAGCCTCTAAGTACTTTGTATACAATAGTTAGGAACTCCAAGATGGTGTCTCAGTGCCCAAAACCTAGAAACTTCTAAAGTGGCTTTCGCTGACCTAGTACTAAAACCCCGGTCCCAACTTTTTTGAGTCTTCAAGCCCATTGAGCCAACCGTTTCACTCCCGCATGATGACCGTGGGTTGGGAGTCGCGCTGCGGGGACGACGGCCCCGAGAGATCGGGTCTGTAAGCGCTCTACCCAACCCGCCAAAATTTCCGCAAATCAAATCCTTCCTGTCCTGCTAAATAAAGCAATCTCATAAAAAGTCATTGTGGGTTGCGGCTTCACAGGCCGCGAAAAAATGGCCTTGTTCTGTCATTCTGAGCGCAGCGAAGAATCTCTCTTCGATTTAAGCATAGGAAAAGAAACAAGGAGAGATTCTTCGCTTCGCTCAGAATGACAGAGTATCGGGTTTCTCCGCGGCCTGTTTAGCCCCTGAAGTCCTATCAGGTGTCTGAATAGAGCTATTTACGAGATGACAGGACCTTAAGCCTACGGATAAATCCAAATACATCGACTCGATGTGAGCAAGGCACAAATTGTTTCGGATCGGACTGATTTTCTCGAAGTTTATTTGCGATGAGAACTCTTTGTGCATGCAGCGCTTATTTCAAATACGTCCGAACAATTTCGATCAGATCGTCCGCGGCTTCCTCCGCGGATTTTGTTTTGCGGGGCATGTGGTTGCGGATATGGTCTTCCATCAGCTCGCCCATAAGGCTGTTGATCGCGCCGCGCGCCGCGGCCAGGCGCTGCAGCACTTCGGTGCAAGGCTCGTCCTGGTCCAGCGCGCGGCCCACGGCTTCAAGCTGCCCCACGATTTTCTTGGTGCGCGTCAGCAGGTCCAGTTTTTCTCTCGATAAATGGGACATTTTTGTTGACTACCCTATAGGGGTATGGTATCACAGAAACGGGGCTGAAATATAAAAGCCCGAAAGGAAATGACAACACATGGATTTGCCTATTCAAGAACCGGATCATCCGAACGGTATAAGCTTTCCGGCCCTTCCTCACGAGCGAATATAGCATAAGCTTCGCTGCACCAAGTTTCTGCTCGCTCGGATGGAAGGTAAAAAGAGCGGGCGGGATTCACAGATTTCGCGGCAATTATTCCCTCCCAAAAAATAAATAGACCGGAGAACGCGCTGCTTCAAGGCCGCGACCCATTTGTTTTCAAAGGAGGGACCATGTTTAACATCATCACCGGACGCAGGAATTCCGTGCCGCGACCAAGCCTGTATTGCATTTGGATCCGCGCACACGAGGGCGAGAATGCCCCGCTCATTCAGGTGTGGATCGATCCATCGATGACCATGTTTGATTCGCAGGCCAGAGTTCATGAGCCATCTCTTGCGGCAGCACGAGCCGAAGAGGATGTCGAATACATTTGTAAGACAAATTTATAAGCGTAAACGAGACGGACGGGGTGCAAACCCCGCCGTCTCTGTTTTTACATTCTGTTCATCTAGGTACCAGATCAGGCCATGATGTAATGGTGGGATCGCGATTCTCATTTACTTGGGAGAATATGCGTCATCGTTCTATACAATTCGCGATTTCATTTCTATTCCTGGCGGGGCTTCGCCTGTCGGCTCCAGTGTGCATGCAGGCACAAGATACGCTGGCGGATAAACCACCCGTTCAATCCGCCCCCGAGCCACCCGATGATTCCCCTTCCGACGAAAGCACCACTCTATTTCCACATTTTGAATCCGATCGCATCTGGCTTTCCGGTCAGGCCAATATTATTACGCAATGGCATCCGATATTTCGTTCTCCCTACCAGGGACCGAATAGCCTTACGCCCGAAGCGCAGGATGCTTCCTCGCGTGTGCTCACTTTGCTTACGGGCCTGCGCATCAACGACAGCTCGGAAATTCTGCTCGATGTTCAGGAAACCGGCGGGCACGGAATTGGGGAGGCGCTCGGACTTGCGGGTTTCACAAATTTGGACGTGGTCCGCAACCCGACCCTCAGCAAAGCTCCGTACGTGGCGCGCCTGATGTGGCACCAGATTATTCCGCTCAGCAAAGAAAAAGCGCCGTCCGAGAGAACTCCCTTATCGCTCTTTAAGGAATTGCCGGTGCGGCGGCTGGAAATTCGTTTTGGAAAATTCAGTCTTGTGGATTTTTTTGATGTGAACGAGTACGGGTCTGACAGCAATTTTCAGTTCATGAATTGGACACTGGATAACAACGGCGCTTATGACTATGCGGCTGACACGCGCGGCTATACCTATGCCGCGATGTTTGAATATGACGACCGCCACTGGGCTTTTCGATTCGCGGAAGCATTGATGCCCAAAGTAGCGAACGGAATCAACCTTGATGCGGATTTAGCCCGCGCGCACTCTGAAAATGTCGAACTCGAGTTGCACCATTCCTTCGTCCCGCATCGTGAGTCTGTCATTCGTTTGCTCGGTTATGCGAACCACGCCAACATGGGCATTTACAGCGTGGCGGTTGCAAATGCGCTTCCACCTCAACCTCCGGTCATTACCGCCCATCCCTTGCAGACCACTCTGAAGTATGGTTTTGGCGTGAACCTCGAGCAGCCGCTTACCGATTGGCTGGGTTTATTTTCCCGATGGGGATGGAATGAAGGCCAACACGAATCCTATGCCTACACGGAAGACGATGAAACGGTGCAAGTCGGTGCCAGCGCGAACGGAACTCCGTGGAAACGAAAACTGGATCGCACAGGACTGGCCTTTATTTCCAATGGAATTTCGCGTGACCATCAGCAATATCTTCGCCTCGGCGGACTCGGCTTCGTTCTCGGCGACGGAAATTTAAACTACGGGCGTGAAACGATCGAGGAAGCTTACTACACTGCGCATGTGTGGCGCGGCATCTTCGCTTCATTTGATCTACAACACATCAACAATCCTGGCTATAACCGCGACCGCGGCCCGGTGCTCGCTCCCGCGCTGCGCCTGCACGTCGAGCTTTGATCTTTTGGTGGCGCGGGCTTCAGCCTCCGGAATTTAGGCCTTCCTAGGACTAAAACCCGCAGGCTGAAGCCCGCGCCACTTAAATCTTACCCGAACCCATCAACTCGTCTTTACCGAGGGCTGCGATGAGGCCACTGCCGTCGGTACAAACGCTGGAGCTTTGGGAATGATGCCCCAGGCCAGGACGTAAGCCAGCGCTCCTCCAATAAATCCTCCGGGCACAACGGACAGCGCCACCCAAATCAAGCGCACGATTGTCGGGTCCACATCCAGATATTCCGCGATGCCTCCACAAACTCCGGAAATTTTCTTGTCTCTGACCGAAAGCGTCAATTGCTTGTGTGAAGTTCTGGAATACCGCCGCGCACCGCAAGAAGAACAAAAATTAGCGTCGTCAGCAATTTCTGCGCTGCATCGATTGCAATACATAGTTTCCCTCCTGAAATCGGCGAGTCGAGCTTCTTCTATCGCTCTGACTCGCGAATCCCCCCACAGCTATATTTTAACGCCGCTGGCAAGCCAAATCCACGAATTGAAACTTTCTATCAGCCGTGCGGCGGAACGGCCATCATTGCTTTGTCAAAATGGGAAATTATTTTAAAGTTCGCGCGAATGCGGCGATGGCGCTGACCATGGCTTGCGGCTGCTCAGGTACCAAAGCGTGTCCGGCATAGGGAATGACTACGACGGTGACACGGTCTCCGAGTGCAGCTTTCAAAACGCCCGCAAATTTGCGCGGTGCTACCGCGTCATTTTCCGCTTGCAGATCGAGGACGCGCGTTGTGCCACACGCGAACCATTCATCTACGGGAGTGGCGCGCGACGCTGTGTTTTCCGCCTTTTCGGTTTCCGCGTGCCACCCCGTGAGCCATACGTGTGGGTCGTGCCCTGGGGCAAAGAATGCAAGTTGCAGATAGTGGAGCCGCTCGGACACCGGCAAGGACATATCTCCACTCTTTTCAATAGCTTCACGCACATCCGGCGAAACAGACGGCTCGTGGACGCCTTCCGGGACCTTTCCTGCAGACGCAGCCGCGAGCACCGCTCCACGAACGAGGTCAGGCCGATCCGTGGCCAGCATGCGCGTTACAAAATGCCCATAGGCATGGCCAACCACAATGGCCGGGCCTTTGCCTTCGTGCTCGATTACTGCAGCGATGTCGGCGGCAAAATCGTGCAGCGTTAAATTGGCCATGGGTCCGGTGCTCTTGCCGATGCCGCGCGGTTGCGGCCGCAAAACTCGGAAACCTTCCCGTGCAAGCAGGTCAGCGACGACTCCGTAATCTTCAGCTCCCCTTCCCAGCGACGGCAAGATGACTATTACTGGACCGTTTCCCTGCGCGATGACTTCAATGTGAACACCGTCGCGATACACCATGAAATGCTGCTCTGTATTTGGGTTCGTCCGGCTTTGAATTGAAAACGTCGACGCGGATTGCGTCCGCGCTGGCGCGGCGAAAGCAGCAATGCTAAATATTGCAGCGAGAAAGTAGATCGGTTGGCGGGCCAATTTCATTTTCTTGGGTTTCATGTATCTTTCCAGGCATCGGATCATTTCAAGATCTTGTTGCTCGGTGGATTTATTTCAAAGGATACAGGATCGGCATTAATTTGTGGATAAATTCAAGTTAGGAGCCCGCCAATGCCGTGTGTACTTTTCGAAAAATGATTGAATTTTTGTCGTCGATGAGATGATTTTGGCGAAAATTCCATTGTCACTCCGTTCCTTCTGCCCATTTCCACGCCCCCTCTTTCATGACGGCGATGCAGAGGGGAGAGGAACAAATCCTGTGGAAATGGAAAAATGAGGGGGAGATCGGCAGAATCCGGAATTTCACTAAGCTATTCATTGTAATATAGTTACGGCAGCGCAAGGAACGCAATCAGTCACTCCTGCATTTCCACAGTTTTTGCTTTTTATCCGACTAGACCATCCGGACCCTATGGAGTAGCATTGTCTTGTCCCTGAATGAGGTTAATTCGATGCGAGGTTTAATTATGAAGATTGAAACGCAGCCCCAAACATTTCGCGGAGTCGTTTGCCTGCATTGCAAGGGGGCAATTCCAGTTCCCGCTATCGTCGGGAGCCTTCAGTCCTCCGAGACTGATGCGGAGGGAATGGAGGCGAGGTCCCAAGTATTCAACCTTCGCTGCCCTTCATGCCAAAAGGAAAAGCCCTATCGCACAAAAGAAATCGTTACCTTCGAGGGAACTCCTCAAACGATTCCAACTTTTGAAAGTCCAGCCCCGAAGCGATGGTTTTCGCAGGATGGGTTGTCGCGAGCGGCGAAGGCCTGACCGCCTGACGGTCGGTCCTGTCCGGCTTCACATAAAATCAAGTATTCGTCCGTTCGATTCTTCCATGCCCTGATCCCTATGCCAGGAATCACGAATTAAAATTCATACAGAAACTCTCCGCGGCGCGCATTGATGTAAACTCAGTTACCCTGCTTGGGTAAAGAAAGCAAATGCGCCGCCGAGGAGAGAATAGTGTGTCGCCTTCTTAAATTTTCGTCAGGGTTTTTCATCTTACTTTGTTTCCTTGCCGCCCCTCTTTATTCCCGAAGGAAAACGCCGAAGCGGCCTAAAATTGTTCCGATCAAAACAATTCAGGTGAAGGTCGTCGTTGTCTCCATGTTTGAAGTCGGAGAAGATACGGGCGACATTCCCGGCGAATACCAGCTATGGGTTGAGCGCGAACATCTGGACCAGGTTCTTCCCCTCCCCGCCGGCTATCATCACGTGCGCATGAATAAGGATGGAGTGCTCGGCCTGCTAACAGGCGTAGCGACGGCCAAGGCTGCGGCATCCGTAATGGCGCTAGGGCTCGATCCGCGCTTCGATCTTTCCAAAGCATACTGGGTGGTTGCCGGGATCGGGGGCGGCGATCCGGCCGATGTATCGCTTGGCTCCGCGGTTTGGGCAAATCACGTGATTGATGGCGATATCGCCTATGAAATCGATGCGCGCGAAATTCCCGCGGACTGGCCAACAGGTTATGTTCCCTTGCGAAAGGCGACGCCATATGAAGAGCCCGTAAAGACGCAGCTGGACGGCGAAGCCTACACGCTTAATCAGGACCTGGTCGATTGGGCGTATCAACTGTCGAAGGGCGTTCCTCTTGCGGATAACGAAGAAATGCGTGCCACGCGAATGAAATACACGGGCTTTCCATACGCAATGAAGCCGCCTTTTGTGACGCGCGGCGACACCATGTCTGGCGGCACATTCTGGCACGGCAAGAGAATGGATAAATGGGCCAACGATTGGACGAAGTATTACACCGGCGGAGAAGGCAATTTCATGGTCGCCGCGATGGAAGACACGGGAACGATGCAGGCACTGACGTTTCTAGCCCAAGCGGGCCGTGTGGATATCAACCGCGTCCTCGTTCTGCGAACCGTGAGCAATTTTGATCGCGAGGCGCCCGGCGAAACTCCTGCGGAGACGCTGAAGAGCATGGCTGCTGGAAATTATCCCGCGTTTCTGCCCTCGCTCGAGGCGGCGGAACGCGTAGGCGATAAGGTAGTCCGCGACATTGTGGAGCATTGGGATGAGCGTCAATCGAAAATTCCACATGCGCCGCAGTAGTGGCACGACATGTCGTGCCACTACATTTGAAACGCTTCCAAGTTGTAGCGACCTTTTGCGAAAGGAAAAGAAACGTGCCCAGCACACAACCTACGCGGTTTCCGCTGCCCCTTCTTCCCAGGCTTCTAAGGCCCGCAGGGACAGGGCTTTTCCTGCTCCTGCCAATTCTAGCCTTCGCGCAAACCGCGGCCAAAGAAAAAACAACAGCGGCGGCGGGATCAGCCGAACAGCGCGCATCCCGCGCCTATGAGGCCGCGCGAGCGAATCCGATGGAGCTGGAAGCGTTTCTGCGTCGCATGCCCAAAGGCGCGGACCTGCACTACCATGAGTCAGGCGGGATATACGCCGAAACTTTTATCCGTGACGGAGCCGAAGACGGTCTATGCGTGGATCTCAAGACTCACGCCTTTGTGCCTCCTGCGCCTACGTGCGGCGTAGGTCAAGTGGGGGCCGCGGAAGCGCTCACGAATCAACCTCTGTATGACGCGCTGGTCGATGCTTTTTCCATGCGCACATTCGTTCCCGCCACCGGGACGAATGGCCATGACCGCTTTTTCGAGACGTTTGGAAAATTTGGAGGGACTTCTAATCGTCACTCCGGCGAACGACTAGACGAAATAGCGTCTCGTGCCGCCGCTCAGAATGAACAATACCTTGAAATTATGGAAACGCCGGACTTCGGGCACACCATAGGAATTGCTAATCAGGTCGGCTGGCAAGATGATCTGGCTAAAATGCGCGATGCGCTGCTCGCCGCTCACCTGACTGATGACATTGCGGTTGCCAGGAAAGAGCGCGACGATGCCGAGGCTTCCCGGCGGCTGATCGAACATTGCGGCACGCCCCAGGCGGCACCTGCATGCGAGGTTGAAATTCGTTATATCTATCAGATTCTAAGAGACTTTCCTAAGCAGCAGGTTTTCGCTCAAACGCTGCTCGGATTTGAAGTCGCTACTACTGACCCGCGTTTCGTAGGTCTCACATACGTTCAACCCGAGGACAATTCGACACCTATGGCGGATTACGAGCTGCAGATGAAATTCGTCGAATACCTGCACGGTGTATATCCCAAACCTCACATCAACCTGCATGCCGGAGAGCTTGCGCCCGGACTGGTGCCGCCCGAAGGACTTTGCTGCCATATCCGCCTTGCCGTGGAAGTCGCACATTCTGAACGAATTGGTCATGGCGTTGACGTGATGCATGAGGATCGTCCGTATGACCTGCTGAAGGAAATGGCAGCGAAGCACGTGATGGTGGAAATCAATCTGACGAGCAATGATGTTATCCTGGGCGTGAAAGGAAACGAACACCCACTGCCCATTTACCGTAAGTATCATGTGCCGCTGTCGCTCTCTACAGACGACGAAGGCGTGTCACGCATCAATTTGACGCATGAATATGTGCGTGCTGCGGAGACCTATGCCCTCAGCTATGCAGACTTGAAGCAAATGGTCCGAACGGGCCTAGAGCACATTTTTTTGCCGGGAGCGAGCCTGTGGCGCGAGCCAGACGTTTTCATCCGGCCCGCCGCTCCATGTGCATCCGATACCCTGGGCGGCATGAAGCCCTCCCCCGGTTGCGCGAATTTCCTCGATTCCAATGCAAAGGCGAAAGAGCAGTGGGAGCTCGAGAGGCGGTTTAAGGAATTTGAAGCCGGGTTTTGAACCGATCCTGGTTCAATTTGGGAATTCAGTTCAATACGAATGACCCTTCCATTGTTAATGCATTATTAAAGATTTAGGGTCGTGTTCGTGATAGAATCCGCGCCCATCTGGAGGTACAGCCCATGTCCGATGCATTGCCGGAAAGCCAAAAAACGCAGTTGATCGTCCGATCTCCGCTCTCGACTGAAGGATTCGTTTCCATCTATTTTTCGAGTCCTGAGGGCAGATTGATGAGTGATGAAGAGTGGTGGAACCTGAGACAACTCATCGAGCTGACGAACAAAGTCTGCGTGAAGCAGCAATCGCGCGCGCAATCTGCATAATTTTGAATTGCGACTTCGCAAAGTATGCCGTGCCACAATAATTGTGGCAAAATTTAATGGTATGGGTGCGCTTCATTAAAATTTCAATCATTTTCCGCGGATACCCTTCTGCTCCTTGAGGGAGAATGGCGGATTAATAAAGCGCGTAAACTGCCATTGGGTTTGCTGGAGGCTGCCTGTATTGGGCTGGGAGCCTTTGGATGTTTTTTTTAAAAACGTCGAGTCAATCGCTGTTCCTCCTAAAACGCTCTCGTCTATTCCTTTAGCTTGACGCCAGGAAACCGGGGCAAAAATAATTGGTACGAAATTCATCCTGAAACATCTGATTCAGGGTGGCGTAGTATATATAATCCAGCTTTTAACATTTTGGAGAACGAAGGAGATTCATGCTCCGCAGGCACCATACATTTTATCTGGCGTGTGCTTTGGGAATATTCCTGACGGCCTGTGCGAAAAAAGATCCCCCTCCGATGGAGCGGCCGCCATCCGCCGTGACGGTTGCCACCTCCGTGTCTCAGGATGTGCCGCTGTATTTGGACGAAGTGGGCCATACCGTGGCTCGTGAGGTTGTCTCCGTGCAGCCACAGGTTTCGGGAAAGATCACGGAAATACATTTCGCGGACGGTGTAGAACTGAAGAAAGGCGATCTGCTTTTCACGATCGATCCCCGTCCGTTTGAAGCACAGCTGGATGCAGCACAGGCGAACCTTGCGCAATCGAAAGCGGCTTTGGATTTTGCGCAAGTTCAATTTGCGCGCGTGAAAGACCTGATCGAATCGCGGGCCATCGCGCGGCAGGATTACGACACGCGAAAAAACGCGGTGGACGTGTGCTCAGCGCAGGTAAAACAGAACGAAGCCGCGTTGGAATCCGCACGACTGAATCTGGAGTACACATCGATTCACTCACCGATCGAAGGGCGCGCGGGGCACAGGCTTGTGGATAACGGCAACGTTGTGACGGCAAACTCCACGACGCTCCTGACGATTGAGCGGCTCGACCCGATCTACGCCGATTTTACTGCGACGGAAGGCGATCTCTCACTCGTGCAGCGCGAATTGGCCAAGCACGCGCTCAAGGCGGAAGTGCGCTTGCCGGATCAACCGAAGCCTGAGATCGGGCAACTCACGTTTGTCGATAACTCCGTGCAAAGCAGCAGCGGAACCGTGCTGTTGCGCGCAACCGTTCCCAATCCTTCGCGTCATCTGTGGCCCGGGCAATTCGTCAACGTGCGTCTGGTGTTGGCTACGTTGCCAAAGGCTGTGCTGGTGCCCGCGGCTGCGGCACAGGATTCGGCGAAGGGTCCTTTTGTGTATGTGGTGAAACAGGACTCGACGGCTGAATTGAGGCCGGTAAAGCTCGGGCAGCGGCAAGGTGAAATGGTAGTGATCGAGCAAGGACTTCAGGCCGGGGAGCATGTCGTAATGAACGGCCAGTTAGGTGTAATGCCGGGTGGCAAGGTACGCGTCGTGACTGATACTTCCGCGGCAACTCCGGCAGGGCAACCATGAACCTATCAGAACCATTCATTCGACGTCCGGTCATGACTGCGGTCTTGACAGTTGCAGTCATCGTTTTTGGTGTGCTCAGTTTTCTGCGCCTTCCCGTGAACGATTTGCCGGTGGTGGACTATCCCGTTATTTCCGTGCAGGCAAATTATCCGGGAGCGAGTCCTGACACTGTAGCCAATAACATCGCCACGCCTCTTGAGCGGCAATTCATGCAGATCAACGGGCTGGAACTGGTGACCTCGCAAAGCACGCAGGGGCATGTGAGCATTACGCTGCAATTTGCGTTGGACAAGAGCATCGATGCCGCGGCGACCGACGTACAAACAGCTATTTCTCAGGCCAGCGGCAACCTGCCTACCGACTTACCTTCGCCGCCCACCTTTTCAAAAACTAATCCGAATGACCAGCCGATTTTGTACATCGCTTTGACGAGCGATTCGGTTACTGCCGGCCGCCTTTATGACTATGGCGCAACGCAAGTGGGCCAGCGCATCAGCATCCTGCCCGGCGTCAGCAGCGTGAACGTGTTTGGCACGAAGTCTGCCGTGCGCATCAAGGTTGACCCATCGAAAATGTGGGCGCGCGGAATTTCAATTGATGACCTGGTTGCGGCCGTAAAGAACGGCACGAGTTATACGGGAGCCGGACAATTTGACAGCCCTTCCGGCACGCAATTGTTGAGCCCACAGGGCCAACTGGTGAGCGCCGGGTCATATGGAGACCTGATCGTCAGCAGCACGAATGGCGCGCCGGTGTTTTTGCGCGACGTTGCCCACGTGGAAGACACGGTACAGGACGAACGCATCAAGATGAGATTCTGGGTGCGCGGGTACGATGAACCGAGCGCCACGGTTGTCGTTGCCGTGAACCGGCAGGCTGGATCAAACGCGGTAGCCGTTTCGAAGAGCGTGCGCGACCTTCTTCCCGTGATCAGCGCAGAGCTTCCCGGCTCGGTTCGCGTCACTCCGATTTATGACCGTTCGCAGACCATCGTCAATTCCGTTGCGGACGTCCAGGCAACGCTTATTTTTGCCTTCGTCCTGGTGGTCGGCGTAATTTTTATTTTCCTGGGCAGAGCCACGGATACGCTGATTCCAGCCGTTGCGCTTCCCTTGTCCCTGCTGCTTACTTTCATGGCGATGCGCGTATTCGGATACAGCCTAGACAATCTTTCGTTAATGGCGCTGACGCTGGCCATCGGATTCCTGGTGGACGATGCCATTGTGTTTTTGGAAAACACCGTGCGCCTGATGGAAAGAGGGATGAAGCCGCTGGAGGCGTCACTCGAAAGCGCGCGCGAAATCAGTTTTACGATTCTTTCCATGACGGTTTCGCTTGCAGCGGTATTTTTTCCGCTCGTGTTTATGTCTGGCCTGGTGGGACGCATTTTCCGCGAGTTTGCAATCACCATCGTTGTTTCGATTATTGCGTCTGGACTTGTTTCGCTGACGCTCACGCCGCTTATGTGCGCGCGGCTGCTGAAACCGCGCGGACACGGTATCAAGCAGAACTTCGTGGAGAGGACCGGAGGGCGAGTCGAGAAAGCCATTCTTCGCGTGTACGGCAATTCGTTGTGGTGGTTCCTGCGGCATCGCTGGATTTCCGCCTTGACCTGGGTCGCTTGCATGGTGGGAACGGTTTTGCTTTTCATGGCAGTCCCGAAAGCGTTTTTGCCGGTGGGAGACAGCAGCTTTGTTTGGGGCGTGATGATCGGCAAGGAAGGTTCTTCGCCTGAACAAATGCGGGCGCTGCAGAACCAGGCGGCAATTGTCATGCGGGCGGATCCCGCGGTCGGTGCTACCTTCACGCTGACGGGCAACAGCCAATTTCTGGCGTCGAACCAGGGTTTGCTGCTGGGGTTCCTGAAGCCGCCACAAGTTCGGCCACCGATTCAGAAAGTTGTGGGCGGGATGATCGCCAGACTCAGCTCGATTCCAGGAATATTTGCTTTCCTTCGGCCCATGCCGGTGTTGAACATCAGCACGGGCGCGACGAACCAGAACCAGGGCCAGTATGCATACGCGATTTCCGGAGTGAACTCGCAGCAAGTGTATGACATCGCGCAAAAAATGATGGGCAAGTTGCGGGAATATCCAGGTTTCGCCACGGTCTCGTCCGACTTTTTCAATCACACACCGAATCTTGAAATTAACATCCGGCGGGATCAAGCTCGCATTTACGGAGTGTCGGAAACCCGAATTTTGAATTTATTGCGCAACGCGTATTCGCAAAATTATTTGTATCTGATCAAGAAGCCGGAAGACCAGTACCAGGTGATTCTGGAGGTGCAGGATTCCGAGCGCTCGCAAGCCGACAATCTGTCGCTGCTTTATATCCGGTCCGATGATGGAAAAAATCTTGTTCCGCTGAATACTTTGGTGGATTGGACAAGCTCGCTTGGGCCGCAATCGGTCAATCACCTGAATCAATTCACGAGCGTTACGATTTATTTCAACTTGAAGCCGGATGTGGCCATCGGCGACGCCACGAACTATATCAGCAAGGCCGAAGCCGAAATTGTGCCGCCCACGATTCGCGCAAGTCTGCAGGGAGAGGCGCTAACGTTCCGCGATACTGTGCGGGACTTGACCGTCCTGATGGGCCTCGCCGTATTCGTCATGTACGTGATCCTCGCGATTTTGTATGAAAGCTATGTCCATCCGCTGACGGTGCTTTCGACATTGCCGACCGCGCTCGTGGGCGGATTGCTTACGCTGTATGTGTTTGGCGAACAGGCTTCGCTCTACGCGTTCGTCGGAATGTTCATGCTGATGGGCATCGTGAAGAAAAACGGAATCATGATTGTCGATTTCGCCCGACAGCGCGTGGATGCGGGCGAGACCGCGGAAAACGCCATACACGAAGCGAGCCTGGACCGCTTCCGCCCGATTTTGATGACCACGCTTGCAGCGGTAATCGGCGCGGTGCCCATCGCGGCCGGGTACGGAGCGGACGGAGCTTCGCGCCGTCCTCTAGGTCTCGTGATTGTCGGAGGGCTCGTGGTGTCGCAATTCATTACGTTGTACGTGACGCCGGTAATTTATTTGTACCTCGAACAGTTCCAGGTAAAAGTTTTGAACCGCACTTCGTTCTTTCATTCAGGACACTCGCACGTTCCAACAGCCGGCGGGCAGATTGTCGCCGGCGACAGCACGGCGGATTGAGATTTAGTTTTGGTTTTAGTGGCGCGGGCTTCAGCCTGCGGAATTTAGACCTTGCAAGGACTAAACCCCGCAGGCTGAAGCCCGCGCCACGAGAAGCCACTAAAACGGAGCATGGGAATTCGATGATGAAGATTCTTGGGATCATGCGCGCGGAGTTCGCTATTTCGATATTGGTGTGCGCGCTTTTTCTTGGCGGCTGCACCGTCGGCCCGAATTACAAAAGGCCAAACACCGATGTCCCGACAGGTTATCGTACTTTGCCGCCTGCGGAACCGACGGTGTCTCCCGACGCCGCCTCCAGCCAATCGTACGGCGAACAAAAATGGTGGGAAGTTTTTCAAGATGAGCAGCTGCAAAAGCTGATTCGCGTTGCGCTGCAGCAGAATTACGATGCGCGCATTGCGGCAACACGCGTGCTGGAGGCGCAAGCGCAGCTGGGAATTACGCGCGCAAATCAATATCCCAACGTTAAGGCCATAGGCACAGGCACAGCTCTTCACAATCCCGCGCAGGGCCCATTTCCCTCTTATGGATATAACATCGGACAAATCACGGCGAACGCATCGTGGGATACGGATTTCTGGGGAAAATACCGGCGCGCTACGGAAGCGGCGCGGGCGGATTTACTCGCCACAGGTTGGGCTCAGCAGGAAGTGAATGCGACGCTCGTGGCGAACGTGGCCGCCGCATATTTTCAACTTCGCGAACTCGATCTGGAACTGGATATTTCGCAAAAAGCGCTGGCGTCTCGCAATGAATCTCTTGATTTGACCAAAACGCTCGAAGAGCACGGCATCAATTCAATTTTGGATGTGCGCCAGGCAGAGCAGCTGGTTTACACGGCTGAGGCGGAAATTACGGATGTAAACCGGCGCATCGCGCAGCAGGAAAATTTTATCAGCATCCTGATGGGAAACAATCCGGGGCCGATCGAGCCGCGCGGCAGGGAGCTTATCGACCAGCCGCATCCGCCAACGATTCCAGCCGGTCTGCCCTCGGCGCTGCTGGAGCGCAGGCCGGATATTCGCCAATCGGAACAATTGCTGGTGGCAGCAAATGCGCAAATTGGCGTGGTGAGGGCGGCGTATTTTCCGGATATTTCGCTGACAGCAAGCGCCGGCTTTCAAAGCGCTTCGCTTACCAATCTGTTCAGCGGCCCTGCGGGATTGTGGAATTTTGCGGGAAGTGTCACACAGCCGATTTTCACTGCCGGACAAATCCGCTCCAATGTGCGCCTGGCGCAAGCGCAACAGCAGGAAGCGGTGCTGACCTATCAGCAAATCATTCAAGGTGCATTTCGCGATGTTTCCGACGCTCTGATCGGCTATCAACAGAACCAGCAATTCCGCGCGCAGCAAGAACTGCTCGCGAACGCCGCGATGGATGCCGCTCAGCTTTCCAGCAAGCGATACGAAGCGGGAACCACAAATTATCTGGAAGTTCTGACCAATCAAACCAATTATTTGTCCTCTGAACTGGGGCTGGCACAGGCCCGGCTCAATGAACTTCTTTCCCTGGTCCAGATTTACAAATCCCTGGGTGGCGGCTGGCAGCAGTAGCAGGTTCGCGTTTAAGTGGGACAGCTTTCAAAAACCTGCGTGAATACTGAAAAATTGAAACCTCAGCGGCTAAACAGGCTGCGGATAAAGGACTTGTTTTGTCAATCTGAGCGAAGCGAAGAATCTCTCTTCGATCTGAGTATAGGAAAAGAAACAAGGAGAGATTCTTCGCTTCGCTCAGAATGACAGAGTATTGGGTTTTTCCGCAGCCTGTAAAGTCGCAGTCATTTTCTAGAACTTATGTCGGGGCTAAAGCCGCGACCTACAATGCTTCTGTAGTTCTCAAACAGACTCTTCAATCCTCTTTGCTCTTGGGCGAATTTCGTCAGTAATCTGAATAAAATTCAACAGCGACAGGCTGAAGCCTGTCCTACTTTCAATCTACCGGAGACTGCATTTCGCGGAGGCGCCGTTCGAGGAATCGGCGTTCGCTTTCGTTGGTGGCGAGTTCAAGCGCACGCGAATAATTTTCCGCGGCCTCAGCGCGCATGCCGAGGCGTCGGAGCAGATCGGCTCGCGCCGCGTGCAACAGGTGATAGTCCTTGAGATTGTCCGCATTGGATAAATCCTCTATCGCCGAAAGGCCTGCACGTGGGCCCTCGACCATAGCGATCGCAACGGCACGATTTAATGAGACGATGGGGGAGGGCTGGAGGCGCAGCAATTGATCGTACAGCCGAACGATTTCCGCCCAGTCCGTGTCCCCGGCGCGCGCGGCTTTACAATGTACCGCGACTATAGCAGCCTGCAAGCCGAAGGGGCCGGGTTCGCCGATCGGCAAATCTTCTATGAAAAGTAAAGCTTCGTTGATTTGCCGGCGGTTCCATCGAGTGCGGTCCTGATCCTCGAGCGTTACGATTTCTCCCGCGTTATCCAACCGCGCATCGCGGCGCGCATCGTGCAGGAGCATGAGCGCGATGAGAGCCTTCGTTTCCGACGGAGGCTGCGGGCCCATTAGCGCGAGAATCAAACGACCCAGGCGAATTGCTTCGGAGCAAAGATCGGTGCGGACCAGGGACGCGCCTCGCGTTGCCACATACCCCTCATTAAAAACTAGATAGATTACGGTTAAGACCGCATCGAGCCGGGCTGCAATGTCATTTGTTCCTGGGACGACATAGGGAATGCCCGCCTCGCGAATTTTGTTTTTGGCGCGGACCAGCCGCTGCGCCATGGTAGTGGGAGAGACAAGAAACGCTCGCGCAATCTCCTCCGTTTCCAAACCACACAAAGTACGGAGAGTTAACGCAATCTGCGATTCGGGAGCGAGCGCGGGGTGGCAGCAGGTGAAGATCAGCCGCAGGAGGTCGTCAGAAATTTCATCATTGTCGTAATCCGGCTCTTCGGCAGCGCGGATGAAGCCGGATACGACGTAGGACTCCAGCTTTTCGGCGTACAAACCGCGGCGGCGAATGCGATCTATGGCTTTGTGCTTGGCCGTCTGAATGATCCACGCGCGCGGCGAATCGGGTATGCCGCTGTCGCGCCACTGGTCCACAGCGGCGGTGAAAGCCTCCTGCGCGCATTCTTCTGCCAGGTCAAAATCGCTGAAAAGGCGAATCAGGGTGGCGACGATCCGCCCCCATTCGGCTCGATAAACTTCTTCAATCGCTGAGGTTACGCGGGCGGGAGAAGCCATGACCGATTCTACTTATTTTTTGGTATAGATGTCGATCTGGGATTGGGCTATTCGACTTATATGCAGGAGGGGAAATGAAGTACATGCTGCTGATTTATCAGGATGAGAATGGGTTGAGCGAGGGCGATCGCGCGCAGTGTTACCAGGATTCGGCGCAATTCGCAGTAGAGCTTAGCAAGACTGGACATTATCTGGACGCGGGGCCGCTTCATCCCACATCTACCGCGACAAGCGTGCGTGTTCGCGATAACAGGCGGCTTGTGACGGACGGCCCGTTTGCCGAAACGCGCGAACAGCTGGGCGGATATTTTTTGATCGATGCGAAAGATCTGGACGAGGCCATCGGGATCGCCGGACGCATTCCGGCGGGACGGTGGGGGACCGTGGAGATTCGGCCTGTTATGGAAATTTCGGGATTGCCGACAGTTAATCGGAATTCTTAATCAAGCAAACAGGGTCTCAGCCTTTATAACAAACGAAATGGGAGGGATGAAAAATGCAATTCATGTTGATCGTCAAGACCAGCGGGGATTCCGGGTGCGGTTGCGAATCGAGTGAGGAGTTGTCAGCCGAAGTCGGAAAGTACACTCAGGAACTGCGGAGGGCCGGGGCTCTCGTCGAGCTCTCCAGGCTGCATCCCGGGTCAAAGGGCGCACGTGTAAAGCTCCAGGGGAAGGATCGAATCGTTGTCGACGGACCTTTTGCCGAAACGAAGGAGCTGATTGGAGGCTACTGGATCATCCAGGCGAATTCGTTGGATGAGGCGGTTGCTTGGGCCAAGCGTGCTCCCGCACCGGAAGGAAAACAAGAATGCGAGATCGAGATTCGCCAATTCCTGGATGTGGAAAATTTATTCCCGGCCGGGCTCGTCGGACGCGCAGTTGAAACCGTCAAGGAATTACCAAGAGCGAACAAACAATCGCAATAGTGGCGTCGAAATCGGCTCCGGCCGTTCGACTAACAAGTAGAACAGGGCAACCGCTCAATTCTGAGAAATGCGCAATCCATCTGAAAACGAAACCAAAGGAGAAGCGAACATGAAATTTCTGAGTGTTTTCAAAACAAAGGAAACCGGCCTGCCCCCGACACAGCAAGAAATGGACACGATGGGCAAGCTGATCGAGGAAGGAATGAAAGCTGGCTGGCTTTTGACCGTGGAAGGCTGCATGCCGAGCGCCACCGGCGCGCGCGTTCGAAAATCCGGCGGCAATACCATAGTTACGGACGGGCCTTTTACTGAGACCAAGGAGTTGATCGGCGGCCTGGCCATCCTTCAGGCGAATTCCAAAGAGCACGCGATTGAATTGACGAAGTACTTTCTTGGCCATGCGGCGGACGGCGAGTGCGAACTCCGCCAACTGTACGAAGTAACCTGTGCGGATCAGAAGCAGCAGGGGCAAACTGCCGCGAAGCTGTGAAGCAGGGAAGGTAATGCAGGAGTTCGCTACGACCCCGCTGCGTTGCCCGCTGGGCCTGCACGACGGATGGGAGCCACGGTCGCTCGGAGATTCACGATCTGCCGCAAATCATGAGGAGAGAATGCCATGCAAAAGATTACGCCGTTTTTGTGGTTCGATGGAAGAGCTGAGGAAGCAGCAAACTTTTACGTTTCCGTTTTTAAGAATTCACAAATCGGCAAGGTGAACCGTTACGGCGACCACGGACCGGGGCCGAAAGGAACCGTAATGATCGCAACGTTTCAGATTGATGGGCAGGAATTCATTGCGTTGAATGGCGGGCCACAATTCAAATTTTCTCCGGCGATTTCGTTTGTGACGAATTGCGAAACGCAACAGGAAGTGGATGACTTGTGGGAAAAGCTATCCGAGGGCGGGGAAAAGCGGCAGTGCGGCTGGCTGCAGGATAAATTCGGAATTTCGTGGCAAATCGTTCCGACGGCTCTCCCAAAGTTGATGAGCGATCCGGATCGCGAAAAAACTGGGCGGGTAATGCAAGCGTTGATGCAGATGACGAGGATCGATATTAAAAAACTGGAAGATGCGTTTCAGGGGAAGTGAATGCGGTACCGCGGGCTTCAGCCTGCGGAATTTTGGCATTGCAAGGACTAAGCCCCACAGGCTGAAGCCTGTGCTACTTAAAAACAGGAGATTAACATGCGATTCATGATGATTGTGAAGGCGAATAATGACAGTGAGGCTGGCAAGATGCCGGGCGAAGATCTGCTTATGGCGATGGGAAAATATAACGAGGAGCTGGTAAAGGCCGGAGTGCTGGTGGATCTTTCTGGCCTGCAACCGAGTTCGAAAGGATTTCGCATTAAATTCTCGGGAGGGATAACGACCATCATTGACGGGCCGTTTGCCGAAACGAAGGAATTGATCGCGGGCTACTGGGTCATCAAGGTGAAATCGCGGGAAGAGGCTCTCGATTGGGCCAGGCGCATCCCTGCTCCGTTTGGCAAGGATCAGGAAGGCGTGGTCGAAGTTCGCCAATTTTTCGAGCTGGAGGATTTTGCACCGAGCAAAGCGGTTGACCTCCACACAGAAGTAGGAAATGAATTGGCCAAGCAGAAAAAATAATTGCCGGCGGTTGTCGATTTTGTTGAGCACCATTCGTCTAGTCAGTGAAGGGGAATTGATTTTTCAATTTCAAATTCTTGGAGGTAAGACTGCAATGCAATTAAATGCGTATTTGCTGTTTAAAGGGAATTGCGAAGAGGCCTTCAAGTTTTATGAGAAGGCGCTGGGCGGGAAAATTGAAGCGATGCTTCCCCATGCCGGCACGCCGGCGGAAAAACATGTAGCGCCGGAATGGCTCGATAAGATCATGCACGCGCGGCTCGTGGTGGGGGATGCAATTTTGATGGGCAGCGATGCACCGCTAGATAAGTTCGATGAACCAAAAGGGTTTTCCGTTTCTATAAATACGGATGATCCCGCGGAAGCGGAGCGGCTGTTTCAAGCGCTGGAAAAAGGCGGCAAAGTCACGATGCCGATTCAAGCCACTTTCTGGGCCTTGAAATTCGGCATGCTCGTCGACCGCTTCGGCATACCGTGGATGATTAACTGTCAGCAAGCTGCGCAGCGGGCTTCCTCGTAAGCTTCGGGAAGGAGATATATATTTTATGAGCACAACAGGACATCCGGTAATGCAAGCCGCGAATTCATCCGATTCGATATCGATGAAATCCGTGTGGGCCGGGCGAATCATCAGCGGCCTCATCACGGCATTCATGATCTTCGATGGAGTCATGCATATCATGAGGCCTGCGCCAGTCGTGGAGGCATTTGCTAAACTCAATTTTCCTTTGAGTCTCGCTGTTCCTCTGGGAATCGTTGAGTTTGCGTGCCTCGCGCTCTATGTGATTCCATCCACTTCCATTCTTGGCGCGATTCTTTTGACGGGTTATCTGGGCGGGGCGGTGGCCATTCAGTTGCCTACCGGAAATTCACTTTTCGGTGAAATTTTATTTCCGGTTTATATCGGCGTATTTCTTTGGGGAGGGATTTACTTGCGGGATGCGAAGCTGCGCACGCTCATTCCTTTTCAAAGGTAATCTGGGCCACAATAGAAAACATGCCTTGCGACCCAGGATGAAAATACTAAGTTTGGAAATATGATGTGCAATAAGACGAAAATAAGAGGGGAGCGATAGACATGAGCAAAGTCCGTGTATTGGTCGGCACAAAAAAGGGCGCGTTTATTCTTTCATCCGACGGCAAGCGCGAAAAATGGGACGTCAGCGGGCCGCACTTTGCCGGCTGGGAGATTTATCACATGAAGGGATCGCCCGCGGATCCGAACCGTATTTACGCGTCGCAAACTTCCGGCTGGTTCGGCCAGATCATTCAACGCTCCGATGACGGCGGCAAGACATGGCATCAGCCAGGATCGCCCGCGGGCGAGGCACCGGCTGCGGGTGGAGGGCCGCCGAAGGGCGTGAGCAATAAATTTGTGTACGACGCTTCGAGCGAGACCGGGAAACCTCTGACCACGCACCAGTGGTATGACGGCACGCAACATCCCTGGGAATTCAAACGCGTGTGGCATCTCGAACCGTCGCTCACCGAACCCGACACGGTTTATGCAGGGATTGAAGATGCTGCGCTGTT
>DATHNC010000115.1:0-4232 GCA_035486415.1 Saccharimonadales bacterium (SeqCode)
TGCCTTGCCTCCAGGGCGAACCCACTGCGCTCTCGCCCCAATCCTCGCCGGACGAAGCTTATCCAGCAGCATCGACCGCGCTCGATTCAACCGCGACCTCACTGTTCCTACAGGACAACCCAGTAATGCCGCCGCCTCGCCGTAACTTTTCCCTTCCAGATCGCACAGCGTTACAGGTTCGCGGTAATGATCCGGAAGCGTCAAAATGGCGTCGCGCAAAAGCTCACCGATTTGTTCGCGCTCCAAGCCCTCGTGAATCGTTTCTGACTGCCCTACGATGACCGGTGAGTGCCCGTTGCCGTTGGAATGCTTTAAGTGATTTGCCCCGTCGGCAGAAAGGCCACTGCTCATTTCGTCGGATAAGGGTATATAGCGGCTCTCTTTTTCGTACAACTTTCGCAAATGATTTCGAGCGATCCCAAAAAGAAAAGCGACTGGATTCCCTTTTTCCTGATCATACTTTCCGGCGTGGCGGATCAACGACAAGAAAGTTTCCTGAACCACATCCGCCGCGGCCTGCGGGCTTCCACTCATGTGCATGGCGTACCTATACAAACCGCCCTGATGGCGCCGGTAGAACTCCAAAAAAGCGTCCTCATCACCCGCCTTCAGACGCCCCAAAAGTTCGATATCGCGTGTCTCAACTGGCTCTGCCATCTACCCCGTTTGGAAGTCTCTCGCGCGTCCACACTATCTATTACTGTTTCAGGCACGAGGAGTTCCACTTTCTTGGACAGCAATCAACGTGCTGTACCATTTTGTAACCCGGTTCCTTACTATATTCCCAATGCAATCTTCTCGCTGCAATGCATTTTCATTGGTTACCATTAACATCTTCGAGTCGTATTTTTTGCCACTAGCCTGCCTTTCGAAACAGGCGGCGGCCCATCTTTAATTTCGAAATTTGTGACTCTCGTCGCAAAAATCGCCACAGCTGGAATCCATTGAGCACGCCTGCTAAGATGCGGAAAGGCGAAGAAACGTATGCCATTGGTGAAACCTCAAACCACAAAGTTTTTTATTGCGAGTCTAAAGCCCATGCCAAGCAAGATTTTGCGGCGGATTCTGGTGGCGATCTGGATTGCACCCATCGCGGTAGGACTGCTGTTCATTGGACCAGCGCAAGCGCAAAATTCGACGAGTGCTCCGCAAGTCCTTCACGGGGAAGGTTCTTTTAACGATTGGAATAATGAGCGCCCCGGCAATCGCTACACCATCAAGGCCTCGGATCTGCCGAAACCATATGCCACCGATTCCGCACCGAATCAATCCAGGGTTGTCCCCCGACCCGCGGACGCTTGGCCAAAGGTGCCGGGTGGATTCAAGATCGACCAGGCCCTGACCGGGCTCGATGAGCCGCGCACAATCATCACCGCGCCGAACGGCGATCTCTTCGTCGCGGAAAGCGCTCCAGGGCGCATTCGTGTTCTTCGCGGATTTGGCGGCGACGGCAAGGTAGTGACGAACGAAGTCTTTGCCACCGGCTTGACCTTGCCTTACGGAATCGCGTTTTATCCACCAGGGCCAAATCCGCAATTTGTTTACATCGGAAACACAAACTCGATCGTCCGCTTCCCGTACAAGAATGGCGACCTGAAGGCCAGCGGCCCGGTGCAGGTGGTCGTCGCAAGCATCCCGGGCGGGGCAAGATACGGCGGCGGGCATTGGACGCGCAGCCTGGTTTTTTCGAATGACGGCAAAAAACTTTATGTCGGCGTCGGCTCCAAGGCGAATGTCGGTGACGATGAATCGGAAAAGAATCGCGCCGACGTGCTCGAATTTAATCCGGACGGCACCGGCCAGCGCATTTACACGGCAGGCGTTCGAAATGCCTCGGGCCTGGCTATGAATCCGCAAACAGGACAGCTTTGGGTGGCGGTAAATGAACGCGACGCGCTGGGCGACAACCTTGTGCCCGACTACGTCACTCACATTCAGGAAGGCGGGTTCTACGGCTGGCCGTGGTATTACACTGGACCGAACCAGGATCCGCGCTTTGCGGGAAAGCATCCGGAACTGAAAGAGAAAGTCATCGTTCCCGATGTTTTGCTGCAATCCCATTCAGCTCCCTTGACGCTGACCTTTTACGAAGGCAAGCAATTCCCTGCTGAATATCGCGGCGATCTTTTCGTCACTTCGCACGGGTCGTGGAATCGCGCCAAGCGTACAGGATACAAAGTGGTGCGGGTTTATACGCCGAACGGAAAAGCGACAGGTGAGTATCAGGATTTCGTCACCGGGTTCGTCGTGGATGACGCAAACGTTTGGGGTCGGCCTGTGGGCGTTACAGTTGCCAACGATGGCGCACTCGTCTTTACGGATGATGCGTCGAACAGCGTTTGGCGGGTCACATACACTGGAAGGCAGGGTGGGAATTAACGGGTCCGTGCGACCGATCCGGAGAGCGACAACACAAGAACGAAAGGCTTTAACACAGAGGGCACAGAGAAAAGAGGAGAAAGGCGGAGAAATCAGAGACACTGGGCTCGAGTCATTTTGAATTTCAACCGACGCATTTTCATTTGATTCGGTCATCATTTACTCGTCGCGCTCCGCTTTTCTAAGTTTCTCTCCACTTTTCTCCGGTTTTCTCCTCTTTTCTCTGTGTCCTCTGTGTTAAAACCTTTCGCATTTAGCTTTTCGAGCCCGCCGTACGCACATTCCGCATTCCACTTTCGTCGCGCGTTCCCTATAATTGCTTTTTCTCTATTCAGATGGGAGCCACTTGGTCAACGTTCTCGTAGCCCGCGTTCGCGCCGCGCTCGCGGCCCATATTCAGAAACACTACAAGCTGGATGTAACCATCGTTACGGAGAAACCTCCCCGCATCGAGATGGGCGAAGCCGCCACGCCCGTATGCTTTGAGCTGGCCAAGCGCCTGAAGCGCGCTCCCCGACAAATTGCGCAGGAAATTGCCGTGCAGCTTCCGTCCATCGAGGGTGTGCAACGCGTGGAAGTGGCAGGCGCGGGCTATATGAATTTTTATTTTTCGCGCACTGCGTTTTTGGCCGGCTCTCTGAAGGAAGTCGACGCAGAGCGAGCCGGATTCGCGGCCGGCGCGCCAAAGTGCATCGTCGAGCACACTAATATCAATCCGAACAAAGCGGCGCATATAGGACACCTGCGCAATGCCGTCTTGGGCGACACGTTCGTGCGCCTGCTGCGCCGCGACGGGCAACGCGTAGAAGTTCAAAATTACATCGACAATACGGGGGTGCAAGTCGCCGATGTGGTGATCGGGTTTCTGCACATCGCAAAAAAATCAGCGGCGGAAGTGCGCGCGCTCGCCACCGAACCGAAATTCGATTATTACTGCTGGGATTTATACGCGAGCGTGTCGCGCTTTTTCGACGAGGACAAGACGCGCCTTAATTTGCGCGGCGAAACGCTGAAATCGATTGAAGAGGGATCGGGCGAGGCTTCGGAGATGGCCGGCATCGTGGCTCCCGCCATCGTGCGCTGCCACTTGCTGACGATGGAGCGTCTCGGAATTGAATACGATCTACTGCCGCGCGAGAGCGAAATTCTGCATCTGAAATTTTGGGATGCGGCGTTCGAGCTGCTGAAGAAGCGCAACGCGATTCATCTGGCTGCGGCAGGAAAAAATTCGGGCTGCTGGGTGATGCGCATGAATGAAGGCGCAGATGTTGCCGAAGCGAGCGATGAGGATGGGGCCGATGCACCCGGTGACGCAACGGGTGGGCCTGCCGTGGAAGATGACGATGCCAAAGTAATTGTGCGCTCCAACGGAACGGTTACGTACGTCGGAAAAGACATCGCCTATCAGCTCTGGAAATTCGGGCTGCTGGGACGCGATTTTCATTACGAGAAATTCTATACCTACCCCGCCGGAGAAGTATTGTGGTCCAGCACGGCTGCGGCAGGAGATTCCTCAGCGCCCGCGTTCGGACGAGCGGCGATTGTGTACAACGTGATCGACGCGCGTCAAGCGTATCTGCAAAACGTTGTGAACGCAGGATTACGCGCGCTCGGCTTCGATGACCAGGCTGCGCGCTCGATTCACTTTTCCTACGAGATTGTGGCGCTCACGCCGCGCTGCGCTGCTGAACTCGGCTATACGCTGAGCGAGGAAGACGCCAGGAAACCGTATGTTGAAGTCAGCGGCCGCAAGGGGATGGGTGTGAAGGCCGACGATCTTCTCGACCGACTGGAAGCTGCCGCACGGGCGGAGGTCGATGAGCGCCACCCCGACACTCCTGATGTGGAACGCG
>DATHNC010000116.1:0-10246 GCA_035486415.1 Saccharimonadales bacterium (SeqCode)
TCGCCCAGGACCTTGATCGGTTCCTCGAGCTGGATGCGGCGCTTATCGATTTCAAAGCCCTGCGCCTTGAGCGCGTCGGCCAAATCCCCGGAGGTGACGGAACCAAAAAGTTGATCCGTCTCGCCGGCCTTGCGCGTGAACTTTACGGTCACCTGGTTGAGCAGAGCAGCCTGCTGATGCGCCGCTTCCTTTTCCGTGGCGGTCAGCTTGGCCAGGGTGATGCGGATCTTTTCCAGCCGCTTGATGTTGGCGGGCGAAGCCTCCAGCGCGAGCTTCTGCGGCAGCAAATAATTGCGCGCATAGCCGGCGGCGACTTCCACCACTTCACCGCGAGTTCCGAGTTTTTCGACGTCTTCTTGCAAGATGATTTGCATGGCATTCCTCTTCTTTTCTTCAAAAGTCAAAATCTTTAACACAGAGGGCACAGAGAAAAGAGGAGAAAACCTGAGAGTCCATTGCTCACCCTTAGAAAGTCACGCCAAGAATACGATTCCCGCGTTTCCAGGGCAATGCTTCTCCGTATTTCTCTTTCTTTTCCTCGGTGCCCTCTGTGTTGAATCTTTTCCGTCTCTACAGTTCCGTTGCGAAGGGCAGCAGCGCGATGTTGCGCGCACGCTTGATGGCTTCGCCCAGCCAGCGCTGGTGGCGCGAGCAGGTGCCGGTCATGCGTCGTGGCAAAATCTTGCCGCGCTCCTGCACGAACGGCTGAAGCTGGTCAGCCTTCTTGTAATCGATGAAATCCACGTGCTCGACGCAGAAGCGGCACACCTTCTTCTTCCTGAAATATTGCCGCTTTCCGCCGCGGCGCGGGCCGCCTGGACCGCCGCCCGGCCCTCCGGGTCCTCCAGGGCCGCCTTCACGGCGTCCTCCTCCGCCTCCCGAATGCCCTCCTCCGGAGTGTCCTCCGCCAGAGTGCCCTTCGGAGCGGCGTGGTGGCCCGCCTGTGTGTCCCTCGGCGCGATGCGCGGGGGCAGAAGCGGGAGTTGCGCTGGGAGCGTGTGGTTCCTGTGGTGCTGATGGTACTGGTTGATCTGACATCGTGTTTCCTTTCGCCTTAGAAATCAATTCGCACGCCGCGCGTTATTCGGCGGCCGGTGCGGGAGCTTGTTGAACCTGCTGTTGCGGTTGAGGGGCTGCCGGAGCCGCTCCTGCCGTCTTGCGCGGGCGGCGGCTGGCGCGGCGCTCGCGATGTTTGCCAAGCTTTTGCTGGCGCTTCAGTTCTTCGTCCAGGCGGATGGTCTGGTACTTGATCACGGCATCGGAAACTTTGAGACGCCGTTCCAGTTCCTTGATCAGGTCGCCTTGGGTGCTCTTCACCACCATATAAACGAAAAAGCCTTCGCGGTGTTTGGCCACGCGATAGGCGAGGCGCCGCGTGCCCCAGCGTTCGGTCTTTTCGATCTTTCCGCCGTGCTCGCCGGTGGAATGTTCGAGGGTGGTTACAATCTTGTTGATCTCATCCTCCGGCGTTGCTGGCCGGCAGATAAAAATCAGGTCGTATATTCGTTCGTCCATGTTTTGTTCCATCTTTTTGGTGCTCCGTTTCGCAAACTTTAAATTGCTCGTGCCTGTTCGCGGCGCTTTATATCCTTTCCGCGAAAAGGCCCCGACTCTGATCCTTCGTTTTCACTCAGGACAAGAGAGGCGGGCTACAGTAATACTCAAAACCGAAACTTGGTTACTTCTCATTCTGCTCGTCGTCCTTTTCATCCGGCGAAACGCGCCGATTGAAGCGGTTCATCGCGACCTGCGTGCCTTCCGCCAAAATCACTTTTACGGCTTCGACGCCCAACTCAATTTCTTCCCCCACCAGATCTTCCTCATCGCGCCGAATCTGGCGAAGCACGTACTCTCTCAGGTCGCCGCGCATTTCTTCCGGCTTTACGCCGAGCCGCACGCGGACAAATTCCATGGTTCCCAGCGCGCCAATCACGGATTTCAGCCCGTTATGGCCGCCGGCCGTGCCGCGCTCCCTCACACGCAACATGCCCCAGGGAAGCGCTATATCGTCGCAAAGGACGATCACATCGGACGGCTCGCACTCTGCGCGGCCCACCAGTTCCCGAACCGCCAAGCCGCTCAGATTCATCATCGTCTGAGGCTTGGCCAGCACCACGTCCTGCCCTGCAATTTCGCCCAGGCCTACCAGCGATTTCGATTCCGGCCGGCTTACCCGGATGCCGGCGTCTTCGGCCAGGGCATCGATCACCAGAAAACCCAGGTTGTGCGGCGTCCAGGCATATTCGATGCCAGGATTACCCAAGCCAACAATTACGCGCATCTGCGGCTCCGGTCGCTTGATTGTTGGCATTGCGTCCGCCAAGGCGCGCAATGCCAACGCAGAATGCCAGGGCGTAGCAAGCGCGTGTTACTTCTTCTTTTCTTTCTCTGCAGGCGCGGCCGCTTCGCCTTCTTCGCCCTCTTCGTCCTTCTTGCCCTTCTTGATAACTTCGGGCTCGGCTGGCGCTGCTGCCGCATCTCCGGCCACTGCTTCCGGCGTCTTTTCTTCTTCGACGCGCAGGGCAACCACGTGTGCGAGCACGCGCAGAGGATCCGTCATCAGCTTCATTTTTTGCGGATCGAGCGGAATGTCTGACGCGTGAATCTGCATGCCCATCATCAAATTCGAGATGTCCACCTTGAATTCCGTCGGAATGTCGGCCGGCAAGCACTCGATTTCGATTTCGCGGGTCACGACTTCGAAAACACCGCCCTGGAGCTTAACGCCCTGTGGCTCGCCGAACGTGTGCACCGGAACCTTGACGCGCATGCGCACGTCCATTGCAACGCGCAACAGATCCACATGCAGCAGGGTGCCCTTGATCGGATCGACCTGATATTCCTTGACGATTGCGAAATCTTCTCCGCTTTGCGTCTTCACGGTCAAAATTGTGTTGTGCCCCGTCTCAGACCGCAGAATCGCTGACACGTGTTTTGTGTTGACCTGAAGTGCCTGCGGGCCGCTCTTGCCGCCATACAGAACGGCGGGAACTGTTCCGGCAACGCGGAGTCGCCGCGCCGCATTTTTGCCTCTCGAATCTCGTGGAGCCGCTTCTACGATAATCTGTTCCATAACTCTTTCCCCATTTCATGGCCAAAGTTTCCTCGGAATTCAGGAAATCGTCTGGCGTACTTGAATATTTCCATCCAAATCGTTCGCGCTAATAAAACAGTTCGCTGATCGAAGTCTCTTCGTGAATCGAATGAATTCCGCGCGCGAGCAGCTCAGCGACGCTCAAAACTTTGATCTTGGAAACTTTTTTCGCTTCCTCCGACAAAGGCACCGAATCCGTAACGATCACTTCCTCGATGCGCGAAGCGCAAATTCGCTCCACAGCCGGCCCGGAAAGCACAGGGTGCGTGCAGGCCGCGTAAACTTTCGTCGCGCCTTCCTTCAGCAGAGCCTCGGCGGTTTTCACCAGCGTGCCTGCTGTATCGATGATGTCGTCAATGATCAGCGTGGAGCGTCCGCGCACGTCGCCAATCAGGTGCATCACTTCGCTCACGTCAATATCCACGCGCCGTTTGTCGACGATGGCCAGCGGCGAATCCAGCTTCTTGGCGAAGGCGCGCGCGCGTTCCACGCCGCCCGCATCGGGCGACACCACCGTAAGATTCCCGATTTTCTTCTGCATGAAATGTTCAATCAACACGGGCGATGCGTACAGGTGATCCACCGGCACGGTGAAATAGCCCTGAATTTGCGGCGCATGAAGATCAAGCGTCAACGCGCGATTCGCGCCCGCGGTTTCCATCAGGTCCGCAACAAGCTTCGCGGAGATTGGAACTCGCGGCTTGTCCTTGCGATCCTGGCGCGCATAGCAGTAGTAGGGGACGACGGCCGTAATTCGCCACGCCGAGGCGCGCTTGAACGCGTCGATCATCATCAGCAATTCCATCAGGTGAAAATCCGATGGATTCGAGCACGGCTGCACGACAAATACGTCCGCGCCACGCACATTTTCCAAAATTTGAAAATACACTTCACCGTCGCTGAACTTGCCAAGCTTCGCTTCGCCCAGCTTCACGCCCAAATGCTTGCAAATGTCCGCCGCCAAACGCGGATTCGCGCTACCGCAGAAAATTTTAAATTTATCGTCGGTCAAGTGTGTCGGTCCTTGCGAGTGCTCGAACTATTTGGACAAGATCGCGCCCATCTTTCGGCGATACTCCACCCTCGAAAGAGTCGAGCAGAGAAAAACCTGATCCTGCGGAAACGCTCGTGCAGCTCGGCGCGCCTTCGCTGGGTGCTGATAAATTCCAAACACCGCCGAACCACTGCCAGCCAGCGAGGCCTCTGCGGCTCCTTGTTGAAGCAACTCCCTCTTGATCGCAGCCAAGCGGGAATACCTGGGGAAGACAGCAGCCTCAAAATCGTTCGAGAGGGCGCCCCCCTGAGGGCTCCAACACAGAGCACAGAACTGCAACAGTCTAGATGGGTCTTCCCGGTTTGTCAATTGCTCAGACTGCGCTTCGGAGATCCACCGGTATGCATCTGTCGTGGGTACGGCAATTTCATGCGGCGAAACCATGAGTACGGTGCGCTTTGGCACATCGGGCAAAGGATAAATTTCTTCACCGCGCCCAATCCCGAGCGCGCGGCCACCTTGCAAGAAAAATGGAACATCCGACCCAAGTCCGGAGGCGATGGTCATCAGGCGTTCGAGCGGAATGCGTTTTCCGGCGAGGCGCAATAGGCCAACAAGCGCAGCCGCCGCATCGCTCGATCCGCCGCCCATCCCGCGGCCCACTGGAATGCGTTTGGTGAGCAGCGCGCGAACTCCCTGTCGCAGTCCCAGTTCGCGGCCAAGCTCATCCAGAGCGCGATACACAAGATTATTTTTTCCTGGTTCGCCTGCCAGTGTTTCATTGCCATCAATGCGCAATTCCACGCCCGGCTCTCGCCTGGCTTCGAGCGCTAAAGTATCGTGCAGCGATATGGCCTGGAAAATAGTTCGCAGTTCGTGGTAGCCATCCGCGCGCCGTCCCAGGACATCAAGGCGCAGATTAACCTTCGCATAGGCGGGGATACGTACGGATTTCATAAGGGGATATGCTACTACGGCTTCAGGTTGCCGGTTGGTTTCTGCTGCGCAAGCCTGTGCTTCAGCGCGGAAATCTTCTGCTCGACCTCGGCCATTTTCGCCGGCTCGAATTCCGCCGGAAGCGCGCGGTGCCATTCATCCACCGATTTCTGCCACTGAGCTTCCGCCAGAGTTTCTTTGCCCATCTTCGCGTAGATGTCTCCCAGATGGCTCAAAATTGTGGGGTCGTGGGCCTCGTGCTGCAACGCCTGGCGCAAAAGCTCTTCCGCCTCAGGAAGCTTGTCCTGCTTGTAATAGGCCCATCCCAGGCTGTCTTTGTAGGCCGCGCTGCCCGGCTCTTCGACAAGCGCCCGTTTAATCAGCGATGTGGCTTCCTCCAGGCGCACTCCGCGGTCGGCAAGCATGTACCCGTAATAATTCAGCGTGGAGGAATTTCGCGGATTCAGATCCAACACTTTGCGGAATTCCGTCTCGGCCTGATCGAATTTTTTCTGGCGCTCAAAAATAGCGCCCATCAAAAATCCGGTCATTTCCTTGCCTTGTGAATCTCCCTGCAATTTATCCGCCGCGTGAATCGAGGCTTCGGCATCCGTCCAGCGCTTGCTCTCTTCATACACCTGCGCAATGTCCAGCTGAACTTCGAAATCAGCAGGAGAACCGTCCAATAGCCCGCGAAGCTGCAAAACGGCCTGATCAGCCTGCGCATTTTCTCCAAGCAGCAAAGCCTGCGCGATGCGGATGGGCCGATCCTTTGGATAGGCTTCGACCGCTTTGTGCGCGGCGTCCAACGCTTTGGGCATGTCGCGTGCGTCTCGGTACGTATCCACAATCAGAATGCGCGCCCGGCGGTCTTCATCGGTTCCAAGGCGCAGCATTTCTTCAAACGTGTTTACCGCCGCCGTGTAATTGCTCGATTCCCGGTACAACTGGCCAAGCTGCTGGTAGAGGATGGCCAGCGTGCGCCGGCGTGAGGGCGCGAATTCCGATTCTGTTTTGACGGCGGTTACAGCCTCGGATAGCACGCGAATGGAATCGTCAATCCGTCCTTGATCCTCATAGATCGTCGCTTCGTAATAGATCACTTCCAGATTGTTGGGCGCACGCTGCTTGGCGAGCAAAATATTTTGCTCGGCTTTATCCAGCTGCTTCATCTGGCGGTAAATTTCAGCGATTCGCAAATAATTGTCGGCGTCGTCCGCGTCCATTTCGGTCAGCCCCTGATATTGTTCGAGGGCTTCGGGAAATTTTTCTTCCGCGAGCAGTGTTTGCGCCAGCTCTTTATGGTGATTCAGATCTCCCGGTTGCGATTCCGAAGCCTTTCGATAGGCCTGCTCGGCATTCGGAAGGTCATGAATTTGATTGTAGGCATCGCCCAGAAGTTCCCACAGGCGCGGGGTGGGTGCACGTTGCAGGGTGGCTTGCAGGGAAGTGACGGCCTCTTGCGATTTCCCTTCGTCCAGCAGCAGCTGAGTCAGTTGCTCGACTCCGCTTTCGTTCGCCGGTTCGCGCGCGAGCAGTGCGCGCAGCACGGTTTCCGCTTTTTCCTGTTCGTTTTGCAGACGGTAAAGGCGCGCGAGCCACAGTTCCGCGTCGCTGTCATTTGGATCAAGCCGAATAATTTCGCGGTATTGTTCCACGGCGCGCGAGATCGTGTCGCGCTGCCCTGATGTGTTGCTTAAGTCGCCGAGCGTGCGCACGTAAATTCGCGCCAGCAGCCGCCGCGCGGGCAGGTTGTCCGGGTCCTTGGCCAGAATCCCATTTGCTTCCGTGACCGCGTCGCGAATTCGCTGCGACTGGTAATAGATTTCGGCCAGCTCATCGCCAATCTGCTGGCTATTGGGATCGAGCGTAAAAGCTTTCTTCAGGAAATCGATGGCCTTATTGGCGTCTTCCGCGTGGCTGGAAGTTTGAAATTCCTGCGCGTAGTAATGCCCCATTACAAAATTATCGTAGGCATCGGCTTGAATGGCGATTCCCGCGTCGGGGCCTGAAACCAATGGAGTGTTTTGCGCACTCGGAACTCTTTTCCCTTGCTGTGCTGCACCGACAGTTCCTGCCGCAAGCGAGAGGAGGGAGAGAGCAGCGAGATGTCGAGCAATTTTCATCGAGACACCGCAGAAATTGATTATCCGTCACATCGAGTTGCGCGTCAAAACTCATCCGTCACGAAAGTTCCTTTTCGTAATCATTTCAGTGGCCGCAAATCTGTGGCAGCAAGAAAATAATAAGTCCGAATTTCTCACAAATTCGATACAGGTCGCCGTTTTTTTCGATGATTCGATCCCTATTTTGATGGTGGTGAGGTTGTAGGGGCACGGCATGCCGTGCCCCTACTGCATACGCATAATTCGCTAAGGATCATCAGGCATGTGCGCCAAGACGAAATTGCGCCCACCCTACTTATGAGAAAGGCGAATTAGTGCCTAAAATGCCGCACGCCGCAAAACACCATCGCCATTCCCAGTTGGTCGGCCGCTGCGATCACATCGCCGTCACGAACCGAGCCGCCGGGCTGAATCACAGCGGTTGCGCCAGCCTTTCCCGCTTCTTCGACTCCATCGGGAAAAGGAAAGAACGCATCGGAAGCCACCACGCTTCCGGCCAGCGGCAATTGCGCTTTCATCACGGCGATTTTTACGGAATCCACGCGGCTCATTTGTCCCGCGCCCACGCCGACGGTTTGCCCCTCGCGCGCAAAAACGATGGCGTTGGACTTTACGTGCTTGCAAACTTTCCAACCGAAGAGTAGCGCTTCGATTTCTTCGCGCGTGGGCACGCGCCGAGTCACCACTTTTAAATCCGTCTCGGCCAGTTCGTGCGCGTCCTGCTCCTGCACCAATATGCCGCCAGAGATGCGTTTTAATTCAAGGTCGCGGTCACGCGCTGAACTGTCGCCCGAAGGCAAGTGCAGCAGCCGCAGATTTTTCTTGGCCGCAAATTTTTCGAGGGCCGCAGGCTCGTAACCTGGAGCCACGATGCACTCCACGAAAAGCTTTGCTACTTCCTCGGCGGTCGCCGCATCGACCGGGCGATTGAAAGCCATTACGCCGCCAAACGCCGAAATCGGATCGCAAGCGAGCGCTTTCACGTAAGCATCCACCAGCGTTTCCTGTTCCGCTGTGCCGCAAGGATTGTTGTGCTTCACGATCACGGCCGCCGGCCGCCGAAATTCCATGGCCAGGTTGAGCGCGGCTTCGAGGTCCACAAAATTGTTGTACGAAAGCTCTTTGCCCTGCAGCTGGCGTGCAGCTGCGAGCCCAGATGCGGCGTATCCCGCGGGCACGTAAAGTGCCGCGCGCTGGTGCGGATTTTCGCCGTAGCGCAGTTCCTGCCGCCGTGCGTAAGCAAAATGCAGCCGTTCGGGAAGCAGCGGGCGCTTTGCCAGTTCAATTGAACCGCTGATCGCGGATAGCCGCTCGAGTTCCGTCGCAATTTTACCGTCGTAGCGAGCCGTTGTCGCAAAGGCTTTGCGCGCCAATTCAAGCCGCGTCCCTAAACTCACCTCGCCATGCTCCTTAATTTCACCGGCGATCGCCGCGTAATCCGCTGGATCGGTGACCACTGCGACGCTTTCAAAATTCTTCGCGGCAGAGCGAACCATTGTGGGCCCGCCAATATCGATATTTTCGATCAATTCTTCGGAAGTCAGGTCCGGCTTCGCTGCGGTCGCTTCAAAGGGATAAAGATTCACGACCACAAGATCGATGGGCGCAATTTTATGCTCCGCCGTTTGCGCCAGATCGCTGGCCTCCTTTCGCCGGAATAAAATGCCGCCATGCACCTTGGGATGCAGCGTTTTCACGCGCCCGCCCAGCATTTCCGGCCACCCCGTCAGCTCCGAAACATCGCGCACGGCAACCCCCGCGTCGCGCAGCAACTTGGCCGTCCCGCCCGTGGAAACGATCTCAACCCCGCACGCGGCGAGTTGCCGCACAAATTCCGTCAATCCACTTTTGTCAAAAACACTAACCAACGCGCGTTGCACAGCCACAGAATCCTCCAAAGAGTAAAACGAAAACGTCTATTGTATGCGCGCAAGAAGAAATCGAAAAGCGGGAACTGGAATTGACCGTTGCTTTTCACTTTTAAGTTCACCCGGAAACGCAGGTCTAGTTCCGTCCGAAGAATCGAATTTGACAAAAGAAAGAAAACTTTTCTTTCTCACCGGAAAACATTGGCATAACGGAATCGAAAAGCCAGTTTGCAACCGATTGCAAATCTTGCTTACCTGCCTCGACTGCGGAAATTACATTTGTTTGGGTCACTAGATAGCTGATCAGTTGCTCTGTTGAAAATTCCACTTCGTGCCTGAATTCCTCAAATACAGATGATGCGAATCCATATTCGGAAGCATTCAGTTCAGCCAATGGTTGAATATTGCGAGGGGGACTCGGATACTGCGCGAGGTACTCGTGAAGATACCACTTCTCATAGGCATCGTTGCCTTTCATCCGGCCGGTGAATACGTCGTTGTAAATGACCAGCCTCCCGCCGGGCCGCAAAAGACGTTGTGCTTCGAGAAGAAACTTTCGCTGGTCAAACCAGTGAAATGCAAGCCCTACGGTCATCAGTCCAAATTCCTCATTGGCAAAAGGTATTTGTTCAGCCCGCCCTTCCACGTAACGAATCCGATCGTGATGGATTGCATGAGAAAGCATTTCGGCGGAGCTATCCAAACCGACAATTTCCTCCGCAACTTCTAGTAGCACTTTTGTCGATTGGCCCGTCCCGCATCCAACATCGAGCGCACGATCGATCCGGCCATTTTCGCAGCAGACTTCCTTAATTTTCTGTATGGCCAGTGGATGAAAAAACGGGCGCCCGTTTGCATACCTTTTAGCCGCGGTTGGATAAGCGAAGAAGTTCATGTCCACTGTATGCGTTTGGAAGATTCGATCATTCTGCCAAAACAAAATCGATTCTCCGTGATCATACACCGTGAGCCCCACATTTTTTCCAAGAGCCAGCTACATTGCTGGAGAGTTGTCCATTCCAATTGCAACCGCCTCCCGCTACACTCAACTTCGATTTTATGGAGGAATCATGTCCGTTGTGGACGTCCTGCTTGGAAAACCTTTAGCCACCTCGGATGAGCGAGCCGAAGAGATTGGCCCCTCGGCTGGCATTCCGATTTTTGGACTCGACGCGCTGAGTTCCGCGGCGTATGGACCTGAAGCGGCGCTGACGCTGCTCATTCCGCT
>DATHNC010000117.1:0-17893 GCA_035486415.1 Saccharimonadales bacterium (SeqCode)
CGCAGGGATTGAATCGACAAGAAGCTGAATATTCAACGGCTCGGGTTGTTGTCCTGCCGAGGCCATGTTGAGAATCATATACTAAAGATATCCTGGCGGGGCAACGATCGACTCGTTTAAATCAGTATGGACAAATTAAAAGGAAATGGCGGAGAGGGTGGGATTCGAACCCACGGTCGGGTTTCCCCGACACTCGCTTTCGAGGCGAGCTCCTTCAACCGCTCGGACACCTCTCCGCAGAGGCAAACCATTCTAGCGGAGGTTGGAGAACTGGGCAACGATGGTGATCTGGTAGTTTTGGGGGACTGGTTTCTTCAATGCTATTTTAAATTTTCCCGATGTTTTCCAAACGGGAGAAATGCCGGCACTCGCTTACGATAGGATTCGTAGCTTGGGCCGAAGCGGGCCATCAATTCGCGTTCTTCGAGGCCGATGACGATTAGGGCGAAGGGGAACCAGAGGGCTACGACCACCCAAAGCAATTGCGTTCCGCACAGGAGGGCAGATCCAAAAACAGCACTGAACATACCGGCATAGCGTGGGTGGCGCATGTAGGCGTACAATCCGCCGGAACAAAATTCACCAGTCCCGGTGAGTTCGGCGTGTCCTACCAATCTACGGCTGCCGAGTTCGCGTTCTACGCGCGCAAATAAATACAGCTCAGCGAAAATCATTGCAAACCCGGCAATGATTTCAAACCAGGTTGGGCGCTCATAGGTGAACAACTCATTGCGGAATAGCCACAACAACACGCCGCCGCTCGTCCACGCGAAAAGTCCTGCGAACCAGAATGCGGCGCGGACGCGTGTTCTCCAGAACGAATGGAAGGGATGTATAAGGAGCCAGTAAATAGGAATGGGAAGTTCAAAAAAAAGAAAAAATCCAGAGACAGAGTGTAGGAACCGCATTCATTTTACTTTCTGATTTTTCTTCATGAAGATCGAGTGCACGGGAGAATAGCCAATGAGGCCCAGGACTAGCAGCACGCCGCCCACGGCCAGCCAGGTCCACTGCGTCCAGCCCTGGTCCGCGCCCCACAAACCCCAACTGGATAGGGCGATTCCGCCAATTAGATAAAGTGCGCGCGGTGCTCCCGAAACATTTGCCTCTGCCGGCATTCCGTGGCCTCACTTTTATGTATCGTTCAGCGTCAGGCATCTTACCAGATGTTTGCACGTTGCTTGTCTGTGTAACCGTGCTGACGTTTCTTTGCGCCGGACTGATGCGGATTTCATTTTTCCTCACGTAGTTTTACACTACTGGATGCCACGTCATACATCGTTCGATCAAGGAACTGATTAGACTTCAGGGGCTAAAGCCCATGATCATCAACTCTCTGGACGTCGTGGCTGAAGCCGCAACCCACAATGACTATTAGTAGGACAGCTTATAGTTGACGGCGCGTGGGTGTCGGGTAGACCATGCTGCCCGGCAGATTCTGATTCAAGGAGGAAACGGTGAACAATGTTGAAAAGGCATCCTGGAATACTATCGAGACGGAAAAGCTGACAGACAGACTTTCCCGCCAGATGATTTCGGGAGAAAGCGCAACGATCTCGCAACTCTTTCTGAAAAAAGGCGCGACTGTTCCGCGCCATTCGCATGTGAATGAGCAATATTCATGGATCATCTCCGGGTCGCTGAATTTTATATTTGATGACAGGGAAGTTTTTGTGGGCACAGGCGAAATCCTTATTATTCCGGCGAATGTTCCACATGGAGCGGTGGCGCTGGAAGACACGGTGGACGTCGATATTTTCACCCCACGGCGCGAAGACTGGATTCGCAAGGATGACTCTTACTTGCGCAAGTAGGACGGACTGCGCGCCATGGCTCAGGAAACCATTTAGCCAGATTCGCGTCTAATGGCAATGGGAAGAAAGCTTGCACTAATTCCGCAAGGGATGCGCAGGTATAATGGCTCGATGGTTTCGAGTGCCGCAAATTCCCTTGCGAGGCCGGAATGAACCTGGTCTGGAAAAAGTTTTTGTTGCGAACCACTTTGTCAGCCGGGGTGCTTGGCCTGGCCATTCTTATTGCGGGCGTTGCTCGCGCGGACCGTCCCTATGCGCCGAGCCGCGAGTATGACCTTCAGAATGTCCGCGTTGCACTTCATTTTGATATCGACCAGCGCAGGGTATTCGGCGATGTCACGCATACGCTGGCCGCGTTGCGTGATGGAGAGACTCATCTGGATTTCGATTGCGCCGAGCTTTCCGTTTCCAGCGTGCGCGTCAACGGCAAGGATGCGACGTTCGATCTTCGCGATAATAATCTACGCGTTCAACTGGCGCAGGCAACCAAGTCCGGCGAAAAATTCGAAGTCGAAATAAAATATGAAGGCAAGCCAACTTCCGGGCTTTATTTCATCCTTCCCGATAAAGGCGATCCCAATCGCGCCAAGGAAATCTGGACGCAAGGCGAAGCGGAAGACACGCATCACTACATTCCCATTTACGATTATCCCAACGACCGCACTACTATTGAAATGATTCTCACGGTTCCGGCGGATTGGCTCACGGTGTCCAACGGAAAATTGGTAAATGTGCAGGACGCGCCAAATGGACAGAAAATCTGGAGTTGGCGGCAATCGCAGCCGGTTTCAACCTACCTGATTTCATTTGTCGCGGGTGAATACCAAACCAAGAAAGATACCTGGCGGAATATTCCGATCTCTTACAACGTGCCGCGCGGAATGGGCGATACGATCGATTCCACTTTTTCGCATACCAAGCAGATGCTCGATTTCTTTTCGGATCGTTTCGGAGTCGTTTATCCGTGGGACCAATACGCGCAGACAGCTGTGCATGATTTCGTGGCCTCTGGCATGGAGAACGTCAGCGCGACTACGCTCGCAGCGCGCGATATGCTGCCCGCCGATCTCGCCGGAGAAAGACCCGAAGCCGCGGACAATCTTGTTTCCCACGAAATGACGCACCAATGGTTTGGAGATCTTGTTACCTGCAAGGATTGGACGAATACCTGGCTGAACGAAGGGTTCGCGACATTCGGCGCTGAATTGTGGGAGGAACATTTTTACGGCGCGGATGCCTCCGGCTACCGCTACTGGCGCGAACAAAATAACTGGATGCAATCGAGAGAGCTTTATCCCATTCCAATCGTGACGCGGAATATTGACGACTCCGTGGAATACGAAGGCAACGTTTACGATAAAGCAGGCTGGGTGATTCACATGCTGCGAGAGCAAATGGGAGACGATGCGTTCTTCCGCGCCCTCAAACATTACCTCGAAGCGAATCGTCTGCAGAATGTGGTCACCGCGGATTTGGTCAAAGATATTGAAGAATCATCCGGCACGAACGTCGATCAGTTTTTCGATCAGTGGATTTACGGGGCCGGCGCGCCGCGATTCACCGTGCGCTATACGTATGACGATTCTGGAAAAAAAGTAAATCTCAGCGTGAAGCAAACGCAAAAAGTGGAAGGGCATGTCGGACTGTTTCGTGTGCCAATTGAGATTTCGATCACCACGGCAAGCGGAGAGAAAGTTTTCCCAATTGAAGTTTCCAAAGCCGATGAATCGTTTTCTTTCACTGTGGATGGAGCGCCGCAGGTCGTGCTCTTCGATAAAGGCGACAAAATTCTGAAATCCGTGGATTTCCAGAAGACTCCCGACGAATGGATCAAGCAGGCGCGAACTGCGTCGAGCGTTCCGGATCGCGCCGACGCAGCTGTTGCTCTTGGCAATTATCACGATAACGATGCTGCGGTGAATGCGCTGGGAGACGTAGCGCTTCACGATAAATTTTGGGGTGTGCGCGAAGAGGCCCTTCGCTCGCTGGGGCGCATTAATTCACCCGCCTCGCGCAAACAATTGTTGGCCGATCTTGCTAATGAGCAGCCGTGGGTGCGCGTAGTCGCGGTCGAGCAATTGACCAAAGATCGAGGCGATGAAGAAGTAATCAAGCACCTTCAAAATATTTACAAAGATGATAAGGCTTACACCGTACGTGCGGCGGCCCTGCAATCGCTGGCGCTGGATAAAGCCCCCAACCTGGAAGCGACTCTCGAAAAAACGCTGACGATTTCTTCTCCCGATGATGTGTTGCGGGGCGCGGCGCTTCGCGCCATGGGTTCGCTGGGAGATGATTCCGCCGTCCCCACGCTCCTCGAATGGTCTTCGCCGGGCAAATCGGCCCAGCTTCGCGGAATCGCGATTGGAGCTCTAGGCCGAGTGGATCTTAAGAACCATGACATTACGGCCAGACTGATTTCCTATTTGAATGAAGAGTCGTTCGATATTCGCTTTGCGACTATTTTTGCACTCGGCCGGCGTGGAGATCCCACAGCGATTGAGCCGCTTGAAGCGCTGCTGAAAACTGGTCAACTTTCCATCGGAGTGCCCCATGCTGTGGAGAATCTGATCGAGGAGCTAAAAGGGAAGAGCGCTCCACAACCTTCGGCGGCCGCAACGGGTCAGAAAAACAGTGAACCCGTGGCTGCAAACGCCAGCCAGGATGTGCTCGACCGCCTGGACCACGTCGAACATCAGCTGACTGATATGAACGAAAAACTTCAGCGCATTGAAACTTCGCTCCCCGTCAAAAAGACAGATTCACAATAATTTCAGAATTATCGATGGATTTTTGTGGCGCGGGCTTCAGCGTGCGGGGTTTGAACCTTCCATGGACTAACCCCCCGCAGGCTAAAGCCCGCGCCACTTAACCTCATATGATTTGATTTTGGGAACCTACTCGGCGAGGAAAATTCGCAGATCGCGCAGATTATTTCCCGTGGGGCCTGTGTCAATCGCATCGCCCAATTTACGGAAAAAATTATAGGAATCGCTGCGGCGAAAATAATCTGCTGGATCGAGGCCGAGAGCCTGCGCCCGGGTTAGGCTTTCGCCATCCGCAACGGCTCCCGCGGCGGGGCTCGAGCCATCAATGCCATCCGTGCCCGCGCTTAAAACCGCAATTTTTCGACCCGCGATTTTCTTCACGCAATCCAGCACAAAGGCCAGGTTTCTTCCGCCAACGCCATCGCCTGTAACCGGTGAACTCACTTCGCCATCCGCAATCACCGCGACAGATTTGCGCGGATTGGATTGCTTCAGCGACACGAGTTGCTCGAGAAGAAAATCAACGGATTTCCCGATGGGCCAATCATCGGTCGTGTTGTCGCATATGGTGACGAATTCCAGTGATTCCGATGCGTGGTGGGCGGCATGAAATAATTCGTGCCGCCCGAGCAAAATTTCAAACGCTGAGCGGCAAGGATCGAATGCCGCATGATCCGGCTTCGGAGTTTCGAGTACAGATTCCGGATGTTCGAAGCGCGTTCGAATGCTGGATGGCAGCTTCGAAAGCAAATCGTAACGCTGAACCACTTTGCACGCATCGGTAGCGGTCGTGGGATCGGGTAAAGTCGGGCCGGAGGCAAGCGCGGATTCCTGGCCCTCGGGTACGTCGGTCACGGCCAGCGTAATCTTCATCGATGCGCTTGCGGCAACCGCCAGGCGGCCACCTTTAACGGCAGATAGATGTTTTCTTATCGCATTAATTTCATCGATCGACGCGCCGCAGGTAACGAGAGCGCGATTCAGGGCTTGAATGTCTTCGAGCGCCACTGCGGGATCAAGAGGAATTTCAACCATTGACGATCCGCCGCCTGACAGTAGAAAGAAAACCAGAGTTCTATCCGTGGCACGCGCCAGAAAATCGAGAATGCCGCGGCCGGCGGTGAAGCTTTCCGCATTGGGGATGGGATGCCCTGCGACAATGTTGCGATATTCATGGGGCAAGTTTGACGCGGCTGTCGGCCCAACAACGATTCCTTCCGCGCGGTAATTCGGCAGAAGCGTCTCAGCAAGTCCACGGGCCATTGCATTGGAAGCCTTGCCGATGGCTACGACAAAAATCTGGTCATACGCCGCAAGATCGCAGGGCGCGCCATTCACAAGAATTTCCGAGCCTGCACGGCAAAGCTTGCGCTGCATAAATGCTGGAATATCAATTCTCGCCAGAGTTTCGTGAAAGATTTGCAGTGCGGATTGTTTGAGGTCGGTCATTGGGCTAGCTTTGTGAAGCGCAGGCTGAAGCTGTGGATTTACCTCTTTGTGTTGTGGTGCCGGCATCTTGCCGGCGGGTTTAGATCGTTACAACACATCTCAAAACCGCCGGCTGGACGCCGGCGCCACAAGAAACAAACCCCACAGATTTGAAGCCAGTGCTAATTAAAATCATCCTTTCACGAATGCGGCGACGCCTGCCCGCGCGACTTCCGTGTCTTCGTCTTCCGTACCGGCGCTTACACCAATCGCCCCCACGACTTGGCCGCTCACTTCGAGTATCAGGCCGCCGCGAATCGGCGTTTGACGCGCGCGACTTCCAATCGCCAGTCCAAGCGACAACAGCACGTTAACCTCATCGCCGCTGCGAACGGGCCCCGTGTTCTGGCGACGAATTGCCGCGGCATGCGCTTTGTTAAAAGCAATCTCGATCGAAGCGGGTTTCGCGCCATCCATGCGCGCAAAGGCCATCAAAAATCCGCCTTCATCCACCACCGCAATATTCATGGGGACGCCAATGCGCGCGGCTTGCGCTTTGGCCGCGTCCAGGATGGCTTCCGCGCCTTCGAGTGTTAGTTTCGGGTGGTTCAGTGATACGTGTGCCATTTATCCCTCCCAGAATAAATAATTTCAAAATAATTACAGAGAAAAATTCTTATTTCTTATAAGTAGACAGTTTCAACTTTTATGCAAAACTTCCGGATTTAAAATTGTGGGCGGACGTTGCCCCTCAAACATGGCGATAGCGTTTTCAGCGGCAATCATGGCCATCTTTGTACGCGTTTCAATCGAAGCTGAACCAAGATGCGGCGCAAGGACAACGTTGTTCCGCCGCAAACCATCGGGAATAATCGGCTCGCGCTCGAAAACATCCAACGCCGCGCCGGCAATGAGACCATTTTCCAACGCATCGATCAGCGCCGTTTCCTGCACCACTGGACCACGCGTCGTGTTAACGAAAAACGCCGTCGGCTTCATCCTGGCAAACTCCGCGGGCCCAGCCAATCCGCGCGTCGCTGCATTCAATGGCACGTGAAGCGAAACAAAATCAGCCTGCTCGAAGACCTCGTCTCGCGACATGAATTCAGCGTTCAATTCCTTTTCCATTTCCAACGGAGCGCGGGACGTACTGTGGTAAATGACGCGCATGCGAAACCCTGAAGCGCGGCGCGCCACGGCGCGACCAATGCGCCCGAATCCGATAATGCCAAGCGTCTTGCCCCAGATATCCGTTCCGCACAGTTGATCGAGATTCCACTTTTTCCATTCGCCGGACCGCGCCATATGGTCGGCCTCGACGAGGCGCCGGGCAACAGCCATCAGCAAAGTCCAAGTGAAATCGGCAGTCGTTTCATCCAGTACGCCCGGTGTGTTGGTCACAGCAACATTGCGTTTCGTGCAGGCGGGCACGTCAATATTGTCGTAGCCCACCGCTACATTCGCAACAATCCGCAAGCGAGGCCCGGCAGCGTCGAGCATTTCATCGTCGATTTTTTCTGTCAGCAGACAAACGAGCGCGTCCATGCCTGCGACTCGCTTGAGGAATTCCTGATGGGATGGGCGCTCTTCGCCCTTCCAAAAATCGACTTCAAAATGCTCCTCCAGCTTTTTGCGCGGTCCTTCAAACAAAATGTGCGTGGAAAAAAGTTTCGGCTTGCTCACACGAGCCCTCGGTGTTGGATCAAACAACTGGGAGAGAGTACCACAATCGATGCGGAGACGGCGCGGACGCCCACCAACTTCCTACAGCATTCAATTAAAACATTCTTCAAAAATCAGCCAATTGGAAAATTATTCAGGGAGTTCGATCACACGTTTTGCAGTTCCACGGCGGCGCGGCCCATAAATTAACGTAACGGTTGCTCCCCGCATCAAAGGCGACGCTTGTAGTACAGGAGCAATCGCCTTGTAGATGGCTTCCGCATCCGGGCCGTACACAAAATACCGTCCTTCGCTTCCGTCGGCGGGAAGAGCATGCCCATCGTACTCGCCAACTTTGGCTTCGGCTATAGCATGCTGCAGTACATCTCCAAACGAATACACGTGCTGAAAATTAGTGGACCCGTACGCGAAATGTACCTCCACTTCCTGCATGGGCGGTCCATCTTTTTCCGAATTTCTCGAGCCAAACAATTTTGAAAATAGGCCCATCAATACTCATCTCCAATAATTGCCACATTGCCATATCGTAGGCACGAAGTGATGAAATGAATCTACCCCAAAAAACTCAAACAGCTGGCTGCCACTCCATAACCAACCATTGCCTCGGATTTTAACCTCAACCACGAACTTTTCGCGACATTTCTAATAATCTTAATGTAAGGATATCCACAACCTGCCTATTGTTAATTACTTACAAGCACCCCAGCAGCCCCGTGTTGACCTCCCCATATGCACAGACTATAGTGACGATTAGCCTTACAAAATACTTTTATGCAGCCGCAACTCATCCGCGATCTCCAAGCGCTGCTCGCCCCCGGCGCCGTATTATATTCCGCTGAAGATTTAATGCTCTATGAATACGATGGTTCGGTGGATCTGGGCTCCCCTCGCTGTGTTGTTTTCCCCAGCTCAGCGCACGACGTTTCCGGAATCGTAAAACTAGCGAATCGTTACGAAACCCCCATCGTAGGACGCGGCGCAGGTACCGGACTTTCCGGCGGGGCCATTGCGCGCAGCGGCGGCATCGTGATTGTATTCTCGCGCATGAACCGCATTCTTGAAATTGACGAGGCCAATTTACGCGCCGTCGTCCAACCGGGTGTCGTCAATCTTGATTTGTCACGTGCGGTCGAGCACCTTGGTTTGTTTTTCGCGCCCGACCCTTCCAGCCAAAAAGCGTGCACGATCGGCGGCAACGTCTCTGAAAACTCCGGTGGGCCGCACACCTTGGCGTATGGCGTGACAACCAATCACGTGACAGGGATCGAACTCGTACTGACCGACGGCGAAATTGTGCGTATCGGCGGAAAGAATATCGAGACAGCCGGCTATGATTTGGACGGTTTTCTGGTTGGCTCCGAGGGAACTCTCGCGCTTGTCACAGAAATTACCGTGCGGCTGATGCGCAAGCCGGAAGCCGTGAAAACTCTACTCGCAGTTTATGACACGCTCGACGACACTACGGAATCCGTCGTCGATATCACTGTGCGCGCAATTACCCCGGCAGCTTGCGAAATGCTGGACGGTTTTACGCTTCGCGCGGTGGAGGATTACGTTCACGCGGGATTTCCGAAAGACTGCGCGGCTGTTCTGCTGATCGAAGTGGAAGGATTGAAAGAAGCCGTGGAAGCGCAGGCCGCCGAGATTACCGAAGTTTGCCGCGAGCATCGCGCCCGTGAAGTGCGTGCGGCGCGCACCGATCAGGAACGCAATCTTTTGTGGAGAGGCCGCAAGGAAGCCTTCGGAGCGATGGGACGCATTTCTCCTATGTATTACGTGCAGGACGGCGTCATCCCGCGCACTCGTCTTCCGGAAACTTTGCGGCGCATCGAAGAAATCAGTAAAAAATACGATTTGCTGATCGGCAACATTTTTCACGCGGGTGACGGCAACCTGCATCCGCTCATTCTGTTTGATGAGCGCGATGCCGCGCAATTTGCGCGTGTGGTGGCGGCCGGCGGCGAAATTATGCGGCATTGCGTGGATGTGGGCGGCGCGCTCACTGGTGAGCACGGCATCGGGATGGAAAAAAATGAACTGATGCCGCTGATTTTCACTTCGGACGATCTCGCGCTGATGGAGCGCGTCCGCTCGGCGTTTAATCCTGCGAGCCTGCTGAATCCCGGAAAAGTTTTGCCGATGGGCAAAGCCTGCGGCGAAATCCGCGTGCCGCAATCGCCTGCGGCAACGGCAATGGCCACATGAGTCAACATACTCAAGCGTTATTCACACGACTCGAAGAAATTGTCGGTGGCCCTTATGTTGTGACGGAGGGCGCTGAAATATCTGCACGCGAAGTTTGCGGTATGCTTCCCGCCGTGGTTGTGCGGCCTGCCAACGCCGCGCAAATTGCGGAAATTGTGCAGTTCGCCGCAACGGAAAAACTGGCGGTAATTCCGACCGGCGGATGTTCCAAGCTGGGCATCGGATCGCCTCCCTCGCGATTTGACATCGCTCTCGATCTTTCCAGGCTCAATCAAGTGTTGGCCTACGATCCAAAGGATCTGACACTTGGCGTCGAGCCCGGCGTCCGGATTGAAGATTTGCTGCGAACTCTGGGCGAGCAGAGGCAATTCCTGCCGCTTGGGGTTCCGTTTGCGGATCGCGCAACCATTGGCGGCATCGTGGCCGCTAATTCAAGTTCGCCGCTGCGCCATGCCTATGGCGCGGTTCGCGATTTTTGCCTGGGCATGGAATTCGTGACGGGCGAAGGCGCGCAGGCGAAAAGCGGCGGCCGCGTCGTAAAAAATGTGACAGGCTACGACCTGCACAAATTGCTGATCGGATCGCTCGGCACCCTCGCCGTGATCACGCGTATAAATTTCCGCACGTTCCCCATGCCGCAAGCGCAAAAAACATTTATCGCATCCTTTTCTTCTGCCGAAGCCGCGCTCGATTTCTGTCGCTCCGTTGCGCATTCCGTTCTCACGCCGCAACTGGTAGAAGTTGCCGATCCCAGCGCTGGGCAACTTATTTTTTCGGGAGAAGCTTTCGCGCGAATTTCTCCGGGCCTATGGTCAGTGATCATTACTGCGGCAGGTCAGCCCTCTGTGGTGGATCGCTATGCGCATGAACTAGGCCACATGGCGGCCGCAGCGAGCGCGGCTGAATTTGTCCCCGTTGAAGAGGATGCGCATTTCGCACTGTTTGAGCGCATTCAAGAATTTCCGCGGCTCGCTTTGGAGGCCGCGCCGCAAGCGGCGATATTTCGGCTGAGCGCTCTGCCCAACGCAATGCCTTCGTTGATTTCCAAATTAACGGCAATCGCCAAACAGAGTCACGCCGACGTCGCAACACTTGCGCGGGCTTCCGGCATCCTTTACGCCGTATTCGTGGCGGAAAGTTCGGAATCGCTCGAGTCGCTTGCGGCTGCGATTCCAGAAGTATTTCGCGCGTGCAGCCAGCCTGAAATGCAAGCTTCCGCAATGCTGGAGTGGTGTCCGAAGGAATTGAAAACTGCCCCGGAAGTTGTATGGGGCCCGGTGCGCCCGGACTTTGAATTAATGAACCGCGTAAAAAAATCATTCGACCCGCAAAACGTGCTCGCTCCGGGACGATTCGCGGGCGGAATATAAAAAAAATGGCCGAACAAGTCGTCAACCTGGAACAGTCTCCCGCAGTCAAATCGAAAAGCGGATTTTCCGGCGCGGACATACCCGCCTACGAAGATTACGCGCACTGCGTGCATTGCGGGCTATGCCTGAATCAATGTCCCACGTATAAACTTTGGGGCCTCGAAGCGGATTCTCCGCGCGGCCGAATTCGGCAAATTATTCTTGTGGATCAAGGACGCCTTCCACTCGGCGATTCTTTTGTAAAGCACATTGACCAGTGCCTGGATTGCCGCGCCTGCGAGACGGCTTGTCCCTCGGGCGTGGAATACGGCAAACTCGTAGAAGCGGCGCGCGCGCAAATCGACCAAAATTATCAGCGGCCGTTTTTCTCGCGGCTGTCGCGCAATTTTGTTTTTCGCGAGTTGCTGCCGCACGCGAAACGCATCGCGGCCCTGGCCCGCCTTCTTTACTTTTATCAGCGTTCCGGATTGCAATCGCTGGTGCGAGCGACGGGAATCCTCGGTCTTCTGGGACTCGCTCAAAAAGAAAAACTGTTGCCGCCCATCGATCGCGAGTTTTTTTTCTCAAAGCTGGGTCGCACCTATCCCGCCGTTGGGCAGCGGCGCGCTCGCGTCGCGTTGTTCGCGGGATGCGTGGCGCAGGTTAGTTTCTCGGCGCTTCATGACGCGACGATTCGTGTGCTCACGGCAAATGGTTGCGAAGTCGTGGTTCCCGCGGGACAAACTTGTTGCGGCGCTCTGGCCGGGCATGCGGGTGTTCGCGATGTGGCGCGGTCGCTCGCTCGCACAAATCTTGATGTATTCCTCGCCGAAGATTTCGACGCAGTTATCACTAACGCAGCAGGTTGTGGTTCCACGCTGAAAGAATACGAGCATCTTTTCGCTGAGGGAACTCCGGAAGAAGATAAGGCGCACGCGTTCCGAAAAAAAATGCGGGACGTGACTGAATTCCTGGCCGACCTCGGCCTTACGGCCAAGTTTGCCGCGCAGCCTATGCGCGTGACCTATCAGGATTCCTGCCATCTTTTACACGGACAAAAAGTGCGCGAAGCGCCGCGTAAATTGCTGCGTTCCATCCCCGGCCTGGAACTCACGGAAATGGCGATGGCGGATTACTGTTGCGGATCAGCGGGATCGTACAACGTCACCGAGACGGAAACTTCTCTCGCTCTGCTGGCCGAAAAAATGAAGCATGCGCGCGCCACAAACGCGCCGGTGATCGTCACCGCGAATCCCGGCTGCCTGTTGCAAATGCGCGCGGGAACAGAAATTCATTCCACAGGGCAAGAAGTTGTGCATGTCATGGAATTGCTGGATCGCGCTTTAGTCAAGAATGCCTGAAAAACACTCCCATTGGGTTCGTGTAGCGCCCGCCTTCAGGTGGGCATGTGATTGACTCCAAAATGCCCGCCTGAAAGCGGGCACTACACGATCGGGCGAAGCCGGGGTTTCAAACAGGTTTCTCGCCCTGCCGATTTTGACTCTACCATTTCAAAAAAATCAAAAAAAGACACGCTGAAGCCTGCCCTACTTTTCTCCTACCAGATATTTGCAGCCATGTAGCCCCATCTTCGCGGCATGCGTCGCGCCGGCGGGAACATCGCAACGCTCACCAGCGTGATAAGTTTTTGTCTGGTTGCCCTGCGTCAAGGTCATTTCTCCATCCAGGATAATATGCGCGGTTTCCACGGGATGCATATGGTCGGAATAGAACGCATAGGGTCCATCCTGCCAAACATAGGTGTGAAGAAATCCTTCCGAGCGTAAAGCCTTTTCTAATAATTTTTGATCGACTTCCATTTTTGCACCATGCTGATTTGATTTTATGCCTGCATTCATTTCGGGCGAAATATCCCCGCGACGATTCGCGAAACCGTGCGCCGTGGCACCAGACGCACGGTTTCCGCTCCCACTTTATTCATGAAACCCGAAACAACCGATGTTTTACCTGCAGCCAGCGCCGCGAGGCCGACACGCGCCACTTTTTCAGGCGTTTCCGGCGAGCGGCGCGTATGATTGCGCTGCCCCGCAACTTTAAAAAATTCCGTCTCCGTCGATCCCGGACACAGCGCGCAAACGCGCACGCCATACGGGCGCACTTCCTCCGCCAGCCCTTCCGCGAAATATAAATCAAACGCCTTCGTTGCCGCGTAAGTGGAAATATATGGGACGGGTTGAAATGCTGCGGTGGATGCCAGTATCAGAATATCGCCCGCACGCCTGTCAATCATTCCCGGCAAAAAAAGATACGTCAGATGAACCACGGCGGTGACATTGACCTGCGTCATTTCCACGAGCCGGTCAAGCGCAACTTTGTTAAATTCCCCGTATGCGCCAAACCCAGCGTTGTTCACCAGTAAATCGATGGCAATATTTTTTTCCTGAGTGAACGAAAAAATCTGCTGAGGTCCAAGAGGTTGCGCCAGATCCGCAACGCAAATAAGCGTGCGTATATTGTGCTTGTCGCTAAGTTCCGTGGCCAAGCCCGCCAGGCGGTCGCGGCGCCGCGCCGTCAGAACCAGATTCGTTCCGCCAGCCGCAAGTTCCCGGGCAATGGCCGTACCGATTCCCGCGCTCGCTCCCGTAATTAACGCCCACTTTCCCTGCCATACATTCATGCGGTGGCCCCCCCCGACAGGATTCTACAGGACGCGCGCTATTTTTAGGAGTGTGCAATAACCGGAGGAAAACTTGATGCCCGGAAAATCCCTGCAAAAGTTTTCCCACCATGATCAGATTTTAATATTTTTTGCAATACCATAATCATTTTCAGGAAAATCCCGGTGACTACCCATTTTCTTATAGCCGTAAGTTTGTGCTAGTCTGTTTGAACTCGTTCTGCGGAGAGGTGTCCGAGCGGTTTAAGGAGCACGCTTGGAAAGCGTGTGTCGGGGAAACCCGACCGTGGGTTCGAATCCCACCCTCTCCGCCATAATTTTCTAAACCATCTAAAACGAACGTGATACGCAGCGTAGCCCGGTCGGGTTACGCGCGGGTTACGGATGAACGCTGCAACTCCCAGGAAAGGCCGTATTAGGCAAAGGGAGACGGCGATGATTGGCATTTACGTTCGCATTAAAATTGACGGAAAGCGGACCTTCAGAGCGGCACCAGAGGTTCCCGGGGACCATGACTACTGGCTGAAATCTACTTACAACGGGCGTCAGAAATGGCACCGGGTTGGTCGGTATGACGCGGTAAAAAAAGCCAAACTTTTGCTTGAGAGGGAGCAAGAGAGGAAAGAAGCCGCGCGCAAGTATGGATTGGTGGCCCCGCCCGCGATCGGGCACGTGACGGTCTCTGAGGGGGTAGAAAAGTTCATTCAGAGGAAGGTCGCGGCTGGAAAACGGCCCGGCACCGTAACCGCTTATAAATTCACCCTCGGGCTATTCCAAGAATTCTGCCCACATCTCTACGTCGAAGAAATTACTGGGGACACACTTCTGGATTTTGCGGCATGGTGTCGGAAGCGTGGGGACGCTGAACGAACCGTTGCCAATCGGTTTGTAGACCTCGCTTCGTTCATGAAGTTCCACGGCAAGACAGGACTCGTTCCGAAATCAGATTGGCCCAAATATACCGAGCGCCGGGTTGAATCCTACACACAGGAGGAACTCGATAAATTTTATGGCGCAACGAAGACCGATAAAGAGCGGCTGCTGCTTGACCTGTTGATCCATTCCGGGTTCCGCATCGGCGAAATTGCTCACCTGTGTTACTCCGACGTGGATTTCTCGGGAAACAAACTCCACGTTCAGCCAAAGCCGCAATGGAACTGGGTTCCCAAAACTCATGAGTGCCGCACGGTTCGGGTACCGGGAAAAGTAATGCTTGCCCTGTCCCGGTGGCGGAATCAAAACACGGGACAGCAACTCATATTTCCGTCCAAGGTTGGGAAGCCTGACGAACACCTGTTGCGTATCGTGGATGAACTTGGCGAGCGAGCTGGAATCACCGGGCGATACGACGCCCATAAATTCCGCGCCACGTTCGCGACCAGGAACTCGGGTCGATTCCGCCCTCAGGATGTACAGCGGATGCTCGGCCACAGGAATATCGAAACGACCATGCGGTATCTGGCCCTCAGTGATCTGGACGATGAAGAGTTTGTGAAAAAGATTGAAATGACATAAATGGTTTCGGCAGATTCGAGCCGTATTAGATTGGTATGGAACAACTTTTAACTGTTAAGGAAGCCGCTGCTGCGCTCCGCATCCATCCCGAGACACTGAAGCGATGGATGAAAACGAACGATTGTCCAACATATGTCAGGATGGGGCGCAAGATATTTTTCCGTGAGGTAGCCCTCAGGGAATTTATCGACAAAAAAGAAGTGATTTGGTGAGTTCTCCGCACGGAACTGGCTCAACACAGTCTGACGTGAGGAGGAGATCAGATTCATTGTCTGTGGACGATAGGCCGTCGGATTGGAAGGCAGAACTGACACCGGCCTATATGTGGTCGTCAATATTCGTGCGTTTGACGCCTTTGAGGTTACCTTCGAATTCGTCGATCATCGTCACCACTTCTTTCCATTCACGTAAGTTCGTATCCTTCTCCACTCGCTTACGCACGCGTGAAATAAGGTTCTTGTAATACTGCACTTTGACTACTTCAGACCAACGAGATGCATTTTTTGGTGCACTCTTTGACTTGTGCAGTCGGATTTCTGCTTCGTCTAGGGCTAGACAGATTTCTTTGTTTGTTGCGTTAGGATTTCTCATCAGTACTCGCGCAATCATTGCATTTGCTGTCTTCCCCAGTTTTCCTTTCTCCAACTTCGCGAAAGCCTTTGCAAACTTGTAACCCCTTAGCATGCCTCCGCCATGGCCAAAGGTGTACACCACCCTAATCATGTCGTAGAGTTCAAGCGCCAAGGCTTCATGGTCGGACTCCTCAGTAAGCAGGGCTGCGAAACAAGCACTTTTGTCCTGTCGCATCTGTTCCTCTTCACGCAATTGTCGCTCCCATTCTGAAGGCTTATATTCCACGAACTCCTGGGAAATGAAGAAACTTAAAGCTTCTTTTCTCGCAGTTTCATCCATCCGCCTGACCTCCGCAGTAATCAAAATTCGGTTCAAATCTTCCCCACGGTCTCAATCTAAGTTGTTCCACAAGTGTAATTTGTCGCGGACAGACGGTATCGCAATAAATCTCGCTCGTTTGCAGAACAGTAATTAGGGGCCTATCCTCACGTCAAGTTGACCCGCCAAAGGTAGAAATCCAACCCATGGCGGGGTCCTAAAGGGAGAAAAAGAAATGGCAACGACAAACATTCAGTCTGGAAACGAACCCGCGTCAGTAGCGCCGGTCAGCGAGATTCCTGCGCAGATCGTCGAGCCCTCTGGAAGCCCAGTTGGAAACTGCCCCACGGATCAGGGTCAGCTAATGCCTGCGCAATCCCGACCTCTCGGTCAGTCTGAGTTGGAAGTGCTTATGGTACCGCCTCCGTCGCAAGGCCCACTCATCACTGGCCAGCCCGTATTTCACCGAGTGTTTGGCTACGGAACAATTGCCGCCATTGACGGGGACAAAGTTTCCCTTCAAGAGAAAAAGGAGAAGGCCGTAACTCATGTTGTTAAGGCGCTGGACCTCATAACGAAAAGCCAAGCGGAGATTGGGTTTGAAGCCTGCTACTTCACGGGAGGCGCTAAAGCGTGGCGTCTTGCAGCGGGCAAATGGGCATCCCTGTACAAGAACCTATGCCTGATGGAAGGCAAAGGTGCTTACGGCGATTGGCTCAAAAGGCATGATCTCAACCGTAGTTCGATGGATGATTTAATCCGACGGTTCGAAGAGCAGGCCACGTGGGAAGCCCAAGACCTCGTCTTAACGGAATCCGGTAAGACCGACGAGGCCAATCCCGCTCTTGAGATCGTAACTTCAGTCTATTCGGTTACAGGTGCCCGGCAAGTCAACGAGCACACACCCGACCCCGAGAACGAGGAGCGCCAGAAAAATATTCGGGCCGAATCCTCGAAGCGAGAAGGTATTGAGCCCACTCATCACAAAACAATTCTATATTTCCAACGCAGACACCTCGATCCAGAAATGTTAACCGCGTACTACGCGATTCGAGAGCACAACAAAGAACGCGTCGATACCATCATGCGGCGCAAAATTGACGAAGGCGTGGAAGAGGTTCTGGCGCTAGATCCAACCACACTTCAAGAACAACCGGAAGTTATTGCCACGCCATCGTCAGAAAAAAGTGACTCCACCATCACGGAAGAAATTCCACCCCAGGGACACACCACAAGTTAATGAAACTGCGCCCGACGTCGATGCCATGACATCGGATAAGGACTGTGAAAAATGTACCGATTAGCATTACACGAAACCGATTTACTGAGTGAAGCTGAAACCGCCAGGCTCCACGGGCAATTCGCGAACCCGGCCGATTACGTCCACGGTCCATTCGAAGAGGATTGCACAATTGTTTCACCCACAGCACCAGGAGGCATCGCCGCACGGCTGGTGCCGCAGTGCTTAAATAATCCGTTGGCAACGATTGAATTATTCCGCTCGGTAAAAGGCGAGTTATCGAATCGGGGTCTTGGAGCGCCGCTATTGTATCGCGAACGCGCGGATGGGACCTTTGGTCACCGCACCGAGGTTCCTCCGTC
>DATHNC010000118.1:0-36788 GCA_035486415.1 Saccharimonadales bacterium (SeqCode)
TCATGATCTGAGGCAGGTGAACGGCTATGTGTACACCGTGGACGTGCGCCTGAATGCGCAGAAAACCAGAACGATCTATACCGTTACCTATGCCTGCGATCCGAAAAACGTTTCCAAGGCCAGGGAATTAATTCAGCGGGATTTAGTTTCCATGCAAAAGGAAAATGTTACGCCAGCGGAACTCCAGCAGGCAAAGGCTCTCTTACTGCGGCAGATTCCGCTTGCGGAATCCAGCGAAGATGGAGTCGCCGGAGGACTCCTCGCCCGCGCCCAGATTGGATTGCCGCTCGACGAACCATTGCGAGCCGCGAAGCTATATTTCTCGATGTCCGCGGATCAAGTCCGCGCTGCATTTGAGAAGTGGATTCGTCCCGATGGATTTGTTCAAATTATTCGGGGACCCGCACCTGAATGACCTTCCCCCGTTGAGACTTTCTCACGATGCGGTAATCGCAGAGGACAAGGAACACGCATCTCTTCATGGACGTGGAAATGGACATGTCGCCAACGGCCAAAGAGGCGTCGAGCACAGTGTGGGCGCACTGAAGCCCTGCTTAATCAGGGTTTTCGCTCGCGGACTTGATTCAGCGGCTGAGAAGTCTAAAATAGCTTCTTGGACAAAGCGGGGAATTAGTCTTGGCGAAACCAATTTTGTTGAGTGTTGATGATGACTCCAACGTCCTGCGCGCAATCGAACGCGACTTGCGCTCTGAGTATGGCGCCGCATATCGCGTTATAGGAAGCGATTCGCCGTCTGCCGGACTTGAACTCTTGAAGCAGCTCAAAGTCCGGAATGACAGCGTCGCGCTGATTCTTGCCGATCAACGCATGCCGCAAATGGATGGCGTCACGTTTCTGCTGGAAGCGATGCGAATGTTCCCCGAGGCGAAGCGGGCGCTGCTCACCGCGTATGCCGATACGAACGCCGCGATCAGCGCCATTAATCAGGCCAATATAAACTATTTTTTCTTGAAGCCCTGGGACCCTCCTTCCGAGCATCTCTATCCGCAACTGAATGATTTGCTCGACGATTGGCAAGCTTCTCACCGGCCAAAATTTGAGGGAATCAGAGTCTTGGGCACCCGCTGGTCGCCCCGATCGTATGAGTTGCGGGATTTCCTCGCGCGCAATCGAGTTCCATATCAATGGATCGATGTCGAAGCTTCTTCCAACGATCCTGAAACCAGGCAGCTTCTCGAGGCCTTAGGGACCGATGCCGCAAGCCTTCCCATCACGCTCTTCCAGGATGGGACAAAGCTTCTTGAAAGCATACCTACCGATGTCGCGCAAAAGGTTGGATTGCGGACACGCGCGCAAACCAGTTTCTACGATTTAGCGATTGTCGGCGGAGGACCGGCAGGTCTTGCTGCCGCCGTTTATGGCGCGTCCGAGGGGCTGCACACTGTGATGATCGAAAGCGAGGCCCCAGGCGGACAAGCGGGGATGAGTTCACGCATTGAGAATTATCTCGGATTCCCTATGGGCCTAAGTGGCGGCGATCTTGCCCGGCGCGCGGTAGCGCAGGCTCAACGATTCGGCGTGGAAATCTTGTCGCCGCAAGATGCCGTGGCCGTACGCACCGAAGGATCCTACCGGATGATTAAATTGGGCGACGGAAACGAGATTTCCTGTCACGCATTGATGATCGCAACAGGAGTACAGTGGCGGAGGCTCGAAGCCCCGGGAATCGATCGGTTGCAGGGTGCCGGCGTTTACTATGGTGGCGGTTCAACGGAAGCTCTTTCTTGCAAAGGCGAAACCGTTTACGTCATTGGCGGAGCGAATTCCGCAGGACAAGCGGCAATGAACTTCGCGAAGTACGCTGACCGCGTCGTTATCGTTGTTCGAGGCAGCTCTTTATCGAGCACCATGTCGCAATATTTAATAGACCAAATAAAGGAAACCTCAAACATCCAGATTTGGCCGCACGCGAGTGTTTCCGAGGTACACGGCGAAACGCACCTGGAGGAAATTTCCTTCCATTGTTCAAATACGAGCAAGATAGAGCGCGTTCCGGCTGGTTCAATGTTCATCTTCATCGGAGCGCTGCCTCGAACGGACTGGTTGTCAGATCTTGTCGAGCGAGACGACCGCGGCTTTATCTTGACTGGGCCGGATCTGATCCGGGACGGACAGCGTCCCAAGGGGTGGGCGCTCGAAAGAGATCCTTTTCTGCTGGAGACGAATGTTCCCGGTCTTTTCGCAGTGGGCGATGTGCGTCACGGTTCCGTAAAACGCGTTGCCTCGGGAGTCGGTGAAGGATCGGTGGCTGTACAATTTATCCATCAGTATTTGAGCAAGGTATAAATGATCGAAAAATCAGAGCTGCTTCGAGTTTCTGCATTTGCCGATCTTCCCGACGATCAAATTGCCTGGTTTCTCAGCCAGTCGGAGGAATTGTGTTTCAAGGCCGGCGATACCTACTTTAGTCAGGGCGATCCCGCGGACTCAATGTTTATCCTTCTGGAAGGGCAACTTCAGATGCGGGGTGAACTGGGCGGCGAAACAATCATAATTTCGATTAATCCGGGCCAGGTAACTGGTGTGCTGCCTTTTTCAAGAATGAAGCAGTTTACCATCAGCGCGCGAGCACTCACGGACGTGCGCGTATTGCGATTTCCTGCTGCTCTGTTTCCGGAGCTTATTCAGAAAATGCCGGAACTGACGCAGCGCCTTGTGGGCTTGATGTCAGACAGAATTCGGGAAACCACTCGGATGGAGCAACAGCGCGACCGCCTGGCTTCTTTAGGAAAACTTTCGGCAGGACTCGCTCATGAGCTGAACAATCCTGCTTCCGCAGCCAAGCGCGCTACCAGCCAACTGCGCGACATTCTAAAACGTATCAGGGACGCGAGCCATGACCTGGGAAGGCGTGACCTTACCGCCGCTCAGAAATCAGAAATAGAAAAGATGGAAGCTTCTTTTGTCAGGCATGACGAGGCTCCTCCCGACGCTTTAACCATTGCCGACCTGGAAGACCAGATTGATTCTCTGTTACGAAGCCACGGACAAAATGACTTGTGGCAAATGGCAGCCGATCTTGCGAGGAAAAACGTCAAACCGGAAGCGCTGGAATCACTCTTCGCAATTCTCGATACGGACACTGCGCGAGCTGCGCTGGTCAGAATTGCCGCCTCACTTGATGTCGCAACACTCCTGAACGAAATCGAGAGTAGCGCTTCGCGCATATCTGATCTTGTGGGTGCAATCAAGGAATACACCTACATGGACCAGACGCCTGTGCAGAACGTGGACATCGTGAGGAGTCTGGAAACTACGCTTACCATCATGAACCACAAACTTAAACACGGCATAGTTGTGCGGCGCGAATACGAAAGGGTTCCTCTCCTGGTGAACTCATTCGGGAGTGAGTTGAATCAGATTTGGACGAACCTGATCGACAACGCCACGGATGCCATGGATGGCAAAGGCGAACTGACCGTTAAAACCTATCGCGAGGACAATTGCGTTGTGGTTGAAATTGCCGACAATGGTCCAGGGATATTACCTGAAATTCAATCGCACATTTTTGAACCTTTCTTTACGACGAAGGGAGTAGGGAAGGGTACAGGTCTCGGCCTCGATACTGTTCAACGCATTGTGAAAAAGCACAGGGGCAATATTCAAGCCGTGTCGAAGCCCGGCGAAACAAGCTTTCAAGTGAGGCTGCCACTGTCAGAGTCACTGACATAGATCCACCGGTATGCGAAATATTGCACCAAGACGTGCGATCTGTTTCCTTTGAGCCACGCGTTAGTTAATGCGTCAGGTGCGCAGTCCAGCAAAATCCAGACAGGACAATGGGAATCGTTGTGCCTCATGTCATTTGGTGTGCCTAACTTCCTTGGTGCGCGTCGATGTAAAGTATATAGACGGCCTGCCCGTAAAAATGTAGAGTGCATGTTTAGCAAGGTTGAAAATTACTGCTACGGCTCAGTTATGGGTGAGTGGAAAACAGATCTGATGGCCGCTGGCGGAGAATGATCCTTGCTTAATTAAACTAAAAACATTCGTCCTTGTACCCCGGAGGCGCTCGTGAGCAAATGGGCCGGAATTCTATTCGTTGGTTATCTGGTTTTTGCATTCCACGCGCTTGGTCCGCGCGCGAGTGCGCAGCCGGCGCCAAAGGCGCCGCAATCCACGGGGGCTGCGTCGTCCAACGATTCCGCAACGCTCGATTACGAATTTTTCAAAACACGCGTTGAACCCATTTTCCTGAAAAAGCGCCCGACGCACGCTCGCTGTTACGTCTGCCACGAAGAAGCGAATCATGCGCTAAAACTTGCCAAGCTTTCGCCTGGAAACACCAATTGGACGGAAGACGAATCCAAGCGGAACTTCGATACGGTTTCGCAACTTGTAAATCCTGGCGACCCGATTGGCAGCACGCTGCTGCGGCATCCTCTTGCACCCGAAGCGGGCGGCGACGCATTCCATTCCGGAGGAAGGCAATTCGAATCACAGAACGATCCGGACTGGAAGACATTCGCGGATTGGGTCCGCGGGCAGAAAGTAAAATAAGAGTTCTTTGTAATTCATTCCGTAAATTTAAAGTCGCGATAAAAAGGAGCGGTTCTCATGACGCGTAACAATCGAGTGCTGGCTTTAGGCATGCTGCCCATCCTGAGTTTTTTCGTTGCGCGGTCCGCTGCGGCGGAAACATCGAGGATCTATGTCACGAATAGCGCGGGCGACACGGTTACCGTGGTCGATCCTGTCACGAACAAGGTTGTCCAAACCATTTCCGGCATCGAAGTTCCGCACGGAGTTAACTTCTCTCATGACGGCAAGCAGGTTTACATCAGCAACGAATCTGAAAGCGTGCTCGATGTGGTGGACCAAAAGAGTGGGGCAATCATCAATAAAGTTCCCCTGAGCGGCCACCCCAACAATATTGCGGTGACGAAGGATGGTCACAACATTCTTATCTGCATCGCCTCCGGGCCGGGAGCTCTCGACGTGGTCGATGCGGCGTCGATGAAATTGGTTAAGTCGATCCCTGTGAAGGGACCTCTGCACAACGTGTATGTAACGCCCGACGGAAAATTCGCGGTGGCCGGCTCGGTGGCTGCAAAGCGGCTGACCGTGGTCGACCTGAGCACGATGCAGCCTGCGTGGGAGGTCTCTTTCGACGGAGGCGTGCGTCCCATGACGATGGATACCAATCCGGACGGATCGACTCACCGAATCTTCGTGCAACTTTCGAACCTGCATGGATTCGCGGTGGTGGATTTTGCCAAGCACGAGGAAACATCCAGGGTCATGCTGCCCAAAGGAAATTTCGGCAAAGAGGAATGGCGCATGGGCACGCCGTCGCACGGTATCGCGGTCGCGCCAGACGGCAAAACATTGTGGGTGAACAGTATCCTGGCAAACGCCGTTTTCGAATACTCATTGCCTGACCTGAAGCTGCTCGGACATGCCGACCTGCCCGTGGTGGAACGGCCAGGGAAGCCTGCTTCGGGCGCGGTCCCTGAATGGATTACTTTCACTCCTGACAATAAGACGGTTTATGTTTCGAACTCCGCGACCCGGTCTATGTCGGCGTTCAACACACAAACCTTGAAGTCGATCGCGACAATCCCGGTCGGAGAAGTTCCGAAGCGAATCAACACCTTGGTAATGCCCTAGGTTTTTTTGCCGAATTTCCGTTTATTCTGTTTTGGCAGACAAAAATAAGGAGTTGATTCTCTTCCGAATCAATTCCTTATTTGTTGAAAAATTCCGCAAATCGAAGAATGTTTGCGCCTAACCTCTTTTCATTCTCAGTGGGATACCTTTCGACGTTTTCTGCCGGTCAATCGGCGACGAAGAAACCAATAAGTGACACAGAGACTTGTTGACCGCCTTATTTCGGACTTTTTCTTGCTACGGACCGACCTCGTCCGCGAAGAGTGGAAAAAGTTTTCCCTTCTGGAAGCGTCAATTGTCGCCCCAATAAGGATAGGAAGCAGCTTTGGCATGGCCTCAGCTGCTTCCTTTGTGTTTGCCTTGATGAGTAATGAATTTATATACCTCCAACCTTAAAATTCCGTGAAAATCCGGGTCTCAAAAAAATAAATTCGATGTTATTTCGGCGAAAATACATTCCCCTTGCGGTGAGCACACTCCTTTTGAACGTAATTCCAGGCACGGACCATGTCGCGAGACATGCAATTTCCGTTTTGTAAGGTGGGAAAAGTCGCTAAGGCGCGGAGAGAAGAGAAAATCTTGCGGCATTCAACCAGGTAAAACGGAAACTGACTTACTCCACTACATCGATCACAAGTCCGTCGACCCGGCGGTCAAAACCCGCGAATTGCCCGAAGAACGGCGACGTTACGTCATTGTAAACATCCACCGGATTATGACGATTCGTTATATTTATCGAATACACGCCAAACCTGATCTTTCGCTTCGACGAGCTTTCCTTGAACGGCAAGCGCAGCGGAAATTCGCGATAGATTCTCGCATCGAACGAGAAGTAGATTGGGTACCGCAAACTATTTGGCACGCCCACATAATTTTGAAGATCATCCACGTCCGAATACGGTAAACCGTTGCGGATATTCACCACAGGGGTCAGCGTCAATTTGAACGGTAGTTCAAATTGTCCCCACGTCACCACACGGTTTGGAACGTCGGACCGAAGAATTCCGGAAAAATTAGGCTGAAAAATCGGTTGCTCGAAAGGCATGAACGTGTCCGAAAGCGAGTTCAGGTCGCCTCGCGAACGGCTCCAGATATAAGAAACATTTAAATCGCCCCGCGCAAATGGCTTGGCGTGAACGTTGGCTTCAAGGCGACGGTATCGAGCGGCCCCGGTATTAGCAAGAGCCAGCAGGGAATTTCCGCTGCCCGCGCCAATCGGCGGAGCAATGATGGGGTCCACAACGAAAAGATTCCGTGTCTGACTATCCATGAAATTTACTTTCACGCTGACGTTCCTGGACACTTCACGCTCCACTTCGACATTCCACGTAAATGTGCGCGGACTGCTTCTCGGAAACTGGGTCGTAATTAGCGAGCCTGCGTCATCATTCGATTCCAGAAAAACATTTTGAAGAGGAATGGGAGCACCGATGATCGCCCCAGTCGTATCGTAGAAGCTGAGCACTCGAGTGGGATTGTCGAGGAAACTCGAAGCAAGCAGGGGAACGTGTCCGTAGACCGTGCCCGCACCCGCACGAAAAACGGTCTTTCCATCCCGTTTGGGCGAGTAGGCTACCCCGAGGTGAGGGCCCAGCGCTCCTCTACGCCCTGGAGATTGGGTCAAAAATCGCGTTCCCACATCCAGAGCCACATGAGAATTCAGTGTCCAGTGATCCTCGATAAATTCTCCCACTTCCGTTGACGCTGGGCTCAACAAGCCCCCACCCTGAAAGTTAATCTGCTCGGCAAGCGATCCATCCGCCCGCAACGCCTCGACTGTATGGGACGTGGTGCTTCCCTCAAACCATCTGCGCGAGGCGTCCAAACCGATTTTCAATTGATGTTGTCCGTGCCAGTTAATGTTCGCGAACTGAAATGCCGGGCGAACTTCAATTTCATTGGCATTCCGCGACCATGAATTAAAGAAATTGCCAGCCCAGCCGTCGGGCGTAATCTGCATGTCTTCGGGGCCCTGGCCATGCGCGTGACTATCAAATCGAGTGTAACGAATAACCGTGTTCAATAATGTGCTCGGACTGAACTGGTAACTGTCCGAAATTCCAATGGATGCACCAATTTGTCCATAGTCCGAGGAGGCGCTTTGCGGGACGAGCGCGCGGATGTCCGCAAACTGCGTTCGCAGCGGAAAGACATTCACATTTACATCCAACAGGTGGCGCGAAGACAGGATGAATTGAAGTTGCGTAAACGAGGTGATGCTCCTGGTCTTCGTTTCGTTAAACGGCCAGGCCAGCCCGCGGACTTCCAGGTTATTCACTTCATAGGTCAGTTCTTCCGTGAAATTAACTTTGCCTTCGACTAATGGCCCGCCGAACACCATGCGCGGCTCAAACATCCCAACTCCCTCCAGGTGGCCATTCTTTCCGCGAAAGCTGGGAGTTAAATTGTGCAGCCTGAAATTCCACGAGTCATATGGCGGCTTGGTTTCGATTGCTGTCAATCCTCCGGAAAAGCCTCCGAATTCGGCAGTATCCGGAACGGTGTGAACGGTCATCGATTGAATGACATCAATGGGAACACTGATCGAAAAACTTCCCGTCGCGGGATCGACATTCTCCGTTGAATTAACAAGCAGCAAACCCTGATTTTCAGCCTGTCCGTTAAAATTCAGTTTTCCATCTTGCGTGCGAACGACTCCGGGATTGAGAGGCAGCGCCTCCGTGAAGGACTGCTGCGCGAGCGGGAGAGTCTGCAACTGCTGGCTGGTGACCGTGGTAGTGTTTTCCGCGCTGTTCGTGGAAATATCGAGGGTCTCGCCCTGCACGTCAATCTTTTCGTCTACCCCAGCGATTTCCATCTGCGCATTTGCCACCGCGGATTGGCTCTGCTCGAGTGCTACGGTTTTGCTCCACGCCTTGAACCCTTCCACGCTGATTTCAAGCGTGTAAGTTCCAGCGGGAAGCGTCGTGAATTGGAAGTGGCCATTCTCATCCGATACGGCGGTCTGCGATGCGTTCCCTGTATTCGTTCCGCTCAACTTCACGTTTACCCCTGAAAGATTGGTCGCCTGGTCCGGGTTTGCGGCAACGCTAACGGTTCCCGAGATGGAGGACGCGGCACCTGACGAAATACCGTCATTGGCTTTTTGCTGGAATGCGAATGCTGTATTTGTTGAGATCAGGTACGCGCAAACGCACGCAAGCAAATGCAAAATGACTTTCCGGAATTCGCTGCAAGAAAAGCCCTGCCCATTAAACGATGCAAGGCAGTTTTGTAAATCGCTGATCCTATCTAAGGATAAATGTAAGGAGAAATTAAAACGACGCGGACTTACAAAGGACGGTTCGTATCTCATGGCCGTGCTCCAGCAGAGATATTGATATGGTTGAATAGTCCGCTTCCGGACGTATGCTCACCGCATCCCCTTCCAATAGGATTCAGCTTGTGACGAGAAGTTGCCGACTATTATTCGGGGACAGGGGGAGCAGAAGCGGAGAGTGGCTCAGGGAAGATATTTGTTGACTGTCAACTGTCAACAGTTTACGATTCTCGCCATGAATCGGGACTGCAATGAAAAACGATGACCTGCTGACCCAGCTTCGCGCTCGCCGCGCCAAATCTCTTTCTTCACTCGCCGCCGAAGAACTCGAGCGGATGATCATCAACGGCGAACTTCAATCTGGCGACCGCATCAATGAAAGCACGCTTGCCCAGATGTTCGGCATCAGCCGCGGACCGATCCGCGAAGCGTGCCGCAGCCTGGAAAAGAGCGGTCTCGTGCGAGTAGTCACGAATCGTGGCGTGTTTGTGCGCGAAATGAGCATTGCCCAGGCCGCGGAAATCTATGAGGTGCGCGCACATCTTTTCGGGCTGGCCGGCCGACTGGCCGCGACCCGCACCACGGACAAGGACATTGCAGGTTTACTGGCCATGGTCGAGGAAATGGAACGTGCAAAGGATATTGACGCTTACTATCCGCTAAACGTCGCCTTCCACGCACGCCTGGTGGAACTTTCCGGAAACGGCCGCCTTGCGGAACTATACAAATCGCTGAGTAAAGAACTCCACCTGTATCGTCGAAGAGGCCTTGTGCAGGGCGAATCCATGGTGTCATCGAACCAGGAGCATGTCCTCATGATCGATGCGCTCCGAAATCGCGACGCGGATTTGGCGGAGATCGAAATGGTGCGCCACATTCAGGCTGGGAAAACGCGTCTGCTCAAAAGCGCGGAAGAACAGAACGCAAAAGTTTCTAAAATTCGTGTCCGCAAGGTCAAGGAGAAAGAATGAAGATCAAGAATATCAAGGCGAGCATTCATTCGACCGCCATCTCGGTTCCTTTACTCGAAGGGAAAGTGCAGGGCTACGGGCGCGAAGAACAAAAAGAATTTGTTTTTTGCGAAGTAGAAACGGATGACGGGCTTACCGGTCTTGCCATCACCGGACATTTTCTGGCGCGCTCCGTGGTGACCGCGCTGAAATTGTATGTACTGCCAACCGTTCGCGACCTGGACGTGCGCGATCTGGAAGCCATTCACCAAAAAGTTTTGCAGAAGCTGAATCCCCGCGCCATGACGGGAGTTATTTCCAGCGCGCTGTCCTGCCTCGACATCGCCTTGTGGGATATTCATGGAAAAGCCACAAATCGCACAGTAGCCGAAATGCTGGGCAATGCCAGAACTTCAGTGCCCGCATATGTGACATTCGGATTTCCGCAATACGATCGCGAGCAACTTGTGGAGGCTGCCAAGCTGCAAATATCGAAAGGTTTCACTGCGCTGAAAATTGTTGTGGCCGTGGACAAAAAAGGTTGGCGCGAAGATGCGATTCGAGTTCGCGGCGTCCGCGACGCGGTCGGTCCCAATATTGACCTGATGATTGACGCCAACTATTTGTTCAATCCGGTCGAAGCCAAAATGCTTTGCCGCGCGATTGAGGACTGCAACATCACCTGGTTTGAAGAGCCACTGCATCAGAACGATGCCCGCGCGCTCGCCGACCTTCGCGCGCACACGAAAATTCCGATTGCCGCGGGCCAAATGGAAGGCCACCGGTGGCGCCTGCGCGAACTCGTGGAGAAGCAGGCCGTGGATATTCTTCAGCCCAACGTTTGCTTTTGCGGCGGTTACACCGAAGCCCGCAAGGCCGCGCATCTGGCGCAAATCTATAACTTGCCGATTGCCAACGGCGGCGGGTGGCCACTGTTTAACATGCACACTTTCGCGGGAATGATGAATGGCTGGATCGTCGAGTGGCACTTGGGCATGGTGCAAGTGGGAGAAATGCTATTTGTGGATTCGCCGGAGCCGGTGAAGGGAATGCTGAAGATTCCGGATGCTCCCGGACTCGGGTTGAAACTAAATCGTGACGCGCTGCGCGACAGCGAGGTGAAGGAATAATGAAGATCGTAGATATTCGCGAAATCGTTGTCCCCATCAAATCGGAAATTCGAAATGCGTACATCGATTTCAGTCAGATGACGGTGAGCGTTCTAGCGCTGATCACGGACGTTGTGCGCGACGGCCGTCCGGTGGTCGGCTTCGGATTTAATTCCAATGGTCGGTATGCACCCAGCGGCCTTTTGCGGGATCGTTTCATTCCACGATTAAAAGCCGCAGCTCCCTCCGAAGTGGTGGACGAGACCGGAGAAAATCTCGATCCTTTTAAAATTTGGAAAATTGTGATGAAAAATGAGAAGCCAGGCGGGCACGGTGAACGCTCCGTGGCCGTCGGCGTTCTCGACATGGCGGTGTGGGACGCGGTCGCCAAAATTGCCGAGGTTCCTCTATACCGTTTGCTCGCGGATCGTTTTCGGGGCGGTGTGTGTGAGCCCAAGGTATTTGTGTATGCGGCGGGCGGATACTACTATCCGGAAAAAGATCATTCCGCGTTGCAGCGGGAAATGCAAAGTTATCGCGACATGGGCTATTCCGTCGTAAAGATCAAGATTGGCGGCGCGCCGCTCGCGGAAGATTGCCGCCGCATCGAAGCAGTGCTCAAAATTCTGGATCGCGGAGACCAGTTGGCGGTGGATGCGAACGGGCGATTTGATGTCGAGACTGCAATCGCCTACGCCAAAGCCCTCGCTCCCTACGGATTGCACTGGTACGAAGAGGCCGGCGATCCGCTCGATTACGAATTGCAATCGAAGCTTGCGGAACATTACCCCGGCCCCATGGCCACGGGAGAAAACCTTTTCTCGGTTCAGGACGCGCGCAATTTAATCCGCTATGGCGGAATGCGTTCGGATCGCGATATCTTGCAATTCGATTGCGCGCTGAGCTATGGCCTCGTCGAATATTTGAAAATTCTGGACATGCTGAAGGAATACGGTTGGGCGCCTGACCGCTGCATTCCGCACGGCGGCCACCAACTTTCTTTGAACATCGCCGCGGGATTAGGCCTTGGCGGCAACGAATCGTATCCCGGAATTTTTCAGCCGTTCGGAGGATTTGCCGACGGCATTCCGGTGGAAAACAGTTACGTAAAACTGCCGGAAATTCCGGGAATCGGATTCGAGTCGAAAAAAGAATTGTTCAAAGTAATGGATGCGCTGGTAAAAGCTTAGTCTAACGCGATAGCGGGGGGTTGACTTGGAAACAACGGCGCACGAAATTCAGCACGAAGCGCACGGCAAGAAAAAGCGCACGTGGAAAAATAATATTACTCTCCACGTTTTCATCGCCATTGTGGCCGCGATTATTCTGGGCGAAGTCGACCCGAAGCTTGCCTTGCAAATGCGGCCCCTCGGCGATCTTTTCATCAAGCTCATCCGCATGGCGATTGCCCCCATCGTTTTTCTTTGTGTTTCCACCGGAGTTGCCCGCATCGGAGATGTGCGAAAAGTAGGTCGCATCGGGTTGAAAGCGCTCGTTTATTTTGAGCTCGTCACGACGCTTGCATTGGCGATCGGTCTTGCTTCGGTCGTCATTTTTAAGCCAGGCGTAGGAGTGAACGCGCAACAAGCTGGCGCGTCGGCTGCGGATTATGCGGCGTATGCAGGCAGCGGAAAAAATTTTACCGTGCTTGGTTTTCTGCTCGGAACAGTTCCGGATAATGCACTCGGGGCATTTGTGCGCGGCGATCTGCTGCAGGTGGTTGTGATTGCGTTGTTATTCGGCATGGCCGTGATCGGGATGGGAGAGCGCGGAAAAGCGGTTGTGAACAGTTTGGACGGAATCATGATGGCGTTTTTTGGAATTATTCGCATCGTCATGCGCGTTGCCCCCATCGGCGCATTCGGGGCGATGGCGTTTACAGTGGGCAAATTCGGCAATGGTGCGCTGTATGCCTTGTCGAAGTTAATTATTTGCACGTACCTCACTGAAGCGTTTTATGTCTTTGTAGTTTTGGGATTGATCTGCCGGATATTTAAGTTCAGTCTGATTCATTTTATCCGCTACATCTTCGACGAAATTCTTCTGGTGATCGGGACGTCTTCGTCCGAAAGCGTTTTGCCGCAATTGATGGTGAAGCTTGAGAAGTTTGGAGCCGCGCGTGAGGTGGTCGATCTGGTTTTGCCCACCGGCTACGCATTTAACCTCGGCGGCTTGGCGTTATCGTTGCCCATCAGCACGCTTTTTATCGCGCAGGTGTATCAAATCCCACTTTCTTTCGGGCGATTGTTGGCGCTCGTCGCCATCATGCTCGTAACTTCGAAAGGTGCTGCGGGAGTGACGGGAGCCGCGTTTATCGTGCTGGCTACGACGATTGGCGCATCGGGAATTTTGCCGATTGAAGGACTCGCGCTCCTGTTCGCCGTCGACAATTTTCTGTCCATGGCGCGCGCTCTCGCGAACGTAATTGGCAACGGAGTCGCCACGGTGGTCGTTGCAAAACTAGAAAATGATTTCGACGCGAGCAAAGAAGCGGCAACGCATCAGGCTTAAGTAGCACAGGCTTCAGGTTTTGTGCCGCCGGCGTCTCGCCGGCTGATTTCAGTTATTGCAACGCAGGGCAAAACCGCCGGCGGGACGCCGGCGCTACAAAACTAACTGCCGTCGCGAATGATGCGGCACGATTCGATGTCAAAGCTGACGTCTCCAATTGTGAGCCGCGTCTGATCACGGAACCCTGCAATGAAGCGCAGAAATCTCCACACATCCGCAAAGTTCGTCGCAATGCCAATCGATGCCCGAATAGCCCCCGCGCTTTTATGCCCGCGCTCCTGCATCATGCGCACAAAACTCAGCAGATTAATTTCGGCGCCCATCGTGAATCCCGCCTGCATATCCGCTTCCGTCAAGCCTTCCGCAGTTTCTCCCGCGCCCGGATTGCAGAAACATCCGGTGCGCAGAGAAATATTTTCCGCGCCCGCTAATTCTTCGACGCGTCGGTAATCGAGCAAGTGTCCCTGCGGATCGTACAGATTCAGCGTTACTGTGCCGCCGCGAGCTTGGGTAGTTGCTGGACCATAAATGCGCACCATGGCGCGGCCGTTTGTGTGCCGCAAGGCAAGCAATTCCTCGAGCAGCCATCCTGTAAGGCAGCGAACGCGCTCCGCGATCATGTCGATGCCAATCGATTCCAGATGGCGCAGGCCAATCTCCACAGCGGGAATGGAAAGATAATTCAGCGTGCCATCTTCGAACGCAGCTTCGTTCGGCGAGAGCACATGCGCTTGCCCTTGCACGGATGCGAAATTCACGGTTCCGCCGGCGAACCATGGACGTTTCAATAATGGCAATGCTGACCGTCGAACCAGCAGCGCGCCGACGCCCGTGGGGTAGCCAAACATTTTGTAAAAGGAAAGCGTCACGAAATCCGGCTGCGTGGCGGAAAGGTCCAGACGATTTGTAGGGACGAAAGCGGCGGCATCGAGCAGCACCCGCCATCCCTTGCTCTGTGCTTTTGCGACGAGATCGAGCGGATGCTTCACGCCTGAAAAATTCGATTGTGCGGGATACGCAAACAAATTGGCATGGCGCATGGCGCCTTTGTCCAGGACAGCATCAAGCCTCCCCGCATCCATGCGCAAGTCCGGCATGGCCAGCGGCGCGTATTCGATCGTGGCGCCTTTGGCGCGCGCAAATTCGCGGATTCCGTTCACCGAGTTGTGATTATCAAACGTAAGCAGGTAGCGGCTGCTGGCAGCAAAAGGAAATGATTCGCCAATCAGCTTGAGCCCTGCGGTTGCGTTTTGAGTAAAAACTAGAATGTAGTCATCCGGGCGAGCATTGAAGTACTGCAGAATGGCGCGGCGCGTGCGCTCCACATGTTCCGTCATCGCAACGGAAGCAGGGCTCGCGGAGTGCGGATTCCCCAAGACGCTGGACCGCAAAAGCTCAAAATGTTTTTGAATTTGCGATTCCGCCCACAGGGAACCGCCCGTGTAATCGAGATAGACGTGGCCGCGCTCATCCAGGCGGCGATATTCTGTCGCGCGGTGATCGTCGAGGAGGGACGTGTTTTTATAGCCAGGAAAACGCGTGAGGAAATCAGCCCGCGCCTCTTCCAGCTGTATTTTTTCCTGCGCGACGCTTTCCGCCATTGCTTCATATTATTCCTTCCGCGCGGGCTTTGCGACTATCGGCCTTCTTCGATTTCTATCCCGAAAAGTGGTGCCAACAGTCAGGAGAAAGTGTAGTCTCTCGGGCATCAGGCAAGCCGCCTCGCGATGGGAGACACCGATGAACAGCCAATCCGACAATTCGAAGTGCATCGCCATTTTTCTTTGCGTAGCCCTGCTGGGATTTGCGATGGCTGGATGGGCATCGCCTCAGACAAAAGACATACCAAGCGCGCCTCCGAAGTCTGCGAGCCCAGATCGAGTGGAAAACGAAAAAATGCCACCGCTCGAAATTGCCCGGGAAGGGTATCTGTTTGCGGGAGGCTCGTACACGACGGTCAAGGACGCCAAAGTGATGGTCGGCCAGATTTACGCCGAATTTCAAATCCCCGTTCACCAGAAATTTCCTTATCCCGTCGTTATGGTTCATGGAGGAAGCCAGTCAGGAACGAATTTTACGGGAACGCCGGACGGCCGTGAGGGCTGGGCACAATATTTCTTGCGGCAAGGTTATGCGGTTTACGTAATCGATCAGGTGGGTCGTGGACGCAGCAATTATCAGAACGAATCTTATGGCCCGTCGATGCCCGCTGATCTGGTGGCCACGCAGAAAAGATTTACGAACGTGGAGCGCTACAATCTTTGGCCGCAAGCACATTTGCACACGCAATGGCCCGGTGGAGGAGTTCCAGGTGATCCAATATTCGATCAATTCTTCGCATCTCAATTGCCGTCCATCGCTAATTATGCATTGCAGCAGGGGCTGAACCGCGACGGCATTCTCGCGCTCATTGAAAAGATCGGCCCGGTAATTCTGCTGACGCATTCCCAATCGGGAGCATTCGGTTGGCCAGTGGGCGACGCGCGGCCTGATCTCGTAAAAGCGATTGTGGCGATCGAGCCGAACGGGCCGCCATTTTTCAATGTCGATAATACGGGTGCGCCGGATTGGTTTCGCGATGTTCCCGATAATGTGCGGCCGTGGGGACCCACACCCGATCCTCTGGCTTACAATCCGCCAGTGTCCAGCCCGTCAGAACTTGCGATTGTCCGCCAGGAGAAGCCCGACGATCCGAATGAAAGCCGTTGCTGGCTGCAAAAGTCTCCGGCGCGCCAGCTTCCCAATCTTCAGAAAATACCGATTCTTGTCGTGACTTCAGAGGCTTCCTATCACAGGGCTTACGATCACTGCACCGTAAAATACCTGGAGCAGGCCGGCGTTCCCGTCCAGTGGGTCAAGTTGGAAGACATTGGCATTCATGGCAACGGGCATATGATGATGCTGGAAAAGAACAACATGGAAATCGCCGCGATTATGTCTCATTGGGTCGAAAAGACTCTTCCTTCCAGGACGAACATGGAAAGCAAAAAATGAAAATAAATGGTTCTGCAATCTCAGTTCTTGATCTATTATCTACCTCCCCAGCCTTGGTAGCCTGAGTTGGAAATAGCCCAGAAGCATTTAGGTGGCAGTGATTTGCGGACGCCGTAGCGCAAAGCCGCCGATTCAGCTTTGATTTCATTGTTATGTTTTCGTCATACCTGTACTACGTCGAACGTTGCCTATTTAGAGAATACGCTAAACTGTTGAATCAGTAGGACTATGAAACAAGCTCTCCGAGGCTACTGGTACGTTGCCGCCGCCTGGTTCCTACTCGTGGGCGCGTACATCGCTATTTGCGAATGGGTTCCTCTGGGTGCCGACCGGACCACCGCCGCCAACCTGTTTTTTTGCCTTCTCCCTTTGCTCGTGAACGGCACGCTTCTCCTGAATGCAGTTACCCCCGACTGGCGCAAGAGAACATTTTGGATGCTTCTCGCTTTAGGCTGTGTCCTGTGGATGGCTGGTCAAACTGTTTGGACTTATGTGGTGGTTTATCAGCACCGGCGGGTTTCTGATCTATTCAGCGGACAAATTATTTTCTTCCTGCATACGGTTCCGATGATCGCCGCCCTCACCATGCAGCCTCATAAGGCGTCGGACGATCGCAATGTGCTTTACGATTATGTGGATTTCGGATTGCTCCTCTGCTGGTGGCTTTATGTGTATGTGTTTGCGGTTATTCCGTGGCTCTTCATAACCGTGGATGCGAAAAACTACCTTCACGCGCACGAAATTGTTACTGCGCTCGAAAACCTGGCATTCGCAGGAGGGGCCGCTTTCCTTGCCGCGAAATCCACCGGGTATTGGCGCAAGATTTATACTCAGCTCGCGGCGATCGGGGCAATCTATACGTTTGGACTTTTGGCGGTAGTCATAGGAATTGACCGGAACGCTTATACGAGGGGCGATTTATACAATCTCCCCTTGTTGGTCTCATTTCTCTGGTTAGGCACGTTGGGCCTGCTTGCCCACCAGACCCATGCAGAAGATAAATTACCGATATCGGAACCGAGAAATGAAATTTCCGCGAAAAACAATTCTGCAAATGGGACGATCTGGGCTTCGCAGCTGGCCCGAGTGGCGTTAATTTCGCTTCCATTTATCGGGTTCTGGTGCTTGAAACTAAGCCCCGCTCCACAGCCGGTGCGTGAATTTCGAATATTGGTGACATTTGCAGCAGGCCTTCCGTTGGGCTTTCTGGCGTTCATGCGCCATGAATTGGTGAACCGCGAACGCCTCCGGCTTCTCCGCGCCTCGCAGGAGTCCATCGATAATCTCAAGCGTTTACAAACACAATTCGTGCAGTCGGAGAAGCTTGCTTCCATCGGTCAACTGGTTGGGGGAGCCGCGCACGAAATCAATAATCCTTTGACAGCGATCCTCGGCTATTCCGAGTTGCTGGCGGATGATCCCATCGTAGGGGAAAAAACCCGGTGCCTCGCGGAAAAAATTCGAGAGCAGGCCCGCCGCACCAGAGGCCTGGTCAACAACCTGCTCAGTTTCGCGCGCCAGGCGCCCAGCGAACAGCGCTCTTCACTCGATGTCAACACGATCGTTACGACGTCGGCGCAGTTCCGCCGCTTCGACCTTCGCGGACAGAATATTCGCATCGAAGTACAAACTGGTTCGGGCATTCCTGAAGTGCGAGCCGACATGAACCAGTTGCTTCAGGTTTTTACCAACATTATCAACAACGCCGTTTACGCCATGCAGGAAGTTGGCGGCGGCGTCCTCACCGTCCGTACCCTTTTTGAAAAGGGAAATGTGGTGATCCTTTTTTCGGACACGGGCCCGGGTATGCGCGATCCAAATCTGGTGTTTGATCCATTTTATACGACCAAGCCTGTTGGAAAAGGAACCGGGCTCGGCTTGAGCATCTGTTATGGGCTTATTCGCGATCAAGGCGGGCAAATTTCCTGTTACAACCGTCCCGAGGGTGGCGCAACATTTCGCATTGAGCTTCCGGCAGTTCCAGCTGCGTTTCCGTTTTCTCCACGCAGCGTCACACCGCAGGTGCGCAGCAATCCGGCAAAGCTCGCCTGACCAGGCTGGTAGTCAAGAATTAATTGTGCAACACGCAATTAACTTTCTTTCAGCTATAATTCCGACCCATGCCCCAGCCCCCGGTGGTCCAATCGCAATCTACACCTGAATTTGAGCTGCCGCGCTCCATCGCGATTGAAGGGCCGATTCGCGTAGGCAAATCCACTCTCTCCAGGATTCTTGCCGATCGTCTTCACGCGCGCCGCGTATTCGATCCCGAAGACAATCCATTCTTGACCGATTTTTACAAGGAAAAACCGGGTTCTGCATTTCGCGCGCAGATGTATTTCCTGATCGAACGCCATCATCGAGTTCTGGAAGCCCAAATGAACGATGCCGCACCGCTGGTGTCCGATTTTCTTTTTGAGAAGGACAAGATTTTCGCCTACATCAATCTGGACAACGAAGAACTGAAAGTTTACGAACGATATTTTGGAATGTTCGCGGCCGCGTTGAAACCGCCCGACCTTGTCATCTACCTGCAAGCAACTCCGGAAGTCTTACGCGACCGCATCGCTAAGAAAAAATCTCCCGCCGAAAATCAAATTTCCCGCGCCTACCTCGAGGAAGTTGTTCGCGCCTACGAACATTTCTTCTTTCATTATTCCGCATCGGATCTTCTGGTGATTAACACGTCGGAAATTGATTTTGTCGAGCGCAACGCGGACCTTCAGCAGCTGCTACGGCGCTTGCAACAACCGGTAAAAGGCACGCAATATTTCCTTCCCTTGGGCGCGGCCGAATAAAATGGTAGCCCAAATCCTTCGCTTCCGTTCTTTATAAAATCCTTACCTTTGAGGATGATTATCACTCAGATAGATCGAATGTTGTCAATACCGTAAATCCTGTACGTAAATACACTATAATTTACTCAAATAAAAGTTGACATGTACCGGTATGGGAATCAGAATCTCGCCAATTAAAGGGTGGTGGGGTCCATCCGCCGGGATTTTGCTGATTTCGTAATAACTCGGTTATGGGTGGGGCGGACAATGAATTCCAGATCTAACTTATGCGTATTGTGCATTCGTGCATCCACGATTTCTTGAGTCCGAGAAATTGCGAGGAACTGGAATGTCCACATCTTTAAAATCCAAAGCAGCAACTCAGCTGAGGATTACCCGAAGCCAAAAGTAATGTAGTGCGGTGTCGGAATTCGTAGGCCGCGTGCTGGAGTGCCAGAATTATTTTTGGCTTAATCCTGTGCTTTTCGTATTTGGGCCAAATTGCAAGGGATGTATGGGGCCAGATTCAAAAGCGGTTCATTGGACAACTTGGACAGGAGGTCCAGAAATGAATTCTGTAATTCCGATGCTTGGTAAAAATGAATGCATTCGCGGTAGAAATGCCGCTAGATTTCTAATATGCCTGCTTGCTGTCGTTGTGTTTTGCCTGCCTGTATTTTCACAAGGAAGTTTTGGACGAATACTTGGAACTGTAACGGATCAAAGCGGTGGAGTCGTTTCAGGCGCAACCATCACAGTTATTGATACCGAACGGGGAATCAGTCGAACACTGACGACGGACGATGCGGGCGCCTATAACGCCCCTAACTTGACTGCCGGGAACTACACGGTTCGCGGCGAAGCCAAAGGATTTAAAAGGATCGAGCGACAGGGAGTAACTGTCGAGGTCGGCAAAGAAATTCGCGTCGACTTGACGGTGCAGCCTGGCGAACAAAATCAAACGGTCACGGTGACCGAAGCTGTACCACTCGTGGAAACCACGAACGCTACCATGGGCGGCACGCTTGAGAATGCCGATATTATCGACCTGCCTTTAAATGGTCGCGATTACCAGAACCTCTTGGGCCTGCGCCCCGGCGTTATGCTACAACCCGGCGGCGGACCTTGGACACAGAGCACCAATGGTGCGCGTCCCGACGAGTCCGTATGGCTCATCGAAGGCATCATTAACGCCAACCCCTTTGATGCCCGCCCTGTCATCAATATGCCGAGTCCGTTTACGGACGGCGCAACCATCCTCCCTGTCGACGCTATTCAGGAATTCAACCTGATGGAAAATCCCAAGGCTGAATACGGCTGGAAGTCCGGCGCGATCGTAAACGTTGGAATCAAGTCCGGGACCAACTCTCTCCACGGAGACGCCTACGCGTTCGGCCGGTATCAAAACTGGGATGCGCGGAATTATTTCAACATCGCATCACCTGCTGGCTGCTCGCCGTTGCTTCTTCAATCAAATGGGCAGTGCCCCCAGACAGATGCTAATTTGAAGCAGTTTGGCGGTGTGGTGGGCGGGCCAATCAAGAAAGACAAACTCTTCTTCTTCGGCGGCTTTGAAGGCTTGCGATCCCTCATCGGCTTTGTCGGCGGAATACAGGTTCCAAGTCTCGTGAGTCTGGCCAACCCCGGGCTCAGCATGGTCGATGCCATCACAGCGTTGCAGGGTAAGGGCATTCCAATAAGCAAAGTCAGCCAGACGCTGACAGGCTGCAATGCAGCGGCGACCCCGGTGGTCTGCACGGGTATGGACGCGGGCAGTCAATTGTTCCCGAATGTCGGAGCATCGAACAGCTTCGTCAGCACTTTCCCGACTCAGAACACCAGCAACAACGGCGTCGGGAAGCTCGATTACCACGCCAATGACAAGAACTCCTTCAACGGCATGTTCTTCTACGGCAAATACACTGCGACGGGGGAAGATCACTCCTTCGTCTCGCAAAACGCGACAGACAGTGCGCCCATTTCCACGATGACGATTACTTCGAGCTGGGTCTACACCCCCAACTCCAATACGGTAAACGAATTGCGGTTCGGCTATGACCGCACTTCGTTCTCCTTCATCAATATCGATGTGAATAGTCCCGCCAGCTCCTATGGCATAAACACCGGAGTGATCAATGCTCTAGCCGGCGGCCTGCCGAGTATTGTCATCAATGGCTTTGGAAATGGCGGAACGCCAGTCGTGGGGACCGCGTTCAATCGCCCCCAATACTTTACCCCGAATCCATACTGGGACATTCAGGACTCGGTTTCGGTTCAGAAGGGCAAACACTCCGTTAAGGTTGGTGGCGAATTCACGCATCTGGAAGCCGACGCGGCAGTCTTCAATAACGGCCGCGGCAGATTCAATTTCTATGGCGGCGGCGCATTCACGGGTTCCACACCCCTTGAAGATTTCTTCGCCGGGACTCTCTCGCCACCTCCGGGCGGATCGGCGGCAACACTCCTCTCCGGCACGCCGCAATCAAAGTTGACCTCCTACAATTACGCTGCGTACATCCAGGATGACTGGCGCGCTACCTCAAATCTCATTGTCAACTTCGGGCTGCGCTACAACCTGAATACCCCCATGAAAGACGCTTTTGGGAACATCGGGAATTTCGATCCGTCATCCCCTACCGGCATGGTTCAGCAAGGGCAACCCGGTTGGGATACGATCTGGAAAACCGATCCCTTCGATTTCGAGCCGCGCTTCGGCATGGCTTGGGACATGAAGGGCAATGGGACAACGGTTGTCCGGATGGGCGTCGGGCTCATTCATGAAACTTGGAACCTGGAAACGTTCGAAGGACAATTCAATATGCAGGGAGACGGTTCCACCGCCATTAACGCCATTCCAACGGGCGCTACCATCTCTTGCGGAATTACAACTTTAATCCCTTCCATTATTTGCCCGTCCTCGGGAGGCGGCACAAACAATCTCGGCTCCGCCGGTTTTAGTGCTAGCCAGCTTTGCTGGGATCCCACCATCACGACAGGTCCGGCGCACACTACGGCTTGCGGTCTTGGCCAAACAACGGTTCTGCCAGGCTCGACGGGTGGTCCGAAATGCGGTGACGGCGTAGGTGGAAATCCAGCACCTTGCGACCTTATGTCCGTTAATCCCTATCTCAAGGTACCCTTCGTTATAAACTATAACCTTGGGGTCACGCATGCCTTCGGCTCCAATCTTTCACTGGAAGTGGAGTACGTTGGTAACCACGGCTATAGGCTCCTGAGTTTTACGGACATTAACCAAGCACCCTTGGGTGCGGCGTATTGTTTGAATACCCCCACATTGGCGCAATCTAAGGATACGTGCGTCGGTGGCGTGGTCGGTGGCACGGGTTCTCCAGTCCAGGAAGCCCGACCATACTTTAACAAGTTCCCATACTTGGGATACATCTACCAGGCGGGGAACAAAGCCTATTCCAATTACAACAGCCTTCAAGTGAGCGTGACGAAGCGCCTCTCGCATGGCTTGCTGTTCAACCTGGGCTACACCTACGGTCACGGGCTGGATAACGGTTCCTTGAACCGCTTCGGCTTGAACCCGGAAAACAGCAACAATCTCGCTCAGGACTATGCCAGCAGCGATTTCGACGTTCGTCATCGCTTTACTGCAACAGCCACTTACAACATTCCGGGGATCAAAGGCTTCGGACAGTTACTGGAAGGCTGGCAGATCAATACCATTGTGACGGTGGCCTCGGCACAACCATGGCAGACCTATGACGCTGGGGACAACTTCAGCGGGACAGGCGAAAATACCGACCGCTGGAATATCTTCGGCAACACTTCGGATTTTCCGTCTGGAAAGAACAGCATACCGCAGTGCAATTCCCAAAAGATAACGATTGGGGCCAACCAATTCCAGCTTCCTTTTGACGCTGGCACGTCCACGATTGGAGGCATCACGAGCCCCGATGTCGTCTGCGGTTACTCATCAATCTATGGGTTCAACCCATCATCCGCCTCGTTCACATCGGCCGCGATTACTGGCTGTTTGGCGAATGCGGCCCCAGCTGTCGGGTCATTACCCGGTGGAGGCGCAGTCGGGAGCACACTGGATAACGGTGGATGCTATGTTTCGTCGAACGGCAAATCGTACATTGTTCCCCCCGCATATGGGACCTACGGCAACATGGGACGAAACGTCCTCCGCGATTCAGGGTTCAAGGACTGGGATATTTCGATCTTCAAAAACTTCACATTCAAGGAGCGCTACGGTATCCAGGCGCGTTGGGAAGTCTTCAACGTCCTGAATCATCCCATCGCCGCCAATCCATCCGGAGCATCGAGCTCCGTAAACACAGGCAATTCACCCGGCCCGAACACCGCGTTCGGCGCTTCCTTCTTGACGCCGGATTTCGCGGCCGGCAATCCACTCATCGGCTCGGGCAGCCAGCGAGTCATGCAAGTGGGGTTGAAGCTCACGTTCTAAATGGCGGGTTCAGCTTAACAAAACAGCCAGCGCGAGGAGACACAACTCCTCGCGCAGGCTGCTTCTTCTATAAATCAATCGAATGCCATCTTCATTTGAATTTTGAAATGACGGCGTTGCACCAAACAAAAACGATCATTCAGCGAAGTCGGTTCAAATTAGAAAAGGGCGCGCCACTAATTTTTCTGGCTGCGCCCTTTTTAGAAATCCTGATGTTTCGGAGTCCCGAAGGGACGAAACAACATAGCCTACCGCTTCAGCGGTGGGAAAAGGCACAAATTGAGAATAAAGCCCCGGAGGGGCGACACAGTTGCTACATCATTTGTGTCGCCCCTCTGGGGCCTTATTTTTTATCTTGCGCGTACCCACCGTAAAAACGGTGGGCTATGTTGTTTCGTCCCTCCCGGGACTCGGCGGAACCTGCACCAATAGATTGATGCGTACCTCGCGGGAAAGGCAAAGCCCTGTTCTTTCGTGTTGCTACTTCAAATCGTTGCGAATTACTGCGCCGCCCTTCATTACGAATTTTACGCGCTCCATTTCGGTGATGTCTTCCAGCGGATTTCCGGAGACGGCGACGAGGTCTGCATAGCGGCCCTTTTCCACGAAACCAATTTGCTTGCCCAAGTCGTAGTTGATGCCAACTGTGGCGTCGCTTGTGGCCATCCGCAATGCTTGTGCCGGGGACAATCCCCACTTCACATAAATCGCAAATTGATAGGCCTGCACGCCGTGTCCCTGTAGATAGGCTCCGCTGCCAAATGTTTGCACCACCCCCGCAGCCACCAGCCTCTTGAAACTCAGTTCCGTTAATGCAAAGCGTGATGTTTTCCCGCCGCTGACTTTCATGTCCGCCAGATACAGAGGCCCTGCAAGGTCCCAAATTGTTTGATTCACTGGCCGCATCGTTCCGTCTGCCAGCGGCACTTTGAATAGGCGAATGGTTTCGTCATCCAATCCGGGAGCGCCGGTCACGCCGACGATGACGTGGATGGGGAGGTCAACCCCCGCCTGAAGACATTCGCGCAAGCCTTCGCCGCCATAAGCATGGCAGGCAACTTTCAGGCCCCTGCGGTGCGCCTCGTCGACGATGGCCTGATTTTCCTCCAGGCTGATCGATGGCACGGTGATCATCTTGCCATCCGGCATGAACGCGCCCGCACCCGATGGCTCCGGGTATCCGCTGCCTTCGTAATCTTCGGTTTCGTAAATTTTGATCCAGTCCGTGCCGTAGTGCGAATGTTCGCGAACGGCCGCGCGTGCGAGCCACGGAGAATTTATGTCCTGCGAATTTTGCCAGACAGGCATGCCGGGAACCACGCCGAACTGACCCGGTTCGGATGGAGCCGCATAATATGTGGCGCCTCGAGGAGTGAGTCCCGGTCCCGTGACCTGCATTCTTGGGCCGACGATCAAGCCCTTATTGATCGCGTCGCGCAGTTCCACGGTTGCATACGTGAAGGGCGAATTCATGTCCTGCACGGTCGTGAAGCCTGCATATAAATCCGCGAGCGCATAATGCTGTCCTACGATCAGCGCGCGCGCGTCGTTCGGCTCCTGGTTTTGCATCAGGTGTACGTGCCGGTCGATCAAGCCAGGCAGCACGGTAGCGTTGCTCAGATCGATCACACGCGCGCCTGCAGGAATTTTCACGCGATCCGCCGGACCAACGTCCGTGATGCGATCGCCCTGGATCAAGATCACTTGGTTGGCAAGGTTCGTTCCCGTGCGTGGGTCAAACATGCGTCCGGCACGCACCGCGACTCCCTCCGGGGCGGGAGGCTGCATCGTGATTTTCGAAGCGTCGAATGGAGGCGCTTCCGGCCGCGTTTGCGCGAACGCCGCAATGAAATTTCCTGCCAATACGGTACAGACCGCAAGCGCCAGAGCGGCTTTACCACAAAATTTCCAGACCATCACAATCCTCCAAAAGTTTGACGGATCAAATCAGCATTAAGGCAAGGCATATTTCTACACCTTTCCCGTCACGTTTCAAACTTAAAACGACGCCAGAGTTTTAACTGTGGGAACAGGAAACACGCTTGTCCATGCGGTGGGTTAATTAGATTTTCTAATTTCAAATTTGAAATCTGAAATTTCAACTCTCGAAAATCTTGCCTTTGATCTCGATTTAAATCCCCAAGGTTCTAATCCTGGATCTCAATTTTCAAATCTGAAATTTCAAATGTTAATTTTGTGTTTCCTCGCTTCTTGCCTCTTGCCTCCCGCCTTAAATCATCTATGCTGTTTGCCGTGGATCGCACAAATATTGTGATCATCGGTGGGGGCGTGGTGGGTTGTGCTGTAGCGCGCGAGGTTTCGCGGCGCTGGAGTGATGTATTTCTCGTCGAGCAAATGCCTAAATTCGGCATGGGTGCGAGCACGCGAAACAGCGGCGTGATTCATTCAGGAATTTACTACCCGCCCGGATCGCTCAAAGCCAGGCTATGCGTGGCCGGCAACCGGATGCTGCATGAGTTCTGCGCCGCGCACAACGTGCCGCACCGCAATTGCGGCAAACTGGTTGTTGCTCACGATGCGAAGCAGGAAGCGGAGCTGGAGCATCTCGCAGAAAATGGGCGCGCCAATGGTGTCGAAGGATTGCGCATCGTGGACCGCGCCGCAGTGCGCGCTCGTGAGCCGCACATTAACGCCGATTTTGCGCTGGAAGTTCCTTCAACCGGCATTATTTCAGCCGAAGATCTGATCAAAACGCTCGCGCGAATGGCCACCGATCAGGGAGCAAGCCTGTTAACGCATGCGCGCGTGACGCGGCTTGAGCCACGTGCGGATTCCATCGCCATAACTCTGGCCGAGGGCGATCCAGCCGAGGGCAGCGAGCCTTCCGAGGAAACGATTGAAGCTCGTTGCGTGATTAATTGCGCGGGGCTTTACGCGGATGAAATTGCCGGCATGCTTGGAAACGGCAATCATCGCATTTATCCGGTTCGCGGAGAATATTGCGAACTCGTGCGCAACAAATCCTACCTCGTGAATAATCTGGTGTATCCACTGCCACATGCCGATGGCCTCAGCCTCGGCGTGCACTTGACGCGCACGCTTTGGGACACAGTGCTCGTTGGCCCCACCGCGGATTACGTCGAGGAAAAAAACGATTATGAACGGAACCGTCTGCCCGTCGACGAATTTGTGCGCCGGGCGAAAGCGTTGCTACCAGAAATTGAAGCTGCCGATTTGCAGCTGGCCTACTCCGGCATCCGCGCAAAACTGGTCCCGCCGGGACATTCCGGCATCGCTGATTTCATAATCGAGCGCGACGCCAAAGTTCCGCGCGCGATTCAATTAATCGGAATCGAATCGCCGGGACTTACTTCAAGCCTGGCAATCGCCGAGATGGTTGGCGGCCTGGCTTCCGAAATTCTCCAATAGATTTTTTAGTTTTTTGATTCCGGGGAAACAGGTCTGGCGAGACTCTGCAAAACGCGCACCGCCATGATGTTCGTCCGATCAATTTGCAGAGCGGTTTGGGCGTCGCTCCTTGCATCTTTCAGTTCGCCCTGCCCCAAATGGAGTATGGCGCGCGCGGACCATGCCGGAGAATATTGTGGCGCCTGCGAAATTTCACGGTTGAGATTTTCCAGAGCTTCGCCTGTGTGATTTGTTTTCATCAGAAGGGCCGCATAGGTCACCACCATGGAATCATAATCGAGGTGGTCTCTTCCGCTCATGCTCATCGCCTTGCGCATTTTATCGAGAGCATCCTGATACTTTCCCCGCCGAACTTCGAGATTTGAATAGTTGGATAGCGTTTCCGGAGAATTGGGATCAATTCGCAGTGCGGTTTGAAATTCCGCGTCGGCCAAATCCAGTTGATTGCTAAGGAGGTACGCGTTCGCAAGGTTGGCGTGTATTTTCGTGCTGTTCGGCACCGCCCGCGCGCTGGAAGAATAAAGAGCGAGCGCATCTTTCCAGTCCCGGTTTCTGAGCGCCGTACGAACGGAGAAAATCAAAACAATGGCGACCAGAATTCCCCACGCTGCATTGCTTTTCTTTTGCTTCAGCCAGTTCCATCCAAGTGCGGCCAGCAGGCATAATCCGGCTGAAGGAAGATAGGCCAAACGCTCGCCCATGATTGTGCCGGTAGGCACGAGAATATTGGCCGTCGTTGCAAACCCGGCGAAATAAATGCTCCCGGCGAGCGCCACGCCCACATGCCGTTTTTTAAATGCCCAGACCCAAACGGCGACGACAGCAGCGGCTGCAATCGCCGCAGGCAGCGTGTGGCGCCAATCCTTATATATCGGGATTTGATTGAAGGAATAATCGCAGGAAAGCATCGCGGGATAAAATTGCAGCGCTACATATTTCCATGCCACGCGCAAGGCGTTCAGAATTCGCCAGCCACCAGAAACGCTGGCGAGCGGGTTGTCGACCATACTGATTTCCATCTGGCCAAATCGACCGCCTTGCACTTTCCACAACAATCCGAGATACGCCGCGGTCACTCCGCCTATGAGCGCATATTGTATGCGCGGCTTCCACTTGCCAATCGCAAAGTCCCCCAGAATAACCATCGGGAGAAATGCCACGGCCGATTCTTTCGACAACAAAGCCATTGCAAAGCAGGCGAGCGATGCAATGGGCCGATCTTTCAAATGCAAAATCCACGCCGCGAACAGGAAGCCTGCGGCAAGCACTTCTGCTCGCCCTACAGCCCAGGCCACGGCTTCCGTGTGTATCGGATGGACGGCATAAAGCAACGCCGCAACGAACGCTATATTTTTTGCTTCGAGCGAATCTCCCAAAAGCTCCTGCAATAAGATGTAAAGCAGCAAGACTGTGGCGGCATGAAAGATCAGGTTGAAAAGGTGATAGACAAGCGGATGAGGGCCGCTGATCGCCCAATTCAGGGCGAGCGTTGCGAATGTGACCGGCCGAAACACCATGCTCACAATGTTCGGCGTAAACAGCGCACGTAGTGAAGGTTCCACAACCTGGGCGTTGCGCGGGATGTACAGTTCATCGTCCAGAACGAACTGATTTGGCAGAATATTGCCATAGATCAGCGCCACGGCACCCAACAGCAATCCGATTCGCAGGCGGTCCTTCATATACATTCAAGGATGCCTTGAATGGGATGCGAAGAAGAGGGCCTTTTTCAGCGAAGGTTCTCATCTTGCTACTTATTTTTAGGAATCGGAAATAGAGATTAACTGGCTCTGTTGACAACCTCAAACAATGGCCAGGTCAGCTCTAGCCCGCCACTTCAGAGGCGGGCTAGAGCTGATCGGCAGCGGAACCGGGGATGTCAACAGAGCCACATTAACTCTAGGAGTCCACGGCAGTTAAATCGGTCTTCACTACGAAGCGGTAGAGCCACATCAGGAGCGTTGTGCCCATTCCGATTCCGCTGATGGCCCACCAAACGTGCGCGGGGCGCTGTACGACTTCTCCGTAATAATGTATGAGTTTTCCGCCCAGCCATCCCCCAACGAGCGAACCAATGCCAATCGGCACAAATGCGAACCCCATGTACGTTCCTTGCTGGCCGGGGGGAGCAAGCCGCGAAACGTATTCGTAATATCTGGGCGAAAGAACGATCTCGCCGAGCGCTACAACAAAAATGGATAGCACAACTGCCCACACCGCGGGATGAGACGCGACAATCAGCCAGCCGAGCGCTGAAATCAGCGTTCCGATGGTGATCGCGCGGAAGGCGGGAATTTTTTGCGTCAGGTATGTGGCCAGAAATTGCAGGCAAATCACGGTAACGGCGTCCGTGATCAGGATGAGTTCGACGTCTGCGTGCGGATCGATGTACCCGTGAATATAAATCGGCAGCACGATGTACTGCTGCCAAAAGACAATCCAATAGCCGGAAAAGATCAGCAGAAACAGCATGAAGCGCGGATTCGTGATGACCGTAAATAAATTTCGCGCGGTTTCTGCCAAAGTGGCCGTTTGCACTTCGCTCGAGCGCCGGGGTTCCTTAAAAAACAGAAGCACCGCAACAAACATCACCAAAACGCTCAACGCGGAAACGCGAAAGACATTTTCAACTCCGAGATGGCGATGCGCCCACGATGCAATGAACGGCCCCGCGACCCCCCCGATATTCACCAGCGTGTAGTAAATCGAATATCCAATTGAACGCACATTTTCGCGCGAGGCGCGCGCCGTGGTCCCCACCACGCTCGGCTTCACCATGGAAATTCCGAGCGCAGGCAGCACCAGGACAAATGCCACGAGGCCGAGCAGGGGCACGGAATGCCGGACAGGCGCCATCCACGCGGCTCCCAGCGACCCCAGCAGAAAATACGCGCACCCGAGAATCAGATACGCGAGTGAAAGCGCGCGCCGGAAACCAAGCCGGTCCGCCACAGCTCCGCCCAGAATTGCGAGGAACCAGACCATTCCGCCAAACAGGCCGGCCAGCGAGCCCGTTTGTTCCGTAGGGATATTCAGCGTCTCGTGCAGGTAATTGGCAAGAGATGAAAACGCGCCGTAGTAAGCCAGCCGCTCAAAAATTTCGCTGATGTTCGCCACCCAAAACGCCGGCTCGAACCCGTCGCGAATTTCTTTCAGGCGCTGGCTTACACTCAATGAAAGCTCCTGTCACCGGGCACGCAACGCAGAGCGGCGCGACCCGCGCGAATTGTAACGGATGCATGATGGGCGCGCTAGATCGCATGTGGTGCGCTGGAGCCGAAGAATTTCAGGTAGGCAATGAAAACCGGCGCAGCATTGCTATCACTGCTCCGACGTTGAAGATTGCAAATCCGGATAGGATGGAAACGATAGGGGTGGTTGGAAGCTGTGGAGGAGTATCGAAATTCGCGCGCATGGCCAAGCCCATTACGGAAGCAATAACGAACAAGAACGCGCATCCATACCACGCGAAAAAGCTTTCAAAATAGGCAAAGGTTTCAGCGCGTCGCTCTGGCGCGAGCCAGTATCCTTTGTTGGGCAGATTGAGATTGCCTTCCGGAGTTTTGGAAACTTTATGATGTAGCCAGAATTCGATAAACAACGCCGGCAAGAGTACCAAAGCATAGGTAATGAAAAATTGTGTCTTGGTCATCCAGCCATTTGGCATTCCGGAAGCGCCAAAATGCGATGCGAGGCGATCCGGCAGCAGTGGAAAATCATGAACACACTGCGCGAACCCAGCTAAAAGAATCGCGAAAAACATCGCTCTTGGGATACGTGTGTTTGCCATTGTGGACATCTGCCGAAAGCGTACTAGCCCGGATATGCGGATACAAGGGAAACTTGCCCAGAGACATAATGCAGCGTTAACCATTGGCCTTGGACTGTGCCTTATGTAATGCTATAGCGCTTCACTTTGCGAGTTATTGTTAACAGTTTGTGTGGCAGGGGAAAGTTTCGCTGTGAATTCAATTTGTCCGATTTCAATGAGCATGACAAAACAATCAGGATTTTGCCGATGTTAACGCTTGCTTCGATCAAAAATGCGCGGGAACGCATCCGGGGCTCGATCGTGGTCACGCCCTTTGTGCACTCCGAGAAATTTTCGCAGCAGACAGGAAATGCAATTTTCCTGAAGCTGGAAAATTTGCAGATGACCGGCGCGTTCAAGGAACGCGGAGCGCTCAACAAAATTCTTCTGCTGTCCGAGGAAGAACGCCGGCGCGGCGTGATCGCGGCGTCCGCGGGAAATCATGCACAGGCCGTGGCCTATCACGCGACGAAGCGCGGTATCCAAGCGCAGATCTGCATGCCGCTGACCACCCCGCTCGTGAAAGTGTCCGCGACGCGCGGCTATGGCGCGGAAGTGATTCTGGCCGGGGCAAATTATGACGAGGCGTGCGAAGAAGCCATTCGCCGCTCGAAGGAATTCGGCCTCACCTTCATTCACCCCTTCGACGACGAGGCTGTGATCGCAGGGCAGGGGACGCTCGGTCTTGAAATGCTGGAGCAGCACGGCGATCTCGACGCTGTCGTCATTCCGATCGGCGGCGGAGGCTTGATCGCAGGCGTGGCCTGCGCGGTGAAAGAAACCAATCCGAAAATTAAAGTGATCGGCGTGCAATCCTCAAGGCTCGCGTCGATGAAAGCTGCGATCGAAAACCACAAGATTGTCACTCTGCCCGCGAATAAAACCATCGCGGACGGAATCGCAGTTCGTTCCGCGGGCGCTCTTACGTTTCCTCTCGTCCAGAAATATGTGGATGAAATTGTTACCGTGGACGAGGAAGAAATTGCCAGCGCGATTCTCCAGTTACTGGAAAAAGAAAAAATGCTTGCCGAAGGTGCGGGCGCTGCGGCGACTGCCGCTCTGCTCAACAAGAAGACTCCGAATCACGGAAAAAAACTCGGGGTGCTGGTGAGCGCCGGAAACATCGACGTCTCGCTGCTCTCACTGATTATTCGCCGTGGACTCGTCAAGGATGGCCGCCTAGTGCGCCTGCGAATCCACTTGCCGGATCGCCCCGGCGCTCTGCAAGAGCTTGCCGCAGTAATCGCCGTGCAAAAAGCGAATATCGTGGAAACGATGTATGACCGCGCCTATTACGGTGTGGTCCTGGGCGACGCCGTCATTGATATCACGATGGAAACGCGCGGCCCCGAGCACGTCGCGGACTTAACCGCCGCGCTCGATGCTGCAGGCTACACCTTCGAGCGAGTACAATAGTTTTCGTGGCGCCGGCGTCTCGCCGGCGGTTTTTGCGGTTGCCGCAACCAAGCAAAACCCGTCGGCGAGACGCCGGCGCCACAAAAGCAAAGGCGCTGTCCAAAACAGCCCCAAAATAAAAAACAGGAACATCGATGAATCCTAATCCGCTTTCATATCTGCACGACCAACTTGCTGAACTTGAGGCCAAAGGCCAGCATTTCCGTCTGCGCGTGCTTGACGGAGAACAAAAACCCATCGCGCATTTCGACGGCAAAGATGTCATCAACCTCGGCTCCAATAATTATCTGGGCTTGACCACGCAAAAATCATTGCGCCGCGCGGCCATTGAAGCGATTCGCACGCACGGTGTTGGCGCGGGAGCCGTCCGCATTATTGCAGGAACGATGGACCTGCACATGGCGCTCGAAGAGCAAATTGCCAAGTTCAAAGGAACGGAAGCGGCCGTCGTATTTCAGTCCGGCTTCACGGCAAATTCGGGAACGGTTGCGGCGGTGCTCGGCAAGGACGATTTGATTCTCTCCGATGAACTGAATCACGCATCCATCATCGATGGTTGCCGCCTTTCGCGCGCCACGATCAAAGTGTTCAAGCACGCGGACGTGGCCGATTGCGAGCGCCTATGCGAGGAAACGAAAGATTGGCCCGGCCACAAACTGCTGATCACGGACGGCGTTTTTTCGATGGACGGCGATATCGCACCGCTTCCGGAATTGTGCAGCCTCGCCGAAAAATATAATTGCATCATGATGGTGGATGACGCGCATTCTTCCGGCGTGCTGGGAAAAGGCGGGCGCGGGACCGTCGACCACCTCGGCTGCCACGGCCGCGTGCACATTCAGGTTGGCACGCTCAGCAAGGCAATCGGATCGATGGGCGGATACGTTTGCGGTTCGCGTGACCTGATTAATTTTCTCTATCGCCGCGCCCGGCCGTTTCTCTATTCCACGGGACATCCCCCATCCGTTATCGCTACTTGCCAGGCGGCTTTCACGCTGCTCGATTCACCGGATGGCGATAAGTTGATAAAAAAACTTTGGGCGAACACGAAATTCTTTCAGCGCCGCATGAAAAAATACGGCTTCTCGATTGGCGCGACCAAAACGCCGATTACTCCTATCCACGTCGGCGAGGGAGCGAAAGCGTTTGAATTTTCGCGCCGCCTTTACGACGCGGGCGTTTACATTCCAGGCGTGGGAGCGCCGACCGTGGCAGAGGGCAAAGCGCGTCTTCGCGCCATCGTGACGGCCACACACAAGCGCGCCGACCTGGATAAAGCCTGCACCATCATCGGAGAAGTTGGCCACAGTCTGGGCCTCGTCTAGTTATTTGCTTTATTGTCAATTAATTGCATGCCGAGGGATGGCCCAGGGCTGTCCCTCGGTACAGCGACTCTTTACTCACCACCGGATTGAATTTAACAGCCGTAATGTACCCCGTGTGCTAGCTTTAAACTGCCATCAAGGGGCTGCGTCAGAGGGTGCATTAATTTCATTGTGCATATTCCCCTTGGTTCGGCCGTTCGCGGGGATCGATGAATCGAATTCGTTCATTTTTCGCAATTATAGCGGTGTGTTTCTGCGCGGCGCTCATCGGCTGCGGCAGCGGCACGAATCAATTTGGCTCGCAGCCGCAGAATAATGGAAATTCGTCCGTGGTATTGGTCATGACGGATGCTCCGCCTTCCAACGTGAGCATTCTTTCGGCAAAAGTAACGCTCACCGGAGCAACACTCTCACCGGGGAATGTTCCCCTCTTTTCCGGTTCAGCGACCGTAGACCTGACGCGGCTTCAAACGGACATCGCATACATCGCAACGGCCACAAATATTCCCGCGGGAAATTACACATCTGTGACGCTCACCTTCGCAAATCCATCCCTCACGATTGAAAACGATACAGGGAATGTCATTAATAGTTGCGCGGTAGGATTCATTTGCACCATGGCACCAACGACCATCGCAAATTTGTCGGCGACTGTGCCGCTGTTGAATTTCACGGTCGCCTCTTCCAGCGTTACGGGATTGTTGATCGATGAGAATCTGGATACTTTGCTTTCTGCAACATTAGGCGCGGATTTCAAAGCCGGGACTTCGGTCACATCCTTCCTCCCCGGGAGCACCGCCCCGCCTCCCGTTGGAGCGCCTCCCGTCGGTGCCGAAGACGTGGTAGGCCACGTGCAGAATATGAACGCGGCGAATAATACATTCACGCTGACCAATGCGCTCGCATCCTATTCCCTCAAGGTGACGAGCGCCTCGACATTTTTTCAGTTCCCCAGTTCCGCCACCTGTTTAACGCCGGGTTTCGGCTGCCTGCAGAATAGTCAAATTCTCAGCGTGGATATTGGCATTCAAGCGGATGGCACGATTTATGCCCGGAATATTCTTTTTGAAGATGCGGACAGCAGCGACGTCGAAGTCGAAGGCATTGTCACCAGCACGAATTTAGCGTCGCAACAATTTAATTTTGTGGTCAACAGCATATCCTCATCGGTTGCCGGCATAACGATTGGAATGCCCGTAACGGTACAGTATTCCACGTCGCCGCAAACGCCATTTGATGTGGATTTAGTTCACGCGGACAATCTGCAGATCACAACATCGTCTTTTGCATCTGTATTCACCGGGCCTGCTGACCTCGTTCCCGGGCAGGAAATTTCCATTCGCCGCAATCCTTCTTCCAGCAGCATTCTTCTGGCCGATCGCGTGCGCCTGCGGTACACCCGAGTCACGACAACCGTGCAATCCGTAGGTTCGCCAAATATTTTTCTTACCAATTTGCCATCGCTGTTTTTTGGACATGGCGGCGTTACGCAGATCATCGCGCAAACTTCGTCCATTCCTCCCACCATCTACTACTCGATCAGTGTCCCGGTGAATGCTTCCACGAATATTGTCAACCTTCTGGTTTCCGTGCGCGGCCCGATGTTCAATACAGGCGGGACGAATCGAACGTTGATCGCCTCGAAAGTTGTGCTGCAGCCCTAAAGGTGCGTCGTATTTAGTGACGCGGGCTTCAGCCTGCTGGAGTTAGTCCTTGCAAGGCCAAACCCCCGCAGGCTGAAGCCCGCACCACTTAAAACCGCATCATAAACTTATGCAAGAAGAGGCGCGCTCTCCACGCGCGACATTCGGTAGAAGCCAAGCAGAACCGCTCCCGTGCCCCAAAGCAATACTGCCAGCCACACAAATCCTCCCAGCACGGGCACAAAACCCACAACACGAAGAATCAGCAAGCCCACGGCTATCCGCGTGATCCATGCGCTCAGCGCCGCGCCTGTATCGCCCGGTGCCGCCCGCATAATTTTGTTGCCAAGCCACGCTCCCACGAACACTTGCGCCACATAAAGTATCGGCGCATACGCCATCGCCCCGGCAACTCCCGCGCCAACACCGATGAATACGAGCAGCACCCCTATGATTAGCAGAAACGCGCCGGCGAGCAGGGCCAGAGCTCCTATTCCAATCGGAAGACCTATGCCCTCTGTTTCGCGCATCGCGGCGCGGAAAAAGCCGGGGAAAACCAACAGCAGAAAAATTCCAACTGCTACCGCCGCAACGTAGCCGAACAGCGCGCGAACCACAGTGCGTTCTTCCGTTCTCCTGTTGCGCCGAATTTCCTGCGTGATTTCCGTTCGAATCGGGCTCGCCAGCTTCGCTCCGGACTCCACTTCGGGCTGCTGCGGTCCTTCGAAGGTTGCGGGGCCGCGAAGTTCCGCGGTGGAAGCCACCGTGAGGCTCCCGCCGCGTATCCAGGTCTCTCCGCCAATTAATCCCTCGAGATCCCCTCTGCCGATTAACCCCAGCAAATCGCGCTGAATTTTTCCATCGAGGTCTCCGTCGGCCGTTAACACGATTGCGCCGCCGCCAACATTTCCTTTGGTCGAAAGGTCGAGAGAATTCGAAATGGCTGTAAGATTTTTCCCAGTATTGCCCTGCAGCATGACGCTGCGCGAAATAACGCGTACATTTCCGTCCACGGTTCCGTCAATCAGCGTCACTCCCGCAAAGCCGATTACATCGCCCGTGACGTGCCCTGTGACCGTCAGATTTCGCGTGAACGCGATTACGTCTCCTTCCACCGTGCCGTCAATCCTCACCGACGGACCCGCTGCAACCAGATCATTGTGAATCACTTCGCCCGCGGGAATCAGAATGGTTCGGCCGCGCCGCAGATCCGCTGCCGAGGCTTGCTGCGGCAGCGCCACAGCCAGTAACAGTGCGGTCATAACGACGGCCACTGCCACGGAGCGCCGCAGCCGGCGCCGAATCCAGACGATCACACCGATTGCCAATAAAATTAATGCACCGATCTGCATCGCATCAATCATGTCACTCCATCCTTCCCAGAAAGCTCCGCTGAACACAATCATGCTGAATACATCCGTCCCACCGAAGCCCGCGCTACTCAATTGGTCAAACCAGGGCCCGATTCCGTCGGTCCAAAACCAGTACGCGCCCGCTGCAAAAGCCGCGA
>DATHNC010000119.1:0-20054 GCA_035486415.1 Saccharimonadales bacterium (SeqCode)
GGCGGACTCAATCGGAGTGAACCATTTCTTTTCCCCATTCGAGAGTTGCAGGGCCACAATTCCGCCGGTGCTCAGGCCGAAGTACGCGTTTTGCTCATCCGCAGCTCCGCCGAAGGTGATCACGCCGCGGACGATCTTATCCACGAGTTGCGTTTTCCAGACGACTGCTCCCTGTTCGTCCGGATCGTGCGCCCACACAATTCCGTTCTTTTGTCCGGCGACCAGGATTCGGTGACCGTTCGGCAGCGACCGCAAAATCGCAGAGGAGCCGAAGTCAAAGTCAGGTCCGATATCCTTCGGGCAGTTTTCTGAAGTATTTTGTCCGCCGCATCCGGCGAGCCAGACGTCGTTTGGGGTGTCTTGCGCGGTCCACAGGACTTTACCCGTGTCCATGTTGATGGCCATGACGCCGTCCGTCGTCTTGATGGGTTGCTCGGTCTCCGTGTAGGCGTCGCCGGTTCCGATGTAAAGCGCGTGGTGCGCAGGGTCAAGCGTCGGCGAATTCCAGATCGCTCCACCGGCTGGACCCCAGAGTTGCACGCCCGTCGCGGTTTTCTTCCTGGGTTGGGGCGCATCTGGAATAACGTACGTCTTCCAGATTTGCTTGCCGGTATTGGCGTCAAGCGCCGCGACGCTTCCGCGAAATGTGCAGCACGGATAGGTGGTGCTGGCTCCGGCGGCGCGCTCTTCAGTCGAGGATACAGGAACGTACAGGCGGTCCTCGTAAGCGATCGGCGCTCCGGTAATTCGTGCTGCCGGATGATCTTCCACTTTCGTTTTCCAGATTTGCTTGCCGGTCACTGCGTCCACGGCGTAGGCATTTGCCTTTATGTCTCCGAAGTAGACGGCAAACTTCGCGGCGCCCTGTCCCTTGATGGGTCGAATCGTGATGGCGTTGCGCACTCCGGCGTCCGCCTGAAAAGACCAGTGTACGCAGCCTGTCACTTCGTCAATGGAGTAGACGGCACCGCTATCGGCGCCCACAAACACGCGGCCTGCGGCGATGGTAGGCTGCGCCCACATGATTTCCGCGGCGGGTAAGCCGAAGGCCCACTTCAGCTTGAGCTTCGGAACATCATCGGCAGACATCCCGGCTGCTTTCGCGGATTGCATGCGCGCATTGGTGAGATCTGCGCCCCAGCCGTTCCAGATCGGCTCGGAGGTCAATGATTTGATCGCCGGATTTACGGGGCACGGATTGGACATCAATTTCGCGTCCGTGAGCTTAGCCGCATCCACTTTGCGGCCGCCAAGATATCCGGCAATCATGCGCTTTTCGTCGTCCGAGACATCCGCGAGATTTGCGTGTGCTGTTCCTGTTGTGATCGCTGCGTAGACAGCTTCCGGCGACAGCTTACGAAGAGCCAATCCGTCAGGAGCTTGGGCCACGGTCGGGTTGCCGTGGCAGGTCGTGCAACGCTTTTCAAACGCGCGGAGATCTGCAGTGCCCTGCGCAAAAGCAGGACGACCTGGAAGCAGAGTGATAACCAGCAAGGTAGAGATAAAGGCGAGGCGTCTCATCAGGCGAATCCTCCGATATTATTTTCTTCGCTCCATTGTGCGATGTAGGCTGTACATGAAGCCTATCGCGCACAGACGCGCTTGATCATCACTGCCAATTCACTTACGAGTTGCCAACTCGCGCCGAATTCAGACTGCGGAAAAAGTCGAATCGGAGATATTTCAAGTAGCACAGGCAAGAGTGCCTATGTTACTTGACGTTTTCCGCAGGCTGTCAGTTTCCGGATTTCGGGCTTTGCTCTTTATCCGGCACATACTGCATGCGGGGCGCGGCCTGAATCGTGGTGTGGTAGCTCTCCTCCATCTTCCAGAAGCCGTTATGATTCCCGAAGACACGGCTCGACCAATAGGGCTTCCCGCCCCAGGTTGGCTGGAGCATGACCGCCACCACTGTGTCGCCAAAGTCCCATGTGCGCACCCACACAGCAGGGGTCGTGCTGATGAACGGGCGCTCAGGAGTCGGGGGATCCACTTTTGTCGGCCCGTCAGACGGCTTGGTTTGTTGTGGAGTCATGGTGTTCGAACTGATGGTCCACACGTTATCGCCCATGTGCATCAAGCGGTGGCCGGTTCCTGACTCCTGCTCCTGCCAACCCTCGATCGCCGCTTTTTCGTTGGCCGAGAGCGGCTTCCACGGCAGCTCCTTGCATGGGTTGATGCAGGGAATGGTAAAAGTGGCCCGCGAGTTCTCGCCCGGCACCGCCGGACGCGCCTCGATCTCATTCACGTGCAGGAGCCGCCAGCCCTCAGGTCGCTGCACCCAGAAGTGGGCGGCATACTTGTGGCCCACGTTGTCCTGGATCCAGACCACCTTGCCATATTTGTGTTCCGTGATCTGCGTGTCGGCGGTCATGGGAACTAGCGGTTTGAGATTTGCGCGGAAGGTATCCGCGCGTTCATACATGATTCCGTCCGTATCGATCCAGGTAAACTCTTCGTCGAGCATCTTCTTGATCGTGGCCATGTCTCCCTTGGTATAAGCCGCTGCGAGCGCGCGATCAGCTTTCACGATTGCGTCTTCCTCGGCGGGCTTGCTAGTCTGCGCAGCCAGCAATCCAGCGGATACAGTACAAAGCGCTAGCGCGGTAAGGGTGAACCGTTTCATTTTCAGTCCCCTCCTCGGGACAAGGCGTACGGGCCCATAACCCCCGCATGCTACACCCGCCGCGCCCTGTTGGAACCATTAATTGCTTATCGGCCCTCCAGCGGACTTAGAGTCTCGACTTCGAACCGGATGACACATTTGCTCCAGAATTTTTATGTTTGTTAATATACATGATTTGTAAATATGATTATCGTCAACTGGAAATCAGGTTTCCGAGAACCCGAATGGGAGATGACCTGTCAGTTTTAAGGTCGATACGTGCGTTGCGTGAACTCTTAGGAGCTGTGGGCTGCCCGAACTATTTTCGCGGTTGTGATGGCTTGGCCTACATGACGTTGCGTGTGATCGGCAACGTGGACCAGAAGCCCGCCGACCGACGTGGGAAGTTTATGGCGGCCTACCGTGCGCGACTCTTCCAGGTTCGCTCCGGCTAGAGTGCGGATGCGCTGGATACTGCGCTCGAAAGCCGCATGCAGTTGCACGAAAATTTCATTTCTGCTGCTCATCACCGGATCGATTTCCGATTTCATGGACGCAATCTGTTCGGGTGTGAGGGATGATCCTTCCGCATAAGTGAGAAGCCGGTCCATGCTGCCGCCAATATGTTTCAGCTGGAAGGCAACCGGAGGGATTCCCGAAACTCGCGCGTTCAATTCGGCATCGCTCAGATCGCCGCACCATTTGTCGAGGTCTTCGCGCGCCAGTTCCAATGCGTGAACTACCGCGCGAGGAACGGCAGGTAGATCGGTGAGCGTGCCGCGTAGCCACGGTTCCGGTTGTTCGCTCGGAGTCATGAGAGATCCCGGTGAAACGAAAAACGCGTTCTGCAAAACTGTTGCTGAGAATGCCGCCTACACCAGCTTCGTTTTGCTGAGCGGCAATTCGCGCACGCGTTTTCCTGTGGCGGCAAAAATAGCATTGCACAACGCGGGAATGAATGGCGGAACGCCGGGCTCGCCAATTCCCGCGGGTGGTGCGTCGCTCTCCACAAGATGCACGTTCGTCTGCAGAGGCGCTTCGCGCATGCGGGCTACAGGATACGAATCGAAGTTGGTCTGATTCACGGCGCCATTCGTGGTTGTAATTTCGCCGCTCAGCGCGATGCTCGTGCCAAACACTGCGGCCCCTTCAAACTGCGAACGCGCCGCTTCCGGATTTGTGATGAGTCCGGCGTCAACCACGGTCTGCACGCGCGGGATTCGAATTTTTCCATCGTCGCTGACTTCGACTTCCACCACGTTCGCCACATACGTCAAGAAGCTGCGGTGAACGGCGATGCCCATGCCGGAACCTTTGCCGAATTTTTTCTTGCCCCATCCCGATTTTTCCGCCGCAATTTCAAGCACTTTTCGCAAACGCGCGGTGTCGTTCGGATAGAGATCGTAGTTGCCGCCGTAATTCGGATTTTTTACATTCGTCATGTCCACCACGCGCGGAGGACCAATTAATTCCAACATGTATTCCAGAGGATCGCGGCCGGCGGCGTGCGCCAATTCATCCGCAAATGTTTGCACGGCAAACGCGTGATAAATATTGGCCACGGAGCGCAGCCAGCCGATGCGGATCTGTGCGGTGGCTTGCCCATTTTCCACGCGCAGATTGGGCACGTTGAACGGGACATCGGTGAAGCCCATGCCCATTTCAAAATCCCCGCCGTAGGTGGACTTGGGATCTCCCATAGATCCGATCGGAGGAAACGCGGAGCGCTGCAGCCACGCCGTTGGTTTTCCTTTGGAATCGACAACCGCTTTCATATACATCGCCGCAACGCTGTGGTAGAAGTCGAATTGAATGTCGTCTTCGCGCGTCCACACTACTTTCACGGGACGCCCAACTTTTTTCGAGAGAATCGCGGCTTCCGCGACGTAATCGGGTTTCGATTTTCGCCCAAATCCACCGCCCAAGAGCGTCACGTGGCAGATCACGTTTTCCTTGGAGATTCCTACAGCTTTTGCGACAGTTTCCTGCACGGCTTGCGGATTCTGCGTCGGCGCCCATGCCGTCACTACGCCATCGCGGTAATCGGCCACGGCAACGAGCGGTTCCATCGCGGCGTGCGCCAAATGAGGGACGTAGTATTCAGCCTCGATGACTTTGCCGCCCTTCGCGAAGGCGCTGTCCACATCGCCTACGTTGCGCACTACTTTCGCGGAGCTGCGTACTGTTTCCTGCAACTGTTTTTTATAGGTGTCCGAGTTGTAGCTGGCGTTCGGTCCGTTGTCCCATTCAATTTGCAAATTCTTGCGGCCTTGAAACGCGGCCCAGGTGTTGGTCGCGATCACAGCAACTCCGCCCAGCGGTTGAAATCCCCACGGTCCCCCGAACGGCTCGATGGCAACCGTCTGCCCTACGCCGGGAACCTTTAATGCCGCTTTATTGTCGACGGATTTCACTTTGCCGCCAAGAACCGGAGGCCGCTGTATGGTTGCATACACCATGCCGTCCATCTGCGCGTCCATTCCGTAAACTGCTTTTCCCGTGACAACGTCGGCGAGGTCATAGCTCGGCGAGCCTTTGCCGATGTAGCGCCACGCGGTCTTGGGTTTATATTTCAGGTCAGCCACTTTGGGCACGGGCAGTTTTGCGGCGGCTGCGGCGAGTTCGCCGTATCCAAGTTTGCGTTTCGTCGGCGTGTGAACGATGTTGTGCAGATCGGCGGCGCACTCGGATGCAGGTACTTTCCATTTATCGGCGGCGGCCTGCGTGAGCATCATGCGCGCGGTGGCTCCGGCCTGGCGCATCGGTTCATAAAATTCGCGAATCGAGTGCGAGCCGTCCGTGTTTTGCGAGCCGTAGCGTTCATCGCCGATGGCTTGCTCGAGTTTCACGCGCTTCCAGTCCGCATCGAGTTCGTCCGCCAAAATCATTGGCACGGAGGTGCGGCTGGTGGTGCCCATCTCGGAGCGGTGCGCGATGATGTAAACCGTTCCGTCCGTGTCGATGCCCACGTACATGCTGGGGTTGAACACGGCGTGATCGACTTTATCGTCTCCCGGCAATCCCGCGGCGAGCAGCGATTCGGGAAGCATGGGCACGCACAACACAAATGCTCCGGCCGAGGCCACGCCCTTCAAAAATCCGCGCCTGCTTACGTTCTGTATTCCGCTCATGCCAGCTCCTTTGCCGCGGTTTTGATCGCGGCGCGCACGCGCTGGTAGGTTCCACAGCGGCAGATATTTCCAGACATCGCGGCGTCGATATCGGCGTCGGTGGGATTCTTTGTGGTCTTCAAAAGGGAAGAGGCCTGCATCATTTGCCCCGGTTGGCAATAGCCGCATTGCGGCACGTTGATCTGCATCCAGGCTTTTTGCACTGGGTGCATTCCGTTCACGCCCAACCCTTCGATGGTTGTGATCTCCACGCCCTCGACCGAAGACATCGGAGTCATGCAGGCGCGCACCGCCTTGCCGTCCTTGTGCACCGTGCACGCGCCGCACAGCGACATCCCGCAGCCGAATTTTGTGCCCGTCAGTCTCAGCTCATCCCGCAAGTACCACAGCAGCGGCATGGACGGATCTCCGTCAAAGGAGTGCTCCATTCCATTTACTTTTAGTTTGACCATTAGCTGCCCTCGATTCGGAGATTGTTCGGAAAGCAAAATGTTTCTTGAAAGTGAATTTTAATTATGCGCTAGATGCGTTTTGGCACGCAAGGCTAGCCCGTGCTCAGTGTGCGCCAATCAGGGTTGCACCTGTTGGGTTGTATATGCAAAAAAGCGCGCGCCCAAAAAACGGCCGGCCGCTACGAGAGCAAAGGCACTGCGGTTTCCTAGAGGCCTCTCTGACCTGTGCTTTTCGGGACGGGGAGGGCGATTTGCCATGCCAAATGAGGTAGGATCCAACATTCCGATTGTTTTGAAAGTTTCACACGCTATCTTTAGACTTAAGTACATGGAAATTCGATGAAACCCAGAAACAGAATCGCGCTTGATGGAACTGGCCGTCCGGAGTGGCCGAGCGGCTGAAGATCTCATCGAGGACGCAGTGTCTGGATATTTTGAAGAGTTGCAAGATTTGCTTGGAGATCTGGATCATCGCTATGACGAAATCAAGGATGGCAAAGTAAAGCCCCTGGATGGTGAAGCTTTTTTTGAAGATTTGCGTCGTCGCGAAGATGATCACTTTCGGAAGAACTCTTCAAAATGACAACCAACCAGGGTTTTGAACTCCACCCCGAAGCAGGTCGGGATATTGTAGAAATTTGGGAATTCATTGCGCAGGATAGTCCGCTTTCCACCTTTCGCGAAGGAATTCTAGATGCCATTCGCAAGCTTGTAGATTTTCCTGAACAGGATCATATCCGGCCTGACCTTACTTCGCGTCCGCTTCGTTTTCAGGTTGTTCGCGATTTTCGCATTGCGTATGCGCCAGATGAAAAGCCGATTCTTGTGATTGCCGTGGTGCATGGTCGTCGCCGCCCACGCGTCATGGCGGCAATTCTTCGCGGTAGAAAGTAAAGGGAAGTTCGTTTTTCGCGATTAGTCATCTGCCGCGTGTCCTCAGGTGTATAATGGTCCCGTGAAACTTCAACAAACATTGATTCTCCTTCGCTCTATTTTTCCCCGCATAGTCAACGCCGAATGAAAACCACACGTCCGACAGAGAGCCACGAGCGCGTTTTCCTGGTAGGCGTGGGACTGAAGCGTGCTGCGCACGTGCCCGGGATTGATGCAGGAGACGTGGAGCGCGCGTCGCTCGAAGAGCTAGCGGAACTGGCGCGCAGTGCGGGCGCGCAAGTGGCCGGCAGCATTTTTCAGATGCGCGACAAAATCGATCCCGCGACCATGATCGGCCGCGGCAAGATTGAAGAACTAAAAATCGAAGCGAATCTTCACCACGCACCGCTCATTATTTTTGACCGTAACCTTTCCCCCACGCAGCTGCGCAACCTGGAAAAAGGCACGGAATGCCGTGTGATCGATCGCACGCAACTGATTCTGGATATTTTTGCACGCCACGCGCGCAGTCGTGAAGGCCAGTTGCAAGTGGAACTCGCGCAACTGAATTATTCTCTGCCGCGCCTGGCGGGCAGCTCAAAAGAACTTTCGCGGCAAGCGGGCGGCATTGGGACGCGCGGACCCGGCGAACAAAAACTGGAAACCGACCGGCGCCGCATCCGCGATCGCATCAGCAAAATTACGAAGGCCATCGAAGCGGTGCGCAAGCAGCGCTCGCTGCGGCGCGAAACGCGTCAAGCTGTGCCCCTCGGCACCGTTGCCCTCGTGGGTTACACAAACGCAGGGAAGTCCACGCTGTTTAATGCGCTGAGCAAGGCCGGTGTACTCGTTTCCTCAAAAATGTTTGCCACGCTCGATCCGACCGTTCGCGCCGTGCGCCTGCCGTCGAATCGACGCGTGCTGCTCTCAGACACCGTGGGATTTATTCGCGATTTACCTCCGGGATTGATCGCCGCGTTTCGCGCTACGCTCGAGGAAGTGCAGGAGTCGGCGCTGCTTCTGCTCGTCACGGATATTTCCAACCCACACCATACCGAGCAGGACGAAGAAGTTGAGAAAATTTTAAAGGGCCTTGGTGTTGGCGATCGGCCGCGCCTGCACGTGCTCAATAAAATTGACCGGCTTACTCCGGAAGAAGCCGCAGTCGGAAACGGAAATCGTCACTCCGCGCGAGTGTCCGGGCTAACGGGAGAGGGACTCGAAAACCTCCTCAAGCGTATCGATGAGGAACTTCCCATCGATCCGTTGCTCCATTTGTGCTTCTCGCTTCCGCTTTCCAACGGCAAAGCAATCGCTCTCGTCCACGCATTGGGTCGCGTGCTCCATTCCGAAGTGAAAGATTCTGCGATGGACTTTGAAGCGGAAATCCCAGAATCCGTAGCTCGACAACTAAAAATCGGATCGGAACCGGTTCCTGCCTGATGTTGTTTGCTTCAAAAAAACGAAACGGAATTGGGGCGCCTATCTCAGTAGGAAGCCCACAAGAATCAATGAAATGCGTGACTCCACAACGTTCAAAAAATCAAGATTTTAATTGTTAAAAAGCGAAGTCAAAGCAAATCTGGCAGTGGAAAAGTCTGTGGAAATCGGCCTGCCGTTCACTGATCAATTTGAGAGATTTATGCGCGACAATGTGGCGTCGTTCGCGGCGTTTGGAGCAATGGCATTAGTTTCAGTAGGTTGCGAGCGTATCTAGTGATTTCCTTGGCAAAATGCCTATTTTGAAAAACAATGTTTGTAAGCTCATGATTTGCACAGTCTTGCGGCTGAGTGTTTCCAATAGATATACAGCGGCCGCGCTCCACACTCACCTGCTTCGCAATAGAAAATGCGTCCCGATATTGTGCTGCTGACCAGTCGTTGACTGCCCGAGCGCGTGCGTCTATAGTAGTTTACGCCTCGCGACTAGGCGGGTACATCAAAAGAGGAGCAGGGAGCCCGCCGGGTGCGTCATGAACCTGCCAAACAGCCTAACCTTATTACGCATATTTTTTATACCTGTGCTGGTCGTTGTCCTTTTGACCCGCGAACCAAACATTGATTTTTTAGGCGTCTTTACCATTAATTTTGCCGAATGGGGCGTGCTGATTCTTTTGGCTGCAGCGGCAACGGATTGGGCAGATGGGTATTATGCTCGCCGCCGCAGCGAAGTCACCACGCTTGGCATTCTGCTCGATCCCATCGCCGATAAACTTCTGATGTCCGCCGCATTTATCTCGCTGGTGGAAATGCACCTCGTTCACGGCTGGATGGCGGTCATCATCATCGGGCGCGAAATCGTGGTCTTGGGATTGCGCAATATTGCTTCCGCGGAAGGGTTTACAATTCCCGCGTCCGCGCTTGGCAAAACAAAGATGGTTTTGCAGGTGATCGCAGTTTGCGCGGCAATCCTTGCGGCAAAACATCCCATTATCCGGCCACTGGGTGTTCTGTTGTTATGGCTGGTGGTGGGGAGCGCCGTGGTTTCCGCGTTTCAATATTTCCAGAAATTCTGGGGCCGTGTGGACGACAGCGTGAAGCAGCGGCGCCATCTGCGAATTCTTGAACGGCGCAAGAACGCTCAGGATGCCCCGACTATCCAGTGACGATTGGCAGGCGTTGGCAGAGATTGCCCATCGCTCGATTTCCTCCGCCATAATTACAAAATCCTTACCCGACCTTCCGCCATTTTCGGTATCGCTTTCCAAACCTAGAGGGGCTTTTGTAACCCTTTACTGCGGGGGTGATCTGCGCGGCTGCGTGGGACAGGTTGAAAATCCCGGACCGCTTGCGGACGTGGTTGCGCAATCCGCGATCAGCGCCGCACTTTACGACACACGCTTTCCTCCCATTTCCTCCGATGATGTTGCCAAACTGAAAGTTGAAATCTCCGTCCTGAGTGTTCCGGAATGTATTTCACCCGAAGCCATTGTAGTGGGCAAGCATGGGCTTTTGGTCATGCGCGAGCGTTCCAAGGGGCTGCTTCTACCTCAGGTGGCCATGGAGCGGAAATGGTCAGCACAACGATTTCTGGAGGAAACCTGCGTCAAAGCGGGCCTGTCACGAGATGCCTGGCGCGATCCTGAAACGAAAGTATTTGGATTTACGGCGGATATTTATTCTGAAAAAGAAGGGTAGCCAGTCCGCGATTCATAAAAATTGATATGAAATAAAAAAGATCTGACCCGAAGCTCGGACCAGATCTTTTTACAGTTCTTGAATAACTGAAAAGTCTGGTTAAATTTATTCCACTTCCACGTAGTCCCCGGAATAAATTCCCCTGCGCGTATCCGTAAGAAGAACAGTGGATGCATTCGGTCCTGTGCGCAGCACGATTCCTTCGCCCACGATTTCACGCGGAAGGCTATTCCATTCATATGCCGCGGGAGCACTTCCGAATCCGAACAATTTGAACGCCGTATCTTTTTCCTGGTACATGGATTCATTCCTCGAACCCTGATACCGAAAAACGCGGAAATAATCTCCGATTTTCACGCCCTGATCGCTTCCCAGGTTTACGAACACAATATTGCCGGTTGCGCTCAATGCGTTGTAATCCTTGGCCGTGACCACCATGGCGATTTTCTTTCCCGAAGGCGGGGCATAAGGATCCAGTTTAACGTCTCGGAATTGGGGAGCGGGGCGGGCCGCAAAAGGAAGAATTGTATCGCCCCTTTGAACGAGTTCACACCCCAAAGCGATTTCAGCAGTGGAAGTTTTGGCGTCCACATGTACGACACGCAGTCGCCCGATATCCGCGTACTGGGTGCCCATAGCCTTGGTCAGCATTTTTTGATACTTAAACCAAGGGGTCTCGGCCATTTGGTCCGTGACCGGTCGAACCACCTCGAACAGGTCGCCAATTCTTACTCCCTGTTCGCCACCCGCGTTGATGTAGATTGTGTCGCCGCTGGAAAAGATGAGTTTATAGCTGGAATCTTCCCCAGAAATGACGTAGAGCTTATCCGAAACCGGTTTGTCGGTTATGACGCCGGAACAGTACAAATTCTTCTGAGTCGGGGTATTTGTGTTGGCCTGCTGGGCCATGGCAAGGCCCGCAGCTGAAAGACTTAGACCAATACTAAGCCCTATATTTAGAACGTGATAGCCAATATTTTTGTGCATGGAGACTGCTCCTTACCTTCGCGTCTTAAGATATCCCCGCACCCGGTTAATCCTGCTCATCCAAGCTAGCATTCGGTCCCTGGGGGGTCAAGAAAACGTCGAGGGACGCTTTACACATTTGTCACCCACGTGATAGAAGCCTAAAGCTCAGCTACGGGCGGCGGAGGGGAATTGACGCATTTTTTTGGCAAGGATCGGGTGTGCGGCGTGGTCGCCGCGGGAACCTCGCGGGAAATGATCGAGCAGGTTCGCGCGGGGTTGCGCACTACGAAGACTCTTGAGTTGCGGCTTGACTATCTTCGTACCCCAAAAGAGCGGCAGGCGTTTTTAGCCTGGGTAAAGGGTAAACGTCCTCGAGCCCTTCTCATCGCCACCTGCCGAAGGGAAGAAGGCGGCGGCCTGTTTCAAGGCAGCAGAGAAGAGCAGATCGACATCCTGAGCCAGGCCGCTCGTTCCGGCGCGGATTGGTGCGATTTGGAAATTGAAACGGCCAGGCATATGGCGCGAGGAGAACTCAAGCGCAGACTCTCTCCCGCTCGGGTGATGGTTTCGCACCACGATTTTCGCAAGACGCCGAAAAATCTTGAGGAAATTGCGCGGCGGTTGCGGCAGGCGGGCGGGGAAGCGATCAAGATTGCATCGCACTGCCGCTCAGTTTCGGACAGCGTGCGAGTGTGCGAATTAGCGCGGGGGCGCCGCAACGTCGTAGCCGTGCCGATGGGAGAGATCGGCCTCGCCGGACGCGTGTTGTCCCTGCGCATGGGCAGCGCTCTGGCCTATGCGGCGGTGGAGCAGGCTACCGCGCCCGGCCAGCTTTCTTTGGATACGATGGCCGATCTTTACCGCGCGGGGAATATTACGGCGCACACGCGTGTGTACGGGGTAATTGGAAGTCCGATCGGGCATTCGATGTCGCCTCTTTTGCACAACACGGCGTTTCGCGCCCGGAAATTTGATGCGGTATTTGTTCCATTTCTGGTGCGAAATTTGCGGGAATTTCTGGGTTCGCTCAAGGCGCTGGGAGTTGCGGGTCTTGCTGTCACGATTCCGCATAAGGAAAAAATAATTCAGCATCTGGATGGCTGCGACCCGCTAGCCGCGCGCATCGGAGCGGTTAACACGGTTGTAGTTCGTCGCGCGGGACGATTGTACGGGTACAATACAGATTACGTTGGAGTGCTGCGCAGCCTAGAAAAGCGGATGACCATGGCGGGGAGCCGCGTGCTGCTGTTTGGCGCAGGTGGCGCTGCGAGGGCTGCCGCTTTCGCGCTGGCGCAGGCTGGGTCGATCGTATGCATTTGCGCGCGCCGTCCTGAGCGTGCCCGTGCGCTGGCAAAGGCCGTGGGCGGACAGACCGTGGCGCAGGAAGACCTCAAACGTGAATTTTTCGATGCGATTATCAATTGCACGCCCATCGGGATGCATCCAAATGGCGGCTCGCCGCTGAGCGCAACGGAATTGAATTGCCGAATCGTGATGGATATGGTCTACCGTCCGCGCGAGACGCAGTTGCTGCAACTTGCTCGACGGAAAAAGATTGAAGTAATTTCCGGCCTGGAAATGTTCCTCGAGCAGGGGTCCGCGCAATACGAAATCTGGACCGGCGAGCATGCGCCGGAAAGCGCGATGCGTCGCGTTGTCGAACAGACACTTGACCGGGAAGAGAAATCCAAGGGGCGTCCGTCTTGACGGAGAGACAGGCTGCGGAAAAACTCAACACCCTGTCATTCCGAGCGCAGCGAGGAATCTCTCTTTCTTTGTTTTTCTTATACTTAAATCGAAGAGAGATTGCTCGCTTCACTCGGAATGACAGAATAAACTATTTTTTCGCAACATTGAGAGTAGGGGAAAGCCGGAGAATCGCCTAGGAGTTTATGATCCAGCCTGACTTCAAATCGTTCTGCAAGCTTGCCAAGCAGGGGAATCTCGTCCCGGTATACGACACGTTTACGGCCGATACGCTTACGCCGGTTTCCGCGTACCTGCGGCTTGCTCAAAACTCGCGTTACGCCTGCCTGCTCGAAAGCGTGGAGGGCGGCGAAAAGATCGCACGATACACATTTGTTGGGGCGAACCCGAGCGAAGTGTTTCGCTACGTAAACGGCGCGTGCGTGCTCGAAAGCGACAGCCGCACATCGTGGGTGCAGGAAAATCCGCTGGATTATTTGCGCAACCGCGTGGAGCGCTATCGCCCTGTGCGCGTGCCGGGTCTGCCTCCGCTCGTGGCCGGAGCGATTGGCTACTTTGCGTATGACATGGTGCGACTCATCGAACGCATTCCGGACGAAACGCACGATGATGTCGGAATGGACGATGCCGTGATGATGTTTTTTCTTGGCCTCGTGGTGTTCGATCACGTGCGGCACAGGGTGTGGATTGTGCGCAATGTTTTCACGGACGGCGAAGGCAGCTTGCGCGCGAAATACAATCAAGCCGTGCGCGAAATTCGCGCTACGCGCCGGCGGCTGGATGTGGCTGTGCCTGCGGAACGTCCGAAGCGCAGAAAACCTCGGCCATTCAAAGTTACCTCCAATTTTACACGCGCGAAATTTCTTGCCGCCGTGGAGAAGTCGAAGGAATACATTCGCGCGGGCGATATTTTTCAAGTGGCCGTCAGCCAGCGCTTTGCTGCCAAAACAGATGCCGATCCGTTTGAGATTTACCGTTCCCTGCGCGTCGTGAATCCCTCGCCCTACATGTATTTTTTGAAGCTGAACGATCTCGCTGTAGTGGGCAGTTCGCCCGAAATGCTCGTAAAAGTGCAGGGCCGCGATGCATTTTACCGTCCGATCGCCGGGACGCGTGCGCGCGGCACGAACGAACAGGAGGATATGGCGCTGGAGAAGGAGTTGGCCGCCGATCCCAAGGAGCAGGCCGAGCACATCATGCTCGTCGATCTGGGGCGCAACGATCTCGGGCGCGTTTCAGAATACGGTTCAGTGACGGTTGAGAAGCTGATGTTCGTGGAGCGCTACTCGCACGTGATGCACCTTGTATCGAGCTTGCGCGGAAAGCTTCGCGAAGATGTGGATTGCTTCGATGCGCTGGCTGCCTGCTTTCCGGGAGGCACGCTTTCCGGCGCGCCAAAAGTTCGCGCGATGGAAATCATCGACGAACTCGAACCCACGCGCCGAGGCATCTATGCAGGCGCGATCCTGTATCTCGATTTCTCCGGGAATCTGGATTCCTGCATCGCCATCCGCACCATGGTCGTGAAAAAAGGTGTGGCCTACGTGCAGGCTGGGGCTGGTCTGGTTGCGGACTCCGTCCCCGAAAAGGAATATACCGAGACTGTGAACAAGGCGCGTGCTCTGCTGACCGCGTTGGAAATTGCGCATCTCGGACTTGACCCCGCGCCGGGCGGCTTCCCATTAAAAAAGCGCAGGAGATAACTAAGCTATTATATTATTAATATAAAATGCAGCTCTGAATAATTGGGCGGTGCCGTGTGTTCAGTGATTCTGCTCAGGAAACCCGAAAAGGATTGCGAGTTTACATCGTTGTGTCGATTGTCGCTTTTCTGGTTGTCGGTGTGTATATCGGATGGGTCTTTTATTCGCGATGGTCGGCGAACCGGGCCATTGCGGATAAGGCTGCGGAAAAAGCGCGTACGCAGGATCAGAAAACATTCGACCTCATGGGCGGAGATCGTTTTGAAATTCTCGTTTACGCGGCGAATCCTCCCGAGATTCGGGCCGGTGAGAAAAGTTCGCTCTGCTACAGCGTTTCCAACGCAAAAGAAGTAAAGATCGAGCCAAACACCGAAGAGCCTGTGTGGCCGGCATATAGCCGGTGCGTGCACGTTTCACCGCGCAAGAGCACGAAGTATACTCTCACGATTGACGATGGCGCAGGCCACACGAAAACCGCGGCAGTCGACGTAAAAGTCCGCTAATTTAGCAAAAATTAGAGCGCGATACAGTGGAGCGGGCTTCAGCCTACGGGGTTTAGTCCTTGGAAGGCCCAGACCCCGCAGGCTGAAGCCCGCGCCACTAAGCACTAGTTCGTTGCAGCTGGTGCTTGCGGATGAATGATTAATTTTTGCACGCGCCAGTTGGATGTTTCCGCGGCATATATCACGTTGTCCGAAGCGCATGCGAGTTGGTGCGCGCCGGAAAATTGCTTGAGCTGGCGGCCCGAGCGGCCGATCACTCCAAGCACGGTTCCATCCAGCGCCACTTTGAAGATGCGTCCCGGGAAAGTAGTTTCTCCAATGTAGAGCACCTGGTTCGGGCCGGGCGTGATGCAAATGGAGTTGGGCGCGCCGAGTACCGCGGCGAGCCGATCGCCGGTGGGTGTGTTGCCATTCACCGCGTGAGTCCCAGGAACGGGCGGCACATCGATCATGAACTGGCGCAGAAATTTACCTTCCGTATCGAACACCTGCACGCGGCGATTGGTGCGGTCTCCCACGTAGAGATTGTTGTTGCGGTCGATCACAATCGCGTGCGGCAGACGAAATTGCCCTGGCCCTGTGCCCTTGTCGCCCCAGGATTTTACCCAGTCGCCGTTCTTGTCATATTTCGCGACGCGCGAGTTGACGTATCCATCGGTAATGTAAATGTTGCCGTCCGAGTCCCAGGCCACATCGGTTGGTTGGCGGAAGAGCCCATCTATCGCCGGGAGTGGGGGATTCGGATGCGTCCAAGGCTTGGAGTCCTCATCGGCTCCTTCGGCGCGGCGCCCGAATACCCAAACGACGCGGCCCGCAGGATTGAATTTGATGACCATGTCGGAACCTTTGTCGATGGCCCAGATATTGTCGTCCTTATCGATGCGCACACTGTGCGCTTCGGACCATGCATATAAACCTTTGCCGATTTCGCGCAAATAATCGCCGTTGGCGCTGAATTCAAAAAGCTGCGCTGCTGCCGGCGCGTAGGCGGGACCGTTCGCGCTGTTGGATCGCGTGAAAACAAAAACGTGCCCCTTGGAATTGACGGCGACTCCCGGCACTTCGCCAAAATTCACGCCGGCCGGAAGCTTGAAAAAATCCGGGACCGAATCGAACGCCAATTCAGGCACGTTTTTTTGCGCGAATAAGGGCGATGCAAGCAGCAGACATAGAGGCAAAAGAGAAAGTTTTATTTTCATCGGCAAACTCCCGGCTGGAACGATTTGATTTCGCAAAAGATGGCGAGAATTTACGCTGGCAATGCGCGAGTGTCAATTGGCGGGGGCGCGTAAAATGAATCAAGCTGATATGGCGGGTTGATTTAAGTGGCGCGGGCTTCAGCCTGCGGGGTTTAGGCTTTGCAAGGATCAAACCCCGCAGGCTGAAGCCCGCGCCACTTAAACCGATCATGGCTTTTTCTGCGTATTGTTCAAGACGGAATCGGGGATCACGAGGCGCTCGACGGGGCGGCCGCCGACAATGTGCGCATCGATAATTTCATCGACGTCCGCCGCGGTGACGCCGCCATACCAAACGCTGTCTGGGTATACAACCACCGTGGGGCCAACCTCGCATTGATCGAGACAGCCGGATTTGTTCGCGCGCACTCTGCTGTTGGGAATGCCGCGCTGCTTCAGCTTTTCCTTGAACACGCGATGAAGCTCGGCGTTGCCTGAAGGATCGCAACAGCCGCGTGGATTGCCGTCCGGGCGTTGATTAGTGCAGATAAAAATATGTTTTTCAAACTTGGCCATGGGTTCCTTTGGATTTGCGCATCCTGTTTTTCCGCCCGTCTATTGTACACGGGGCATGAACTGGAAAGCGGCTGCTGAAAATCTCGAAGTTCCGTCATTCCGAGCGAAGCGAGGAATCTCTCTTTTCTGGCGATTCAATCGAAGAGAGATTCCTCGCTTCGCTCGGAATGACGGAAGCAGATAAACCTTTTGCAGACTGCGAAGCCTGTCCTACTGGATACGTCTCTCCGGCAAATTCGTGTACTATTAGGCTTTAGGGGATGTGGGCCAGTGGCATGTCCACTGCCAGCGGGAGTTCATGAACATGAAGGCGCACTCGATTCGAGCCATTGCGTTTGTAACTTTGTCGCTTGGGCTGCTTTATGTGCAGACTGCACGCGCTCAACGACAAGGGCAACCGGAACAGCAGGAGCAGCCTCATCAGCGTGGACCATCGACGCCCGATGAGCGCACCCGTGCCGTGAAAATTGCCCACGAGCTCGAGAATGAGCCGCTCTCGAAAGACGCCAAAGAAAATCGCGATTGGGTGATTCAATGGATCGTGGATATTCCGGATATCACGGTGACGGTATGCGATGAATATTTTGGGACGCTCACGAAACCGATTCGAGGGCACGTGCGCGAAATCGTCAATCAAATGGTGATTTCCAGCGCCGCGTATATGATCGAGCATCCGGATAAAATGAAAGATGAACAGGCAATCGCGACGGCGGGGTTGCTCGGATCGTTGAAGACGTATCAGGCGATTCTGAAGCAGGAACCGGAAGCGCGCTGGCCTTACATTGATAAAATTGTTTTGATGCGCGATCAGGGCAAGCTGGATGATTTCGTTTCCGATACGCGCCGCAAGTGCGCGCAGGAAGAAGAAGAGCCCGATCCGGACACAATCCGAGCCGCGCGATAATTTTTCCAATTGTGGCGCGCAGTTCTGCTGTAGCTCTCGTCGCTTGTGCCGAGTGGAACCGAGGGATCAGAGGCGAGGGTTTAGATGCCGATGCGAAGCCTCGCTGTATATTCATCTAAGCCCCGCGTCTTAAGACGCGGGCTACAAAATCACTTCAATCCGAATTTTTGAAAATTTGACGCCCGACGGCGAAGACTGGAATGAGCCTGATACGATGATTCTGCTTCTGGACAACTACGATTCGTTCACCTACAACCTCGCGCAGTTCCTCGGCCAGTTGGGCGAAAAATTGGAAGTGCACCGCAACGACAAGATTACGCTCGATGAAATTGCCGCCAAAAAACCGCAGAAAATTGTGATTTCTCCCGGTCCCGGCACGCCACAGGAAGCTGGGATATGTATCGATGTAATCAAACGTTTTGCAGGGGAGATTCCCATTCTTGGCGTGTGCCTGGGCCATCAGGCCATCGGGCACGCTTTCGGCGGGAATGTGATTCGCGCCCCGGAAATCATGCACGGCAAAACAAGCCGCATCCATCACGACAACAAAACAATTTTCAAGGATTTGCCGCAGGATTTTGTAGCCACGCGCTACCACTCGCTGATCGTGGAAGAAAAATCGTTCCCTGCCGATCTGGAAATTTCCGCAAAAACCAATGGAATTATCATGGGGCTACGCCATAAAAAAATGCGCGTGGAAGGTGTGCAATTCCACCCCGAATCCGTGCTCACCGAAGTGGGAATGCAACTTCTGAAGAATTTTCTTTCGCTGTGAATTTTGTGGCAAAGGCTTCAGCCTGTGCTGGGTTAGTCCTTGCAAGGCCTAAAAGCGCACGGGCTGAAGCCTTTGCCACGTTGCGCTATCTGTGAGTCAATGCGATCAACGCTTTCAGTTTATTGCGGGCTTCGCCTGAGTCGATCGATGCCGCGGCAAGCTGCGCGCCCTCCAGAAAATCGGTGGCGCGGCCTGCTGCGAAAATTGCGGCGGCCGCGTTTGCGATGACGACGTCGCGGCGCGGGCCGCGCTCGCCCGAAAAAATCGCGCGAATGAAGTCGGCATTCTCCGTCGCGTCTCCTCCGGAAATCGCTTCCATGGGCGCGCGTTCGAGGCCGAAATGTTCGGGCGTGATTCGATAGAGGCTCACCACTCCTCGGTGGACGTCACCCACCGATGTCTCGCCCTCCAGTGAAATTTCGTCCAGCCCTCCCTCGCCGTGAACAACAAATGCGCGCTCCACGTCGAGTTCGCTGAGCGCGAGCGCCACTTTTTCCACCACTTTGTCCGAAAACACGCCGACAACTTGCGCGCGTGCGCCCGCCGGATTCGTAAGCGGGCCAAGTAAATTGAATGCGGTGCGGCCGAGTTTACGCCGGGCGGGCATCGCATGCTTCATAGCCGTGTGCATGGCGGGCGCATATAGAAAGCCAATTCCGATTTCCCGAATCGCGGCGCCGATGCGCTCAGGTGGAATTTCGAGCGAAATACCGAGCGCTTCCAAAACATCCGCCGAACCGCACTTCGAGGAAATCGAGCGGTTGCCATGCTTCGCGACATGCACGCCTGCGCCGGCCGCCACAAATGCCGCCGCGGTCGAAATATTGAATGTTCCAGAAGAGTCGCCGCCCGTGCCGCACGTATCCACCAGCATCTCCTCTGGCTGCGTTCCATCGGCAAAAACAGGCGTGACTTGCCGCCGCATGGCGCGGGCGAAGCCGACGAGTTCCGCAACTGTCTCGCCTTTTGCGCGCAGGGTGGAAAGCAGAGCAACGATGGTTTCTTCATTCGCGCGCCCGGAAAGAATTTCTTCCATCGCGTTTTCCGCTTCCTGGCGGGAAAGGTCCGCGCCAGCCTCTACTTTTTGAATGAGCGATTGCATCATGAATGGACGAGCCTCGAACCCGTAGGATGGACTTTACAGACTGAAGAAGGGTTCAAACGATTGTCATTGCGAGCGAAGCGAGGAATCTCTCTTCGATTTAACTTTGTGCAAAGAAAGAAGGAGAGATTCCTCGCTTCGCTCAGAATGACAGATTTAATAAGTTCTAACGCAAGTTGTGATGGCCGTCCTACTGGGACTTCGTAATTCATAGTTGCATTGTTTCGATTTGGCATTTGTTGCGAATGCACACTATTCCTTTCGTCTTGCCCGCTTCGAGCGTTCCCGTTAAACTCTAAGGCTCTCAATGTAACTAAATTCTAGCACTGATGGACGGACGATGAAGATCCACGAATATCAGGCAAAGGAAATTTTTAGAAAGTTTGGCGTACCCACGCCTCGCGGAGAAATGGTGACCACGCCGGATCAGGCGCGCGC
>DATHNC010000120.1:0-44062 GCA_035486415.1 Saccharimonadales bacterium (SeqCode)
AATTTAACCAGGACGGAAAAGTTTTGCTGACTCTTGGCAAGGCTGGAGTTGCAGGAGATGGCGAGGATACTTTCAACAAGCCAAGCGATGTGCTGATCGCGCCGAACGGCGACATTTTCGTTGCCGACGGCCATGGGCCAGGCTCCAACGCTCGCATCGTAAAATTCTCGCCTGACGGCAAATTTATAAAAGCCTGGGGAAAACAAGGCACAGCGGCGGGAGAATTCAATAATCCGCATTCGCTTGCGATGGATTCCAGGGGGCGATTGTTCGTTGCCGATCGCGGCAACAGCCGCGTGCAAATCTTCGATCAGGATGGAAAATTCCTGGAAGAGTGGAAGCAGTTTGGACGGCCGAGCGGCGTGTACATCGACAAGCATGACATTTTGTACGTGGCCGACTCGGAATCCAATATGTCCCGAAATCCGGACGTCCGTCGCGGCATTCGGATCGGCAGCGTGAAAGACGGCAAGGTCACTGCGTTTATACCCGACCCTGTGCTAAACCCTGGGCAGGGACTAGAGCCCACAAACGGAACAGCCGCCGAAGGCGTGGCCGCGGATGACGCAGGCAATGTGTACGGAGCGGAAGTAGGTCCGAAAAATTTCAAGCGTTACGAAAAGAAATAGTCCCGCGCACAAACCCTATCTGTAGGCACCGAACTTTTCTGGGGAGCGTCGCACTTAAACGGAAGCTGAGATGGCGATTGGGAGGAGGAAGACAAAATGAATCGGAGAAATTTTTTGCGCAATGCAGCTACGAGCGGCCTGAGCGCCGCAGTCACGCCAGCTGCTTTAATAAGCGCCGACGACAAATCAGCGCCCTCCGGCACAAAGGTTCGCGCCATTTTTACGGATCGCGCGCCTAAACCCGTGGGTCCTTTCTCACAGGCGATTCAGGCCAACGGATTCGTCTTCGTCGCGGGCATAACCGCGCGTGACCCAAAAACAGGCCAGGTGATTGAAGATGACATCACACGACAGACGGAATTGGTCATGGAAAATGTAAAAGCGATTCTTGAGGCGTCCGGATCTTCACTCGACCGCACCGTAAAAACAACTGTGTATTTGAAAGACATGAATGATTTTGACGCAATGGGGAAAGTATATGGCCGTTATTTTCCCGCTCATCCTCCGGCCCGCGCGACGGTCGAAGTTTCGCGTTTGCATGGTGGGCGCGTCGAAATTGAATTGGTTGCCGTTGTCTAGCGGAAATCCATTGCAAAAGATTCCGTGTGAATTTGAGATTTGAAATACGGAATGGGCAAAGAAGGAGCGTCATGCTGACACGCAGACAATTTTCAAAACTACTCGCGGGTTCGCCTCTACTTGCTGCACCGGGTTTCAGCCACGCGCCTGCCCCGGCTGCTCCCTCTCCGCAAGATATGGGCGCGGCCCTGACGCAGAGCCGCGATTTGCTGATCAAGGGTGGCACGGTTGTCGACCCCAGCCAAAATTTGCACGCACAACTTGATGTGGCCGTGAAGGACGGAAAAATTCTGCAAGTCGCGCCAGACATTCCAGCTGACGGATCGCGGACGCTGATTTCCGCAAAAGGCAGAATCGTCACGCCTGGACTCATCGACGTGCACGCGCATCTTTTCGAGGGAATTGGTCCCACGGGCGTGAATACGGATCAATATTGCCTGGGGCGCGGCGTAACCACTGCCGTCGATGCCGGCTCCGCAGGTTATTTTTCCATCGCTGGATTCCGCCAATACGTAATAAAACCTTCGGCCACGCGCGTCTACGCGATGATCGATATCGGCGCGCGCGGCACGCTCATGGGCCTCGCTGGAAATTATTCCAACCTCGATTGGGTGAATCCGCAACTGACCGCTCGCGCGGCTGACGCCAATAAACCGGATGTCGTCGCGATCAAAGCGCGCCTTTCCAGGGAAATCACCGGAGCAAACGATCTGGAGGTTTTGAAACGCGCGCTGGAAGCCGCGGAAATTTCACATCTCCCTCTAATGGTTCATGTCGGTGACTCGTATTCTCCGCTGCCTGAAATTCTGAAGCAGTTGCGCAAAGGCGATATCCTGACGCACTGCTACACAGGTCGACCGAATGGGCCGCTCGATGCGAACGGAAAAATTCTCTCAGAAATGCTTGAATGCCGCGCGCGCGGCGTGCTGTTCGACGTTGGCGACGGAGGACCGCACTTGAGCCTCGACGTGGCGGAAAAATGTATGCAACAAAATTTTCTGCCGGACACAATTGGCACGGACCTCGGAGGCTTGAGCATCAATGGACCGGTCTATGACCTGGTCACCGAGCTCTCAAAATTTTTAGCGATTGGGATGACTATCGATCAAGTCATCGAACGCGTCACGCTCAAGCCGACGCACATGTTTAATTTTGGTGCCGACCTTGGCACATTGCGTCCAGGCACGGTGGCGGATATCACAATTCTGGAATCTCGCGAGGGATCATTCACTTTCACGGACAGCACCGGCAAGAAACGCAGCGGCCACCAAAAGCTCCAGAGCACGGCCGCGATTCGCGCCGGAAAAACATACGTGAACCGCAGCGACGACGCCGCAAATCCCGGCGAAAGCATGCATGACCGGGAGCGATCCTAGAGAAACTTCTGTTCGCTCAACTATTAACTTTTGACCCGGCCCCTTAGATGTTTCAGATTAGTTGGGAGGTGGATCCATGGTCGAAGAAAAAGACGTGCTCGTCCGGGTTCGTGATGGAATTCACATCGCCACACGAATCTACAGGCCCGATGGACCCGGCCCTTTTCCTACACTCTTTGCTGCCTCCCCTTACCGTTATGACAACAACACTCTCCCCGCACAGCCGATGTTTTTGTGGCGAGAAACTGGCCCTATCGAATGGTACGTGGAGAACGGTTATGCCTACGTGCATGCTGACGTTCGCGGAACAGGCCGCTCGGAAGGCGAATTCGAATTCCTCGGACTACGTGAGCAATATGATTTGTATGACGTCATTGAGTGGATTGGCAACCGGCCATGGTCCAACGGAAAAGTCGGCGGCATCGGCCAATCTTATTACGCCATGTCGCAATGGTTTATGGGTATTCAAAATCCGCCTCACCTCGCGTGCGTTGCTCCGTACGATGGATTAAATGATCCTTATCGCTTCATGGGTTATCCCGGCGGGATTGAAGGCGCATTTCTTGGGTACTGGATGAACGCTAGCGTTCGCGTGCCGAATCTTTATCCGGCGAATGGTGATAATCCTCGCCACGTGGAGCCTGACCTGTTTTTAGAAGTGCAAAAGCATCCGTTGTATGACGAGTTTTGGGAGGAGCGCGCCGCGTTCGAACAATTGGGAAAAATTAAGGTCCCGCTGTTTTCGATCGGAGTCTGGGCCAAAATGGATTTGCATCTCGCCGGAAATTTTCATGGCTATCAGCTTGCCAGGGGTCCGAAAAAGCTGGCCATCAGCGGAACTCCTACACCGCTCACTTCGCAATCCGACTTTGCCACGGTGGAATTTCATCGCAAATATCTGCTGCCCTTTTATGACAAGTACCTAAAGGGAGCGAAGACAACCTATGACGAACGGCCGTCAGTCGAATACGAAGTGCGTAATACGCGAAAAGTCAGAGCGTTCGAAAGCTGGCCTCCTCCAAACGCAAAACGCGCGCACTTCTATCTAGCTAAAGGACCGACTGGGACTGTTACTTCGTTGAATGACGGTGGACTCGGAACAACTCCTCCTGACTATAGCGGCGGAAGCACAAGCTACGCTTACCCGCATCCCTCGTGGGTGCTGGGCGTGGTGCCGATTGGACCTGCGGGCCCCGATCCTGTGCGAGGTGTACTGACGTTCACGTCCCAACCGCTCGAAAATGATATAGAGATCGCAGGAAACGCAAAATTAATTCTCTACGCGTCATCCACGCGGAATGACACTGATTTCATCGTCAAGATTTCTGAGCAATACGAGCAAAATCCAGAGGAACGCGGGCGCGGCATTCAGCCTCGATCATTTATCGTTACGAAGGGATGGCTGCGCGCCTCGCACATGGAACGCGATTTGAAATATGACACCGAGGAAATTCCCTACTATACGCATGAGCGGCTGAGTCCGTTGAATCCGGGCAGCATTTATAAATTTGAAATCCCATTGCAGCCGATTGCTTATTTATTTCGTGAGGGGAACCGGATTCGCGTGGAAGTTTGCAACGGCGATTCGCCGGTCACGGATGCCCTGTTTTTTCATTTTTACCGGCCGGATAAAATCGGGGCGGATACGATTTTCCACGACGCGGACCATCCGTCTGAACTCATTCTGCCTGTGCTGGAGACAGTTAGCAGCAACTAGCGAATGCCCGCCTGAATGCGGGCGCTACAGGGACACACTTCTCATTGTTACTCAATATTTAAACTCCAAGCACCCGCTCGGCATTGCCGTGAAAAACTTGCTCCATGATTTCGCTCGAGTAACCGAGTTCTCCCCACTCGCGTAGCACGCGCTCGTAAGGAATGCTGGGATAATCGCTGCCGAAAATAATTTTATCTTTCAGCCGTCCCCGAATATCTTTTTTCAGCTGCGGTGGAAAATATTGCGGCGCCCAGCCGGATAGTTCCCAATACACATTTCCCTTGTGCAGGGCCACCGCCGTCATTTCATCCACCCAGGGCCAGCCGGGATGCGCAGCCAGAATTGTCAGCGAAGGAAAATCCGCAGCCAGCTCGTCGATCGCGGACGGGTGCGCGTGGCGAATCTTTGCGCCCATGCCGCCCGGCATGCCAGCGCCCATGCCAGTGGTACCAACATCAATCATTACCGGCACGTTCATCGCATCGATCAATTCGAACAACGGATACAGGCGCCGATCGTTCACCGCAAAATGGCCCATGATCGGGTGGAAGTGAAAGCCCAGCATCCCCAGATCTTCAATCGCGTGGCGCGCCTCGCTCAGCGCTTCTTCGTCCTTGAACGGATCAACAGCAGCCCAGGATTGAATGATTCGATTCGGGTGGCGCTTCTGCATCGCTGAAACGTAATCGTTCGAACACGGCGGCGTGCCGATGGTCGTCTCCAAATCCAGCGCAACGAGAATCGCTTCGACGCCAGCCTGAGTAAATTCCTGGACGACTTCGTCTTCCAGCTTTGCCACCCACGGCCGGTTCCAGTATTTTGCCAGCGCATCCACGTAGGGCTGCTGGCAGGCGATCCATTCGCGCGTGTTTGGGTAGCAGTGAACGTCGATGATTCTCACGGTTTCCTCGGAACTGCAGTAGCCCGGGTCTCTTGCCCTGAGAGAAACCGAAGGGTCAGACCCGGGGATTTTCCGCGCAAACGGTAAATATTCCCCGACTACGCCGACGCGCCGCCCTTGCTTTTCTGTTCCCCAACCATTTTTTGCGTAATCGTTTCCGTCAGCGTTTTCTTGGAAACTTTGCCAAAGGGGGACAACGGAAAATCCCTCATGACTTCCAATCGCTCGGGCAATTTATATTTTGCAATTTCTTTAGCGAGCAAAAATTGTTTCAACTCGTCAAAATTCAACTGCGCTTTTTCTCGAAGCTGAACGCACGCGCACATGCGTTCGCCCAAAATAGGATCAGGAATGGGCACGCAGGATGCGTTCTTCACGGACGGATGCGACAAAATTAAATTTTCAATTTCCTCGGCGCTGATTTTTTCCCCGCCGCGGTTGATTAAATCTTTTTTGCGTCCTTCGACAATATAGTTGCCGGATTTGTGCCGCCGCATGAGGTCGCCCGAGCGGTAAAAACCATCCGAGGTAAATGTGCGTGCGTTGTATTCCGGCACGCCGAAATAACCTCGCAGCGTATAAGGGCCGCGGCAGCAAAGCTCACCCACTTCCCCGCCGAGTATTTCGCGGTCGTCCTCATCGAGCAGGCGCACTTCGTCATCCGGCGATACGGGGCGGCCCACGGTTTCCTGGCTCACGTCCAACGGATCATCGAGGCGCACAAACATCAGCAGGCCTTCGGACATGCCAAAATTTTCCTGCACGAAGGCGCTGGGAATCAACTTCTTCGAGAGCAGGCGCACTTCGGGCAGCATGGACTGGCCACCGCTTTGAATAATTTTCAGCGAAGAAAGATCGTGCCGGGTCACCGCGGGATCGTGCAACAAGCGAATCAGCAGCGCGGGAACTACTTTGATGTGCGTCACGCGGTGTTTTTCGACCAACGCACAAACATCTTCCGGGCGCGGACTGGTGCTGAGCACAGCGCGGCCGCCGTTAAACAGCACGCCTTGAATGCCGGGACAAGCAAGCGGCAAATTGTGGGCGATGGGCAAGATGACGAGCAGGACGGTGTCCTGGGTGACCGCGCAAACTTTTGACGCCATTTTTGTGTTGTACGCGTAGTCGTTGTGTGTACGCGGAATCAGCTTCGGAATTCCCGTCGTGCCGCCCGAAAGTTGAAAAATGCAAGGATCCTCCGGGTCCAGATGAATTTCGGCTAACGCGGATTTGGGCAGGCCGGCAGGCTTCGCGATCAAATCGGTCAGCGAGAAAAACCCGGGCCGCGCCGGTCCAAGAACGATTCCATGTTTCAGGTGCGAAACTTTTTGGCGAATGCGGTCGACCATCGCGCAATAATCGAAATCGCCCTGCTGATCCGGAACAACGCAGGCTGCGGCGCCCGACAACTCCACAAACTGGCTGATTTCCGCATAACGGTGCGGCATGAGCGCGGCAATCAGGATGCCGCCGATTTTCTGAAGCGCGAGATACAAAACAACAAATTCGGCAACATTCGGCAGCTGCACGACGAGGCGATCGAGCGGGCGGATTCCGATTTCCAGAAGATTCAGCGCAAGATTATCCGACATCCGGTCGAGTTCGCCGTAAGTGATCGAGCGATCACGGTCAAGCAGCGCGACTCGCTTTTCGTATTTCTCAAACGCGATCCTGTATTCCTGCGTCAGCGTTTTATCAATCCAATACCCTTTTTCGCGGTAACGCTTTGCAAATTCAGGCGGAAATGGGACGACACCTTCCAGCACGGGTTCCCCTCCCTAGGCGTTTATATCTCGAATAAAACCTGCTCGATTCTCAAAGTCGGTGCACGCTTTTGTGGCGCCGGCGTCTCGCCGGCGGGTTTCAATGTTAGCCTACCCAAAATCGCAAACCCGCCGGCGGGACGCCGGCGCCACAACTACGTCGTTGCGGAAAAGCCTCCGTCGATCACAATAATTTCACCGTTCACGAAACGATTGCTCGTAATTAAATTTACGATCACCTCGGCCACGTCTTCCGCCGTGGCGCATCGACGCAACGGAGTGCTTTTCGCGCGCCGCGCCATTAAATCACCATACCTATCACCCAGCATGCGCTGCATCCAGCCGCCTTCCATCCAACCGGGAGCTACGGCATTCACTCTCACGTCCGGAGCAAGATTCAGCGCCAGCAGTTTCGTGAGGCTCACCACGGCGGCTTTGCTCGTGGCATAAGGCAGCGGCTGCGGCCCCGGGCGCAGGCCGACGATGCTGGCGGTGTTCACGATGCTTCCGCGAGCGGCTTTCAGCATGGCGGTGGAAGCGCGCGTCACTTGAAACATTCCTCGAACATTCACGGCGAAAACGCGGTCCCATTCTTCCGCGGTCATGGATTCAAAATCGCCGGGCTTGACGTTCGACGTGGTGCCCGCATTGTTCACCAGCGCATCGAGGCGTCCAAATTCTTTTTCGACTGCCGCGAGCATTTTGCGGACCGAGGGATCATCGCTCACATCGCATTGAAATTGCAGCGTCTTCGCGCCTTTTGCTTGCGCTTGCGCGGCGGTTTCGCGCGCCGCGGCTTCGCTGCGGCTGTAATTGATGGCGACATCATAACCCGCTGCAGCCAGCGCAACGGCTGCGGCGCGGCCGATTCCCGTGGCGGCTCCTGTGATCAGTGCTGCTGGCTTTTGCTGCATCATTCAGTGTCTCCGGTTGGTTAGGTTACAACAGCGCTGCGATCTTGAATTTTTGCCGTTCCGTCAGAAAATCCCCGCCTCTGACCCTTCGCGTTCTCTCAGGGCAAGAGAGGCGGGTTACAGCAACTGGCACGGTTTTCAATACTGCTGTAGCCCGGGTCTTCAGACCCGGGGATTTTCTGCCAGTGCTATAAAACTTCCCTGACGAGGCCCAATCCTCGCGTTCAGGTCCGCAGCGGCTCCGCCGCTGCAATTTGCGCGCGCGACATTCTCGACAACGCAAACAGTATTGCGCATCCACCGATAAACGACGCCGCCCCAATCGCGACGAACAGGCCTGACGTTCCGGGCGTATGCTGCTGCAACAGGCCAGTGATGAATGGGCCAAGAATTCCACCGGCGCGTCCAACCCCCAGCATCATACCTACAGCGGTGCCGCGCACTTCGGTATCATAGGACGCGGCCGTGAAATTATTCAGAATGTTTTGCCCGCCCAGAATACAGAAACCCGCGGCACCCACGCAGATAATATTCAGCACGTGAATATTAAACAGAACGAGGAGGCCAACCGAAATCGCGCCGCCGAACCACCACACCGACATGGCCTCGCGATCTCTTCCGGTACGATCCGCAATATATCCGCATACAAGCGAACCGATAAACGCCATGGCCTGAATTAACGCACCGAAACTAAAGCTCGTCGCAAATCCTTCTCCCCGTTGCATCATGGCCGTGGGAATCCAGCCTGAAAGACCCCAGATACCAAACAGAATAAAGAAGGCCGAGGCCCACACGGAAAGAGTCGTGCGGCGATAGCGCGGCGACAAAAGCAATGACACGGAAGCGGGACGGTCGCTCGGTTCGGGAAATACGAACCTTTCGCCGGGCGCCGCATATCGGGCAGCCTGCGAGGGATTTAAGCGCGATAAAATTTGCGCGATTCCCTGCCAATTCCCTCGCATTGCCGAAAATTGCAACGACTCAGGAAGCGCGACGTGACAAATGATGACCAGCACAATGGAAAGAGACGCAGAGTAGTACAGCGCCTGCCAGCCGAACAATGGAGTGAGATAAACTCCCACCGCCGCGGCGACGATTCCGCCCGTGGCCCAGCCCAGCGCCCAGCCCCACATCGAAAACGTATTCGCCAGTCGACGCGGCGCGTACTCGTTTACGTACGTCACACCAAGCGGCAAGAGCGCGCCCATACCGAGCCCTGTAAGCAGGCGCAAACCGCAGAAAGCGATAAACGAATTCCCAAGCGTCGCCGTCGCAAAACTGAATAGCGTAACGATCCACAGTGCGACGAGCAGCGTCGTGCGGCGACCGTAACGATCCGAGAATTTCCCCTGCAAAAGCGCACCAATCATGAAGCCGATCAGTCCGCTGGATACGAGCAGTCCGGCCTGGCCGGGCGCCAGATGCCACGGCTTCGCCACGTAATGAATCACGTAAGCAGGATTGAACGTGTCGTAGCCGTCAAAAAATACGACCAGGCCGATGAGCAACGCGAGAAAGCGATGATAGGACCCAATCGGAGCATTGGCGATTTCCTCGCGCACATCGATCATCGGCCGCACACTTTTGGGATGCCGTCCTGAATCGCCGAAATTGAATCGTTTTGTCGCATCTCTGGTTATGAATAATTCACAGCGCGGGTTGGAATGGATTTGGTCCCGCCCAGTGTAAACGGGTTCGGAGCAATGTCAAGCTAACGTGTGCGGTCTAAGGTAGGCAAAAATCACGGCAAACGCACAGCGGGGTCTTCCTCCACTTGCTTCACCTGGCCAATCCGCGGCCATAAAAGCCCAAACAGCACCCAGGCAAAACCCGCGGCGATGACGATGAGCATCAACAGCCGCAATGTTTTTGCGAGCGGAGCCGCGTCCATGGAGGGTAAGTGAATGGGATACTGGCTCAGCACCTGATAGCGCTCGAGCATCCAGTGCCATGCCGTGTGCGCGACGATGGCTGAGAGAATAATAGTCCCCATTCGCTCGGCGACCACGCGGCGGAACAAAAGGTCTAGTGCAGGAATCATCACTGCGAGAACCAGAAGCTGACCAAGCTCGACACCAACGTTGAACGATAAAAGCGAGGCAAGCAAGTGCGATCCGGCAAACTGCATGGTCTGCCGCAACGCAAAGGAAAAACCGAATCCGTGAACGAGGCCGAACGCGAACGTTATCATCCAACGGCGCTGAACTGTGGCGCCGCCCACGATATTTTCGAGCGCCATATACACGATGGACATCGCGATCAGCGTCTCGATCAACGGCGGAAACCACAGCGCATCCGGCGCGAGATTGTATGCGGAGGCAATTAGCGTAATGGAATGCGCGATTGTAAAAGAAGTGACCACTGGAATCAGCGCCCGGAATTTTCGGAACGGAATTACCAGACAGAACAAAAACAGCAAATGATCGGTCCCATCCAGAATGTGAAAGAATCCCAGCTTCACAAACTGCCCCGCAGCCTGGAACCAACGTGGATCGAGATGAACGAGCCCCGGATCGCCGAGAAATTCAAACGCGCGAACCGCGCCTCCCGGCGGCAAAAACCGCAGCGCAATGACGATTCGCGACGCCAGGCGATCGAGCCCGGGATGAATCGAAAAATGGGACTGGTCAGATTGAATCGGATACTCAAACAATACGTCCATCATCAACTGGTCCCAGAAAATGGACATTCCATTCGTAAGTTTGGGACCGTTGAGATGCGCGAGCGCCTGGTCGTAGCTAGCAAATGACGGATCGGACTCCAGCGAGAGCCTCGTCGCGACCACGCGCGGCTTCGGCAGCCGCGTGTCTCCCTCATACACATCCATAAAATTGGAAAGCCACAGCGTGGCGGCTTCATGCAGCGCCGGATCGACGCGATCAAAATCCAGATAACCCTTGTCGCGCTCCGGAAATTCCACATCGCGCATGGTCTTCAGCGGCACGCGCATCAAAATATACAGATGGTTTCCGTCCGGCTTGAAAAACATCTGCACAGTCGCATCGCTCGGAATATCGTGAGCCGCCGCACAGAGCGCCACGGCGAAGAACAGCAGCGCCAGACGCGCAGCCGTAGCCGCAATGCGAGACCAGGTAAGGTTGCGTGACATGAAGGGAAAGCGTAATCGTTGCGGCCTGCCGCTGACAAGCGAAATTCGGGCTCACTGGAATTTTATTTGTGTATACTTCCAACCGTTGCGTGCGCTGCATTCTCAGTGCGGGTGATTTTGCATTTCCCTGAGCGACGGCAATCAATAATTAATTGGGATTCATTCGGCGGCCGGGATTTAAAGTTCGGATCGTCCCGTGGCCATAGTCTATGAATCCCTTTTGAAAAGCGGACGGGCTTTGATTCATCTTCATGCTTCAAAGTTATATTCAAAATTGCCGGAGGAATCATGCGCAAGTCTCTTCTACTCGCATTAATAATCGCAATCGGCCTGGCCTCACCCGTTCTGAGAGCCCAGCAGAAAAAAAAACTCGAAGTTTATTTCATTGACGTCGAAGGCGGTCAATCGACACTGTTCGTTTCGCCCACCGGACAATCCCTGCTGGTCGATACAGGCTGGGCCGGCGCGCGCGACTCCGGACGCATAGTCAGCGTCGCGAAAATGGCAGGCGTCAGCCAGATCGATTATCTGGTGCTCACCCACTATCACGGCGACCACGCAGGTGGAGTCGTCGATCTCGCCAAGTCCATCCCAATTAAAAATTTTGTCGACCACGGTCCGGCCGCGGAAGAAACGCTGAATGTTCCGCAAAATTACGCCGCCTATCTTACGGTGCGCGGAGAAGGCAAACACATTCAGGTCAGGCCCGGAGATAAAATTCCGGTCCCCGGCCTCGACGTTCAGGTAATTTCGGCGGCAGCTGAAACAATTTCGAAAGCACTGCCGGGCGCGGGCGCGACGAATCCCGATTGCGCCGGCTTCGTGCCAAAGGACGAAATGAAAGAAACGCTCGTCGGCGGCGAGAACAAGCAGTCCGTCGGCATGGTGATTTCCCTCGGAAAATTCCGCATCGCCGATTTTGGCGATTTGACCTGGAACAAGGAGCACGACCTGGCCTGCCCAAAAAATCTCATTGGCACGATCGACGCGTACGTTGTCTCGCACCACGGGCAAGACATTTCGAGCCTGCCGATGCTGATAAATGCAATGCGACCCCGCGTGGCTGTGATGGACAATGGAGCAAATAAGGGCGGAGCTGTGGCCACATTTGAAACGCTGAAATCCTCGCCGGGCCTCGAAGACCTCTGGCAACTACATTTCGCCGAAGGTGCAGGCGACCACAACATGCCGGAAAAATTCATCGCCAACCAAGGAACGGGCGGAACGGCTCAAACCGGCGTCCCGAACGAAGGTCCAGTGTATTTCATTGAAATAACCGCGCAGCCCGACGGCAGTTTTAGCGTAAAAAACAGCCGGAACGGTTTCCAGAAAGATTATCCGGCAAAACACTAGAGCTGCGGCATTCCTGAGGCGAGGCGATTTTAATTTGGCCTCGCCTCTCTTCACCCGGAGTTCAAATACCCGCATAAACAGCGTCGATTTGCGTGATCCGCTCCCGCCAATTCGCCAGAAACGAAAAAAAATGTTATCCTTAGGTATGAGCAACGCATACCGCATTGTTTTTGCGTGCCCCAAAGGGGGGCACAATATTAATTTCCAACGAAAATGTTCCGAGCCGGCTCTCTCCGAAAATGAAGCCATGAAAATCTTCGGCGAGGAAGAAATTACCTGCGAAAGCCCCAGGTGCGGCTGGACAGGCAAAGCGTCAACCACACGGCTGTTGCGCATTCTCCCCTTCGATTGGATATTTTCACCAGCACGGTAGCGGATACTTTCCTCTCATTCCGGTCGGTTTTATGCCCGATATCATTAGGTTGCACCTGTTACACGTGCTAAAATGGGCTTGAAATTGTTGCTCTTGTAAACCTTTAGATTTTTGAAGGCCTGCAAGTCCACACTTGCGGGCCATTTTTTTTGGCTCGATCCGGCAAAATGGCGGCCGTTGCCCAGAAACGCCAGGCGCGTTTCACGCGAGGAGGCACCTTGAAAGCTCTCGAAGAAGGCGCATACATCAAGCATTTTCAGTACGGCCTGGGTGTTGTCACCCAATCTAATTCAGAACGCACCTCGATCGACTTTGACGCTCATGGCATGAAAAAATTCGTCACCAGCCTGATGGTTGTAGATCGGGCGGAAGGTCTACCGCCGAAACGCCGTCGCGCGAAGAAAATCAAGAAAGTCATTGCGGCAGTTCCTGCGACAAGCGCACCCGCTATTGTCTTGGCCGCGGGTGCCAAGTGAGCCACGAAATCATCGTTCAATTCCTAGGCTACGAAGTGAAGCCGCTCGTGCGCGAGTACACCTTTGCCGTGCGCGAAGTTTCAACCGAGCCTCGCGAATTCACGCTGACCATTCCAGCCGCGGCATTCAATGAGCGCTTGATTCGTATTCAGGACGCGCCGGATATTTGCTCCCGCAAGCTGCGCCGCGAACTGGATGCAAACGCGAACCATCCCCCGGAAACGCACTATGCCATCACCAACGCCGAACTGGAAGATTACCGCGCCGCCCGCGCACCAAAAACGCCCAAGTCGCCCTTCAGCCGCAAACCAGTAGAAGATTACTGACCGCCGAAGTGGCGCGGTCTTTAGCCTGTGGGGTTTAGGCCTTGCAAGGCCGAACCCACTCCAGTTCTAAATCTTGCAAGCACTAAACCCCGCAGGCTGAAACCCGCCCCACATCTCACTCCTCACCCTTCTTCAAAATTTGCCGAACGATCATATTCAGCACGCTCAGAATTAACCCTCCCCAAAAAGCAGGCCAAAGACCGCGCACCTCGAACCCCGGCACAAACAGCGCCGCGAATTTCAGCATCAGCGCATTGATCACCAGCCAGAAAATTCCGAACGTAAGAATTGTCAGAGGAAACGTAAGAATTTTCAGCAACATGCCAATCGTTCCGTTCACCAGGCCGATTACCACGGCGGCAATCAGCGCCGTCGCGAACCCGCTGACAAAAAATCCGGGAACAAAATGCGCGACGAGCAGCAGACAGAGTGCGCTCAGAATCCAGTGTGCCAGTAGTTTTACCATGTGAGTCTCCGCAAAAAATTGAGGTGTCGGTTCCACTTCTTCCGGCCAATGGAATAGTACGATGCCCAGGCCGAATCGTGCATCTCTTCTCTTTCGTGGAAATTGATTCGCTCATGCCGGACGATGGCCCCATTGAAAAATGGGCCACAAAAATCGAATTGAGTTCCCGTGGACGGCCCTCGGGTGTATAAGATTGCCCATCCGTAAATTAGAGCGGAAATTTGCTGGTGGGAGATTATTGATGCGAACTCTTGGAATTGGCGTTGCACTGGCGCTTGTCGCTGCAGCGGTGGTAACGGCTCGGCAACCGGAAAAATTGCCGCAGGCACCTGCCTCACAGACGGCAGCGGTAGCCATGAAAACTTTTTCCTCAGCTGCTGACGTGCAGGCGCTTCTCGCCAAGGCAAAAAGTGAACGAAAAGAAGGCCAGGTGATGGTCGCCGAGCCGATTCTTTCTCTTTCTCCGTACGTAACGAATTTAGAATACCGCCCGATTGAGGGAGCGGTCGCCGTCCACGAAAAAGAAGCGGAAATTGTCTATGTGATCGATGGCGGCGGCACGCTGACCACGGGCGGAACCGTCGTAGGAGAAAAGCGCACGAATGCCGCGAACCTTTCCGGCACTTCGATTGACGGCGGAACAGTTCAACAGATTGGCAAAGGCGATTTCACGATCATTCCCGAAGGCACGCCACACCAGTTCAAGCCTGCCGGAGGCCCGCTCGTGTTAATGACCCAGCATGTGCCGCGCCCGGTTGCCGCGCAATAAAACCATTCCCTTGCGTGTGCCCCACGAAAATTTGCGGGGCAATTTTCAAATTTGTTTTACGAGGATGATTATGAAATTTTGTGGCGTGAAAACTGCATTATTTGCGATGGCAATCCTGCTTTCCGCTTCCGCAGCCTCCACGGGAGAGGGCGTTCCCGCGGCTGTTCACTATATCCCACACGATCAAGTCGCCACGGTTATGGCCAAAGGCGGCCCAATCCTGAATGACCCTGGTCTTTTGATCCTGGCAAACAGGCGTGCGGCAGGCGCGGTGGAATACCATGACCACACCAACCATATTTTCATCATGGTCGATGGAGAGGCCACATTTATCGCAGGCGGCACCATGGTCAACCCAAAACGAACTAACCCGGATCAAATGACAGCCATCTCCATCGAAGGCGGACAAACTTTCCACCTGACCGCGGGCGACGTGATCACGATCCCCGCAAAAACGCCGCACTGGTGGAAAGAGCTTTCGACGAAAACAGTCGGCTATTACGCGGTAAATATCGAAAGCAAGTAGAGAGAGTTGTTGTAGTCATCTCGTTTGCAAAGAAAGCTGCCCTTTCCGTCGCAAAAAACATGCGACGGAAAGGCTTCTACAAAACCCTGCTTCCGTCTTCGGTTTCGTAGCGGCCGTCCGTTTTTTGGACGGGCGATTTTTTTGTCGTCTAAAAATACGAAAGGCGAAGCCATTATGAAACACGTACGCCGACTTGCCTTTGCACTGGCCGTCAGCCTAATCGCACTAATTAACGTCGCCGCAAACGCGCACGCCCAGGCCAGTTACCCGCCCTCAAACGACTTGCCAAATCCCTACCAAACCATTTCCAACTGGGCACAATTGCCTGACGGAAGAAAATGGGGAGCAACTTCAGGCGTGGCCATCGGCCCCGATGGGAACATCTGGACCTACGAGCGATGTGGCGGAAATGGTTGCGCGGATTCAAACGTGCCGCCGATTCTTGAGTTCGACTTGTCCGGCAAAATGCTGAAAAATTTTGGCGCTGGATTGTTCGTCCTCCCGCATGGAATCTTCGTGGACAAGGATGGAAACGTTTGGGTCACCGACGGAGTTGGAGGTGGCGGCACAAGCGACGACGTCGGCAAACATGGAAAGGGTCATCAGGTATTCAAATTCTCTCCCGATGGAAAAGTTTTGATGACGCTCGGGAAAGCAGGCGTGCCGGGCGATACCCACGATACTTTCAACCGTCCCTCGGCTGTGCTCGTGGCTCCGAACGGGGATATTTTTGTCGCTGATGGCCACAATTCGCCGCCCAGTTCACAAATGAACGCGCGCATCGTGAAGTTTTCAAAAGACGGAAAATTTATTAAGGAATGGGGAATGCTGGGAACGGCGCCAGGAGAATTCAACACGCCTCATGCCCTTGCTCTGGATTCCAAAGGGCGCCTGTTTGTCGCTGACAGGGCCAACAACCGCATTCAGATTTTCACGCAAGACGGCAAATTCCTGAATGAGTGGAAACAATTTGGCCGCCCCAGCGGAATTTTTATCGCGAAGGACGACACCATGTACGTTGTGGACTCCGAGTCAACTGACCAGCCTGGATACGGAAATAATCCGGGATGCAAAAGAGGCATGCGGATTGGGAGCGCCAGAACCGGCAAAGTCATCGCGTTTATTCCTGATCCCGCGCCGGGAGGCTCCACCAGCGCAGCAGAGGGCGTTGCCGTGGACCGCAATGGCAATATTTACGGCGCCGAAGTCGGCCCCATGGATTTGAAAAAATACGTGAAGAAATAAAAATGACCAAAATTTCCTCCGTAAATTAAAAAAGTGGAACAACTTAATCGCCGGTCGTAACTTACAATGGAACCGACCAGTTCTCTGTGGCCCTCCGCATTTCTCCGTGCACTCTGTGTTAAGCCTTCTGTATATTAGATCATCAATCTCAGGAGCAGAGTGAAAGTGCAAACACCGAAACCAACCCGCGCGCCAACTTTTCTGATGCTTATCCTAGCGATTTTAAGTATCGCCACATTAGCCGCTTCCCTTTTCGTCCAGCACTCGGTTCATGCCGCGCCGTCGCCCGTCGACAAGCGCAAACCCGGAACTTACTGGACGTTCGAAACCGACAAAGGAAATATAACCTGCAGACTCTTTGAAGCGGAAGCACCGATCACAGTGCGCACAATGATAGGCCTTGCGACTGGAACAATTTCCTATGTGCATCCGGAAACCAAACAAACCGAACAAAAGAGATTTTTTGACGGCCTTATCTTTGACCGGGTGATTCCGGGCGTAATGATTCAGGGCGGCGATTTGCTCGGCACGGGCGTTGGGCATCCCGAAGGACCAGGCTTCCCCTACAAAAGTGAAATCGTCCCGTCACTTAAATTTGACACGCCGGGACGTTTGGCGATGGCAAACAGTGGACCAGATACTAACGATACACACTTTTTTATCACTGAAGCTCCCTATCCAGCGTTTAACGGAAAGTATACGATTTGGGGGCAGTGCGAAAATTTGGACGTGGTAAAAGCAATTGCGCGAGTGCCACGCGACGCTGGTGACACCCCGGTCACCCCAGTCCATATTCAACACGTGACGATCGGGCTTGTGCAGATTGCTCCAGACGGTCCACATAAATGAATGACGTCGGAAGTTTCTTCTGAGCAAGTCCATTCGCTGAAACATCCCTCTTTCTGTTTTGCATTGACAGTCCCCGGTTGCAGTGGGATAGTCGCGGCAACTGCGAGGGATCACATGACAATCAAGCGTTTGATCTTCCTTTCCAGGGTGTCTGGACTGCTCATGCTTTCGACAGCCGCCTTCGCGCATCATGGCGCGTCGGTCTACGATTCGGCAAAACTGACCACGCTGAAAGGCACGGTCACTGATTTTCAGTTCATGAATCCGCACACGGCAATTTTGTTCGATGTCACAGGCGCAGACGGCAAAGTCGAAAAATGGACCGGCGAAGCCCCCAGCCTGACGACCATGTCCCGCGCGGGTTGGAATAAAACCATAATGAAGTCCGGTGACAAGGTGACTTTCATTGGCAACCTCGCCAAAAGCGGCTCGCACATCATGCGCATCCGCAAAGTAATTTTTCCAGATGGCAAATCAACGGTGATGGATCGCGGAGAAGATTACGCAGAGTAGTTGCCGAAGGAGTTCCGGAATGCGTATTCGCTTTTCAAGCTTAGTGTTTGCGGTTGTGTCCGCTGCGCTCGCCTCATCGTTCCCGATGTTCGCTCAAACGACACAACAGCCGTCTGGAGAAAAAGCCCATGCCGCACTTGTGCCTGCGGATTTATCGGGCGTTTGGAGACGCTCCCGCCGCCCGCCCGACAAAGTCCGCAAGTACACAATTTACGAACTAGCATTCTCGATTACCAATGAGTTGCCCCCGATGACCCCCTGGGCGGAAGAAAAATACAAAGCCAACAAACCAAACGTTGGGCCGCGGTCTGTCTCCTTAGCCGAAACAAACGATCCCATCATGCAGTGCGCTCCGCCGGGCGTTCCGCGAGTTTATCTCATACGCGGCGCGCCATTGGAGATTGCCAATATTCCCGGACGCGTGCTGATGATTTTTGAGTACGACCATTTCGTGCGCAATATTTTTACGGATGGACGCGAGCATCCAAAAGATTTGTCTCCCTCGTGGATGGGAGACGCCATCGGAAAATGGGAGGGCGACACGCTCGTGGTAGATACGGTGGGTTTCAACGACAAAACCTGGCTGGACAATGACGGCCTCCCGCACAGCGAAGACCTGCACGTAGTCGAGCGCATACGCCGCATAAATCACGACACACTGACGATCGACACCACGATTGAAGATCCCAAAGCCTACACAAAAAAATGGGGAGGCCACGCCATCTACGAATTAAAACCCACCTGGAATCTCGGAGAAGTCGTCTGCGAAGACAATATTACCTACGGCGATATGCAGCAAAAATCCGAAGGCAGTAAGTAGGACAGGCTTCAGCCTGTCCGGTTTTGATTTTCGTTAGGGCTAATAATTCAAAAGAAGACAGGCTGAAGCCTGTCCTACCAAATCCAATTCAATTTCCACTTTTAGAAGCAAGCAACGCCGAGGGCCTTACGCGTGCCGGTGCAACTGCATTTGCTCCAGCCTGAGTGCCGTTAGGGCCCACCGCCAGCAGCGACTTGTCGTCCGCCTTGCATGACCAGCTTGCCACGCTCTTCGCATCGCCGCTCCCCTTGTAGTGAGCCTGCTCGGGAAACTTGCACAGCGGCATGGTCCGATCTACCACCCCATTCGCCAGGTGCGTGGCAGGAATCGCATCGGGCGCGATCCCCTTTTCCACCCATTGTTCGAGCGCGCTTAACGTATCGAATGAATTTGGGCCCGCGCCGAGAACACAATGCTGCATGCCCGGCACCATGAATAGCCGCGCACTCTGCTGCAGCTTCGGGTAGCCGCCGTTTTCCTGCGCGAGGTCTTCGTAAAACCAGATGCTGCTGTAGGGAGAAATAATCAGATCATCGAATCCGTGATAGATCAGAAGCTTTCCGCCCTTGGCAAAATACGCGCTTAATTTTGAAGGATCGTTGGGCACATCAGCTGCAAGCCGTGTGTAAACGAGATTCAGCGCGTCGCTCTTCACCACTCCATTGCTCTCGACCGAATTGTTCATGTCCTTGCCGCCATCCCGAAAGCCAAGCTTCATCAGAATATTTTGCGAGAGTGACCAGTTCGCAGGCACCGTGGCGTCGCCCCATGGCTTCGCGGAAGTGGGATCGCTGGGCGGCGTTTCAAGATAATTCGTCGCGCCGCGCACGGTTATGTTGTCCTGCCCCAGGTTGCCCACCGAGGCGCCCGGGAAAATAATTTTGCCCTGCTCGTCGCGCACTGGATTCATGATCAGTTTGAGCGCGTCAGCCTGCTTCTGCGTCAGCGTCTCGGGCACAAGCGCATCGGGCTGAAACGCGCACTTCGCGGGATTCTGGATCAAGCCATCCGCAACTCCATCCGCTTTGTCGCACTGTTTCAGGATCGCCGCACTAACAGCCTGAAATTTCGCTGCAGGAATATATGCTTCGAGCAGCGCTTTTATATTTTTCAAGCTCCACAGCGAAGTGCCAACAGGATCGAGCCACGGCGCTCCGGAAATAATCCCGTCATAGTCCGCGGGATATCGGCCGGCCTCGATCATGCCCATTTTTCCGCCGTTCGAGCAGCCATCGAAATACGACCGCCGGATCGTTTCCGCGTGGTAGTAATTCTTCACGAGCATTTTCGCGGCCAGCGTCACATCATGCACAGCGCGGTAATAATAATCGATCACCTTCGGCATGTCGGGCTCGCCCGGCGCGGTATATTCCCACGTGGGATTGGCAACCAGGTGCCCCGTGTCGGTAATCGCCGTTGCGTATCCTCTCGGCAGAAATAGAGCCTGATCCGCGGGATTCGCCGATGACGAGAGAGTGCCTGCCAGGCCACCAACGCCATGAAAAATAAATTTTTGATTCCAGTTTGTGGGAAGCATGACCTCAAAATTTGCGGACCCGTTTTCCGCGCCTTCCCCGGTCGTAGTCACAGTGCCTTTCACATCACAATATTCAGGGTTTGGCGTCGCCGCCGGCACCACTGTCGCGGACGAAATCGTCATATTAGGAACATTGAGAGCGCCTAGTGACGCAGGTGTGCAATCCGCCCACGCCGGAACATTTGCCATCACGGCACAGACCAGCGCCACAAGCGCCCAGCGCGATAAAAAAGTTGGAGCCGATTGGGCAATGCGCGACTTAATTTTCATAGGAGTCCCTCCAGAATGTCCGGCGTGTCGAAAGGCGCTTTAAAGCTGCCTGCTTGATGAGAGGGTAATCCTAAAAAGGCCTTATGTCATTAGCCCATTTTTGCGGCGTCCTTAACAATCTCGTCACTTGCAGCGGCACACTGTTCGATCATTGCTTTTGAGGCTCACCATGCCTTAGGATTAGGCCAACATTCGACCGTTAGCGCACTTGCAAACATTGCGGGGGATTGAGAGCGGCCGAAGTCAGAAAATTTTCCAACAGGCTTATGCTTCGGATTCGCCAAAGCGTGAACGCGAATTCGATCCGGCAATAAAAATGAGTGAGAGGACAACCGAAAAAGTATGAACAAGAAACTTTTTACGCGTGAACTTTCAGGGCTACTGGCAACTTTAGCGTTGTCGATCTTCGCGCTCGGCGCATGCGTGCCGAGTCTTTACGCGCAAGCCCCTGCGGCTGCTCCTCCGCCGCCTGCCGCGACGGCCGCCGACATGAAGGGCAAGACCGCCGAGCAATTTTACAAAAAGATCGAAGCGCTCAAGGGCATTCCCGCCGACCAGGTTCATCCCGCGATGGAATACATCACCACGGCCCTCGGCGTTGGCTGCGGCTATTGCCACGTCATCGGCCATTTCGATCAGGATGACAAGCGCGAAAAGCATGTCGCTCGAAGCATGATCCAGATGACCATGGCGCTGAATAACACCGTGTTTGACGGCAAGCGCGAATTGACTTGCTACACCTGCCATCGCGGCGTCGCCAAGGCCGCGACAACCCTGTTGCTCCCCGGCGATAAAGTGCCAACCGAAAAAAGCGCCCTGGAAATTTTCCCTGGCCTCGCGGTCAGGGATTACTCCAACATCGACGCAAACATGTCGCCAAGCAAAGCGCCTGCAACAATCATGAGCGGTCCCGCACCTGCCGCACCTCCCGCCGCTCCGAAGCCAGCCGCCGCTCCGCTTCCATCCGTCGCCGATGTTTTCGCCAAATATGAAGAAGCGCTCGGCGGAAAATCTGCCGTCGACAAAATTACAGCTCTTTCCTTCAAGGGAACTGTGGACATGCTTGTTCCCCCGCCTCCAGGCCCTCCAGGAACGCCGCAGCCGCCCGCCGCAATGGGAACCGTTCCCGCTGCGCACGACGTAAAAGGCATGAAGGGCGTCATCACCTGGACTTTCCCGGGCAGGCCCCCGGTCGCGATGGGCTATGACGGAAACATTGCCTGGCACAACACGCCAATCCGCGAAGACACCGGCGACGAAAAGCGCATGATTGTCGAACTGGGCGAAAAATTTCCCGGCCTTGAATTCCGGGACGATCACACGAACGTGCAGGTGGATGCCATGGAAAAAGTTGGCGACCGCGATACGTACCGCGTCGTAGGTACTCGGAAGGACGGCTTCCAGGTGATCGACCGTCTCAACTTCGACGCGCAAACCGGGCTGCTCGTAAAAACTTATACAACCATGCAGAGTGTGATTGGGGCCTTCCCTGAGGACACTTATTTCGAAGACTACCATGACGTGAGCGGCGTCAAAGTTCCTTCCACCATGCGCGTCGTCGGCGCCGAGGGAAATCAAAGCTTCAAGTGGGCGCAGATCGACGTAAATTCCCCAGCGGATGATGCGAAGTTCATGAAGCCCGCGCCCCCGGCTCCGAGACCAGCCGGCAACTAAGCCTACAAAAGAAATCCCGGACCGGCGCATCTGGCAGCAGATGCGCCGGTCCGGGCGATATGGTCTTGTGGCGCCGGCGTCCCGCCTGCGGTTTTTATGCCAAATTTAAAATTGAGCGCAAACCCGCCGGCAAGACGCCGATGCCACAAAAACTCCACCTAATTTAGTTGGAAAACACATTAAAAATAAAACTTCGCCGCAAGCTGAACCAATCGCGGATCCGCCGCGCTGACAATCATGCCGAATGTCCCCGGATTCGTCGGTGTACCCTTATCCTCAATTTCCCCATCCACGGCCGAAGGCCCATAAAACTGCGCATGGTTAAAAACATTGAATGCCTCCACCCGAATATCCACGGACTTGGATTCCGTAATGCGCACATTCTTGCTCACTTGCACATCGAAGTTGTTAATCCCGGGGCCATAAAAGGACCGGCGAGCCGCGTTCCCCACCTGGCCAAGGGCTTCCGGTTGAAACAGCGCGGTATTGAACTCCGGACGCCCATTCCGCGGGTTCGTATTGATGTTCAGAGGGCCGGGCGTGAATACCGGAGTGTCAATCAATTGGTTGTTCACGCCATTGCCAAGAGAGCCCTGGAGTGAGCTATCCGATTGGTCATATAACGTAACAGGAAATCCAGTGCTAAACCGCGTCGTGCCCGAAATGCTCCAGCCCTCCGTCCAGCGGCTCGTGCGGCGGAAAAGTTTCTCCAACGGCAAATTGTAATTATAGGTCGCCACAAAATTGTGCTTCATGTCCCAGGCCGAAACGTTCCGGCTCAGCATAGGATTATAGGGGTTGATCACTTCCCCAAGATTTGACCCCTGATCGATCGACTTGGAATACGTGTAGGCAAGCGAAACGGTCGTCCGCGTCCACGAATAGCGAAGCGTAGTCTCCAATGCGTTGTAATTGGAATTTTCGATTGTCTTCTGCGCCGTGTCTTCCCCGTATAACTCCGTCGGCGTCCCGTTGAAAACCACCCCGTTGTAGGTCGACCCTAACAAACCCCTTCGAGTTCCGTAATAGACCTGCCCGGAGGCCGAAGTATAAGTTCCGTCTTCACCATAAGGCCCGCAACCGGGAAGGCTGAGACAAAGTGCCGGATTGCCCAGATTCGATGGCTGGTCAGCAAGAATATGATGTCCCTGATTTCCAACGTAGCTCATGGTTAAGACCATCTTCGCCGTGATCTGCCGTTGAATGGACAACATGTAGTTCTCAATGTACGGCACGGTGTTGCGATAATAAAAGTAAGGGTCGGCGCCAATGGGTGCGACGGCGGACCAATCGAATGCACTGTACGGATTGCTGGCTGAGACCGTGTGCGGAGGAAAAACAATTGGATACGGATTCGTATTCGCCGCGCCAAACGGGTCCGAGGCATTAATAAATGGCGTCGCAAATAGCGGCGCCTGCGGGCTCAGATAGTTGTATCCGAAAGGCGGCACGGAATACATGACCCCCGCCGACAGCCCTGGAAAAGCCGTGTAGAACATTCCAAAGCTGGCGCGGATGCTACTGTCGCCATCTTTTCCAAAAATGGCTTTCCAGATTCCGTGATCGAATTTCGGCGCATATGCCACGCCAATTCTTGGCGCGAACTTATCGTATTTCGTGGGCGACAAAGTGGATGGAATTCCTGGATCGCCGGGCACCAGCAATCCAGGGATCGCATTGGGATACAGGACCGACTGCCTTCCCGGTACGACAGTCTGAATATTATTGTACTTCTCCGACCATGGCCTGATGACGTCCCACCGCACTCCGTAATTCACCGTCAGACCGGGCCGCGCGCGCCAACTGTCCTCCGCGAAAGCGCCTACATAACGGTTTCGAAGATAAAAAGGCTGGCCGGTAGATTGCGTGTACTGGCTGGGAACGCCAAGCAAAAAATTGGCAAAGGCCGAGCCCGTTTCCGAGTTTTGATTAGCAAAATTAAATGTTCCATTGAAGGTCGCATTAGGATGTTCATTAACCTGATCGATGTGAAATTGTCCACCAAACTTGATCGAATGATTTCCCACAACCTTGGAGAGCGCATCGCTGCCATAGAGAGTATTGTTCCACTGATTCGTGTTGGTGACTGGCACGCCCATCACAAACGAAGGAAACACAAGATTCATGACGCCCTCATACTGTGGCGCCTGCACGTCAATTCCCGTTGAATGCGGTCCTGTTACGAATCCCTGAGACGCCAGGCTCACGCCTAATCCGCCATGCGGTTGCCCGATGATGTTCGAGTTTCGAATGATCCCGATGTGGAATTCGTTCACGTTATTCATCCCCATAACCTTCGTGTCGCCTACGGTAAACACCTGTGCGCGGCCGATCGTGAGAGCGTCGAAGCCCGGTACACTGGCGCCACCCTGCCCTCCGGGATATGGATTATCCAAACTGTAATCGTCGAAGAAATAGTATCCGGAAATCTGCCCCCATCGAGTGTTGGCATCGATTCGCCCGGAACCCTTGTCGTCCCGCACGGTCTCGGAAAAGGCGGATGTCAAGAAAGTGTTGCCCGAAGGATTGTTGGGCATGGGAATGTATTGCAGTAAATTCTTGGCCGGCGCGGACCACGCGCTCATCGGAATCGTGGCGTTTGGTAGCACGCACTGAGCCGTAGTGGTGCAGCCAGGCTTGGCGGGCGAGCCGGGATTGCCGGGTGAGGGGGGCACGGCTGGCACGGGTGCGAAGTAATACGGTTCATGAACATACACTGTGCCGGGTGCATAACCAAGCTCTTGATCCAGATAAGCGGCTCTGCCTGCCGATTCGACCTTCCCGATCAGCGAAGTGGCGATATCCGACAAATTTCCTTGCCGGTCCGCCACGGACGGGACAGAAATGACGGGAGACGTTATGCCTTGATTCGTCCGTGTTCCCTGGTAATCGCCGAAAAAGAAAACTTTTTGCTTCTTGATCGGCCCTCCAACCGTCCCCCCAAACTGGTTTTGCTTATACTCGCTGCGAGTAGTCGCGAAATAATTCTTGGCATCCAGAGCCGTGTTTCGCAGGAACTCAAACGCTTCTCCATGAAAAGAGTCGGCCCCGGATTTCGTCACCACGTTAATTAGGCCGCCGTTGTAATTACCGTATTCAGGGTCGAAGTTGTCGGTCAGCAGCCGAAACTCCGAGATTGAATCCAGGTTCGGAAGAATCGACGTGCCGCCGTTCATATACTCCTTCACATCGATTCCATTTACAAAAAATCCATTTGAGGATTCGCGCTGCCCGTTAATCGAAACATTTCCCGGATTCTGATCGCCGGAGGGATTAATGGTTCCCGTGACGCCGGACATGATCACGGAAGTTGCTGTCAGGGACGTGATGGGACTTACGCCAGGTTGAATCGACAACAAATCTGTATAGCTGCGCCCGTTCAGTGGAATGTTCACAATTTGCGTGCCGGTCACCACGTCGCCCAAATTGGTGTCCACAGTCTCCACGTTCACTGCGGCCCCAGAGACCACAACTTCCTCCGACTGCTCTCCCATCGACAGGCTTACGTCCGCCCTCAACTCGGAATTAATGTCGATCGCCAGGCCGGTGCGTTTATATGGCTTAAAACCTTCGCGAACAATTTCGATTTCGTATCGTCCCACGGGCAAAGCCGTGAAATTGTAAAAACCATTCGCATTCGTTTTGGTGCTCTGTTGTACCGTCGTGTCCAGGTTGAGCACGCTAACCGTGGTGTCCGGAACTACGCCGCCAGATTGATCGGTGACTGTCCCTGATATGCTTCCCCCCGTGTCCGCCTGCACGGCCATCGTAAGAGTCGCGGTTAGCGCAAACGCCAAAAGAAAGCGTGTGTACCGCCCCTTGCAGGACCTTAAGCGTGACGAGGCCGGCGGTAAAACACTCGAAGTTCCTTTGTCCCAGTTCCTGCTCGAATGCATTGCGACGCTCCCCGTAATTTCTTTTCACACTTGCTCGCGAACTGCTCAAAATCAAAAGCAAACAGACGGCTTCGATATTATTGTGAAGGGAGTTCTTTGCCGTTGACCATGACCTTCAAGGCGAATCCCGGACCTGATGTAATCCCGACTGGTGCGCCATTCTTTGCGGGATGCGTCTCAACCTTTATTTGGTCACCGCGCTTCAGTGTGCCCGCATCCCACCCGTGGTGTGCCATGGTAAACGTGGAAGCCATTTCGAGCGTCCAGTGACTCGTATGGCCTCTGTCATCCGTTACATCCACATGCGCAAGGCAATGCGGATTGGACCAGTCGAAGTCGGTGATTGTTCCGGTGAGCACAATCGTTTTCTTCATGTCGTAGTTCGTAACGCCATGGTGGGCGAAAATCGGGGCTGAAATCAGTCCAAATCCTGCGGCAACAATCAGAAATCGAATGATTCCACTTCGCACGAAGCACCTCCAACACATCCCAACTCTTGCACTGTATAAATACAGCAGCCAGTCTTCAGTGACATAGCTCACATAAAGTAGGAACGCCGGACCGGTCATCATCTTTCGTACTTTTTTGTCATTCCAATCTACCATCGGACGGGCTGATTGAGGAGGTTCGAGTGATGGAAAAAGACGACGCGATCGCACGCGGGAAAACGCAGGAGTGTCTGTGTGAGAAACACAGAATTATTGTAGGTCGTGGCTTTAGCCGCGAAACATTTTCTGCAAAATTAATGCGGCTTTACATTTACCGTCCTCGAAAGACAATATTTTATTCTGTCATTCCGAGCGCAGCGAGGAATCTCTCGGCCGTAACTCAATTTGGGAGGCAAGCTGCCCTTTCCGTCCCGAAGAACGCGGGACGGAAAGGGCGCTACGAAACCGTAATGCATCGACGTTGTTGGTTTTGTAGAAGCCGCCCGTTTTTGGGGCGGCCAGCTCTTCTGGGCGTGCAAATCAAATTGATTCAATACGAATCTCTCTTCGATTTAAGTAAAAGAAAATTAAGAAGAGGATTTTTCAGACCGGATCCCATTCAGGATGGAAACCGGATACACAAGTCCCGCACGATCCGATTGAATTTTGTTTTTTACAAAATGCCAACTAAGCGGCTGAAACCATGTAGGAAAGATTACTTTGGGGAACGGCTTGCTCCCGTCTCATTAAACCTACGGGCATTCCCTCTTCACACTCAAATTTATAAAGATCTGAGCACGAGCCGCAGAGCCAATAATGCTCAATGAACTGATAGGTCTCTTCTTGATTGTTATTCGCAGACTTTCTGGAAAATCGAACCAACCGGCCGTCACGATAGTCAAACGGAGTCTGGCAAGCCCGATTGAAACATTTTGTAATCATGCAGCCTCCTTAATCTCAGGTGATTCGATTCCGCTAATCACGGAAGCAGCGGGTGGGCAACAAGCAATGCGTCGCCCACCCGATTTAAGATTTTTCTAATTAGCCGCCTTCATCTCGGCCGGAGCTGCCTTTGCATCCTGCGCTTTCGGAAGCTCAATACTCAGTATTCCGTTCATCAATTGTGCATTCACCTTGGTCGGGTCAACTTCCATAGGCAACTCTACAGAACGCAGGATTTCTTTTGCGCAGCGTTCCGAGTAAATTGTTTTTCCCTTCGTGGTTTCTTCCTTGGACTCGTGTTTGCCGGCAATCGTCAACCGGTTTCCTTCCACCTGAATGTTAAGTTCCCTCGCCGTGAATCCGGGAACTTCAGCGCGAACATTCAGCGCGTCTTCTGTCTCCGCGATTTCCAAATGGATGGGGTGAAGAATTTCGGACTCTGCCTGGAGCCAGTCGGATAGTTCGTTGCCAAACCATTGTCCGTTGTTATTAAAAATCTCGAACGCGCGTTTCGCAATCGAGTCGTAGACTTGATCGAATCTTTCAATATTTTTATCGGTTCCGGATTGTTTACTTATTGCTGGTATTTTTACTGGTTGAGTTGCAACTGCCGTTGCAGTTTGTGCTGCCATTTTATTTCTCCCTCCAGCTGCCGTGAAATTTGGTACCGGCGCCTTAAGAACATATACCGCTTAATTCATCCGAAAAATACATGGTTTGCCGTAGAAGGCACTACTAACTGAAAGTTTATACAGTTTGCATTAATTCACTGTGATGTTTGTCACGGTGACGTAAATTTCGGGTCACGATTAGATTAATTCGAGATTTTTGCTACAATCGGCCCTTGAAATGACCAAGGTAATGGGTTTCAATTGCATTTCAAATTTGCGGCTCTTGGACTACATCCCTACAGGTTCGGCCCTGTATCCTGAGACGATCCAACTCTCGTGTGCGCCATCAAACTATGATTGAATCCACCCTAAACCCACCGCCGGACCGCCCGAGGCAGCCTTCTATTTTTGAGAGGCTATTTGACAAGTCCCCTGATGCCATCGCCATTACCGATCCGGAAGGGCGAATCTCTTCCGTCAGCCAGCGCCTCGAGCAATGGTTTGGATATTCCTCGCAGGAATTGATTGGCCAACCTTTGCTCTTGCTCGTCCCAAATCGGCACCGAGTCGCGTTTTCATCTGGGCACGCAGCAAATTTAACCGGCATGACCGGTGATGCGAAGCAAGCTGGCCTTGAAAATTTGGGCAGGCGTAAGGACGGAAGCGAATTCCCTGTCAATATGCAATTCAGCTATGTCGAGTCCGCGGAAGGCCGCGTCGCGGTTTGCATCTTTCGTGACATCTCCTCACCCAAAATCGATCGAGAAGACATGCCTGAGAGCGAGCCCCTGTTCCGCACTCTGTTCGAATTTTCTCCCGATGCCATCATTGCAAGTGATCGTAAAGGTTCGATTGCTGAAGTGAATGCGCGCGTCGAATCCATGTTTGGCTATCCGCGCGGCGAACTCCTCGGACAGTCCATCGAAATTCTTGTTCCAGAGCGGTTCCGGCACGCTCATCCGGCACATCGCAATGGATATACGTCTGCGGCGCGCGTTCGCCCCATGGGTGCCGGGCTGGAACTTTACGGAAGGCGCAAGGATGGAAGCGAGTTCCCTGCCGACATCATGCTTGGGCCGGTCGAAACTGGCGATGGTCCCATCGTTTTGTGCGTGATACGAGACCTCACGGAAAAACGCGAAGCAGAAGACGCATTGCGGCGCAGCGAGCAGCAAAAGCGCTACTTGGAAGAAGAACTGAATACCGAAGCGCAATTTGACGAAATCGTGGGCGAGAGCCGCTCCCTGAAGCGCGTGCTCAAGAACGTGGAAACCGTGGCCGAAACCGACGTCACCGTCTTAATTCTGGGAGAAACCGGGACGGGCAAAGAAGCCATCGCTCGAGCGATTCATCAGCTCAGCCGACGAAAAGAACATGTCATGGTGAAGCTGAACTGCGCCGCCATTCCCGCCGGATTGCTGGAGAGCGAATTATTCGGGCACGAAAAGGGCGCCTATACGGGCGCCATTGACCGCAAAATTGGCCGTTTGGAACTCGCGAATGGTGGCACGCTTTTTCTGGATGAGATTGGCGATCTGCCCCTGGAACTGCAGCCCAAAATTCTTCGCGCCCTGCAGGAGCAGGAATTTGAGAGACTTGGCAGCACCAAACCCATTCCCGTCAATATGAGGCTCGTGGCCGCGACGAACCGCGATCTTGCAAAAATGGTGGCCGAGGGGCGGTTTCGCAGCGACCTCTATTACCGGCTCAGAGTTTTTCCCATTTTGCTACCTGCCTTGCGCGACCGCCGCGAAGACGTGCCCCTGCTTGTTCGCTATTTTGTGGATCGGCACGCTCGTAAACTGGATAAGAAAATTGAAACTATTCCTGACGATACGATGCGCGCCTTAACTCGCTGGGATTGGCCTGGAAATATCCGCGAACTCGAAAATTTCATTGAGCGGGCCGTGATCCTCACCAAAGGGCCGGTTCTGAGGGTTCCGCTTGGCGAATTGGAAATGCCGAAGGATGCCGCCCCGGTCAAAGGCGCCTCCCTGGAAGCCGCGGAGCGTGATCATATCCTCAGCATTCTTCGAGAGACCCGCGGAAAGATCGGCGGCCCCCATGGAGCGGCCGCGCGGCTGGGATTGGTTCGTACAACATTGAATTCGAAGATTAAAAAGCTCGGGATAGAGCGAAGTGACTATATTTAGTCTGAGGTGACGATTAGTCGCCAGTGATCATCGTCACTTCGTCATGTGTGGCACCGCACATTTTAACCTGCAATCCGCTAAGCCCCTTCTTTAGAGCACATTCCAGATGATAAAACTCCAATAATGAATTTGGTTCCTCAATTGCCTATACAGGGTTGTATGTATTTGAACTGTAGGAAACCATTGAGAGTGACGATTCAGCAGATGGGCTCAGAGAATATGACGATCAAGATTGAGGGAAAGATCGCTGGGCGTCAGGTTGCCGAACTTGATCGGGCATGGCGGGAATTAGCACCTGCACTTGGAGAAAAGAAATTGAACGTGAATCTTTGCGGCGTGACGTTTATGGATGGAAATGGAAATCATTTACTGGCCGAAATTTACGAAAAGACCGGTGCAGAATTCATCGCCGATACACCCCTTTCCAAATATTTTGCGCAGCAGGCGCGACAAAGCAGCCGATCTAGAAACGGGCAAGGTCTCGAATCTAATTCTGAGTTAAGTGCGAGGAGAAAATCATGAAAGGTCCATACGGATTGGAATTGAATGACGGCTGCAAGAATTGCAAACATAAATGCGCTGGATTCTTCTGCGAATTAGCGCCTCCATCCGTAAAAGATTTCGACGCGATCAAGTCGACAGCCACCTATCCAAAAGGGGCCCTCCTGTTTGTTGAAAAACAGGATTCGCGCGGCGTGTATGTCTTGTGCGAGGGCGAAGTGAAACTGTCGATCAGCTCGCCGGAAGGCAAGATCATGATCATGAGAATTGCGAAAGCCGGAGAACTGCTGGGATTGATGGCCACAATGGCCGGGACTCCCTACGAAGTGACCGCCGAGACGATTCACCCATGCCAAGTTGCCTTCGTGCGCCGGGAAGATTTCCATCGGTTCGTCGCGACTCATCCCGAAGCCTCCCAGAACGTGGTGAGGCAGATGAGTTCGCAGTACCGCGGCGCGTGCGAACAATTGCGCACGGTGGGACTCTCGGCGTCGGCACAGGAAAAGCTGGCGCGGCTGCTGCTTACATGGACCGAAGGAATGCAGCAGACGAAAGAAGGCACACGCATCAAGCTGCCACTGACGCATGAAGAAATCGCCGAATTCATCGGCACAACACGCGAAACAGTGACGCGGACGTTGAGCGATTTCAAGGTGCGTCGTCTGGTTGCGATTCAGGGATCGACTCTCATGATCCCAAGTCGCGCAGCCCTCGAAAATTTTGCCAACGCGTAAAGACGATTGAAACGCTCACCCGTGCCGCTAGAGCTTCCCAATGTCTCTACGGAGCACTTTTGGCGGCACGGGATTTGTTCTAAAAATTCCCCTCCTCTTACGCTTCAATCAAAAAAGGCTGGTGCTTTTTAACTTCTCCGCGCTGCCGGCGGGCGAAATCCTGAACGCGGCGCGCCGCGGATTTAAACGCCTCGTGGATGACCAATTCCAAGTCGCTGTGAGGCAGTTTCGATTCCTTATGGCTTAACTCTGCTCCGTCTCTCTTCACCAAGGCGCGGCGCATGGCCACGGGCTCACGTTTGATAACGATTTCTTTTCCAGGCAAAGTCAAATCGATACGAATGTGGAGAGGTTTTCCTTTCTTGTGATGGCGATGGGGTACTTCGACTGCCACGCGGCATCCGATAATGCGGTGATAAAAAGTTTCCAGCTTTTCGGCTTCCGCGCGAATCCAATCCTCGACCTGGGTGGAATGTTTCATGTTGCGAAATGTAACTTGAAGTGGAAGCGTCATGGCCATCTCCCTCGAAAGTGATTGCCCAAATGCTCTGAACGGTTTGATTTCCGATCCGCACCTCCTTTCTTTATTATGACCAGAACTCCTGCAAGTGAAGTGATTTCCATCACCCCTCTAGGTGACTCTTCTCACGGCTAGCCGCCTGGAGTACAGTTCAAATCGAAGACGGGTCTGGGGTTTAATTACGACCCCGGCAATGAAAGACGGCCATGAAATTTGGAGTGCTTGCTCTCGATTACGATGGGACGATCGCTCAGGATGGCATTCTGGATCCCGACGTTCGTTCCGCAATCGCCGAAGTCCGCCGGCGAGGAATTGCCGTTATCATTGTTACAGGCCGCATTCTTGCGGAATTAGAGCAAGCCGTGGGAGATCTGCATTTCGTCGATGCGGTCGTTGCCGAAAATGGAGCCGTGCTTTGGTTCGCCAATGGCCATTCCCGGCAACTAGCGAATACTACATCCGTCCAGTTCCTTCAGGAACTCGGCAAACGCGGTCTGGAATTCAAAGCGGGAAAATGCGTAGTTGAATTGGACGCAGGGGCCGCTACTGAAACCCTCGAAATTATTCGACAAATGGAACTGCCGCTCGTTTTACTGTTCAATCGCAGCCACATGATGGTGCTTCCCCAAGCGGTAAGCAAAGGAGCGGGACTCCGAGAAGCGCTCGCCACAATGCGGCTCTCGGTTCACAACGCGCTCGCCATCGGTGACGCGGAAAACGATCACGATCTACTTGCGAGTTGCGAACTCGGCGTGGCCGTCAGTTGGGGGAGCCGTCGGCTTCAACAGGCAGCAGATGAAATACTGGAAGGAAGCGGACCTCCAGCTGTGGCTCCGTTTATACGCCAGTTCGCAGAGAATTTGCGTCTGCCTCCGGAAAAAATTGGACAGCACCGGCTGTCTCTGGGAACCGCCGAAGATGGCCACGAGATAACGCTCGCGATCCGAGGACTGAACACGCTGATTGCCGGCGATCCGCGGTCGGGGAAATCATGGGTAGCAGGGCTCATGTGCGAGCAATTAATTCTTCAAGGGTACTCCGTGTGCATGATTGATCCCGAGGGCGACTATCGCACCTTGGAATCCTTGCCCGGCGTGGTCGTATTCGGCGGAGAAGATCCGCCGCCGGAATTGCCGGATCTGGCGCGTGTGTTGCGCCATCCCGATATGAGCGTGGTGATTGACCTTTCTCATGCCGCGCAATCCGAAAAAATAAATTACATGAAATCGCTTCTGCCCATGCTCGCTGCGATTCGCAGGAACACGGGTTTGCCGCACCGCATCGTGATTGACGAGGCGCATTATTTTTTGCACGAATCGAATGTCATGGAGTTGCTGGATCTCGACCTGGGAGCGTACACGCTGGTCACATACCGGCTGGCCGACTTGCATCCAGATCTTCGCAACGCGATCGAATGCATTCTGGTGAAAAGGATAACCGCGCCACACGAACTCGAAACCTTAGCAAGAATATTGCAGGCGAAGGGCTCTGGCACTTCCATCACGTCCCATTTCGCGTCACTGGCCATGGAGGAAGCTGTCCTCTTGCCGGGAATGGGAGAAACGGGCGGGCAATGCGTGAAATTCAAATTGTTTCCGCGATTGACACCCCACGTCCGGCATAAGGCGAAGTATCTAGACGTGCAGTTGCTGGAAGACCAAGGATTCTGGTTCACGGAAGGCGGCAAAACCGTAGCCGGACCAGCACGAACTCTCAAGATTTTTCTGGCACTTTTGCAAGTTGCGCCTACGCCCGTTTTGATTGGACACGCACAGCGTGGAGATTTCTCGCGATGGATAGCCAATGTTTTTCACGATCACGCTTTGGCATCGGAAATTCGAAAAATGGAGCAGCGTGCTCAACACAGCCACAACCATGATCTGACTAAGGCAATTGCTAATTTAATTCACGAGCGTTACGAATTTTCGCCCGGAGTCGCCGAACCGGAGATCGCAGTTTTCACTGACGAGGCCAACACGAAGCAGGCGTTCGCTGCGAAAACCGGTTGGGGATAAATTCATAACCCTGGAATAAAGCGTCACAATAGAGCAAGGCGAGCTGCAAATCCGCGCCCTCCCGGATGTTCCTCCTGTCTTTTAGTTCATCGCTCCTTTACCCGCACTTGAGATATTTCAAGCCATGAACGTGGAAACATGCAGTATGATGGCCGGCAAATGCGCAAGCGTTGGGTGATCGTAGGACTCCTATTTTTTGCGACAACCATTAATTATCTGGACCGCGCGATACTTGGCGTGATTCTTCCGGAGATCCGCGACAAATTTCATTTTGGCCTTCCTGTTTACGGCACGATTCAAATGGTTTTTCAGCTTGCGTACGCGGGCGGATCGCTGATGGGCGGGAGGTTGCTCGATAAGTATGGCACACGAATTGGTTATGGCCTCGCGGCCGCCGTGTGGTCGCTTGCCGCGATGCTGAACGCGTTCGCCGGAAGCGCATTTCAATTTGGAATGTTTCGGACGGTGCTGGGCTTCGGCGAATCCGCTAATTTTCCGGCGTGCAGCAAGGCGGCAGCGGAATGGTTTCCGCCCGAGGAACGCGCCACGGCCATGGGAATTGTGAACACCGGCACGAACCTCGCAAATATTTTCGGGCCTCCTCTTTTTATTTTGATCGCGTTTACGCTGGGATGGCAGGCGTGCTTTGCGATCATGGGCGGGCTGGGATTTTTGTGGCTGCCGGTTTGGTTTCTTTCCTATCGATTGCCGAAAGAATCAGGCGCGGCGGCGATTCTTGGGGCAAAACTTTCCATCAGCGAAGTGATGAAATACAAACAGGCATGGGGATATGGGCTCGCTAAATTTTTGACCGATCCTGTCTGGTGGTTCTACCTTTTCTGGTTGCCGACATATCTCACGGATATACGCCACTTCACACCGCAGCAACGCGGCACGGCGCTGATGATCGTGTACAGCATCTCCGCAGTAGGCGCATTGCTGGGCGGAATTGTTTCCAGTTATCTGATGAAGCGAGGGTGGACGGTGGGCAAAGCGCGAAAGATGACGCTGCTATTTTGCGCGGTCGTGATGCCTGCATGCACGCTTGGCGTGGTGGTACAGGACGCGCGATGGGCTGTGTTGCTGTTTGGCCTGGCGACCGCGGCGCATCAGGCGTGGATGACGAATTTATTTATCATGCCCGCGGATGTTTTTCCCTCGCAGGCTGTTGGCAGCGCGAATGGATTTGGAGTTTGCCTCGGAGGATTAGGGGGCGCGCTATTTTCCGGAATTATTCCCGGAACCGTGATCCCGCATGTCGGATACGTTCCGGTGCTGATGGGAATGAGCTGTTTTTACATCATTGCGTGGATCATCATTCATCGCATGATGGGGGATCTGGAAATGGTTACGCTGGGAACCGGGAAAACGCCCGCAGTTTCGCTGGCGCAATCGCGCGTGTAGTTCAGACGTGGCGACCGCAATTACTTTCCCGCGGTCAAAGATTTGCCGCCATTGTCACTGCGTAATTTAGCCACGACGAGACGAATTTCATCGTACGTAAAATCTTCCGGCAGTGCGTTCTTGATCGGCGTAACTCTTTCCAGGCCGAGGTCGGCGGCGGCAATTTCAATTTGTTTTTGTCTGCTCTCGGCGACCCAATTTTCCCGAAAATCAACAAGGCCTCGCTCGACGAGGTCCGAAATCATGCTGACAATGGTGGAAAGTCTTCGACCGCGAATCACGGCAATTTCCTCCAGGGACTTGCCTTGTTCAATGAGCTGAATTGTTTCTTCACTCGGCGTGATCTTTTTATCCTGAGTCGACGCGCGCGAACCCTCTTGATACCGCTTCAGCGCATATAAAATTTGGCTTCCATACAACTCGGCCTTCCGTTCGCCGATACCCGTGATCAGCAACAGGCGGGAAATGGTGGTGGGGCGGACAGAACAAATCGCATCCAGCGTCGTGTCATGCATCACAACATAGGCCGGAACATTTTGCTCTTTCGCCATTTCTCTTCTCCACTCGCGCATGTAGTCCCGCAAATCCGGGTCAACCTCCGCAGTCTGTTCCAAACGAGTTGGCTGAGGCCTTGCTGCGGGTTTTTCCCAGGTCCGCGCTACCGGTGCGGATGTAAGCGAGGAAGTGCGCGGCTTGGAGCGCTTGGATTTGCGCGGAGATTCCTGCACCGGAGCCAATAGCCATTCCGGTTGATATCCACAGATATCGCACGCGCCGCATGCTTCCCATTTCTTATTTTCGCCAAAATGTTCGCAGACGCGCTTGTGGCGGCAAACCGGTGTTTCCACAAAACCCTTGATTTCGTCATAACGCTGCCAGGCGCGTTTTTTTTCATCAGGGTCGTTGATCTGGCCGATAAAATACGCGTGCAAGCCGACATCTTTTTTTTGCCAAAGAAGAACACAATCCGCGGGGAGGCCGTCGCGCCCTCCACGGCCCGCTTCCTGGTAATACTGTTCTATGGATTTGGGAAGCGAGAGATGAATGACCGCGCGCACGGCAGCTTTGTTGATGCCCAGACCGAAAGCGATCGTGCCAACCATGACGCGCACTTCGTCCGCCATCCAGCGCTCCTGATTGCGCCTGCGATCGGCGGCATCCATCTGGCCGTGATATGCGATGGCAGGAATTCCGTTTTCCTGCAAGAAATCCACTGTGGATTCCACTTTTGCGATGGTGGGCGCGTAGACGATCAAATTTTCATTTCCATAGCTTCGCATCGCTCGCAGGAGAAGCTCTGTTTGAGAACTCGCGTCGCAGGCTCGAACGACATAACGCAAATTGGGGCGGTGGAAGCTGGCGATATATTTATCCGGCTCGCGTAGCGCCAGTTGACGGATGATGTCATGCCGCACGCGTTGCGTGGCGCTCGCGGTGAAGGCTGCGATGGCGCGATCCGGAAAATGCGTGCGCAGGCGGCTGAGCAGGCGGTAATCGGGGCGAAATTCGTGGCCCCATTCGGAAATGCAATGCGCCTCATCAATAGCGAAGAACAAAATGGGCACGCCGCGCAACCATTCGATCGTATCTTCGCGCGCGAGCCTTTCGGGCGAAAGATACAAGAGGCGGTATCCGCCCGCGCGAGCCTTCTCGATCACGCGAGCTTGCTGTGGCGCGGTGATCGAACTGTTGAGCAGGGCCGCCGGAATTCCCATTTGTCCAAGTTGCGCGACCTGATCTTCCATGAGGGCGATCAAGGGAGAAATAACAATGACCGTTTTTCCCTCGGACATTGCGGCGGGCAACTGGTAACAGAGAGATTTGCCGCCGCCTGTGGGCATGATGACGCATGTGTCGCGGCCTGTGATCAGGCTGCGCACGATGCGCTCCTGCAGCGGGCGAAATGCGTCGTATCCCCAGTAGCGGCGCAGGGGCGAAATGAGGTCAGGTTCAGGGTTCACTGGGAGAGTATAGAACCCCGCCAAGATGTGGTCCAGCCGAGCTGGGGATAGGCCACAGGGAAATTTGAGATTTGTTGCGGAAAGAATGCAATAAATTTCGCGTCCATGAAGAATCAGGGCTGTAATTCAAATCACAAAGGTGCGTGACCAAGGTCACAACGACAATATGGGAAATGGTCTAAACATCGAATCAGTCATCGAAGGCTTGGGAACACTAAGTCCAAGCGAGGTACAAGACGATGAAAGCCAAAACGGCTCGAAAAACCTGGCGCCACGCAAAAACGATTCGGAAGAATATTCGAGGCAGGAAACGAGTCCGTGCCGCAGCGCGTGTCTTGAAGAAGGAAACTCCTCAGGTCGTACCGATTGATGGAAAATTTGTGCAAGTCATGATTGAGGTCCCAGTTGAATTTGCAAAATACTACTCAGAGCCAATCGTAGAGGTGTTTGAAAACTACGACTCTCCGGAAGCTGCGGAAAAAAAGTAAATTAGATTTGGCACTCGTTAGAGGCCTGTGGCCAAGACAACTCGAAATCTTGCTTTTCCGCTTAGCATGCGTTCGTAGGCTTCGGGAGCGCGGTCTAGCGGATAAATTTCGGTCATGGGACGAATGCCGGTGAGCGCGCAATATTTGAGCGTGTCCTGCGAATCGATGGGTGAGCCGGAGGGCCAGCCGCAGATCGAGCGGCGTCCGGCAATCAAGAGGCGACCAGTAATTTCCAGCGGCTGATCGGGATTGCCCACCAAGATTGTTTTTCCGTTGATGCCCATGCCGCCTAGAACTGAGTTCACCGCTTTTCCACTTGTAACCGTGGAAAGAATAACTCTGGCCCCGCCCAGCTTTTCCAATTCCGCGGCCACATTCTGGGACTCGCTATCCAAGTAATGTTTGGCGCCGAGTTTTTTCGCAAATGATTCTTTGTCTTTTCCTCTGGCGATGGCGATCGTCTCAAAACCCATACTGGCAGCGAATTGCACACCCAGATGGCCGAGGCCTCCGAGGCCTAATATGGCGACGATATCGTCCGGGCGGGCGCCGCTATTTCGCAAGGAATTAAATGTTGTGACGCCGGCGCAGAGCAGAGGGCCTGCGTCCGTGGAGGAAATGACATCGGGAATTGCGGCAAGAGCGGCGGCCGAGATGACCATGTATTCGGCGTAGCCTCCGTCGCAGGTGAGGCCGGTGATCTGGCGGCCTTTGCTGCACGTCACGAAATCGCCGCGGCGGCAGGAATTGCAATAGCCGCAATGGCCGCCGTGCCAGCCGACGCCAACACGCTGGCCCACTTCCCAGCCTTGAACTCCCGAGCCGATCGCATCAATCACGCCGGCTATTTCGTGTCCGGGAACGCGCGGGTACATTATGCCGGGGCGCGAGCCTTCTTTGGCGTATTCATCGCTGTGACAGATGCCGCAGGCCTGAACTTTTATGCGGACCGAACCGGCGACGGGTTCGGGGATTTCGCGCTCGACGAGTTGGAATGGTTCTTTTGCTTTTGGAACTTGGAAGACGCGCATCTTGGGCATGATTCCTCCGGACCTGGGTGAATGTGTTTTGAAAATTGGTGGTGGGACTGTAGCGTGGGATTTCGCTCGCGGGGTTTAATATTTGCAAGAATCAAACCCCACAGGCTGAAGCCTGTGCTACTTGGAGTCTATTGCGTGGCGCTCGCTTTTTCTGGATCGCCTTTGCCGGCTGCTGTGCGCAGCCTGCGCAACTCTGCGTGGAACACGATTACGCTCATCCACATTCCGAGGGGATGCGCTCCGGCTTGCACGAGCGGGTGAACTTTTCCGTTGCGGAATTTTTCGATGTCTTCGTCCTGCAAAGTTTCGAGGACTTTCGCTTCATTCAGGGGCAAGCCGTACTCGGCGGCCACTCCGGGAATATCGTTGATCAGGCGGACGCGCAGGCTCGGCTTAAATCTCAGATCGTAGAGGATTTTATTTAGTTTATAAGCCGATGGTGACGGATGCTTATAAAATTCGTAGCCTTCGGAACCTTTGAATTTGTAATCGGCGGGACCTTTCTTTCCTTCGTCTGAAACTTTTCCGGTTCGCTTGTCAGGAAGAAAGCGCATGACCGCGTGGCCGTGGTGCCATGTTGGCTGATAGGTGATGAGTTCGCCGGGCTGGTCGCCAATCATGCCGAACATGATCATCCAGGAAAGCATCTCGGTGTTTCCCACGACGTCGAGTTGCTGAGAGGTGAGATTCAGCAGCGCTTCGTGATTGCCCTTTTCCATTTGCGCAATCGCCCAGTAGTCGAAATCAAAATCAGGCGCGGGATATTTCCAGGTGCCGGGAAAGTGGGACATGCCGCCGCTGGCAATGACCGCCACTTTTTCGGGACGCGCGGCGATAACTTTTGCAATGGCTTTTCCCAGTTGCGCGCAGCGCTTGGCCGTGGGCAGGGGCGGGAGATAGGCGTTCACGAAAATGGGGACGACAGGAATATTTCTTCCTTCGATCACCCATTCGTACATCGCTGCAAAAGCATGGCCGAGGACGGCGTCTTGCGAATAGGCCATATCGAAATCATCGTTCACCAACTGGTCGAGCAAATCTTCGGCGAGACCCTGATGAACTGGAAGATCGTAGGACTTGCGCGCGAATTCGGCGCGGGCGCGTTCACCCGACATGATGGCGAAAGTGGGAACGGAGGAAAGAAAAAACGTTTCCATGTGATCGTTGCCGATCACGATGGCAACATCAGGCTTGGTCTCGTCCAGGTCTTTGCCGACGAGGCGCATGGCTGCGATATCCGCATCCAGCTGCGCGGGATCTTCGCTCGGTGGCCTGACAAAAAGCTGTGGCGCGTGTACGACTCCAGCCGCCGATACAATTTTGCCCATATTCGTTACCTCATTTGGTCCGTAGTTGCGTGTCCGTTTTCGCCGGCCCCTCAAGATGTAAACTTCGTTTATGGCGCGCAGGAGCTAGGTGGTGATGCGTTGATTGTGCGGAATGCGCCAAGGTTCGTCAAGAAAAAGTGTGCCGACCGCGGCGAGTTTCAATGCACGGTTAAATATTCATGAGCTTACGGCAATTCCCTGCTTCTGCATTTGTTTTGCGAGGCGGGGATAAACTTTCAAGGCGTTCGATTCAAAAATTTTCTTCTTGTCGGCGGCGTTTAGGATCGTTGAATTATCAATGTAGCGCCGCGTGTCGTCAAAGTAATTCCCTGTTTCGGGATCGATGCCCTTTACGGCGCCGACCATTTCCGAGGCGAAGAGAATGTTGTCCGAGGGAATCACTTTGGTCATGCAATCGATTCCTGGCTGGTGATAAACGCAGGTGTCGAAGTAAACGTTCTTGAGCAGGAGTTCCGTGAGCGGCGGACGCTTCATGTCTTGCGCGATGCCGCGGTAGCGGCCCCAGTGATACGGGACCGCGCCTCCACCGTGAGGGATGACGAATTTCAGCGTCGGGAAATCTTTAAACAAATCGGAGGTCAGGAATTGCATGAAGGCGGTCGTATCGCCGTTGATGTAGTGCGAACCCGTTGTGTGAAACGCGGGATTGCACGTGGCGGTCACGTGAACCATGGCGGGCACTTCGAGCTCCACCATTTTTTCGTAGACGGGATACCACCATTTGTCGGTGAGCGGTGGCTCTTTCCACGAGCCTCCCGACGGATCGGGATTCAGATTGCAACCGACGAATCCCAATTCCTTGACGCAGCGTTCCAGCTCCGGGATGCAATTTTCGGGCGGGACACCGGGCGATTGCGGCAGCTGGCATACGCCGATGAAATTTTTTGGGTAGAGATTGACGATGCGGTGAATCATGTCATTGCAGATTCTCGACCACTCCGCGCTTAATTTCTCGTCGCCGACGTGATGGCCCATGCCGGATGCGCGCGGGGAAAAAATTGTCAAGTCTGTGCCGCGTTCGCGCTGAAATTTTAATTGCGCGGGTTCAAGCTTTTCGCGGATTTGATCGTCGGTGATTTGCGGCAAGGCCGGGGCCGCCGAAGAGTTACCGAACGCGGCGACTTGCTGCTTGCGGAATTCGAGGAAGGCGGGCGGTTCGGAAGTGTAATGGCCGTGGCAATCGATGATCATTGGATTTCCGCTGGTTTTGTTCGGCCGACTCGTGCGCGGCCTTGCCTGAAGTATTAAATGAAAGCTTAAGTAGAGCGGGTAATGTAGCACAAGTTGGCGCGGGGATAGGCTTTGTAGCGCCGGCGTCTCGCCGGCGGGTTTCATCTATGGCAACGCAGCGGAAAACCGCCGGCGTGACGCCGGCGCCACACGGACCAACCCCCACAGGCTGAAGCCTGTGCCACCTGTGGCGCATTGACATTGGGTGCTGGAGTAGCCAGAATTTGGAACGCGATGCAAACCATGCGAGGGGGAACACCGAAATGAAAGCGATTGTCGTGCACCAGTTTGGGGACCATGAAGTCTTGAAGCTCGAGGAATTTCCCACACCGGAGGCCGGCCCCGGGCAAGCTGTTGTGCGCATTCATGCGGCGGGCGTGAATCCGTTCGACACTTACATGCGTGCCGGCACGTATGCGATCAAGCCGGCGCTGCCCTACATCCCCGGCGGAGAAGGCGCGGGCGTGGTGCACGAAGTTGGCGAGGGTGTTACGAAATTCAAAAAGGGCGATCGCGTTTATGTGGGGCATCCCGTAACCGGGACGTATGCGGAATATTCGCTGGCTCTGGAATCGCAACTTCACCGGCTGCCTGAACGCATTTCGTACAGCCAGGGCGCTGGACTTTACGTTGCGTGCGGCACTGCATATCACGCGATTCACCATCATGCGCATACGCATGCTTCGGAAACGATTCTGGTGCACGGCGCAAGCGGCGGAGTGGGAATCGCCGCGGTGCAAATCGCGCGCGCGATGGGCTTGACGGTGATCGGGACCGCGGGAACGGATAAAGGATTAGAGCTGGTGCGGCGCGAGGGCGCGCAGTTTGCTTTCAATCACCGGACGCCCGGATACACGGACGAAATTCTGAAAGCAACGAATGGGCGCGGAGTGGACGTCGTCATCGAAATGCTGGCGAACGTGAATCTTGCGGCGGATTTAAAACTGCTCGCGCGATTTGGACGAGTGATCGTGATTGGCAGCCGGGGAGATGTGACGATTACGCCGCGCGATCTGATGGCGCGCGCTTCGTCCGTTCGTGGATTTGTTTTGTGGGGTATTTCGGAAGCGGACGAAGCGGATGTCCATGCGGGACTTTTTGCAGGGCTGGAAAACGGGACGATTAGACCAGTGGTTGGCAAAGAGATGGGGCTTGGAGAGGCGCAACGCGCGCATAAGGAAATTCTGGAGACGGGGGCGCTGGGGAAGACGATTTTGATTCCCTAGAACATTGGGTATCTAAGTAAACGAGAATTGTAATAGGACTCCACGGGTTGCAGAAAAAGCAGATTATTCTGTCATTCCGAGCGAAGCGAGGAATCTCTCTTTCTTTTCCCATGGTTAAATCGAAGAGAGATTCCTCGCTTCGCTCGGAATGACAGAATTTTGAATTTTCGCAATTTCTCCGGCTTGTCTGTTCTATTTTGCAGTCATCGTAAGATTCAAAAGAAAACAGGCCGAAGCCTGTTCTACTTAAACCTACCGGAATTGAATTCTGGCTATTTTGTTGGTGCGGTCGTAGGGGAGCCAAACTGTTGGCGGGTTTGTGCTGCTATCGACCTGGATGTGGCGGATTTCCGTGCCGCGAGTGGGAAGAACGTATTCGGTGAATTTTTCTGTCGATGGATCGAACTTGGCGATTCTGTCTGAGTTCAGCATGGTGATCCATACGGAGTGGTCCTTGGCGACGGTTGCGGAATAGGGTTGGCTGAAGCGGTGAGGCAACGGGTATTCCGTAATTTTCTTTGTGCGGGCGTCAATTTTGGCGAGACGGTCCGCAAAAAATTCGCACACCCAGATGAAGTCGCCATCGCGGTCGGCGGAAGACCGGCGCGGTCCTTTATCGAGCGGCGTTGCAGTGTTCGGAGTGAGATTCAAACCTGCGGCAAGTTCGCGATCTTTCGGTGTCACTTCATATTCCTGAGAAACGACGGGACTTAAATCCAACCGTTCAATTTTTCCTGTACGCGAATCGACCATCTCCATGTCGTTTCCACCGGGTTGCGAGATCCAAACTTTTTCTTCATTATCAGCGGCGATGTCGTAATTCGCTTTGCCTGGACCGAGCGCGAAATTTGTGTATTTCCCTGTCAGCGGGTCCAGCTTGTAGGCGCCCTCGCGATGAGGCGACCACACATTCCCTTTCGTATCGATGGTTATGAAGTCGCCGGAAAACGGAAAATCCTTTGGGCGAGGATATCTGAAAAATTTGCCGGTTTCGGGATCGAATTTCGTGGGGCTTCCTTCGGTTCCGTTTGCAAACCAGATGTTTCCTGTCTTATCGAAGACAAGGGCGTGCGAACTTTCCGCCGCATTGTTCTGATCCGCAAGCATGTACTCCGTAATTTTTCCGGTGTGTGGATCGAGCTTTCCAAGCGTGCGCTCGGGCGTGGCGTCGTCGGCAAACCAGACGAAGCCGCCTTTGTCGACGGCCACATCGTGCGCGGCGCGGCCGTCCCACCTCGATGGAGTGCCTTCGGACCAGTCCGTCCCGTTGTGCTCCATTGTCCAGCCCGGAATATCCGGCCGCGACAGATCGTATTCGGTAATCACGATTTTGGCGGCTTCGCCCGTAGGGCGCGGAAGGAGTTTCCAATTCAGCGAAG
>DATHNC010000121.1:0-69237 GCA_035486415.1 Saccharimonadales bacterium (SeqCode)
TGCGTTCAACGTCGGAGAGCGCTCTGCCCATTTGCGCGGCTGTGGCTGGAATATCCTTGCGCGCGAATAATATCTTTTGCAGAGCTTTCTGTGGAAGTGAGTCGGCTAGACGGAAAGTCACAAAATATGTGGCTGTTGCAGATTCCCAATGAGGCAAGTGGCCTCGGTTGCGGATTGAGACCGTGCCGCTGGACAGGGGAAAAATTGCCGGCGGGACGCCGGCGCTACTTTTTTTGGAGTCAGGAGTCCCTTTTCTGCGGTCGATTCGGAATGGATTTTCGCCCTGCATCCAAGCAGCTCCTAGTAGGTACAAAGTCGATTTGTCCTACTTCTTTTCTTCTGCTACTTCCTCGTCTTCCTGGATGGAGGCTGCGGCGGCGATTTTGTCTTCGTCCTCGAGACGCAACAAGCGCACGCCTTGCGTGGAGCGGCCGGCTTCGCGGATTTCGTTTCCGTGAACGCGGATGACCTTGCCGTACTCGGTGATGATCATGACGTCGGATTCTTCCGCCACTTGCAAAACAGCGACGACCGGGCCGTTTCGGTCCGTCGATTTCAGGTTGATCACGCCTTTGCCGCCGCGCGAAGTGATGCGGTACTCGGCGAGCGGTGTGCGCTTGCCAAAGCCTTTTTCGGATACGGTGAGCATCAGTGAGGTGAGCGAATCTTTGATGGCTTCGTTCTCGATTTCGTCAAGATTCGTCGTGTCAGATTTTGATTCCTTCTTAATGATTTCAAAATCAGGCTGCACGGGTTCCATACCCACGAGGTAATCGCCCTTGGCGAGGTCCATGCCATTCACGCCGCCTGCATTGCGGCCCATGGAACGAACTTCGGTTTCGCGGAACAGGATGGCCTGCCCGTCATGGCTCGCGAGGAAAATCATTTGCTTGCCGTCGGTGAGGTGCGCGCCGATCAACTCGTCATCCTGATCGAGGTTGATGGCGATGATTCCCGTTGAGCGCGGGTTTGAGAACTCACTCAACGCGGTTTTCTTGACCGTGCCGTTACGCGTCGCGAGAAAGATGAACGTACCTTCCTGCTCTAGGTTGCGTGCCTCGATGACTGCGGTGAGGTGTTCATCTTCCTGGAATTTCACGAGATTGGAAATGGCCTTTCCGCGCGTGGCCGCCGCAGCTTCGGGTAATTCGTACACCTTGAGCCAGTACACTCGGCCCTTCGAGCTGAAGAGCAAAATGTAACTGTGTGCCGAGGCGACGAAAAGGTATTCGACGAAATCCTCGTCGCGAGTTTTCGCGCCGATGCGTCCCTTGCCCCCGCGCGACTGGTGGCGGTAGACGTCAACCGGAGTGCGCTTGATGTAGCCCGCGTGGCTCACGGTGATGGCCATTTCGACGTCGGCAATCAGGTCCTCGAGTTTTATTTCCTCGACGTTCCCGACAATTTCCGTGCGCCGCGCGTCCGCGTAATCTTTCTGGATTTCGCGCAATTCCTTGATGATCACGGCCTTCAGCTTTTTTTCGCTGGCCAGAATTTCCCGCAGTTCTTCGATCAGCGCGCGAATTTCCGCCAACTCCTTCAGGATTTCGTCGACGGAAAGCCGCGTCAACCGGTGCAATTGCAATTCGAGGATGGCATCGATCTGAACGTAGCTCAGTCCGATTCCAGCTCCGGCCTGAACAGCTCCGAAGCCGACATCGAGCAAGCCGTATTTTTTACGATCGAGTTTGATGCCTTTCAGGGTTTCTGTTTTATTTCCGGCTGTCAGAATCTTGACTTCTTTATTCTCAAAGAAATCATGCAAATTTTCGCGCGCATTCGCACGGCTGGAAGATCCGCGGATAATTTTGATGACGTTATCGACGTGATCGAGCGAGATGTGGTAGCCGACCAAGATATGTTCGCGAGATTCCGCCTTGCGCAACTCGAATTGCGTGCGCCGGCGCACCACTTCCACGCGGTGGTCGATGAACAGCTTGAGCATCGGCACGAGGCCCAGTTCGCGCGGCTGCCCGTTCACAATGGACAGCAAAATCATGCCGAACGATTCCTGCATCTGCGTGAGCTTGTAGAGGTGGTTCAGGATGATCTTCGGCTCTTCGCCGCGCTTGATCTCGATCACCACGCGCATGCCTTCGCGATCGGATTCATCGCGCACATCCGAAATGCCTTCGATCTTTTTCGTCTGCACAAGTTCGGCGATGCGCTCGATCAGGCGGGATTTATTCACCTGGTAAGGAATTTCGGTGATGACAATGTTCTCGCGGTCTTTACCGACGCTTTCAATCGCGGCTTTTGCGCGCATGGTAAAGCTGCCGCGACCCGTTTTGTACGCGGAGAGAATTCCTTCGGCGCCGGAAATATATCCGCCCGTCGGGAAATCGGGTCCCGGAACAAACTTCATCACTTCTTTCAGGGTTGTGTCCGGCTTTTCGATCAGCATTACAGTGGCGTCAATAATTTCGCCCAGATTGTGCGGCGGAATGTTTGTCGCCATGCCGACGGCGATACCGCTTGCGCCATTCACGAGCAGGTTCGGAGTCTTCGACGGCAGCACGACAGGTTCTTCGCGCGTCTGGTCGAAGTTCGGGATGAAGTCGACAGTTTCTTTTTCGAGATCGGCGAGAATTTCTTCGGTGATTTTCGCAAGGCGCGCTTCGGTGTACCGCATGGCCGCCGGAGGATCGCCGTCCACCGAGCCGTAGTTTCCCTGTCCGTCGATCAGCGGGTAGCGCATGTTGAAGGATTGCGCGAGGCGCACGAGGGTCGGATAAATCACGGCCTCACCGTGCGGGTGGTAGTTGCCAGATGTGTCGCCGCAAATTTTCGCGCATTTGCGGTAGCCGCGATTGGACGCGAGGCCCAGGTCATTCATCGCGACGAGGATGCGCCGCTGCACAGGCTTCAAGCCGTCTCGCACATCGGGAATCGCGCGCGCCACGATTACGCTCATCGCGTAATCGAGGTACGACTTCTTCATCTCGGCCTCAATTTCGACCGGAATCATGTGTGACTGTTTAATTTCGTCCGCCATCGATCCATCCTTCATCGTGTAGGGGCATGCCGTTCACGGTGAGCGTTCACGGTGAACCGTGCCCCTACGGATTGAAAATCCGTTTGCGCGCGAATTACTGCGCAGCCCGTTGCGCGATGTAATCCTTTACCCCATCGAACGCAGCAGCCGTATTCAAAAATCTTTGCGGGCCGAAATGCGATTCGAGTTCCGCGATCAGCGCGGCGCTTTCTGCCTCACTCGCGCATACCACGGCAACTCCACGCACTTGATCTGGCGCCGAAGTCAGCGTCGCGCGAAAATCCGAACAGGACAATCCGCGCAGTCCCGGCAACGTCGTCCAACTTAATTGGTAGAACATTTCCCCCGTCGTTCCAAAGAGCTTTGCGCCGTCCTTACTGTAAATATTGTCTGAGCTCTGTCGATCTACTTTGATCTTTGTGGGTCGCGGCTTTAGCCGCGACATTACTTAGCCTAAAAATAAAGGGCTTTAGCCCCTGACCTGGTCAAACCGGCTGAGGTCGAGCTCATACTTCCCACTCGCCGATGAGTACTCATAATTCTCGGGACACTGGGTCAGCTTCGCCTCCACCGGAATCTGCTCGATGTACCGCTTGCTGCCTCGATATTCCTGCTCATCCCGCATCCAGCGATCATGAAACCCTGCATGCCAAATTGGAAAATTTTGCGACTTTTCTTTTCCAATCCGATGTGCTGAACCACCCTTAATCATCTGCATTACTTTTTCCACTGTGTTTGCCTCTCCTGGAGTCAGGAGAACATGTAAATGATCCGGCATCAGCACAAAAGCATGCAGCTTGTAAAATCCGCGATCCCGGCAACTGATAATCTGTTCCACAACAATATTCGCCAGGGCCGTATTGATGAAGAGCGGATGCTTCTCCCAGGTATCAGTCGTCACAAAATAAACTCCCGCCTGATGTACCCGTCGCGCGATCCTACCCACATCCGCACCCTCAGGGGCTAAAGCCCCTCTTACTGCGCCTCTTTTATGTCGCGGCTGAAGCCGCGACCCACAAATAATCCCCCACCGGAACCTATGGCAAAAGAATCTCTCTACGGAAACCAATCCTCTACAAAAACATATTCCGAAAGAAAAACTATGTCCAAAAACTTTAAATATCCAGGTTCACGACTTCGAGCGCATTTTCCTCGATGAATTTGCGGCGGCTTTCCACGTTTTCGCCCATCAGGGTCGAGAAAATTTCTTCGGCCGCGGTGGCATCGTCGAGACGCACCTTAAGCAAAGTGCGCGTCTCGGCGTTCATCGTGGTTTCCCATAGCTGGTCTGGATTCATTTCACCCAGGCCTTTAAACCGTGTGATCGTGAAATCTTTTTTCGCGTCTTCCAGAATGTAAGCGAGTACGTCGGACGCTTTTTCCTTCACTATCTTTTCGCTTGCCGCCTTGTCACCATTGCGCGTCACGGTGAAGGGCGGACGATCCAATTCGCTGATTAGATTTGCGGATGCGCGCAGGCGCTTGAATTCCGGCGTCGAGGCAAAGGCCCAGTTGATTTTCTTGTCGCCCGGATGCGCAGCATTGCCCGGAATCAGCAAGTCGTACAGGCTGTGCTCTTCGTCGTAAACAATTTTCGTTTCGATGTCGAGTTTCGCTTTGTCGATAGCTTTGGCCAGCTTTTCCAGGGCTTTCTTATCCTCGAAATCCGTTTTCTTTTCCAGGTTGCTCGCTGCGAGAATGTCGACAAGCTCCGGCTCGCGAAGTTTTCTAGCCATCTTGGCAGATGCCGAAACATATTCCTGCACGTTGAGCAGAAATTTGGTGAGGCCGGCGCCCTCCATGGCAGGGCCTTCTTTGGGCTTCACGACATGGTCTTCCGTCGCGCGCGACATCAGCTCGTGGTTGAATTCGTCTTCGTCACGAATGTAGCGATCCATTTTTCCGCGCTTTACGCGATACAGCGGGGGCTGCGCGATGTAGATGTGTTCGCGTTTGATTAATTCCGTCATGTGGCGGAAGAAGAAAGTGAGCAGCAGCGTGCGGATGTGGCTGCCGTCGACGTCCGCGTCGGTCATGAGAATGATTTTGTGGTAGCGCAGCTTGGTGATATCGAAATCGTCCTTGCCGATGCCCGCGCCAAGCGCCGTGATGATGGCGCGAATTTCTTCGTGGCCCAGCATTTTGTCGTAGCGCGCTTTTTCGACGTTTAGAATTTTTCCCTTGAGCGGCAGGATCGCCTGATACTTGCGATCGCGTCCGCCTTTGGCTGAACCACCTGCGGACTCTCCCTCAACCACAAACAATTCGCATCGTGCCGGATCGCGTTCCTGGCAATCGGCAAGCTTCCCTGGAAGGCCGCCGGAATCCATGGCGGATTTGCGCCGCGTCAATTCGCGAGCCTTGCGTGCAGCTTCGCGCGCGCGAGCCGCGTCAATACACTTGCCCACAATGCGGCGCGCCACCGTCGTGTGCTTGTCAAAATATTCGCCGAGACGTTCGTTGATCAGTTGCTCGACCGGACCCTTGATGTCGCTATTCAGTTTTCCCTTGGTCTGGCCCTCAAACTGAGGCTGCGGCAATTTTACGGAAACCACGGCCACCAGGCCTTCGCGCACGTCATCGCCCGTAATCGTGACTTCATCCTTCTGCTCTTTCAGCATGTTCGTGGCGGAGGCGAAATTGTTGATGGTGCGCGTCAGCGCCGAGCGGAAACCGGAAAGGTGCGTGCCGCCATCGACGGTGTTGATGGTGTTGGCAAACGCATAAATATTTTCGGTGTAGCTGTCGTTATATTGCAGCGCGATTTCGATTTCTACGGTGTCTTTCTTGCCTTCCATGTACACGGGAGAATCGTGCAGCACCTGCTTGCCTTTATTGAGGTGCTTCACGAATTCAGCGATGCCGCCGGAGAAACGGAATTCGACGGATTTGTCGGAACGCTCATCGGTCAGCGTGATTTTCAGGCCTTTATTGAGGAAAGCGAGTTCGCGCAAGCGCTGCTGCAGAATGTCGTAACTATATTTATGATCCGCAAAAATTGTGGGGTCCGGGTGAAATGTAATTTTTGTGCCGGTCTTGCGTGTTTTCCCGGTGCTCTTCAGCTTGCCCTTGGGCTTGCCTTCGTTGTAGGTCTGCTCCCACACTTCGCCGTCGCGCCAGATTTCCAGCTCCAGCCAGTCGGAGAGCGCATTCACCACGGATACGCCGACGCCGTGCAGTCCGCCTGAAACTTTGTACGTATCGCTATCGAATTTTCCGCCGGCGTGCAGCACGGTCATCACGACTTCCGCAGCAGCCTTTTTTTCCGTCGCGTGCATGTCCACGGGAATGCCGCGGCCGTTGTCCGTCACCGTGACACTGTTGTCCTCGTGCACCACAACATTAATTTCGTCGCAATATCCAGCGAGGGCTTCGTCAACGGAATTGTCCACCACTTCCCAGACGAGGTGATGCAGGCCCTGCTCACCCGTCGAGCCGATATACATGGCGGGACGTTTGCGCACTGCCTCGAGTCCGGCCAAAACTTTAATCGATCCGGCATCGTAGCGGTGTTCCGGTTCATTGCCCATTGCTGCTGCTTTTTCAGCCATAGTTTGCATGCTCCTGCGAATTTACGGGGAAAGGCGCGCTGATATTTTCGATGGCGAGCAAAATTTTTTGAAAAACGCCCGCGACAATCGTATCGACCGCCACCTTACCCTGTGGCTCTCGGCAAATTCAAATTGCCGGAGCTCGAAGGGTTCCTGCTCCATCCCGCCCGGATTCCATTTAAGTGGAAGCGGACGCGGCGAAGACTTCTTTCCTCCAGGCTCGTAAGCGTCCCATTCCCCCTGAACCGCGAGTTGCGGTAAAGGTGCATGCTTGCCCTGAACCGAATGTCTCTCGGAGAAGGACCTGGCGCGGGCATGCAAATCAGGGGCGCTGCCAGCCTGGCCGACGTGCCGTACTGGAGGAAACCAGTTGTGTATCTGACCACTTTTAATTCTACCCTGTGCAAGGGTTTTTCTCAAGCGGAAATGAAGGGCAAAAGGAAAGTTATCATCTTTATTTTCAAATAGATAAGGTTTTTGGCATAATTGCGCAAAAATGGCTCACACGGAGCGCTTTGGAGGAAACTTTGAAGCTAATTTTTCGCGGAAAAAAATGCTCAAATTCGCATCGGCATGATCACATACCGGTACCGGTAAGCTTCATCGGCGAGCGGACGCATTTGTCCGGCGGATTGCTCGTCTTTTAATTCGAGGCTGATGGGGCCTTCGGGAGCGGCGGCCAGGAAATCGATCATGTATTGTGCGTTGAAGCCGATGGAGAGCGGCTCGCCGGAAAATTCTTTTTCGATGGTTTCTTTCGCTTCGCCGTATTCGGGACTGGAGGCGGAAATTTCGATGCCTTCTTTCGAAACGGAAAGCTTTACTGCATGCGAGCGTGTGTCGGCAAGTTGAGCGACGCGCTTCACGGCATCGTTCAATTCGCCGCGCTCGATCACTACTTTGCGATTGTTGTCGCGCGGCAGTACGGCTTCGTAATTCGGGAACTGTCCTGTGAGCATGCGCGAAATCAGGAGGCGTTCGCCGGCGCGGAAAAACAGGTGGCTTTCGTCGAGCGCGAATTCGATTTCGGCGTCCTCTCCTGCTTCGCTTGCCAAGCGCTGAACTTCCGCCAGGGCCTTCTTGGGGACGAGCGGGCGGACTTCCCGGGTCAAACCCTCAAACTTGTGATCGATCTCGGCTACGGCCAAGCGGTGGCCATCCGTGGCCACCATGGTGACCATCTCGGGCTTCAAGAGCAGCAGCGCGCCGTTCAATGTATAACGCGACTCTTCGTTCGAAATCGCAAATGCCGTTCTGGCAATTAACGACGACAAAATTTTGGCGGGAATTTTCGCCACCGTATGCGGGAACGCGGGGATGGCCGGAAAATTATCCTTGGCCATTCCGACCATCTTGTAGGTCTTGCGATCGGCAAGAATCTGCACCCAATGATTTTCCAGCAGCTTGAAACGAATTTCGCCCTCGGGCAAGAGGCGCACGAGCTCCAGAAGTTTTTTCGCGGGGATGGTTCCGGCGCCTTCTTTTTTTACTTTCGCTTCGCACGTGGTGCGGATGGAGAGCTCGAGGTCGGTGGCCGTCAGAGTGATCCGGTTTCCGGACGCCTCGCACAGAATATTGCCGAGAATCGGAATCGTTGTTTTCCGCTCGACAACTCCCTGCGTCAGGCTGAGTTCCTGGAGCAGGTCAAACTTCTTCACACTGAATTCCATCGATGGATTTCCTCCGCCGGAATGCGCAAACAGGACTATTACTGCGAAGGGCTACTCTACCCTGTTTTAAAGTATGGATAAAGACCGTAGTAGTAGTCGTTGCTGTGGAAATGAGGAAATCGAAAGAATCGCAAGGCAGGGATGCATTTCGCTTGTGCATTAGTAATTACGAAAATTGAGGATAGGTCGGATAAACAGCCGCTCACCACTCGATATCCACCGATGTGCCTGAAATTTTCCTCAACACCATTCATCGTTGCACAGGTTGAGCACAGAGTTATACGCAGGATTTCAACACGGTAAAAATAGTGGATTAAAATTTTTCCCCGGTTGTGCGGAAATGTTTTCCATAAAAAAATCCGACAGTAAATGAAGCGCTCCGATTTTATTCGCGCCATTAAAATAAATGCGAAAATATTTCCAAAGAAATTTTAGAAACATTTTAACAGGGAAAAATTACGGGAGGTTATCTCACGAATATTATTCAATCACCCTTTGTGTGTCGCGGCTTCACAAACCGCGGAAAAATCCAATACTCTGTCATTCTGAGCGAAGCGAAGAATCTCTCTTCGATTTAGGCATGGGAAAAAACAAGGAGAGATTCTTCGCTTCGCTCAGAATGACAAACAAGGCCTTTTTTTCGCGGCCAGTGAGGCCGCGACGTTAAGGGCCGCGAAAATCGAAGGCTTTAGTACCTGCGTGAAAACTGTAAACCCGGAACCTCAGCGGCTAAAGCCGGAATCGTTTTGCAGGACTCATGTCGTGGCTAAAGCCACGACCCACAATGATTATGCAGTTATCATTGGTGACATTTCAGACTCTGAATTACGTTCGACACCGAGCGGAGTCTCTTATTGGGCTGAAGTAAGAGTGCGGGTCGGAATTAACCGAACGAATCCATCAACTTGTTAATCGTGCGGTTCAAATCTTTATCGCTGCGGCGCAGTGTGTCGATCTTGTTGATGGAGTGCAGGACGGTGGTGTGGTGCTTGCCGCCGAATTGACGGCCAATTTCCGGAAGCGAGGCTGATGTGAGCTGCTTCACAAGATACATCGCCACTTGGCGCGGAAACGCAATCGCCTTGGTATTCGACTTTACTTTCAGATCCTGTTCGCGCAGGCCGAACTGTTCGCCGACTTTTTTCTGAATCAAATCGATGGTGATGCGCTTTTCCTGTGTGGCAATAATGTTGCGCAAAACCTGCTGCGCGGTTACGAGGTTCAATGCAGCGCCGGTGAGCGACGCGTAGGCCATGAAGCGCGTCAGCGCTCCCTCGAGTTCCCGCACGTTGGATTTGATCGCACGCGCGATATATTCGGCCACGTCATCCGGAATCAGAATATGCTCGTTGTCCGCTTTTTTCTGCAGGATGGCGATTTTAGTTTCCAGATCGGGCGGCTGGATATCGGCGATCAGGCCCCACTCAAAACGCGAGCGCAGGCGTTCTTCAATCGCGGAAATTTCCTTTGGCGGGCAATCCGAACTGATTACGATTTGGCGTTGCAGATCGTACAGCGCGTTAAAGGTGTGAAAAAATTCTTCCTGCGTGCGTTCCTTGCCCGCGATGAACTGGATGTCATCGACGAGCAAGACATCCACGGAACGGAAGCGGTCGCGAAAACCGATCATGCGGTCGAAGCGCAGCGAGTTGATCACTTCATTGGTAAATTTTTCGGCGCTGATATAGGTGAGCCGCGCGGCGGGGTTGCGCTGCTTGATCATGTGACCGACGGCCTGCATCAGGTGCGTCTTGCCCATTCCCACTCCGCCATACAGGAACAGCGGATTGTAGGCTTTGGACGGCGCCTCCGCGACGGCGCGGGCCGCGGCATGCGCAAATTGATTCGAGGCGCCCACCACAAAGGAATCGAACTGGTAGCGAGGATTCAGCTGATGATCGACGGAATCGAAATCCAGGCGCGTTTGCTTCAATGGATTGCCCGCCAGCGCAGGTTCAGTCTCCGCGCACATAAATTCAAGATGCGTGTCGCTCATTCCTACTTCGGCGAGGACGGCCTGCAGCAATTCGCCGTAGGTTTCCGTCAACCGCTTGCGGAAGATGCGCGAGGGAACGCGAACGACCAGTTTCCCGTTCTCAGCGCCCTCCTGACGGGTAGGCCGAAACCAGGTTGTGAAACTGTGGGGATTAACCCGCCGTTCCATGTGCTGCAGAATTTTTTCCCAAGAATTCATTGCTTAAGAAACCCTCAAGAAAGCGAAAAGGATCGGCGCCAGACATTTCCACAAGTGTGGAAATGCTGTGGAAATAGCAGCCACAAGGCCATCCTTGTAAGCCTTCCTTGTTTCTGGGTTGACCCCGTGACTTTCTTCCCTTCGCCCGATAGACCCAAGAAGGGCCTGCCACTCGGTGCGCTTAGTTCCAATCCATGTCACGGCGTCCACAGGGATGCCAGTTGAAAGACTGGGTACCTAAGACGAGGGTGGATTCTCGCTGAAGGCGTGCTGCGCGGCAAGAGGAAAATTAGTGCTTCAGGCCGGACCTCCCACAGAAGATTCACAGCTTTTCCACAAGCACGCAACTCTAAGAAAATAATAATCTTATTTCGATATCGTGAAATGATCGGTGGATATCCCTAGGGGAAGTACGCCTAGTGCTCGCTTCTGTCATAACTGATAAACCAACAAATGGTTCTTCAAAGATTACGAAACCGTAATCTTTACTTTGGGAGCGGCTGTGGTTTTGGGTATTCGTAAATGCCCTGCGGATCGGCGCCGATCAACATTTTGTCATGCTCTACCAGGATTTGCGAGGGTTCCAGGGCCCCTCCATGGGGCAAAAAAACGCGGAAACTGGACAGGCGTTGTCCATCCTTATCGAAGCGCATCAGCAGCGTTCCAATGGCAATCCAGAGCTCCTGCGTGGGGGAATCGACCCCCACGGCGCTAATAATGCGGTGCAGGGAAGGGATGCTGTTTTCCGAGTCTTGTGAGCGGGCAATGGCCTTACGGGCGGCCTGTGCGGCGGGCTCAAATTCGAGCGTCTTTAGGGAAATCTCCAGAGCAAGATAGCCAACACGATCAAATTTGCGGACAGTGGGCTCGGGAAGATAATCAAATGAGAAGTAATTGTTTCCAGATTCATCCGCAGTGAGATGGCCGAAATTGGCCTGATTATTGAGGTCCGCGCGGTCGGCAATCTCTTCGCGGTCGCCGTAATCTCGAACCAGCCTTCCATTAAGGTCATAGGCCGCCACCAAATGTTCGGCATTCGAGCTGGCCACTACGAATTCGTCACCGGGAAGAAAGGCCACGGAGATGGGCCCTTGTATTTTGATCGTGGCGGAGAGAGTTCCATTCGGCGAATAAACTTTTATGGCATTCGCGCCGCGATCGCACACGACGATGTGGCCGTCATGATCGATGTCAAAGGATTCGCCATACACGAGCGCCGCATTTTTTGGGGCGGCGGAAGCATCCGGAATCTGGCCGACCCGTTTTCCGGACGGGTCATAAATCAAAAGTGCCGGAGCGGGCGCGGTGAGCACATAAAAATTTCCATTGGGTCCGATGCGAATCTGGCGAAATCCTGCGCCCACATCGGGCAATATCCGCTTTCTGGCCACCAGATCGCTTTCGTACTGATACTGCTCCTGCGCGAGGCCGGAGAGGGGGAGAAATGGAGTCATCATCGCGGCGAGCACGGCCGCCATGCACACATAATACGCACGATTCATATCGAGTTCGCCTCAGTCGATCCGGAAGCGCAAACGTTCGATGCCTCTGGCATGGCCCGTGGTTTCATCCACGTCAATTAAAACGGTATTCATCTGGATGTCACCGGTGGCAACTTCGAAGCGCGCCGGCTGCCCGTCGAGGAATCGCCGCAAAATCGCGGTTTTATCCATTCCGATGATGCCGTTATGCGGACCGGTCATGCCCACATCAGTTTGAAACGCCGTTCCGCCGGGCAGAACATGCTCATCCGCCGTGGCCACGTGCGTATGCGTACCGATCACGGCTGACACGCGTCCATCCAGATACCATCCCATGGCAATTTTTTCGCTTGTCGTTTCCGCGTGAATGTCCACGAAGATCACGTGAACATCTGCTGGGATGCGTGCAAGCTCCCTATCGGCTGCCCGGAAAGGACAATCATTTGAAGCCATGAAGACGCGGCCCTGCAGATCGATCACGGCATAGGGCACCCCGTTGCGCGCCTTGCCTACAAATAAACCGGTACCGGGATTCCCTTCAGGGAAGTTGGCAGGCCTGATCAGCCGTGGTTCATGGGAGATATACTCCAGAATCTCTTTTTTATCCCAGATGTGGTTTCCGCCGGTTATGACCTCCACGCCCGCCGCGAAGAGCTGCTCGGCGATGCGAGGGGTAATGCCAAAACCCGCTGCGGAGTTCTCCCCATTGGCAATGACCAGGTCAATTTGACGTGTTTCAACGATATCCGCCAGTCGCTCCACCACGATCTGGCGTCCTGGAGAACCTGCAATGTCACCAATAAACAGAAGTTTCATACGCTCACTTTGCGGGGCAGAATTCAACGCCAGTCACGGCGTGCCGATTGAAACGCCATCCAAAGGCAGGCAATTTTTTCGGAAAAAGTATGGAGCGGGTCCGCTTCGCCGTGTGGGGCTAGATCCTGAACCACCTGTGAATAAATTGGACGCCCTGCGCCGGCCTTTAGGCTTTCCCACGGCGAACCGAAATTCGCCGGGGATATGCACACCAGCCGTCTGACTCAGGCATCCGGAGGTTCATATTGGTTCAAAAGATCGTCACCCAACATCACCTGCGTTGCAGGCCAACTCCAGATTTCATTCTAGCAAATCCGGCAATCGGAAGAAGGCAAGTGAGCGGCAAGGTTTCCACTCATTGGCTTATGTGCAAACCTGACACCCCGCGGATTTCAAAATTTTCGCTACCGGGAAAATAAGCATCAGGAAGTAAAGAATGGGGGACAAGGAAATGCGGGACCGAGGAGGACGGGGTGGTTGGGGAATAGGACAAGAGTCCTTCAATAACCTGCGTGACCTTAAATTGCGGTTGGAATCTCACTTTGACGACGGATCGTATTCGTCCTACGCCGTGTGAGTGTCATCTTCCTTTTTCTCTTGGGCAGGGGCGTTGGACTTGGGCATGAGTGAAAGTCGGGCGACCGCGTTGGCGGACAAATGCTGGGCAATGGTCTCCACCAATTTGGTGATATTGCCTAGTGAAGACAGGGGAACGCTCATCACTGCCTCATTGGTGATGGGATTCCTTACTTCAGCGGAAAGAATGTCGGATTGTTTGTAGATGCGAACCGTGATGTTTTCCTGGCCTACGGGTATGCCAAGAACGAGGTCGATGACTCCGCGAACCATCGCCGTATTATCCCCAACGAACGAAGTTGGATTCTGCCGCGATTCGTGGGCGATGAAAGGGAATTCGCTGGAAAAAAAATCGGGTTTGTTTGCCTCGAACTTAGTAAACGAAAAAAGACTGTTCTTGGTTACAGGGTCGGTAACGATGAACTTGTCCCCTCGAATGGCGCCGCTAACCGTCACGCGGAAGAAAGAAGCTACATGCGCATCTCTCGCGCTAACGCTAGTTTCCACCTGGAATGAATTTTCCCCGAAATCAATCAAATAGGCGTTTGCTGCATTGACCGACCCTTGCCGAACGGGGGCAAAACTTCCGTCCCGCAAAAGTTCGCCGCCAAAGAGCGCGGCTGCGTGGAGCGCGGCTTCCGGCCCGCCGGCCCGCAATCCCGAAACGTCGTTGGCTTGTTGCGCGGAGGACAGCATGGGCAGAAATAGTTGATCCAGCTGATCGTACTTTACGGCGAAGAAGCGCCAGGGAATCGAAACGATGTCCACCGTGCTGCTGGAGGCGATCAGCTCTGTCCTGCCCCGCAAATCCTTGCCGACCGCCATTTACTTTCCCCCACGTCAAATGCAAAAAAATCGCTTTCAATCGAAAGTCCCGTGACATAGAAAGAAATCGGCTTATACATGGAGAAACTTTAGCACTACTCATACATCAGTGTGCCCCGGCAAAATCTCCCGGGTTAGCGAAGATGAGTCAAAGCATGTTTAGAAAAGTGGCTGCTGTAGCCCGCCTCTGATCCTTCGTTGTTACTCAGGACAAGAGAGGCGGGCTACAGCACCGGGCTACAACAGAAAATCCCTAAAAGTGAAAACTTAATTCAGCGGTTTCGGTGCGCGGCGTGACGTAATGCGTGCCGCTGAATGTGGATAGGAAGTTGTACAACGCGACTTTGTTTGTCAGGTTGACCACTGTGAATCGGAAATTCCATTTGTAGCGGTCTCCGCGGAAGATGTTGTCCTGACCAATTGCGAGATCAAAGAGGCTTCGCGGTTGGATGCGCTGCGGGTTGTGATCATCATTTTCCGTGCCCGGAGCTGGAATTTTTACGAGATTGGATGAGAATTGCGATGCAGGGCAAAACGTTGGCAATGGGGAGGTGGGAGTTGCGCCCACGCCATTGCAGGTGAACCCAGCTTGGAATTCTTGATCGGCAGTTAGTGGCAGTCCTGTAATACCGCTAAACATGCCTACATCACCCGGAGGAACCGTTACTCCTAGGGGGCCACCGCCGGAAGTAGTAAACCCGCAAGTTGCAGTTGCCGCCACACAGGGTACAGCGCCGGAAACTAGCCCGCTGTCGTATCTCCAATTGAAGCCGAGCCACGGGCCACGCTTGAGTGGTTGATATTGGATGTGCGTCGTTTGGTTGAAAATTTCGTCGTGGTCGATGCGGAATACGCCAGGCGGTTGCGGAGGAGCGATTCCGCTGACGGTCGGTGGGAAGAAGCGCGCCGAAACGTGGGACAACACGATGAACGCGGTCAGACCATGATATTCCGGAAAGCTACCACGAACGGCAAAACCAGGGATCTTGGAACTCGCCCATTCAATAGGTAGAAAAATGGGAGTAGTACCAAAGATGTTGAAGTCATATGCATTATGCGTGTACTTCCAAATGTACTCGCCGCTCAGAACGAAATGTTTTCCGAAGGCCTGCTGAAGTCCGGCGTGGAATTCATTTCGAAAGCCGGGAGTCAGCGGTGAGCTTGTACAAGCAAAGCCTTGGGCGACGGTCATGACCGCATTGACGACAGCGTTGGTGCACCCCGTGCCAGACAGGATCAAGTCTTCGTTAAAAGGACTTTCCATTGTGCGGGCGTACGAAACCCGGAGAATGGTGTTCGTCTTTTTGATGTTATAGGCGATGCCGGCGCGCGGCTCCGCTTGTTTTGAGGTCGCTTGCAGTCCGTTGTAGAAATCCCCACGAAGACCCAGATTAAATGTCCAAGGTCCTTTCGTAATTGTGTCCTGCGCGTAGAGGGCGATCTCCTTGATGTCCGTATGGCCGTTAAAGTGGTATTGAGCCTGGGTTGGATCTGTTGTGGTATTGGTCAGGTCATAAGGCGCCAGCGTGGCGCAGATAGAATTCGCTGGATCCGGGCACCCGAGCCCGGGAAGCAAGCCGGGATTCACAATTCCAAACGTGTCGTGTTCGGTCAGGAATGTGTGTTCGTAGACGGCCCCGATCTTTATGTTGTTTACTCCCTTTACATAGGAAACGTCGGCGTGAGCACCCGCGTTTGTGAGGAATCTCTGTTGAGAAACGGTTTCATCCTGGAGGTCTCCGAAATCAGAAAAAGGGTTGTTACTGGGATAGTAATTATATTGGTCGCGGCGCACGAAAGCGCCGATGCTGAATACGGTATTGTTATTTAGCAGCCGGACCCAAGACGGTGCAATGTTAAACGTCTTAATTTGGGAGCGCTGATCTGTGGGACCGAGAGGAGCATTCGTAAGCGGGTCGAGGGCGACGGAGGTGCCGTACGGAGAAGCTCCACTGCACACTGTGTTTAAAACGGTGCAGATATGAAGTTGCTGGTCCCAGCTGTTGGGATTCTGGAACCAGGAACGCGTGAACTGCAGATTTAGTTGGAGGCTGTCTTTATCCGACACCTTGAGATCAAAGCGATTGAAAATGTTTTCTTCATTTCCATGGTCGTTCAGAGTTGCATATTCGGGCCCATCGAGGAAACGTCCCGTATTCAATCCACTTACGGAGATATATTCACCCCACTTTGCGCCACCCCAAGCCAAGTCGAAGGCTGGACTTACCGTACCGAAGCTTCCGTAGGATGTGGTCACGGTGCCCGTTGGCGGCGTGACGCCTATGCCCGAGCGGGTGGTCACTTTGATAACCACACTGGTCTTGCCTCCAAATTCAGCTGGAGGAGCACCCTCGATCACTTCCATCGATTGGACAGAGTCCTCTGGAATCTGATTGGAGAAAATCTTGCTCTGTTGGTCAGTGATAGGTTGTCCGTCAACGGAAAAGGAATTCTCCGCATGATCTCCGAGACCATGAAACAAACCGTTCGAATCCGCGGTAATTCCCGGAGAAGCGAGCGTGATCAGCGAGCTGATCGAGGATGAAGCACTCTCAAGGGGAAGCTGCTCAAACAAATTGCGGTCTACGTCCGTGTGCTCGGTGGGAGTGTTTTCGAGCAAGTCCACCGCCGAGGCTTCCACGGTGACTTCGCTCTTTGCGCCGGCAAGGGTCAAATTGATCTTCAAAGTTGTAGGGACCGAAGAATTGATGTCGACATCTTGAGAGTAAGGGTTGAAGCCGGCTACCGAGACGGACACGTGATAATGGTTGAACGGAACGTTCGGGAAGCTGAAATTTCCATTTGCATCTGTAGTGAGCGTTCGATCATAGCCGCTGACAGGATTGTGAATTTCCACAGTGGCCTTTGGAATGACGGCGCCGGTCTGATCCGTGACCGTACCGGAAATCCCTGCCGCGTTTTGGGCAAGCAGCAATTCAGATCCGGCAAAAACAAACAGACAAAGCAATACCGATACGCATAGCTTGCGAATAATACCAATCATTGAGTCTCCTTTTAATTGCAGCCCAAAGGGCTGATAGGGCAGATGCTGGGGACAAATAATGGAAATGGGTCCGCGCTACCCAACGCGGAGCCAATACGTCACGGAGAAATCCAGCAAGGAGATCTTTTAAACGGGGGGTGCGCGAGGGGCGGTTTGGGAATAGATCGGACCTACGATATGAAGAACTTCCACTGCCAGCAACAGGAAGGCGACAGGTTTTAGCGAAATGCCGGATGGCGCGATAGCCAGCTGAGCCGGGGTCTGATGCCCCATATGGCAATAGGGACAACGTGCATCGTCGCTCGGGCCCTGATGGCTCCAATCGCTCACGACGCCCGTGACAAAGATCACGAGCACAAGGAGTGCGAGTGTTACACCGAGTAAGCGAATTATATTGCGTGTCGTCATTTTAGAAAATCTGAAAAACCATCCGTCGCGTCAGGCAAGCCTTATGATATTACTGCCACTTTTGATGCAAAAAAATTGTTGCTTGGTGCTATGTTTCAAGAAATAGGCAGTAAACAGACTACTGGTTTTCCTGTATTACACCTGCAAGACGTCGCCCGGCTTGGCCACCATTTGGTAAAGCACGGGGCTAACGATTCGACCCAGGAACAGCCGCGAGACAAGTCCTGCAACAATGACGATGGCAAAAGGCTTTTGTGAATCCGAGCCAATTCCAGTAGAAAGGGCAGCAGGCAACAGCCCGAGGCAGGCCACGAGTGCGGTCATCATGATTGGCCTTAGCCTCACCAGTGAACCATCCAAAGTTGCCTTTCGTATACCCTCTCCCTCTAATCGCAATTTATTAATGTAAGAAACATCAATAATCGCAGTCTCCGCCGAAACCCCGAGAAGAACCAAAAGGCCAAGTACAGAGGAGACGCTAAACGGTGTATGTGTAAGTTTGAGTGCCAGGAGCGCACCTACCGGCTCAGTCATCACGACACCAATCATCACCGTTAACGGGAACTTCAGGTTGCCGTACAAGGCGAACAGGATCATGAATACCAGAAGTAGCGCGAGTGGGCCAATAATGAGAAATTGCTGGCGTGCGGTTACGTATTCGCTGTATTCGCCGCCCCAATCGAGCCTGTACCCTTGGGGAAGAGTCACGGATTGGCTCACCGCTTTTTGGGCATCGTTCACAGCCCGGGCCAAATCGCGTCCTTCAATGCTGAACTGCACACCAATATATCGGGAATTATTTTCCCGGTAAATGAACGACGCGCCATTTCCCTGACTAATCGTGGCCAATTCGGAGATGGGAACTTGTTGCCCTGATGGAGTCGGGACAAGTAAATTTCCTATCGCCTTTGTGCTCGAACGATATTCCGGCTTCATGCGCACAACGAGATCGAACAACCGGTCCCCTTGAATGACCTGCGTAGCCGCCTGCCCCCCGACGCCGGCCTGGATCACGCCTTCCACGTCGGAAACATTGATGCCATAGCGCGCGATTTTTTCACGGTCCACATCGATCTGTACGCTGGGCTGCCCGAGTTCGCGCACTACAGTAAGCTCCGCGAATCCGGGAACTTGCGAAAGAACGCGTTTAATCTCGACGGCTTTGCTTTCCAGAACCTGCAGATCTTCTCCGTAGATTTTCACGGCGAGCGCGCTTTTTAAACCCGTGAGCGCCTCGTCGACTGCGTCTTCCGCAGGCTGTGTGAAATTGAAAATAACTCCCGGGTAGGCGGCAAGTTTTTTCTGAAGATCCTCCGTGAGTTCCGCTTTGTTATGTATGCTTCCGCTCTGCCATATGGGGTCTTTGTATTGCTTGAGACCAACATAGAATTCGCAATTAAAAAATCCCGTGGGATCTGTGCCGTCGTCAGGGCGGGCCAATTCTGATCCAACTTCCGTTACCTGCGGATATGCCAGAAGGATATCGCGGATTTGCGGGGCGAACTTGGCCGACTCTTCAAAGGAAATCGTGTAAGGCATTGTGGCGCGGACCCACAACGCGCCTTCATCCAGATGAGGCATGAACTCTCCGCCGATGTAGGGGATTAGCATGAGGGACGCGCCAAAAATAATGGTCGCAATTACCATGGTCAAAATCGGATTATCGAGGCACCAGTTCAGTTCCGCCGCATATTCGCTGCGAAACCATTCATAGGCGCGATTTGTTTTTTCTTTGACCCCTTTGGTAAACCAGTACGATGCCAGGACAGGGACAAGCGTGAGAGTGAAAATCAGCGAACCGAGCAGCGCGTAGGACATGGTTTCGGCCATGGGCAGAAATAATTTTCCGGAAGGCCCGGTGAGCGCATAAATCGGAAGGTAGCCGGCAAGAATGACGGCGACGGAATAAAAAATTGGGCGATCCACATCCCGTGCTGCCGAAAGAATAACGTCAATCAGTTTGTACTCTTTTCCGTGGCGTTCGGCGAGCTCACGATAAATGTTTTCCATCATCACGACTGTGCCGTCGATGATGATTCCGAAATCGATTGCACCGATGGACAGCAGGTTGGCGGGTACTCCGCGGCCGTGCAAAAGAATAAATGCGAAAAGCAAGCTGAGTGGAATGGTCAACGCAACGATAACGGCGGCTCGAAAACTGACCAGGAAAAAAATCAATACAATGAAAACAAGGATCATTCCCACGAGCATGTTGTGCTCGACCGTATCGATCGTCAGGCGGACGAGATCGCTGCGATCGTAAAAGGGGTGGATTTTTACGTCCGGCGGCAAAATACCATGATTCAATTCTTCCGTCTTTTTCTCGACGCCGGCGAGGACGTTTTGCGTTTGCTCGCCGCGCAGCATCAGGATCACGCCTTCGACGGAATCGTTATTTTTCTGAAAGCCGAATTCGCCGAGGCGCGGAGCGCTGCCGATAGTCACTTCGCCGACGTCGCGCACGCGAACCGGCACGCCGTTATTATTTCCCACCACGATGTTTCCGATATCGCTGGTGTTCGTAACGAGGCCCAGACCGCGCACATAGAAAAATTGCGAACCTTGCGAATAAAATCCGCCACCCGCGTTGGAATTATTTGCCGTAAGCGCTGCAATGACCTGAGGAACGGTAATGTGATAACCGTAGGCCTTCGCCGGATCGAGCAGCACTTGATACTGCATCACCGTGCCGCCAAATCCGGAATCGTCCGCGACGCCCGGAACTGACTTGTAAGCGCGCTCAACAACCCAATCTTCAATCGTTTTCAAATCCTGCGGGCTGCGGTCAGGGCTTTCAATCACGTATCGATAGACGAGCCCAGACGGGCTGGACAAGGGCGATAGGCCCGGCGTCACACCGCTGGGAAGTTGAACTCCAGATAAACGCTCAAACACAACCTGGCGCGCAAAGTAGTCGTCAGTGCTTTCCTGAAACGTCATGATCACGTCGGAAAGTCCGTACAGCGAAATAGACCGCATCACCGCCATGTGCGGCACGCCATTCATTTCAATCTCAATTGGTAGAGTGACGAGCCTCTCAATTTCCTCGGCCGCGTGCCCTGGCCATTGCGTAATGACCTCAACAATGGGTGGCGATAGATCGGGGTAAGCATCAACCGGCATGCGTTGGAAGGACAACGCGCCCGCGATGGTCACGAGCAGAACCAGCATCAAGACCAGAAAGCGCTGGCGTAGAGCGAATTGAACGATGTGATGAATCATGGTCGCGACTGCCCCTTCCGCTCAGCGTTGCAGTGAATTCTGAAATTGCAAAAACAGGCTGCCGTCTCCCACGATTTTGTCTCCGGATTGCAGCCCATCCGTAATTTGCGTTTTTCCGCCCTGGCTTTCACCCAGAGTGACCATGCGCCTGGCAAATTGGTTTGCGCCTGTCTGTATGTACACGTAGGGCATGTTGTCGCTGTCACGCAGGACGCCGGCATCGGGAATCATGATGGCTTTGGGAATCGCACCGGCGCGAATCTCGGCGGTCACGTACATGTCTTTCTTCAGCCGTTCGCCCGGATTTTGCGCTTCGATGCGCGCCTGCAAAGTGCGCGTTGTGGGATCGAGAGCCGGGGCGATGTATTGAATTTTTCCATGAACTTCGCCCGTATAGGCCTCATTGTTGATGGTGACTTCATCGCCCACGTGCACGTAGGCCACATCATTCTGATAAATGTTCACGAGGACCCAGACACTGCTCATATTGGAAAGCGTGAAGCATTGCGTGGCGCCGGATTGCAGCAGTTGCCCAGGCGAGCAAAGGCGTTCCACCACTTCGCCCGCGAGCGGAGCGAGCAGCGCAACCTCCGACGATGGCGGTTTGTTGATCAGATCATCCGGATTGGAAATTCCCAGAATGCGAATGGCTTGCTCGCTGGATTGCAGATCGGCTTCTGCCTGCGCTCGAACGGATTCAGCCTGCTCCAGGTCTGCCTCCGCAATGGCCTTGTGTGCGAGGAGATCCTGGTCGCGTTTGTAAATTCTGTCCGCGAGCTGGAATAAGTCTCGCGCTTTTACGTAGGCCGATCGCAGCAAGGAATAGTCGGGGCTCGTGACGTAGAGCATTGGTTGCCCCTTGGTCACTTCCTGCCCGGGCGTAACCATGATGCGGCTGACCGGACCACCTACCGCTGAGATGACTGGCGTCGTTAAAAAGGCGTTGTACGCGACAACTCCAGAGGTGCGCAGCGTGCGCACCACGGGCGCTTGTGTAACTTGAAAAATCTGGATATGAGACATCTGGTCCGAGGGCACAGTGAAAAGTTCCGCCTTGCTCTGCGCGCTCTCTGCTGTGGAGAACGACGTCATTTTGCTCGCCTGCTCCGCGGAGCTTCCGCATCCGGCCATGAACATGGCCACAGCCAACGCGCCGCCACTCATCGCGCGAGACGGCCTTCGGGTTTTTCGAACCGGGCATGTACGTCTTATTTTCATGGCAAGCTCCTGGTACCCACGGCTTGGCGCAACTGTTCGAGCGAGATCATGTAGCCCGCGAGCGCCTGTCTGTAGGCTAGTTCGGTGGCCCGGTAGCTGCGCTCCGCGTCCAGGAAATCAAGCAGGCTGGCGGCTCCGCGCTGGTAAGCGTACTGGCTGATGTTTTTGGATTCTTCGGCCTCTTGCAGGTAGCCGGACTGGTACAGCTGCACGACTTCATCATTGGTGCGCAGAGATTCGTAGGAATTTTCCACGTCGGTCAGTGCGAGGGAGTTCTGCTCGCTCGAAAGTTCCTGCGATTGTCCGATCGCATATCGTGTGCGCGCGATTTCTCCCTGATTGCGATCGAAAATCGGAAGCGGAATGCTGCCGAACAGCGAGACAGAATTTGCGTCGGCCACGTGCGTGTAGTTTATGGTTGCGCTGACGTCATGTTTCGCGTTCGCCTGCGCGAGTGCCAGCTGACTTTCGGCCGCGGTAATTCCCAGCTGCGCGGCTTTCACATCGGGACGCTGCCGCAGCGCCATCGCTTTCAATTCGTCCTTGCCCAGTTTCACGGGTTTGTATTCCAGGTCGCCTACCACTTCAAAATTTTCCGGCACCGAATCGTATCCAAGCAGTTGGCGCAGGCCAGCAAGCGCTTGAATGCGGGCAAGCCTGGCGGCCGAGACGTCCGTCTGAAATTGCAGCAGCTGCAATTTGATCTTGAGCAGGTCGCCGCCGCTCATCGCGCCCGATTTGGTCTGTGCTTCGGCGATGTCCACCGTTTCCTGAAAACTTTTCAAATCTGTGTCGGCTAATTCAATATTTGCCTGCGCGAGAAGAGCGGCGATAAACTGCGAGGCCACGTTAAAAGTCAGTGTGCGTTCGTTGTCAGTGGTCTGCGCCACGGTTACGGCCGTCTGATCCTTCGCCGCCTGAAAACGACGCTGGCGTTTGTTTCCTCGTTCAAAGAGGTAACCGACTCCCACGTCGAACTGCGCAATGTTGTCCAGGTAATTGGAATTGAGATTGCTGGGCGAAAAGATCGGCAAAAACTGCGCGTCTCCGCTTAGGATCGGATTCGGGCGAAGGTTGGCCGTGATTTCCAGCGCCTGATTTTGCAAAATCATGGTGCGGGCCGCCTGCAGGGAATGGTTATGCTTCAACGCCATATCGATGGCTTCATCTAGCGTGACGCGGGTGGGAGCAGCCTGCGGCGCGGGCGGCGCGGTTTGCCCGACCGCAAGTTGAGCCGTAAATGAAAGAAATATCCCCAGGGCAATCAATGGCCACCGTGTACGGGCCCTAGACTTCATATCCATTATTGTTCTCCTGCTAAGGAACTGTCCGGGTTCTCAGTCATTTATCCCGGCACATTAAAACGCCGGAAAAATAGAGCGAGTCCAGACAAGAAAAATTGGAATACGAGAGCGCTTGTTGAAAATAAAGCGCGGCGGCGCAGGAATTAAATCGAGGGAGGAGCGCGAGGGGAAGTCTGCGAAAAAATTGGGCCCAGGCCCGGTGCTACATCTTTCGGAAGCGGCAAGGAAGCAATCGGCTTCAGCAAGGAAACTGCAGGTGCAACGACCAGCTGAGCTGGCGTCTGGTGACCCAGGTGGCAGTACGGGCAACGCGCATCGTCATTCGCGCCCTGATGGTTCCAGTCACTGACCACACCCGTAGCAAACACCAGGAGCGCGATCAGCGCGAGGGACACACCGAGAATGCGAAGAGTCTTCTGCACAGACTAGTCAACGGACCAGTAAATAAAGCAATGATTCGCAATGAAACAGGAACCGAAGCTATTGCATAGTAACTGGATGTTGGACGTACGTAAAGCGTTGCGGGTTGCGCTGTCCTGAAACCATACACCCTGCCACAGAATCTTTTGGTTTATGCGGTCTGCTTCAGAGCCCTCTCGAGAATCGTCAGGCATTGCTGTGCGCGCTCACGCAGCGCGTCATCCCGATGGCCCGTATCTTGTTGACCTGAATGGAGTTCATCGGCAATAGCCAGGGCCGCTAAGACCGCCACGCGCACAGAATCTACCGTCTGCGTGGCCTCGCCAACGGCTCTCATTTTTTCGTCCACATAGTGCGCCAGTTTCTGCACATAGGCTTCGTCCAGGTCTCCACCCATCGTGTAGCTCTGTCCGTAAATTTCAACTTTTACGCGCTTCGACATTCCGTTCTCTCCCTGCTGGGCGACCTATTTTCTTCTCTTCCGCGTCGAGAGGCAAGTGCCGTTGTAGCCGAAACACGTGGCGCCCCGATAAAATTGTGGCCCCGGTACATCGCCTCTCCGTAGCCATGTTTCCGCGCCAAAGGCGCGGAGGTGACTAGCCCAGGGCAACGCCCTGGGTGTATGTCTAAACCACCGCACCGCCCTGAAAGGGCGGGGGGATTCATTCTATCCGTGGCATGGGTTCGCGCTCAATCCCACACGTAACGTTCATCAAATTCGATTTCATACCGCTTCAAGAATGACCGAAATTCTTCCTCGAAACTCTTGACGCGGTGATGCTCGGCTTGATTGGCAATATACGCTGTCACTTCCTCCACGCCCGATTGGCCAATGGAGAACGCTCCATATCCGCTTTGCCAATGAAATTTTGCAAATCCCGTTCCTTGAGTTTTTATCCATTTGGAGGTTGCCCGTTTAACTTCCATAACGACCTGCGCCAGGGAATGATTTTTGCTCAGCGTGAACAAAATATGGAGATGGTCGCGCCACGCGGTCATCGCGATTACGTGCGAATCCAGATCGCGTAAAACCGCCGCAGCGTAGGCGCACAAAGGGTCGCGTACCGATTCGCTCAACATTGGCTCACGGTTCTTTGTACTGAAGACAAGGTGGACGAGATTTCTCGCAAGGGATTGCGGCATGGGGGATTCCTGGCGCCCCTTCAGGGCGCCCACGAATCGTACCACCGAACCCAGGGCGTTGCCCTGGGCTAGCATCCTGCGGCGCTTTCAGCGCCGAAAGATGCACAACAATATTCAAAAGCCGGATCGCTGCTTATCAAATCAAGAACTCTTACTCCACTACGATGCGCAGAAACTTCTTTTTGCCGATCTTTAATTTGTAAACGCATGGGCGGCTTAAGTCGCACTTCGCGCTGGGATCGCTTACGACTTTTCCGTCAATTTCAAAGCCGCGCCCCTTGATTATTCTTTCCGCCTCGGAGGCGGAGGGCGCTTGTTCCAATTCATGCAGGAGTCGATTCCATTTTTCTATTCCAGTTGATGAAGCCGAGAGAAAATTTGAATGCTGAATAACTCCAATTTCCCATTCGGCTCGAAACCTACCTCCAAAATCCTTGATTCTAATTTCCTGCAACTCGTCCGGAGCTTCGCGGTCGCGGAAGACGCGCTGAAATTCGCTGGCGGCTTTTTCGGCTGCGGCCTCGCCGTGGAATCCGCTAATGATTTCCTGGGCTAGGGACATCTTCACGTCCATCGGATGTTTTGTTCCGGCTTTTACTTCGGCTGCGAGCTCGGCGATCTGTTCCGGCGTGCGGTCCGTTACAAGATCGAAGTACGGCCACATCATATCGTCGGACAAGGACATCAGTTTGCCGAACATGTCGGAAGGCGCTTCGCTGATGCCTACGTAATTGCCCAGCGATTTGGACATTTTGCGCTGGCCGTCGAGGCCCACGAGAATTGGCATGGTAAGAGCCACTTGCGACGCCTGTCCGTACTCGCGCTGAATTTCGCGGCCCACCAGCAGATTAAATTTTTGTTCGGTGGCTCCCAGCTCCACGTCGGCTTTGAGCGCGACGGAGTCATAGGCCTGCAGCAGCGGGTACAGCAACTCATGAATGGAAATGGGGAGATTGCCGGCGAGGCGCGAGCGAAAATCCTCGCGCTCCAGCATGCGCGCGAGGCGATAGTGCGCGCACAGGTGAATCATATCGTGTCCCGATAGTTTTCCAAGCCACTCGCTGTTGTAGCGAACTTCCGTCGTTTCGCGGTTTAAAATCTTGTAAACCTGTTCGAGATAGGTTTTCGCGTTTGCTTCGACCTGTTCGCGCGTAAGCGGCGGGCGCGTCTCGGATTGTCCGGTGGGATCGCCAACCATGGCCGTAAAATCGCCAATCAAAAAAATCGCGTTGTGGCCCAAATCCTGAAAATGTTTTAATTTGCGCAGAACTACGGTGTGGCCGAGATGCAGATCGGGCGCCGTGGGATCGACGCCCAGCTTGACGCGCAGCGGCGTGCCGGATTTTCGCGAAGCTTCCAGCTTCGCGCGCAAGTCTTCCTCACGAATAATTTCCGCCGAGCCTTTGCGCAGATAGGCGATCTGTTCGTCGATGGGTTTAAATTCGTGCTTCATCGTCATGGTGTTTTTTCGAGCGCAATCACGCGGCGCCCCTCGATTCGGTATTTGCCTGAAACAATCAGGCGCACAGCTTCCGTATAAATTCGATGTTCTTCGGCCAGGATGCGAGCGGAAAGCGTTTCGTCCGTGTCATCATCGCGCACAGGCACGATAGCCTGTGCGACGATCGGCCCCGCGTCCAGATTTTCGTCCACCAGGTGCACCGTGCAGCCCGTAAACTTTACGCCATATTCAAACGCCTGCCGCGACGCTTCCAGTCCTGGAAAAGAAGGCAAGAGCGACGGGTGAATATTCAGGATACGCTGCGGAAATGCCGCCACAAAATAGGGCGAGAGCAATCGCATGAATCCAGCAAGGCAGACGATATCCACGTTTGCTTTGCGCAATTCTTCCACGGCCAGGCGGTCATACTCATCTCGCGCCAGACCTTTCGAGGGGATCGCTCTTGCTTTGATTCCTCGTGCCTCGGCCAGCGCCAAACCGGGCGCGCCCTCGCGATTGCTGATGACTATCGCGATCTCCGCGCCTGGGATGCGCCCAGCCGCAATACTGTCGGCCAGCGCCACAAAATTTGACCCACGTCCAGATAACAGCACGCCGATGCGATGTGACATAAGGAAAAGACGTTAGCACAACCGCGCGGCTCATCCAATCCCACTAAGTGGATGGACCCGTCCTAATTTGAAATGAATTCCAATTTAGGAGCTCGAGCCTTTAGCTCGGTCATAGGTGCTCCTCGTCACGACTAAACAGGTGGCGGAAAAAAGGCCTTGTTTTGTCATTCTGAGCGAAGCGAAGAATCTTTCTTCAATTTAAGTATAGGAGAAGAAACAAGGAGAGATTCTTCGCTTCGCTCAGAATGAGAGAGTATTGGGTTTTTCCGCAGCCTGTAAAGTCCCGCCCTGCTAAAGAATCGTGCCAGGCGAATTTTTTTCAAACTAGGGCAAGGCCGAACTGATTATCGTGTGTGGACCGTATGGTGCGGCGGCCAAATCTTGTGTAGGAAATCTAAAACGTGCCAAAAATGAACACTAGACCAAATCGAGTCTATCGGACAGGTATTTCAGATGCATTTTGCACCTATACTGGAAGGAATCCCTTTCCATTGTCTTCACCGTCGGCCAACTGTTTTTAGCTGATCCATAGATTTTGCATGAAAAGGGATTAGGGCTATTTATGCAAACCACACATGGGAAACTAGTTGCGGCAGGAATTTTCCTTTTCGGGCTGGCTCTGATTTTGTGGAGTTGCAGTGGCGCGACTACTACGCCGCCGCCGGACCCGACGACTGCTCCTTCGATAACGCTTCAGCCCGCGAGCCAAATCGTGCTGGCCGGACAACAAGCTACTTTTTCTGTGATGGCTACGGGGACGGCGCCCCTTACCTACCAATGGCAGAAAAATAACGCGAATATAAGTGGGGCGACTTCAGTGAGTTACACCACACCCGCAACGGTTTCCGGCGACAATGGCGCGACGTTTCGTGTGATCGTCTCCAATTCCGCAGGCAATGTGACGAGCAACGTAGCCACCCTGACTGTGAATGCCTCACCTGTCGCGCCCAGTATCTCGACGCAGCCAGCCAATCAAACGGTGACCGTTGGACAGACTGCAACATTTTCGGTCGTTGCGGCGGGAACGGCGCCTTTGACCTACCAGTGGCAAAAAAATAATACGAATATTTCCGGGGCGGCTTCTGCAAGCTACACCACGCCGGCAACAGTATCGGGCGACAACGGCGCGACGTTCCGCGTGATCGTCTCCAATACAGTGACCAGTATTACAAGCAATGCGGCGACGCTTACTGTGAATGCGGTGGTCTCGTCCGCTGGCACGGACGTAACGACGTACCACAATGATGTGGCGCGTACTGGACAAAACACGACGGAAACGAAGCTGACGCAGGCCAATGTAAATTCGGCCACATTTGGCCTGCTACGCAATCTTTCGGTGGATGGCCTCGTCGACGCCGAACCGCTCTATCTTTCCCAACTTTCCATATCCGGAGTCGCGCACAACGTGGTGTTCGTCATGACCGAGCACGACTCGGCCTATGCGTTCGATGCGGACACAGGAACGAAGCTCTGGCAGGTTTCCCTGCTCGGAGCAGGAGAAACGACGAGTGATGATCGTGGTTGCAACCAGGTCACGCCGGAGATCGGCATCACGTCCACTCCGGTGATTGACCGTGCGGCCGGTGCGCACGGAATTCTTTATGCAGTGGCCATGTCAAAAAGCGGCACGACCTATTTTCAGCGGTTGCACGCGCTTGACATTACGACGGGGGGAGAAGTGAATGGCGGCCCTGTCACCGTGCAGGCGACTTATCCGGGAGCCGGAGACAACAGTTCCGGAGGCATCGTCACGTTTGATCCCAAGCAATACAAAGAGCGTGCCGGGCTGCTTCTTCTGAATGGCGTGATCTACACAAGTTGGGCTTCGCACTGTGATTTCAGCCCGTACACGGCCTGGGTCATGGCCTATAACCAGACCACGCTTGCGCAAACCGCTGTGCTTAACCTCACGCCGAACGGCCATGAGGGTTCCATCTGGCAGAGCGGCGGAGGCCTGGCCGCGGACCCGCAGGGGAATATTTATGCTCTGATGGCGAATGGCACTTTTGAAACGACGCTCGACGCGAATGGTTTCCCAAACATGCAAGACTACGGCAACGGGTTCGTAAAAATTTCGACGGCCGGAAATCTGAAGGTAGCGGATTATTTTGATATGTCGACCACAGTGAGCGAATCAGGTACTGATACAGATCTTGGTTCCGGCGGCGCGATGGTCTTGCCTGATTTGAGTTACGGGACGGCGAATACACTCAATCTAGCGGTTGGCGCGGGAAAGGACGGAAATATTTACGTCGTGAACCGCAATAATATGGGCAAATTCAGCCTCAGCGCGAACAATGTCTACCAGGAATTGGCGGGGGCGGTGCCAAACGGGGTATGGGGAGTTCCGGCTTATTTCAACAACACGGTTTATTATTGCGACGTCAATGGGACACTGAAATCTTTCTCCATCGCCAACGGCAAGCTTTCCACGACGCCTGTTCACACCGGCGCGTCATTTACTTATCCCGGAGTTTTACCCAGCGTTTCGGCAAATGGGACCTCCAATGGAATTGTCTGGGCCATTGAAAATACAGGTACCGCCGTGCTGCACGCATACGCTGCAAATGACCTGACGCAGGAGCTTTACAACAGCAATCAAGCGGCTAACTCGCGCGACCACTTTGGCTCGGGGAATAAATTCATAACGCCGATGATTGCGGACGGGAAAGTGTTTGCCGCAACGACGAAAAGCGTGGCCGTTTTTGGCTCGTTGCCCTAGCTGCGGAAAATCTCCCGCAACCCCCCAACTCCAAACTACAATTCTAGTTTTATTTCCCTTCTAATTTCATTTCCCAAGCACTAGCGTCCCTGCAATCAAATCATGCAGGGCCTGCTTTTTCTCGGTGAAAGCCGCCATCAGATACCCGATGAGGAAGGGAATCATTCCGCTCACAATTTTCGCGAAAAAGCGGCCGGTCGCGTGCCCGAAAGAAATGCGCTTCCCTTCAAGATCAGACACACGCAAGGACATCACCGATTTTCCAATGGTGCCCTGACGCGCAGAGCTTTCCATACCCGCAAAATAGAGCCAATGAATGATCATGAGAGCGAGCATGCCCAAAATGAAAATCGGAATCAGGGTCGCGATCATCGCTCGAACGGCATCCGGATCCGCATGCGTTTGATGCACCATGACGCCAAAGCTGCCTAAAAAGAATATCGCAGCAAACAGCGCTATCATCGAGGGCAGCCCAACAATGAGGCTATCGATTAGATACGCCACCAGCCGCGCCCAGAATGTCCCATAGGGGAACGACGGAACGGAATACGTGCTGCCGGACATAGTAGCGGGAGGAACGGCTTCTGGTGTCGCAGGTACTGCGATTACAGGAGCGCCGACTTCATGCCCGCACGCCTGGCAAAACCGCTGTCCTTCTTCCACTCGAATTCCGCACTTTGCACAGAACATGATGGACCTCTTTGTTTAGCCGCGGTGGCTGCGTTCCGAACGCTCCGAAACTGATGCGGACTTATAGCGCGGGCGGCACGAGGGGTCAATAAAAAGAAAGGAGCCTCAGGACCTGGCTGGATACAGCGTTGTTGCCCGCCGCTCTTATCCTGAGCGAAAACGAAGGATCAGAGGCGGGTTTAGACCATGTGTATCCACACCTCACAATGGCAAACACCAACCTATGGCCAATGCCTGTACGACCGGCCAGCTACTTCTTTGGGCAGTCCCGTCCTTCAGACGAGGAGGCACGATTGGCGTAAGTGAGTAGGATGGTTTTCCCAAGCCTGCAAACTCTCGATTGGAGGAAATACGCCATGGCCACAGCACCGAATTATATGGAAGAACAAGCAATTCCCCGGGAAACCGGGTTGATGGAAAATATGATGGATTTTTCATTTCGCCGCTACGTGACGCCGCAAATGTTAAAGATCCTTTACAGTGTGCATTTACTGGCCGGACTGGTTGCGGCCGTTTGGCTTGTGTTCAGCGGCTTCCAGACATCCACATCGAATGGCCTGCTCGCGCTGATTCTCAGCGTCCCGGCCCTGCTGTTGTGGATCGCATATTGCCGCATCGTGATGGAGCTTTTGGCCGGGGTGTTCCGCGCCATCCAGGTCATCACCAATTCACAACAAGGCTAAGTATGGGTCCGAAATCGTAACGTGCACCAAAAGGGAATCACGTCGATATGAAACAAATTCTCCCGCCTGTGTTTAACCGTCGAGCTTCAGCCTGTAGGTTTTTCCCGCACCGGGAAAAACTTAACAGGCTGGAGCGAATTCACCACAACGTGTGAATATTTCTTCAGTTAACTGCGATTTGATGGCTTCCCCGGGCGGCACACATACAAAAACGCGCTAGTGAGGGCAAGTTTTTCAGGACTAGTACTACAGCAAACGCCCGATTGGATGTTCCCTCTCTACCCTCTAACTTCATCAAAGCCACACGGTTAGCAATTATTTTGATTCGATTCGCGAATGGAGAGCTTCGTGCTCTCAGGTAAACCGTAGATCGAAAGAATTTTATTTGCTCCTGTGCGTGGGAGCTGAGCGGGTTCATTACTTTATAAATTTTATCCGCGAACCCGCTCTGCAATTTTAAATTCGCGAAGTTTTAATGAACGAGCAGTCATTTCGTGAAATGGTAGCGATAATGATTCAACGAATTAAACAACGCGTAAATCAGCCGCTGGGGCAACAGACAGCCAGTGACGCTAACTTTTTTGCAATATTAATCCAGGTTTCCTTTTTTGTTCCCTCCCACACTCCCGCAATTTCCTCCTCTTTATTCCGAGCCGGCATTTCAAGGCCCGAGTGGCCTTTGGATTGAAGGCGTTGGACCTCAATCACCGTGCGGGGCTCGCTCTAACCCAGCGAGCCCCGCGGCCTACCTCCCGAAAAAGCACAGTACGAATTTCACGAAATTAGGAGTATCTCGACATTTTGAAATTCTGGACCACACGATAGGGTTTGCATTCCGCGCAGTCCAGATGCTGTAGCCCGCCTCTTCACAGACGGGGATTTAGGTTCCCCGGTGGCAGGGTCGACGTGTGAAATCTAAACCCCCGCCTCTGAAGAGGCGGGCTACAGCAGACCCGGACCCTTGTTGAGAACGTCAAGGCATCCAGGTGACTTCTAGTTGCAATATGAAAATTGAAATTGGGTTAAATCGTGGCTGAGCCTGATCCTAAAAAGTCAGGTCAATTAGGAAAAGAATCTGCCCGACGAAAAGCAGCACCACGCCACTGATCAGTGCCAGGGCGCCCCGAGGGCGGCGGGGTTTCGCGCGGCGATAGAGAGGATCGGAAAGATGGGGATCGCGGCCCGAGATTTCACCGCGCCATATGTCCAGAAGTTCTCGCATCCAATCCCATGCCTGCGCGCGGAAAGTCCATAGCAGGCCAAGGCCAAGAAGGGCCATGGTTTCTCCAATGCCGCCGAGAATGCCAATGTTACGCATCGGAACCGTCACTCCCGCATGAATCGAGTAAGGCGCTACAGCTATTCTTCTTCGTGGATGGTTTTCAACCGAACAATTTCAAATTCCTTGATCCCCGCGGGGGTCTGAACTTGCACTTCGTCGCCCACATTTTTGCCCAGAAGGGCCTTTCCAATCGGGGACGTCGTCGAGATCAAGCCTGCAGTGACGTCGGCTTCCTCGGTGCTCACCAGCTTGTATTCAATCTCGATGGACTTTTTTACATCGAGCACCCAGACACGCGAGCCGTAACCCGTGCGATCAGCGGGAATATTATTCAGGTTCAGCATGCCAATATCGCCGAGGCGCTTCTTCAGCTGCCCGAGCCGTGCAGATACGTATCCCTGGCGCTCCTTGGCGTACTTGTATTCGGCGTTTTCAGAGAGGTCTCCGTGTGCGCGCGCCTTCATCAATTCCTTGGGCAATTCCACGTTCATTTCATATTCGAGCGTGGTGATTTCGTCCTGCAATTTCTTTTTAACTTTCGCCAGTGCGTCCATTGTTACTCTTTTTCTACGATTAAAATTTTTATATCGCCTCGGCCAAGGCAAGAATGCAAGCCCATCTCAGGATGCTTCCGGGAGTTACATTTCCTATGCTGGATGGAACGGAGAGTGTGGATCAGACTCACCCTGAAACACATGGTCGCATGCCGGAACTCAATTTCCAGAACTCCCCGCCCAAATCATACTACGAATCCGCAAGGTCAATGTATACGGAAGTGAGCTTGGAAAGGGGGAAAGGTTGAGGTCATTTTTTCGAACTCGTGGAGCGAAATTCAGGGTTGTCTGCAGGCGGCATGGGGTGGCTCGGATGACAAAATCGGGCCTGCTACAAAAGGAGATACGGTGAAACCGGGAAAATTTGCCGTTGCTTTTGTGGTGGCCGCTCTTTTTTGAGTAGGCGGGTTTTACATGTGCGGCCCAAATTGTTTTTACACTTCGGCCAATGCATTGTGCACAAGGTGAATGGCAATCGCGCCTTCGCCCACGGCCGAGGCTACGCGTTTCACATTGCCCGATCGCACATCGCCAACCGCGAATACACCGGGAAGGCTTGTCTCCAGCATTTGAGGAGGACGAGACAACTTCCATGGCCGATTTTCCAGAACCGCGTCCAGGTCCCGCCCGGTAAGAATGAAGCCCTTGTTATCGAGCGCGATGCAGCCCGCCAGCCACCCCGTATGCGGCGATGCCCCAGCCATGATGAAGACATAGCCGATCGCGTGGCTTGAAATATCGCCGGTGGATTTATCTTGCCAGGTCACCTGTTTCAGATGTGTGTCGCCGTCGAGGCCTACAATTTCTGTCCTGTAGTGCATCTCGATATTTGGATTCTCTTCGATTCGTTGGATCAAGTAGCGAGACATTGTGTCGGACAGCGCGCCGGAGCGAACGAGCATGTGAACTTTACGCGAAGTTTGAGAAAGGAAGATGGCTGCTTGCCCGGCGGAATTTCCTCCGCCTACGACGATAATATCTTCCGCTTCGCACAACTGAGATTCCATGTAAGTGGCGCCGTAATAGACTCCCTGGCCCTCGAATTGGGCGAGGTTGGCGATACGTGGCTTGTTGTATTGCGCGCCGGTTGCAATGATTACGGAATGGGTGGCGAGGCGATTGCCGTTGTCCAGAACAACTTTGTACGGGCGCTTTTCACAGTCCAGTTTAACAACACTGTGAGCGACCATCATTTGAGCGCCAAATTTTTCCGTTTGGGCGAGGGCACGCGCAGCCAACTCCTGGCCGGAAAGTCCCGTCGGGAAACCAAGATAGTTTTCGATTTTAGAGCTTGATCCAGCTTGTCCTCCGGGCGAGGTTGTTTCAATTACTAACGTATCCAAGCCTTCCGATGCGCCGTAAACAGCGGCAGCCAATCCCGAGGGGCCAGCGCCAACGATGATCAAATCGCGAATCAGTGATTCGTCAATCGCGATATTCAATCCGAGGCACTCGGCCAATTGCGGCACGGACGGGTTACGCAAGACGGCCTTGCTGGTGCAGATGACAACCGGAATCTGGTCCAGCTTCACATCGAAGCGGTCGAGAAGTTCTTGTGAAGTTTTGTCGGTATCGAGATCGACGTACGTATAAGGATGCTCGTTGCGGGTTAAAAATTCGCGTAGCCGCAATGTGCCGGCTGAGTGGCGCGACCCCATCAGGATGATGCCGCCACGGCCACTGCGAATCAGTTCCAGCCGGCGCAAAATAAATGCGCGCATGAAAATTTCGCTGAGTTCCGCGTCTCTCGCCACCAGCGACCGCAGGGCTTCGCCGCTCAGCTCCAGGAAATCGCCCGCTTCGGTCACGCGGCCTCGCACCAGGGTGCGCCGACCAGAGATCATGGTCATTTCACCGGTGAACTCGCCGGGGCCGTGATTGGCGACTGTGGCTTCTCCATTCAAGTCCGGCTGCACAATTTCCATTTTTCCGGAAAGCAGAACAAAGAATGGAACAACCGTGTCTCCCCGCTCAAAAACGATTTCACCTTTTTGGACATGCCGCACATTGCCAACAGAACGAATACGATTGATTTGAGCTTCGGTCAGCACGGGAAAAGCTTGTGTGCGACTATCGAGTGCGCTCGGTACTGGCAAAGATGACATTGCGCCCCCTTTGGCTCCGGAAGAGCTGTGCGGTTAATATTAAATCATCTTACATGGAAAGACAGTCGGGGAGTTTTGCTGACACATCAAGGCGGTTGAGGAATGCGTTTTGAGTTTGATTGTTGTAGCCCGCCTCTCTTGTCCTGAGTGAAAACGAAGGATCAGAGGCGGGCTACAGCAAATCGAAAGCGATACAAGCGCAAACTTCGATTATTGGTCGTTAGAAATCTTCTCGCTGGCTCAGCGGCTGCCTCCCGGGGATGCGCGATGGCTTATAGCCCACACATAGGCTGAGACTGCTTGTAACTGGTCTGGCGTAAGTTGCGTTCCTCCCATAGCCGGCATCGGGCTGCGATAATTTTTCGGTTGCGACACTCCCTCGGTAATTGTTTTTTTTATTCCTGCATAGCTGCCGTCGCTCCACAACCATTTCTTACCCGTAAGCGCGGGTCCCAACGGCGTACCCTCACCGCTGTCGCCATGGCAGCCCGTGCACGCTGCTCCCGCCACCTGACCGCGGAAGACACGCTCGCCGAGTGTCACCATTTCACGGGTCGAGCCGGGAGGAACGGGAAGGTTGCTCGCCGCCATCCCTGCGTTTGGATGTGTGCCCTCTGGTGGCGCCACCGCCACGTTAACTGCACTTCCGGCCGGTGCGGTTTGGCTTGGGCAAGGCGTAATTTTCTTTACATTATCATCTGAGTTACCTTGATATACGATTCGGTAGATCCGTCCACGAATGTCATCGGAAACGTAAAGCGCGCCGTTCACTCCCACGGCCAGGCCGGTGGGACGATGTTCAGCTTTGGCCGGAGTCTTCATTGCTCCTGCAAAGCCGTCCGCGAAAATTTCGCAATTGCCGGATCCGTGGTCCCCTGAGATCGGTTGGAAAACCACGTTGTATCCACCTTGAGGATAGGGCGCGCGATCCCAGGAGCCGTGGAAGGCGATGAAGACGCCATCACGGTAGTGTGGAGGGAATTGATCCTTGTCGTAGCGAACCATTGCGTTCGGCGCCCAATGCGCCGGAAATGCCGCGATGGGACCGATCTTGTCCGCGCAAACTCCAACCTTTTTGCCGTCTCCCCCATATTCGGGCGCCAGGACCAGCTTTTGCACGAACGAATCGTAGTAGCACTCGGGCCAGCCATAATCTCCTCTGGCCTTTAAAAGCAACAACGTTTCAGCTGGCAGCGTAGCCTCTTGATCGGGTTTATACAGGTCGGGCCAATTCGCGTGCAATTGATCGCGTCCGTGTTGCGTTACAAAGATTCGCCCGTCCGGGTCGAATGCAAAACCTTCCGCGTTGCGGATTCCAGTGGCATAACGCTCACCTGGTGAAAAGGTTTGATTCGTCTTGTTCGCGTCGTAAAGCCAGATGCCGCCGCGGGTCTCAAGTTCCGTGCAGGGGTCGATTCCCGGTGACTTGAGCGTACGATTTTTCAATTGGCAGGAATTGGTCGCGGTGGCCACGTCGACGTACATCGATCCTTCCGGACTGATGATGAAGGGATGCATCGGGTGGTCGCCTCCCAGGGGTAGCTCAGAGACAATAGTTTCAGCGGAACTGGTCGGCACGAAACCATTGGGCGGCAACTCATATCGCACAATGCGATCATTAATTTCGGCGTAAATCGATCCTTTATATAAGCCGATACCCGTCCCGCCCGTCCCGCCGCTTTGCACGGTTTCGCCAAAACGCACGATCACATCGGCCTTTCCCGAATCGTAGCTATCTTGCAGGGCGACCAGGAATCCACCCGGATGCGGGGTGTCATTTCCGTAGTACCTGCCCGACCATGTGTTTACGTAAAGAACTCCGCTCGGCGACACCACCATTTGACGCACATGACCGATGCCATCGGCGAATACCGACGCGCAAAATCCGGGCGGTAGCTTCAATCCGCTATCGTTCGCACATGTTGGGCTTGTGGCTGGCGGAGGCAGTTTAAATTCTTTTTGAGCGCGGACCAGCGAAGTTCTTGAGTACGCTGCGACGATCGCGAGCAATGCAAATAACAGAATTCTATTTCTTCCATTGGTCCACATTTTAACAATCCTTTCCAAACGATTCGCCGTACTAGTGGCGGGCTGTGCGGAGCAACTCGACCTGGCGTCCTGCCTCCTGCCCACATGGGTCTCTAAATTTGGGATGATCTCTCTCGGTGGATAGGCTCAAAATTTCGTGTAAAAATTTGCAAACTTTTTTGACCGGAACCTTAGCCTGAACCTCGAAGCCTTCCTCGTGTCATCTCCGAAAGTGTCAGCTGGCAGCCATGCGGCTTTTCATTGGCTCAACTTTTGTCTGTACACCGCTGGAAAAAAGAGCATTGAGCCCTTCCGCCATCGTCGGGTGTGTGAGAATGGCATCGCGCAGAGATGTGTAAGGAAGTCCGGCGAGCATGGCCATCTGCACCACGGCCATCACTTCACCGGCCTCTGCTCCGATTATCGTGAAGCCGAGGATTCGGTCGCCCTCTGCTTCGAGCAGTGCTTTCATGAAGCCGCGGCTTTCCCCTGTGGTTCGCGTCCTAAGCACGGCCGCAGTAGGCAATTTGAGGACTCGCACGGAAATTCCCTGGAGTTTCGCTTCGGTTTCGGTGAGGCCAACGTGCGCGAGCTGAGGATCTGTGAACAGGCACGATGGGATCATGCGACCACGAGTGGTGCGATTTTTGCCGGCCAGGTTATCGCGAATCACCCGAAAATCGTCGAGCGAGATATGCGTGAATTGTGGGCTGCCGGCGCATTCACCAATGGCCCAAATATTGGGAGCGGTTGTCTCCAGCCGATCGTTTACCTTCACGTAGCCCCGTTGATCCAGCTCGATTCCGGCAGCGGTCAGCCCAATTCCGGCAGTGTTGGGTGAGCGTCCAGTCGCAACCAGGATATCTGTGCCCTGAATCATTTTTTCACCGCATGAAGTTTGGACGATGAGGCTGACACCCGCTCCGGAGCGGCCGCCCACACTGAGCAGTTCGGCAGGGGCCGCGACTTCAATTCCTTCGTCGGCAAAAATCTGGAGCAGCGCGGCTGCAACGTCCGGATCCTGATTCGCAAGAATCTGTGGACCTCGATCAAGGATCGTCACTTGGCTGCCAAAGCGACGATAGGCCTGAGCGAATTCCAGGCCCACATAACCTCCGCCGAGCACAATCAAGTGTTCGGGCAAACGATCCAGTTCGAGTGCTTCAATATTCGTTAACGGCTCGGACTCTGCCAGACCGGGCACCTGTGGAATTGAAGCGTGGGTTCCAAGGTTCAGAAATATGCGCTCACCTGTAAGTGTTCGGAGGCTGCCGTCATTCAGCCGCACGTCCAGCGTCCGGGAGGCTACAAACTTTGCTTCGCCCATCACAAGTTCTGCGCCGCTCGCTTTATAGCGGTCCAGGTGCATGGCGATCAGGCCATCGACCATCTCGCGCTTCCGCTTTCGAACAGCCGTCATATCGGAAGACTCGCTGCCGGTCGTTACACCGAACTGCGCCGCGTGATGCACCAGGTCGGCAATTTTGGCGCTCCAGATTTCGTTTTTGCTGGGAAGACAATTAACATTCGGGCAGGAACCGCCAATCCACCGTCGTTCAACGACCACTGTTTTTTGTCCGGATTGCGCCAAATGCCAGGCCAGATATTTTCCGCCTTCGCCGCTCCCGACAATCACATTCTTATAATTCTCAATACCCACTTGAGTTCCTTCCATCACCGGCCTGGGGACACAATTTGCAACCGTGTTGCTTCCCTCTCCTGTGAGCTACCTTCCCCAGACTCTGAAATCCTGCGGCTTGTCTTTTTTGGCCAATTCACGTTCCGCTTCCAGCCAATCTTCAAGGTCATAGCCAAACAATCCACCGTGCGCGCGATGGATTTCGTGTGCGCGAATCAATAATTTTTCAACCTGCCACGCCTGGCGAACTTCGCCCTCATCGAAATCGTCGTCCTGAGATTCCATTTCCCACACGATTTTTATTAAAAGCATAGTTGCGATACCCCTTGTTTTGCGCGCTCCGGTTGCTCTGTTAGAAAGCAATCCAGCGATGGACGACGTGGTTCCCCTGCCAGGGGTGAAGATCAGAAGTGCAACACAACTCCAGCAGACGGCTGTGAGGTATACGAGGTTACATGCGAAGGTAGTATCGGAAGTCCGAAGTCCGGGCGGTCGTAGACAAATCCGCGGTACTCCACTCGAATAGCGAGTTGTTTGAAGACACGGTAGTCCACGCCGCCACCCCACACAAATGTCGCGCGTCCCTGTTGCTGCTCCCCGGGAATGAATCCTCCCATGTTGCCAGTGGGACTAAACACGAGAGCCCCCGTTCCCGCGAGCACATAAGGTTTCAGCCGTAGAATGGAAACAGGCAAGCTGGCGATCAGCGCTGCGGTTGCCTGATGCACGTTGGTCTGAATATTAAAGTTTCCGAGGGGCGTGAAATTCTGCTGCGCATTTCGATCGAAACCATAGCTCGCGTCAACGGCGAGCCAGTGATTGAAATGAAAGCGGTAGCTGAGTAATATCCCTCCCGTGTTCGTGGAATGCTCCATTGTTCCGATTTGCTGCGAATCCTTGGTGAAAAAACCGGTCCCTTGCAATGCGACTTCGCTGCGCATGGAATCACCCTCCTGCGCTTTGGCCGATGAAACCAGAAAAAAAAACACTACAAGAACTCCTGAAATAATCATTTTCGTTCTTATCATTGCCAAATTTCCCTCAATTTCCTTCCGTGAAAAATTGCCAAAAATATTCATGATCTATTCGGACCGGCAACCCCGCTGTCCCTATTGTCCCGATCCATTCTCCAGAACAACCAAAAAGAACTCGATCACTAGCACTATCAAGAGCGCGTACGTCACCATGATGGGTTACCTCCGTTTTCTCAACTTGCTTGAAAAATATCCGTTTTCGATACCGTCTGCGAGAACGGAGAGGTCAAGAACAATCGACGATTCAGCCTTAGCGCCCGTTTTCCAGCGTCTACAATCCGTGTAAGTTGTCGATGCATGCGGCGATAAATTGCGCGCCATTCCTGACCTCTTTTCCGTGGGTTCGTCGGGAATTGCGATGCTCAGCAATGCCCTGCCATCCCCCACTGTGAAAGTGCACACGGTGTGCCATACCACGCCGAAAAATCAAATCTTGAAAGTTGATGAAGTAGCGGGAGATAAAGCAAAAAGAGGATCAACTTGGTGGAATCGCGCCCGCGCGAAAGTGTCAGGCTCGCAACATTCGTCCAATTACCTAACACTTTAATAATATCAAGTCTAATCAGGAATCTTCATGATCGAAAGATCGAACGGGCTTGCCGGTTGCGGGCCACGCATTCCGTTCATCGAAGCGACGCTCCTGGCGGAGCATCGAATATTTCGGGGCTTCCATACGATCGCGCAAAGCCGGCCAACGCCACCAGAGCACCATCAGAGCAAAAACAATGGCGGAAATTACGATCACGATTAAATTGATCATGGCCCGGTGTTCTCCGGCGGTAAGCCATATAAAGAGGGAACAAATTTGGCGAGCGCGCGCTTTTCATCTTCGTTGAGTTGGGTCTTCCAGGGCGGCATGGCCGTTCCCGGAACGCCATTTTCCAAAACATCCAAGACTCTTTCCTCGGATGGTTTTTTCAAGTGAAAATTTGTTGGCGCCGGAGCCAGAGCGCTAGCGACCGGCCCGTTACCCGCTCCGGTCACTCCATGGCAACTGGCGCAGTAGGCTGCGAAATACGGCAAGCCCTGGATCGCAGTCGAAGCTTCCTGCGCGGATGGCGCGGCAGCCAGGCGCTGTAAGCTTTGGACGTAGGCAATCAGCGCGCGCAAATCTTCAGCAGGGAGCTGTCGCCAGGGTGGCATGGAAGATCCCGCGATTCCGTTCCACAGAACGCTGCTCAATCGCTCATCGGAAAAGCGAGCGGCGGTCAGGTCCGCAGGCTTCGGCAAAAGGCTTGGAGAAGCTGCGCCATCACCGGATCCACTGGATCCGTGGCAGGACGCGCAGTTCGCGGTGAATAGATTTCCGCCACGGCTCATCTCTTCATGTAAATCTCCGGGAACCGCCGCGGGGTGCAGAAGGGGAGCGCTGTCACTAAATCCTCCAACCATCGCGACGGGGACAGTGGGAGGAGTGGCTTCGGCGCTGGGATCGCTCCCCATCGTCATATCAGCCATTTCCGATTGGCCAGACTTGGCGCCGAAAGCCAATGCTTGGCGGTCCAGGCCGGAGAGTTCACGGGCGCGTCCAAGAGATTGAAGATAAGCAAGCAAATCCAAGCCCTCCTGCGTGGGTTTGCTGGGGCCGCCACTGAAGAACCATGGATACGGAGGCATGACGGAATCACGGACGACAAATCGAGGGTTAAAGAGATGAGTGAGCTGCCAGTCTTGAGGGTGGAGATTGAATTCGCGTGACAAGTCCGGTCCGATTCGCCGCGTGCCCCACAGTTGCGGGTAATCGTACTTGGTCTCCCAGGCCTCGGTGGGCGCTCCGAACCGCCGCACATCCGCAGCGAGAAAACGCACTTGTTCGGTGTGGCAATACGCGCATCCTTCGCGTCCATAGATTACTCTGCCCCTTTGCTCAGAAGCCGTGAGTGTGGGCATGGTGACGGGAGCGACTCTATTGATTTCATTCTCCAGGTCTTTTCCGGGAAGAATCGCGAGAATCAGAAACGAAAGCGCGAAGAAACCTACACCCGCGCCGAACGCGATGACATATGCATGGCTCAGCCAATTTGAAAATGAAAGCTCGTGCGAAGTTGAATCGTTGCCATCGAATTTGGGAACGATTTCGGAAACTTCGCGACTCGCCTCGGAGGTAGTCTCTTGCGAAACCTCCGGGCCTGTGACGAGTGCAATCCAGAATAGAATGAAACCTGCGGCAATAGGCAATCCTGAGAATGTGCGGACCAACCAATAACTCGAAACCGCGCGGACGGAATCGATCCAGGGTGCGCTTGACTCCCAGACTTGTGCTTCGACGAGGCCCGCGATCGTAAGGTCAGCCACCATCAAGGTAATTCCCGACGCCACAAGCCAGAAAGACCAATTCATCGCGCGCTCGTTGTAGCGCGTGCCGGGAATGCGCTGCCACATATGGGCAATGCCGCCGAGCGCGGTGAAACTTGCAAAACCGATCATCGCCAGATGGGAGTGGCCGATAACCCAGTCCGTAAAATGGATGAAGCGATTGACTGGCATTAACGCCTGTACCGATCCCTGCAAACTCACCACGAGATAGGCCACCACGCCAAACCACACGAAACGCAGCGGCACGTCTTTTGAAGTGGTTCCGCTATTTCCACGCAAAGACAGAAGCAGATTGGTGACCACCAGAATCACGTCCATTCCGAGATAGGCGGAAGCGACGATGGCGCCTTTCTGCGCGGCCATCGGAATTGCGGAATACACGTAATGATGAGTTCCGTTCAATGGGTATATGAAGAAGAGCACCCAGAAGCCAACCATCGAAAGAAAGTGGCTGTAGATGGGACGGCGCGTGGTCGCCGGAATCACGTAATAAGCGATGGCGAGAGCAAATGGCGTTACGAACAGGCCAACCGCATCGTGAATCCAGAGGCCACTGAACGCCGCGCCCATCGCACCGGGAATATACTCCGGCACAAAATTTCCAACCGGGTAGGCAAGCATCGTGAAAATAATGCCGCCGATGATGTACCAGGCGCTGACAAAAAGGTCAGCTGACCGCACTCTGACGAAAGGCACGACAAACTCAAACGTCATCAAAATAAAAGCGAGCACAACGAATGCGTCCACGACGATTGGAAATTCCGCCCATTCCAGGGGCTGGCTGAAGCCGGCCAAGACAAGAACCCATCCGGGGAGCACCACAGCAAAATTCCAGACCCAGAAAAGCAGCCACCCCAGCTTGCGGCTGAAAACGGGCCTGTCCGCCAGACGTGGCACAGCGTAGTAGAAGAAAGCGAGGAATGCGTTGCCTAGCCATCCAAAAAATATTCCCTGCGTGTGGTTGTAGCGAAGCCTTCCCCATGTGAGCCAGGAATTGCCGCCGAGGAATTCGGGAAAATTAAACTTCGTCGCCACCATAAGGCCAAATGAAACGGAGATAAGCAGCGTGACCAACGAGGCGAAAATGTGAGCGCGGATCAGGCTGTATTCAACGGAGGGAAGTTCGACGGCGGATTGGCCGTTCGCCTGTGGTTTTCGGTTGACGAATTGTCCTGAAACGGTGCTCATTTTCCTGTCGGTTCACTTAAATTTTTCTCTTGCTGAAAATTGCTTAAGATCCAACTCGCGACAGCCAAGCGGTCATCGCCAGAGAGAGACAACTCGGGCCCGGGGGCAAAATTGCCCCATCCCGGCCGGGGATGAACCACCGCGAGTGAAAGCCGCGAGAGCAAATTCGATCTGTCATTCGGGCCTGCGGATTGCCGGCCGTAAAATGTCACAATCTCCTCGTAGCTTGGCCCCGTGGAACGCGCGAACATTTGGTGGCAGCCCGCGCATTGCAGCTGAGAAATTTGCGAGCCGCGATCCTGCGAAACTTTCTCTTCCTGCGCGGACAGAGGAAGAATCGCGCCCCCCGTAGAAACGGGCTCGCGAAGTGATTCCCCAAACCAGCGGCGTTTGTCTCTCGTTCCCCACCAGGCGAGTACTGTGCCCAGAAGAAGAACGGAAACTACCAGGAGCAACGGCGGATGCGATGGCGATTGCGGCGTGCTGCCAATGTTATTCGCCATAAGTCCCACCTTTTGGAGGACGGGCCGCATCGCTTTCTCCGTTGATTAAAAACAGGTACTCCGCAATCTTTGTAACTTCATCGTCGGAAATATGCGCGCCGTAGACATCCTTCATTTTTTTGACTTCGCCCAGCCATGTCGCATGCGAAAATCGCGGCTGCATGGTGATGTATTGCGGCGAGTGGCAAATGACGCACGCGCTTACGAATTCGTCCCGGCCAGGACCCGGCGGAAAAATCGGTTCGTCATGTGGCATCACGATGGAATGAACTGGATTTTCCGGCTTGGGATTGGGCATCGAAGGCATTTTCCCGTTTGCGTTTGCGAGGTCCAATTCTTTGGAGATTTTTAATGGGCCGCCGCAAACGACGATCAACGTTGCGAACGCGATCGAGAGAACGGCACCTTTTGTTTTTGGGATCATGCTACGTTATTCAGCCTTCACATCAACTTGCTGGATTACATTCCACATAAAACCGCTGCGGTTCCACTGTTCCTTGCTCTGGGTATTGCCCGCTTTATTTGTGGCGCGAGCCATCAATCGATATTGCCCGCGGCTTTTTGGAGTCCATGACATCCGCCAGCGCCGCCAGGAATACTTTCCGATTTCCGGGTCCAGTCGAGCATCCTCCCAGGTCGTTCCTCCATCCATGGAAATTTCAACTCTGCTGATTCCATTGCCCGAGTCGAATGCCACGCCTTCCACTACGTTCGGTTTTGCAGCGAGCACCGTGTCCCCCGGCCCCGGGCGGACGAAGATGGAACGCACGTTGAACCGATTAATTGGAATTGTGTCCGTAGCTAGATGGTCAGGAGATTCGGTGCCATTTGGTCCGTTCGGAATGCGATAGGCCTTGTCGGTCCAAAAATTGCTGAATGCGTGAGGCAACACGGTGATGTCGCTGAGAGACTTCACCCAATAAGTTCCGTACCATCCCGGGACGATGAGGCGCACCGGAAAGCCGTTTAACATCGGCAATGGCTCATCATTCATCGCATAGGCGATCATCACTTCTCCATCGCGTGCGTGATCGATGGAAAGTGCTTTCACGAAGTCAGACACAGTGGGCAATGGCGGAACGTCAAGCCCGTTGAAGGAAACGTCCACTGCGCCTTTCTTTACCCGTGCACGGTCCAAAATTGTTTCTAGCGGAACTCCGGTCCATTTGGCGTTGCCAACCGCGCCATGTCCCCACTGGCCACCCGGAACGCGGGGCTCGAAGAAACTCCGAGAATTGCCGGAACATTGATTGACGGCCACGAGGGAGACTGGATCGAACTGCGATCGCAAATCGTCCAGGCTGAGCTGCAGCGGTTGCTGGACTTCGCCGCTGATATTGAGCCGATAAGTTCGAAGGTCAACGGTCGTGGGAATTCCTTCGAGGTGCCATCGAACGAAGAACGCCTCATTGGGCGTTAAGTCCTGTCGAAAATAATGAAGCGGAGTTTCCAACTGCGGAGGCCGGTCGGTGAGAAAAATCATCTCTGATTTTTCCGGGAAACGAACCAACTGGCGGGGATCCGACGCAGCTTCGAGCACCGAAACCATTCGCGGGGACAAAACTGCCATTGCCGCACCAGCGGTTCCGGCAAGTCGAAGAAATCTCCGGCGGTCCATAAGAAAAAAACCTTCCGCTACAAGACTCCACGAATCCGAACGGAATTGGTGCAAATTAGCAACCAAACTACGAATCACGCATTTACTCATTAAGCTTTGAAAACAAGAGAATTGAACAAAGTCGAGGCTCTTGGGTAAATTTTGCCGCAGACTTTATGACATCCGGTTGACACCTATGTCAGCCGGTCGTTCATGAGTGGATTCTTGTGGCGCTGAAGGATCTGTTCGCTGTCAAACGGCCTGGATATGGATGGTTTTTTTCAATGCGAGATCGTTAAGGAATCGCTTAAAGCAAGTCCAATCCAAAACGAGGAAGTATGGTCTTGTACGTGCAACATCAGAAATGATTGCCGATGTCCTGCCACGTTAAGTTGTTCTCAAAAACACAGCGCGTTCCATCGGTGAGTTTGCCAAGTCAATCTAGGACAGCCGCGTCGCCAATCGTAACAAAACGAATCCGGCCTACGGCGCATCTATTGTGAAGGCCGCGAGTTTGAGCAAGAAGGGAATCAGGAAATTAGGACAATTCATAAACGCAGGTTTATGGGGAACAATCGCATTCATGCCGTGGGTCGTCGCAGGTTCATTCAGGGGCTGGCTGGTGGAACTGCGCTGGCTGGTCTCGACTGGGCTGGGTTGCACGCTTTCGCGGAAATTGACCACCGCACGCCTGCCACGCTTTCCGGAACGCATTTCGAACTCGCGATCGACTATTTACCCGTAAATTTCACAGGAAGGCATTGCGTTGCGACCGCAGTGAACGGTTCTGTGCCGGGACCGACATTACGCTGGCGCCAGGGCGACGTAGTTACAGTGGCGGTGACGAATCGCTTGAAGGAATCGACCTCCATTCATTGGCATGGCGCGCGTGTCCCGGCGGGGATGGACGGAGTTCCTGGCGTGAGCTTTCGAGGCATCGCGCCGAACGAAACTTTTGTCTATCGCATCCCGGTTCTACAGAGCGGCAGCTACTGGTATCACAGCCATAGCCGTTTTCAGGAGCAGACCGGATTGCTGGGAGCGCTGATCATTGATCGGCACGATAGTGATCTGCAGGAAAGCGATGGGCAGAATAAAGAAACTGACGAGTTCGACCGTGAATATGTCGTCCTGCTGACGGACTGGACCGACGGGAATCCGGCGACGATTTTCAGAAATCTGAAAGAGGACAGTGAATATTACAACTACCACCAGCGCACCGCGGGCACATTTTTTTCCGATGCAAAGAAGAATGGCTGGAGGGCCACGATCTCTGATCGCTTGATGTGGGGCCGAATGAATATGACCCCGACGGATTTCGGTGACGTAACGAGTGCGACCTACACCTATCTTCTGAACGGAAAAGCTCCGAGTGCGAATTGGACTGGGCTATTTCAGCCGGGCGAGCGCGTGCGTCTTCGCTTCATTAATGGCTCAGCCATGACTATTTTTGATGTCCGCATCCCCGGCCTGGCGATGACGGTGGTGCAATCAGACGGTAACGATGTAGAGCCAGTTACGGTCGATGAATTCCGCATCGGCGTTGCCGAAACTTATGACGTGATCGTTAAGCCGCTCGAGAACGCAGCCTACACAATTTTCGCGCAGTCGCAGGATCGTGGCGGGTACGCGCGCGGCACGCTTGCGCCGAGAGCGGGCATGACGGCCGCTGTACCCCCTATGGACCCGCGGCCAATGCGCACGATGATCGATATGGGCATGGGCGGGATGGCAGGTATGAACATGCCCGGCATGAAAGACATGGACAGGCCTGCAAACGGAAAGAGCGACTCTGAGCAAAAGGGGACAATGGCTAGAATGGAGATGGGGGATTCTAGCAAAGATACCGCGTCGGGCAAGGGTAACGATGAGGCCGCTTCCGGTATGCAGGGAATGGCGGGTATAGAAATGGGAGATTCAACTAATGCTGACATGCCGGGCATGGGTAACCATGACGAGGATTCCAATTTGCAAGGAATGGCAGGAATGCTGATGGGAAGTGAAACAGGCAGAACGCCATTCCCTCAACCGGGCCCTCGCACGTTGCCGCTGCCTGGTCCAACCAACATGGAGACCAAGCTGGAGCTACATAAGCCCATCGACATGCGCATCGGTCCGCAAATTGATCAGATTTCGATGAAAGCGAAAGGCCGCTTTGGAGACCCCGGAGATGGATTGAAGGACAATGGGCGGCGCGTGCTGACGTATGCCGATTTACGTGGCCGCTATCGCGGCGTGGATCGTCGGCCTCCCACCCGCGAAATTGAATTACATCTTTCCGGCAACATGCAGCGCTACATCTGGGGATTTAATGGGGAAAAGTTTTCGAACGCCGAGCCGATCGAACTGAAGCTCGGGGAACGGGTGCGCTTCGTTCTGATCAATGACACGATGATGGATCATCCAATTCATCTTCACGGCTTATGGAGTGAGCTGGAAAATGGGCACGGGGAGTTCAACCCGTATAAACACACCGTCATCATCAAGCCATCCGAGCGAGTCACCTATCTGGTGAGCGCAGATACGCCCGGGAGATGGGCTTTCCATTGCCATCTGATCTACCACATGGAAGCCGGAATGTTTCGAACGGTATTGGTGTCCGCGTGAAAACGCGCGCAAACTTTCGTTCTACGAGATATAACGTCAGGATCGCTTTTCATGCATGTATAGCGATTACTTTTTTCCTTGCACCCTTTCTAGGCACGGACGTGACAAGAGCACAAAAGACGGACTCCAATACAAGCGGGACACTTGGCACGAGCACTGCCGGCTGGGAGCCTCCTGTAATGGACAACAAGGTCTTTGCTCATGTGCTCTTCGACCAGTTCGAAGGCCGCACCAACGGGTCAGATAACGAACTTCGTTGGGACGCCCAAGGTTGGATTGGAACCGACATGAATCGGTTATGGCTTAAGTCGGAAGGATTTTTCAGCAACGGGGCCATGACCGACGGCGATCATGAGGCACTCTATGATCGGCCAATTCCGCGTCTACGATATTTCGATGTCCAGGCTGGAGCGCGCGCCGACCTGGATTCAGGCCCGCGACGAGTTTGGGGCGCGGTTGGCATCGAAGGGCTCGCGCCGAATTTTTTTCAGCTTGAGCCCTCATTTTATTTTCGCGACGCGGGCCACTTTGCCGCCCGTTTGGAGGGGTCTTACGATTGGCTGCTTACACAGCGGCTGGTTGCGCAGCCTGAGTTTGAGCTGAATTTCTACAGCAAATCCGACCCCGCGCGAGGGATTGGGACTGGCCTGTCGGATCTGGATGCCGGTGTGCGTCTTCGTTATGAATTCAGCCGCAAGGTGGCGCCGTATATTGGTTTTGCTTACTCGGGAAAGTTTGGCAAGACTGCCACATTTTCACGGGTAGCGGGAACGCCTGTGGCCGAACCACGCTTCGTCTTTGGAATTCGGCTCTGGTATTAAAAGTTTAAGCTGTAGCCTGAATTTATTTTTCGTCGGGCTTGCTTCTACTCGAATTTCGATTACACCCTGTCAACGTGAATCTAGCCCGCATTTCTTTCGGGATTGTGTGTCTCCTGGGAACGCCAATCTCCTGATTGGCGTTTCGCCACGCGCCAATCAGGAGATTGGCGTTCCCAGGTTTGCCAGGGCTTCATCGCGCGGGAAAGACACGTGCGCGGAATTCGTCGAAATTCCCTGGATAGAAGGAAGCGAATCGAACACGCTGGACCAATCGATCACTTCCACTTCAATGATTTCGTCCTGACGGAGCACTGTGGAAGATTCGCCTGACTTTTCTTGCACCGTAATGATCGCATTCGCATCCGCAGCGGTGCGCACCAGGGCAGAGCACTGATTCGCAATCGGCTTCACGACGAATCCTTCTGACTCGCGTTGGACATAAGCAAGTACGAAATAGGGGCGCCCTGCACGCGCGTGCAGATCCGTGGCGAGGCGTGCGCGCAGTTTTGGCAATTCGCAAGACCTGCGACCGGAGAGGCGCGCAAGAGCCGGCCCTACCAACTTATGGAAGCACACGAATGCGGCTGCGGGATTTCCGGGCAGCACACACACGGGAATCCAACCCCATTCGGCAAAGCCAAATGGCCTGCCCGGCCTCATGGCTACATGCGTGAAGTGAAACTCACAGCCCAATCCGGTGAGAGTACTTTTTACAAGGTCTCGTTCTCCTTTCGAAGCTCCCCCTGTCGTGAGGATGAGATCCGCGCCAGACTGTGCCCTTTGGAGCATCGCGGCCAGGTCGGCGTAATTGTCCCGAGCCACCCCTTCATAGCGGGATTCTCCTCCAGCAGCGCGGACGAGCGCGGAGAGCGCGACCGCGTTGCTGTTACGCACCTGGCCCCGCGCCGGCATGTCTTCCACATCGACCAGCTCGTTGCCTGTGCAAACGATGGCGACACGCGGACGCCGGAATACGCGCACCAAAGGTTTTCCGGCGAACGCGAGGAGCGCGAGTTTTCCCGGATTCAAAACATCACCTGTTGCTATCAATTCGTCGCCGTGACGAAAATCTTCGCCAGGAGGGAAAACGCAATCACCCGGAGCAACAGGAGCGAAAATTCGTACATTGGTTTCACTACGCTCGGCTCGTTCTTGCGGAATCACGGCATCGGCGCCGCGCGGAATGGGTGCGCCAGTCATAATCGTCAGGGCGGTTCCGGGTGTGAGAACTGATTCGCCTTTTTCAGCGAAAACCTGCCCGGCCACTGGAAGTTCGATCGGATTCATCCGTGTTGCCAAAGCACAATCGCACGCGCGCACCGCGAAGCCATCCATCGCCGAGCGCGGGTACGGCACCGCATCTTCACCGGCAAAAACTTTTTCCGCCGCGATTCTTCCTAGTGCATTCTCAAGTGAGATACACTCCGCAGGCAGCGGCTGCACCGTGGAGAGAACCGTACTGAGGGCGTTATCGTATGTGGTCGCAATCATCAGAATTGTCCGGAGTTCTGTGCAAGTTCGGCGCGTCGTCGTAAAATCGCCGGGTAGTCGTGAAGCGCTATCGCCAAGTCGCCGGATTTATTCTTGCAGGCGGCGCCAGCTCGCGTATGGGTCACGACAAGGGACTTCTCGAATTTGGCGGCGTTCCGCTGATTCTGCAGACGGCGCGCTTGCTCGAGCCACTGGTCGTCGGAGTCACGGTGATCGGCTCTCCAGAGCGATACGCGTCTCTTGGGCTGCGCGTCATCTCGGAGGCGGATCACGCGCCAGTTCACGGAAAGCCAGAAAAGTTTGGGATGGGGCCTCTCGCGGGAATTGCGACCGCACTGTCCACCACCCAGCTGCCGTGGAATTTGATCGTCGCCTGCGACCTGCCGTACCTTTCCGCAAAATGGATTGACTGGCTGCTTTCGCGCGCGCTGCGTTCGCATGCGGATGTTGTGATTCCGCGAACTGAACACGGCATCGAGCCGTTGGCTGCGGTGTACCGGCGCGAGTGCCGTGTGCCGGTTACCGCTGCTCTTGCACGGGGCGTGCGAAAAGTTTCTGAGGCGATTGAGGAGTTTCAGGCGGATGTTGTCTATCCACACGAGTGGCGCGAGGCCGAGCCGAGTGAATTGATCCTGAAAAATATGAATGCGCCTGGAGATTACGAAGAGGCGCGGCGATGGTGGTTGGCTGGCAGTGCGAGTGAAAACGCGCACGTCAGGAACCCCCATGCAAAGCCGAAGCGGAAGCAGCAATCCGCTCCTCGCCGGCGTAAATGACGAAACGCCGTCCGCGCAGGAAACCGACGAGTGTCAGACCCAGCTCGCGTGACAACTGAACAGCAAGACTCGACGGCGCGGAAACGGACGCCAATAAGGGAATGCCCGCGGCGATTGATTTCTGAATAATTTCAAAGCCGCCGCGGCCGCTGACCAGTAATACATGATCGCTAAGCGGCAAGCGCCCGCCGAGCAAAGCCCAGCCGATTGCTTTGTCGACGGCGTTGTGCCTTCCGATATCTTCGCGCACGACGAGCAATTCACCCGTTGCGGTGAAAAGCGCGGCAGCATGCAATCCGCCAGTGTGCCCAAAAACATCTTGCGCCGCGCGCAATCTTGGAGGCAGCCTGCAGAGCATTTCAGGATCAAAAAATATCGTCGACTTGGGGCGACGCAATCCTCGACGCCTGAGTTGCGCGATGGTCGCTTTTCCGCACACTCCGCACGCAGACCCCGCGGAAAATCTATGAGTCGTGCTGGCGGCCTCGAGATCTATATCTGAGTGGAGAGTAACACCCACGAAATTTCTCTCCTCGGATTTGTCGCTTGGCAGCTGGAGGGAAATTAAATCTTCTCGTCTGGAGATAATCCCTTCAGTAAATAGAAAACCGGCAACGAGTTCTTCATCGTTTCCGGGTGTGCGAAGAGTCACGCCAAGTGGAAACTTTCCGGAGCGCATCTCAAGAGGTTCTTCCGTCGCCAGGTAGTCCTCGACGCGCGTGGCAATTCCGTCTTCCCACTGAGTGACTTGCGTGAGGTCGATGCTGCGTTTTTTTTGAGCCATTAAACAGGTCTCGGCATATCTGGTCGATCAATTTCTTGTCGAAGCTTTCAATGTGCGGGTCGCGGTTTCGCTGATTGTCCGCCCTTGGGGTATGCAGATTTTTGCGTCTGCCCTGTGGAATCGAGTTTGGAATCTCGCATGGGCGGAGTTGTGGCACTTTGCGGTGGATGCACCAACACAGGCAGAACGGCGGAAACCAGCATTACGCCCGCGATGATGTGCAGCGCGCCGCGGTATGTGCCATCCGCTTGACGCAGATAGGCGATCAGCAGTGGTCCAAATGCGCTGGCAAATCCCCAGGCAGTTAACATCAGGCCGTAGATCGGCCCAACATTTTTCGCACCGAAGTAGTCGGCCGCGAATGCGGGCATGGTCCCGAATCCGCCCCCGTAACACAACAAAATAACAAACGAAACCACGGTCAAAATGCTTACAGAAGTAAGGCTGGGAAGGAACCAGAACAGTAGAACCTGCAATAGGAACATCACAAAGAAAGTTGCTTTGCGAGTGATGATGTCGGAAACCCATGCCCAAAAAACTCGCCCCAATGCGTTGCCCAAACTAACGATTCCGACCATGCTTGCGGCCACGATCGCAGTGACTTTTGCCAGTTCCTGAAATAGCGGAGCTTCCTGCGAAATCACCGAAATGCCCGCGGAAGTATTCAGAAAAAGGAGAAGCCAGAGCGCCCACCACTGCCAGGTCGCCAAAGCTTCACCAAGCCTGTAGTCTCGTTTAGCCCTCTGAGAAACTTCCGTGGCGGTTGGGGTCCATCCCTCCGGCTTATATCCCTCCGGCGGATTCTGCATAAATAAACCGGAAATAACCGTGACGATCAAGAAAGCGATGCCGAGGTATGCAAATGTTTGAAGGACGCCAACCGTCTGAATCAGGCGTGTCGCGACTGGCGCGGTGATCAAAGCCCCGGCGCCAAATCCGCCGACAGCGATCCCGGTGATCAAACCTCTGCGATCCGGGAACCATTTGACGAGCACGGCAACCGGCACGATATATCCGAAGCCCAAACCAATGCCGCCGATGACTCCGTAGCTGAGGTACAACCACAACAGCCCGTGGTCAGAAAAGCTGGCGAGAAAAACTCCAACTCCGTAAAGGATACCGCCGGTCAGCGCGACAATGCGCGGGCCGCTGCGATTCAGCCAAAGGCCGCCAAAAAAAGCCGCAACCCCCAGCGTGAAGATGCTGATCGTAAACGTTAATGTGACTTCCGGAATGCTCCATCCGAATTGCTTGGCGAGAGGTATGCGAAAAACGCTCCACGCGTAGACCGCGCCCAACGCAATTTGCAAAAAGACTCCTGCCGCAGCGATTACCCAACGATTCATATTTTGCATATATCTCCCACCAACGAGTTCATTTTTCCGACGGGCTATGCGCTTCCGAGAAAAAATCCTTTCCCCAAGCCTCGAGCAGGCTGTTGACTGCCACGAGACCGCGCCGTAAATCTTTGCTGCGAAACTTGTTCATAATTGACAGGAAACCTGGAGGTTCTTTACCCTGTGCTTTGGCTTCCCGCATCGCTTCGGGCAGAGCGAGGGTAAAACCGTCCAACAACTCGGGATCGATTTCCGCAAGCGTCTTCCCCAGAACGACGAGATTGCGAATGGCGCGCACCGCTTCGGGCGCATCCGCCGCCGCTGCCGCTGTCTCCAACACATTGCTGTCGGGTCCCAACAATCCGCGAAGCAGTTCCAGAATTCCCTTGTCGTAGAGACCCTGGAGCACTTCGTATCCGGCGAGCAGTGCCTCAGCGTGTTCGAGTGGTGCTCTGTCTAATCGAGAGCGCAATTCTTCGCGCGGATCACGGGGAGGTAATTGCAATGGAATTGGCTTGGCCATGGCTCTCGCTCCTTCTTAATTACTTTTGCTGGATTTGTACGAACTGGCTTCCGGGGAGACGATAGTCCGCACGTTTCCATTTCCGTTCGACCTCCACACCTTGTTGTGGCGTTGAATGTCCGAAGCGCGGGTTCACGCGCGGCAGAGGGCTCTCGCCAATCTCTGGCAAAATTTTCATTTGTACGCTGGTTTCTTTGAAGGACGGCGTGTGAGTCACCGGATCGGTGTTGCTGCTCGTCAGGCGATTCACAGGATTCTCTGTGGAATTCATCGGCATATATAATTCGTGCCCGCTGACACGATCCGTGACTAACGCCCTGACGCGAACCTGTCCGTAAGGAGAAACGAGCAACAGCCACGTGCCGCTCTGAACGCCGCGCTCCTTGGCGAGTTCCGGCGAAATTTCGACGAACGTATCCGGTGTCTCCTCGTGGATGCCTTTCACACGGTAAGTCAAATTGCCTTCGTGGAAATGCTCAAGCAGGCGCCCGTTGTTCAGGTGGAGGTCGAATTCTGCACTGGATTTTTCCACCGGACCGGTCCAGGAAACAGGGAATAGCCGCGCCTTGCCGTCCGGGAAATTAAATTTCTTTGTGTAGAGCAATGGCTGATCGCTTCCATCGGAGGCCACGGGCCATTGCAATGATTTGAAGCCTTCGAGGCGTTCGTAGTTCACTCCCTCCAGCAGAGGTGCTACAGAAGCCATTTCGCTCATGATTTCGGACGGATGCGCGTAGTCCCAATTTGCGCCTAGACGGTTTGCAATATCCTGGGTGATCTTCCAATCGGGGCGGGAGCCCGGAATGGGTTCGAGCACCTGATACAGCCGCTGAATGCGCCGCTCTGTGCTCGTGAACGTACCTTCCTTTTCCAGGCTGGGGGTGCCGGGGAGAATTACATCGGCGAAGCGGCACGTATAGCTGAAGAAAATATCCTGCACCACAAAGAAGTCGAGTTTGGAGAATGCCGCCCCCACGTGATTGGCGTTGGAATCCACAATCGCCATCTCTTCGCCCTCCAGGTAGAGGGATTTCACTTTACCCTCGTGGATCGCGTCGACCATCTCGTGGTTGTCCAGGCCTTTGGTGGAGGGCAGATCCACTTTCCATGCGGCTTTGAATCGTGCGCGAACTTCGGGGTCATTTACGGATTGATAACCCGGAACGGTGCCGGGGGCCGCGCCGCTGTCGCCCGCGCCCTGCACGTTGTTGTGTCCGCGCAGCGGGTACGCACCCGTGCCCGTCCTCATGTAATTTCCGCTAACAAGAAGGAGATTTGAGATTGCAGTCGATGTGTCAGATCCCTGGCTTTGCTGCGTTACTCCCATCGCCCAGAGGATGCAGACGCCGCTGGCTTCCGCAATCATGTGCGCAACTTTCTCCAGTGTTTGCACGGGGAGGCCGGAAATCTTGGAAGCATATTCCATGGTGAAAGGAGCGAGTGCCTTCTTGTACTCGTCGAGCCCGTTCACCCATTGGCGGAGGAAGTCGTTGTGCGCGAGACCGTTGTCGAGTAGATAGCGGGTGATCGCTGAGAGCCAAACCAGATCGGTTCCAGGTTTGGGATGCAGGAAGAGATCGGCGCGGCGAGCCATTTCGTTTTCGCGCAGATCGGACACAATAAGTTTCTGGCCGCGAAGTTTGTGAGCGCTCTTCACGCGAGTGGCCAGCACAGGATGGCTCTCGGCCGTATTGCTGCCAATGATCAGTACCAGACTTGCGTTTTCAATGTCGCGAATGGAGCCGGAATCCCCACCGTATCCGACGGTGCGAAACAGCCCCGTGGTGGCCGGCGCCTGGCAATAACGGGAGCAGTTATCGATGTTATTCGTGCCGACCACGGCGCGCGCCAGCTTTTGCATGAGGTAGCTTTCTTCATTGGTGCACTTGGAAGAAGAAATAAAAGCGAGCGCGTCCGGCCCGTTTTTCGCTTTGATCTCAGTGAATTTCCGCGCGATCAAATCGAGAGCCTCGTCCCAACTGGCCTCCCGGAATTTGTCGCCTTCCCGGATCAGCGGTTTGGTCAGGCGTTCCGGATCGTTCACATAATCCCATCCGAATTTTCCTTTGATGCACGTGGAGATTCCGTTCGTGGGCCCCTCCGACGGCTCGACCTTCAGAATGTGGCGGTCTTTGGTCCAGATATTGAAACTGCAACCAACTCCGCAATACGTGCAAACGGTCTTGGTGCGGCGGATGCGCGATTCGCGCATTTTCGATTCGGTTTCCGACAATTTCAGGATAGGACCGAATCCAGTTTCCGGTTCGACGTCCTTGACGATGTCGATCATGGAGTTCAGAGTGCGCTTGGAAATCGCCGTAAGAAATCCTGCGTGGCCGAGCATGGACTTTTCCATCAGCGCGTTGCACGGACAGACCGTGACGCAGTGGCCGCAGGAAACACAACTGGATTCGCGGATGGTCGAACCGCCGTCCCACAAAACGCGCGGATTAGGGTCATCCCAATTAATGGATAACGTCTCATTCACTTCGACGTTCTGGCAAGCTTCGACGCAGCGGCCGCACAGGATGCACTGGTTTGGATCGTAACGATAAAAGGGATTGGTGCTGTCGACTTCATACGGCTTGTTACGGAAAGGAATCTGCTGGTGCTCGATGGCCAGCAATTTCGTAGTGTTATGAACCGTGCAATTTCCGTTGTTGTTGTCGCAAACGGTGCAATAGAGCATGTGATTGCTGAGGATGCGGTCAAATGCTTCTTGCTGCGCGGCGTGGGCTCTAGGCGAAGCTGTCGAAATTTTCATCCCATCGCAAACTGTAGTGGCGCACGCGCGCACGAGCTCGCCGTTGACTTCCACCATGCAGGTGTCGCACGTCTGAATCGGTCCTAGCTGAGGGTGATAACAAACTTGAGCCAACGGTACGCTTGCCCGATTCATGAGGTTGACTAACAGCTCTCCCGCGCGCGCCGCATGCTTTGAGCCATCGATCAAAACGCTGACGTCCACGGAATCTTCCGTCGGCACAAATCCATTTCGCTTCCCATTCACGGTTGTTGAGGTCTGCATATTCGTAATCCTCTCTCTCCTTTCTAAAAGGAGAACGTATCAGGGGAGAATGTAACGAAGACCGGCATACACCATATTGACGTGTGCGTTGTTGGGGGTCCCAGGCGTGGATGAAATCGACCAAGGGCTCCGTATCAAATACGAATATTGCGTGATGATCTGTACGCGCCCGTAATTTTCATTGGACCATATAGTGGGGATCACGCCGAAAGTGGCTTCCTGGACGGCCCGGTTCGAGGTGGTCTCCGACCCCGGGAAACCGAAACCGACACAAGTAAAACCCGAGACGCCATCACAGGAAGACGTTGGCGTCGAGGGAAAGAATCCGAAGTTTCTTCCGTAATACGCACCGCCGTAATACCCATAAAACATGTAATGTTGCGTTGCCTGGTATTCAAAACCAGCTACGCCCGAACCGGAGTGAACCGCCGACAGAGTGCCGTCCGGTTTGACAATTGCGTCGGGACCCAGGCCGAAAATGTAGCGGCCGCCGCCGTCGCTCCAGAAGGAATTGGCGATGAGGCGCAGGTTATGAATCAATTCAAAATTAAAGTTCAATGATCCGCCGCCTCCGGTGATCGTGCTCGTGGTCGGCGCGGCCGTCAGTGTGTTTAGCACTTTGAAACTGCGGATCAGTCCGACGGCTTCGACGTGGAAAGAGTGGTCTGCGAGATGCCCATCGTAGGCCGTTTTCACGATGATGTCGGGATGCAAATTGGGCACGGCGGTATTGGTCGCGGCGCTGGGAGCGAGTGTGCTGCCACTTCCATTGTCAAACTGCGCGGTGAAGGTGGTCGAGGGGAAGACAACGGAAGCAGGCGCGAATTGCTGTGGGTTTTCGAGCGAGAAGCCGACAGCCCAGTTGGTCGTGGGGTGATATACGACGCGGAGCTGCGGTTGGCGCAACCACGTCAGGCCTACTTGGAAGTTGGGGTCTTCGTCCAGTGAGTAGAAAACGTCTTGCGTCAGAGGTGAAATGCCCACGCGGTTGGGTGTCATGAGCGACCACGCCTGTCCTGCCAAAACTTCCCATTTACCGTGTCGCACATCTGCCCAATAAACCCGCAGGCGCAAGCTGTCGCTGTTGGCAGTCTGGTAGGCGTTGGCCGGTTGAAAGCCGAGAAAATCTGATTCCACGTACCCCTTCACGGTCGTCGAATCGCTTACGTGGGTATCCACCATCAGAGATAAGCGAGAGTATTGCGCTGAAGGACGAGTCTCGGATAAACGGCCCTGCGGTAATGTATTGCTGAATGGAATTGTTCCGAACGCGGTTGCGATACCGCTGCCAACATTCGCGCTGCGATAAAACGTCGTGAAATCAAGAAAGCCCCCGGGGGTGAATTCCGCGGAACCGATTTTGAACGAAAGGGGTGATTTGTTTTCGTCCGGATTGCGGCCTGTGTCCTGCTTGGCCACAAGCGCCGCCGGGCCAACATATGGCGTAGCAGGGGTTGGCGGTTGAATAACTGCAGGTGTAGCGGGGGTTTCCTTGAGTGCTGTTCCCCCCGCTTCGACAGCTGCCAAGCGCAATCGCAGGTCACGAAGCTCATCCGTTTGGGATTGGACCAGATCCCGAAGCTCCTGCAGTTCTGATTCAACAGCCTCCCTTTCGTTTCCCAGGGCATCGGTTGTGGTTGAATTGTCTGACTTTACTGCCGGCTGTTTGGCATTTTCATTTGAGGACGTTTCGTCTTCGCCGCTGCGGGCAGTGGCTACTGACGCCGCACTGAAGAAACTAACTACGATCAGGCACGCAATAATTCCGCGCATTTCTCCCCCCCGAATTTCAAACCATCATGTGAACGTCCATGATGTTCCGGGGAAGAAGTGCATGCTGCCTTCCAATCGTCATCTCAGCATGGACATTAAGTGATCTTTCGAAGAATGAGGATGTTATCCGAATGGAATTTTTTTTGGCCTCAGGTTTTCTGCGTAGTAGGGAGCAACGAATCGCGTCGGCATCCCGACAGGTGTCAGAATGCGGCCACTACGCTGCTCGGGCACGCAAAAATTACATATCGGCTTCGCGGTCCGATTTTTCTGCCGCGGAAGTATTTACTTTGCGGGTAGAGACGGAGCGAGTTACTTATCGGTGACTCGCTCCGTTTTCCCGGCTACGTGGTGTAGCCCTGAGGTTTGTGCTGCGTGGAGTTTAGGTGGGAATGTGGGGGTCGTGGATTGTGGCACTCGTTAAAATTCGCTTTAATTTCCCCCGGCCTTATTTCTTTTTTGCAAGCGTGCGAACATATTTCACCAGGGATTGAATCTGCTCTGTGCTGAAAGAACTCTTAAATGAAGGCATGCCGTTCTTGCCGTTGGTAATTACCTCAACGAGTTCCGCATCGGCCAAACCTTGAACTGCCTGCGAGCGAAGATCGGGAACGTTCATGCTTTTTCCAACTTCAGATCCCGCTCCGTCCGGTCCATGGCAAATGGCGCATTTTGTTTTGAACGTTGAGGCCATCGAGGCGCCGGCCTGTGCGGCGTTCGCGTTTACAATCGATATGGGAAAGCCTGTCAGCCCGACGATAAGCGCAGCGAGAATAGAAGAACCAAAAATCATGCAGCGTCCAAATTTGTTTCCTGACATATCGAATCCTTTCCTTGCATTGTTTAAATTCGGCCGTCGACCAAACTCCGCTTTGGGCGCGTTGGACATCAGGCAAATCCAAGTTTTGTAATGGGCAAATCCCGTACTCTTTTGCCGGTTGCCGCGAAAATCGCATTGCAAAACGCCGCGATAAACGGCGGGACTCCCGGTTCCCCAATTCCTGCCGGAGGAGTATCGCTTTCGACGATGGTCACGTTGGTTTGATCGGGGACATCCGTAATTCGAGCGACCGGATAATCCTGAAAATTCGATTGATTGATTACTCCGTTGGTGGCCGTAATTTCGCCGGTTCGTGCGACGCTTGTGCCAAAGACCACGGCGCCCTCGAATTGAGCGCGTGTCGCCTCCGGGTTTACCACCAGGCCCGCGTCCACCACCGTATCCACGCGAGGGATGCGCACTTCACCCTGATCGTTGACTTCGACCTCTACGACGGTGGCAACGTATGTAAGGAAACATCGGTGCGCGGCAATTCCTACGCCGCTGCCTTTGGCATGCTTGCGCTTTCCCCAACCTGATTTTTCCGCAACCATTTGCGTAACGTTGCGCAGCCGACCGGTTTCCCAAGGATAAGTTTCAAGCGAGGCGTTGTAATTTGGATATTGAACACCACTGAAATCGATCGTGCGCGGCGGTCCGATCAGATCAAGAAGATAATCAACCTGATCCCTGCCCGCCGCGTGTGCCAGTTCATCCGTGAAGCATTGAATAGCAAACCCGTGATAGATGTTCGCGACTGAGCGCAACCAGCCGATGCGGACATGCGCCTTTGCCGGGCCATTCTCTATCCGAAGATTTGGAAGATCGTAAGGGATGTCCGTCCAGCCTTGCTGCAGGTGCGAGGGATCGCCATAGACGGCGTTCACATCGAAGAGCGAAGGAATGGGAGGGAAAACCGAACGCTGCAACCACGCCGTCGGCTTGCCGTTCTGACCCAGAGTCGCCTTCATGTACATGGAAGCGACAGCGTTGTAGTAGTCGAACTTGATATCGTCTTCGCGCGTCCAGACTACTTTTACGGGCCGTCCAACTTTTTTGGATAATATCGCCGCTTCCGCGCAGTAATCGGGTTTTGACTTGCGCCCGAATCCGCCGCCGAGCAGAGTCACATGGCAAATCACATCTTCCTTCGGAATCCCCAACTCTTTTGAGACGATGTCTTGCACCGTTTGCGGGCTCTGCGTTGGCACCCACAGCGTTGCCTTGCCGTCCTTGAAATCCGCGAGGGCTACCACCGGCTCCATTGAAGCGTGCGCCAGCAGCGGAACGTAATAGTCCGCCTCATAAACCTTGCCACCTTTGGCAAACGCCGCGTCCGTGTCCCCAACATTGCGCACGACTTTGCAAGGATTGTGGGAAGTCTCGCGCAATTCGTTTTTGTACGCATCGGAGTTGTAGGATTCGTTGGGACCGTTGTCCCACGATATGTTCAACTTCTTGCGCCCCTGAAACGCCGCCCAGGAGTTGTCCGCGATGACCGCGATGCCGCCGAGCGGCTGGAAGGCAGGCGGTGGTTGATACGGATCAATCGGAATCGTCTGATGCACGCCTGCGACCTTCAAAGTTTCCTTGTCGTCAAACGATTTCACTTTTCCCCCGAGGACAGGCGGGTGCTCCACGGAGGCGTACACCATCCCATCGAGACGTGCGTCCATTCCGTAAATGGCTTTGCCGGTTACCAGCGCTTCCAGGTCGTAACTTGTGTGTCCCTTGCCAATGTAACGCCAGGCACTTTTCGGTTTGAGCTTCAGTTCTTCTGGTTTGGGGATTGGAAATTTTGCCGCAGCTTTCGTGAGTTCGCCGTAACCTGATTTGCGATTGGTCGAGGGGTGCACAACAAAATGCAATGCAGTTTCGCACTCCGCGGGAGGAACTTCCCATTGTTTGGCTGCGGCTTGAATCAGCATGAATCGAGCTGTTGCTCCGGCTTCGCGCATCGCGTCATAGAATGAGCGGATCGAGTGAGATCCATCCGTAAATTGATCGCCGTAGCGTTTGTCGCCGATGGCCTGCTCGATCTTTACCCGGTTCCAATCCGCGTCCAGTTCATCCGCAACAACCAAAGGAAGGGTTGTTCTGCTGGTTGTGCCCATCTCCGAGCGGGTGGCCATGATCCACACGGTCCCGTCCGGATCAATTCCGAGGTACACGCTCGGATTCAGCTTTGCGCGATCCGCATTTGAATTGTGGGGAAGCGTGGCGCCCGCCAAAAGCCTCGGCGTATAACGCACGCCAAGCACAAGGGCGCCTGCGGCGATAATGCCTCCCGTCAAAAATTTGCGCCGGCTGACATTTTCAATCGTGCTCATGCCATTGCCTCCGCAGCTACTCTGATCGCCATTCGAATACGCTGGTAGGTTCCGCAGCGGCAGATATTTCCTGTCATCGCCTCATCGATTTCCTTGCCGGTTGGATTCTTTTTGGCGTTCAACAGGGCTATCGCCTGCATGATCTGTCCCGATTGGCAATATCCGCATTGCGGCACGTTGACTTGCATCCACGCTTTCTGAACTGGATGCAGTCCATTCATCTCAATGCCTTCGACGGTTGTGATTTCTTGTCCGGCCGCATCGCGCATGGCCGTGACGCAAGATCGCTTTGCTTGTCCGTTCACGTGAACCGTGCATGCGCCGCATAGCCCGACCCCGCATCCAAATTTCGATCCCGTCAGTCCCAGAACATCGCGCAAATACCACAGCAATGGCATTTCTGGTTCTCCGCCGAAAGATTGTTCAGTTCCGTTCACCTTTATTTGAATCATGCCCACTCCTGAAATCGAACGATTGCATGCGATTCACTTCACTGCATTACTGCGGCAGTGGGTGGGATGACGACCCCACGTCCATTCGAATGCCTTGCGGCTGAGGTTTCCGACGTTTCCGTCACCATCCAATTGCAAGGGACGATCTTGGCTTCCGGCTCTTCTTTCGAAAACACAAGACGAGGTTCCATGCCATTCCAATTGATTGAGATCACATCCCCCAGCGATACCTGGCCTGTCCCCAGCAGCGTTGCGAGCGGGCTCACGACATACCGCTCAATCGCCCGCTTCAGGTGGCGCGCTCCATATTTCAAATCCGTTCCTTCGCGCAACAGAAATTCTTTTGCGGCGGGCATCACGCGGAACAGGAAACGTCCCTTCGCTGTCTCTAACACTCTCTTCTGCACATTCCTGAGTTCCATATCGAGAATCTTTTCGAGCTGCTCGCTTTGCAAAGCATGGAACACCACCACCTTGTCGATACGGTTCATGAATTCCGGCGCAAACCTTCGCTTGGCCGCATCCACCGCCGTCCTCTCCACTTTCTGATTCAACTGTAGTTTCGTGTCTGACTGAACAGCGGACGCAAATCCCATTCCTCCTGCCCCTAATTCGGCAATTTCACTTCCGCCGAGATTCGAGGTCATGAAAATAATTGTTTGGGAAAGGTCGACATGGGTGTTGTCGCCCAGTGTCAGCGTGGCCTTATCCAACATGCCGAGCAATAATTGCCAAAGCGCGCCACTTGCTTTTTCGATTTCGTCAAATAACAGAAAGGAAATCCGCAGATTGTCCGTGTGATATTGCTCCAGCGATTCCTGGGTGATCAGCGGATTCGTTTCACGGTGACCCAGATATCCGGGAGGCGAGCCAATCAACTTCGCAATTTCATGTGAATGCTGAAACTCGGCGCAGTCCACTTTGAGTATTGCGTTCGCACTGCCGAAGAGTAATTCCGCGACCGCTTCCACCACGCGCGTTTTCCCGGCGCCAGTCGGGCCGAGAAACAACAGATTTCCCACCGGGCGTCCAGGCGAGTTCAGGTCCGCGCGAAATACCTCATACAAATCCACGATCGCCCGCACCGCTTCGTCTTGCCCTACGATCATCCGCCGAAGGCCTGCCTCGAAATCCCTTGATTCCATGCTGCGTTGATTCAGGTCTAGTTGTACTGATTGTGCTTTCATGGTCATATCCTTCGGCTGCTCACTCCAAATGCTGGCAATGGGAAGTTGTTTTTTCCGCTTAGCCGATTTCTGTTGGGGAGCAAAAATTCGAGCCCCGCGTTCCGTTTGTAAAATCCAAGTGGTCCCTTTCCTTTGGCTCGTATTTAAATCACACACAGCAAGATGCACGTGTTGTTCCAATCCAAGTCAGGGCCGGCCAGTCCATACAACGGCTTTCATTCGTGACAGTTAACGCATTCTTCGAACCGCAAAATAAAATGCTTGAGCACATCCGGGTCTTGCGACGCCGTCAGTATTTCGACAGCTTTCTAGCCATTGAACATCGCTTTCTGCGCATCCGTTTGGAGCTATCCACGCGCATCGATCAATGTTCTGGCCGGGAATGCCGCCAGATGTTCGTAAAAAATTCGAAAGGAATTATGCCGGGCGGGATCGACTTCCTTCAGGGGGATTAAAACTAAAATGAAGATTGATGACGAAACATTTCATCAGCGAGATTAATTCTTTGACGCTATCCAGGTTTTCACTTTACCGCAGATCGCGCGCATGGCCAGCAAGCACAAAAGAACAGCCAGCGTTCCGAGAAAACACAAACGGAAGTACATCGGGGTTCCCTCAACTTTGACCCAGCCGTCAATAAGAACTGACGATTTATTTTCGATTCATCTCGGAAGCGACCTCGTTCAGTTCCTTGCTCACATCGCGTGATTTCGCGGCGCTCGTCAAAAGCGAATACGCTTTGGCCAGGTCGCGCGGAACGCTCAAGCCTTTCCAATACATCTCCGCGAGACGTAGTTGCGACTCTGAATTTCCGCGCTCCGCGGCAAAACTCCACCATTTGACGGCCTCTGATATATTCCGCACGATTCCGTCGCCGTCAAATAACATCGTTCCCAATCTCGTTGCGGAAACTGGACTGCCCTGCTCGGCTGCCATTTGATACCATTTGGCCGCCGCACCGGAATCGACCCCGGTACCTTGGCCAAATTCATAGATTTGGCCTAATGCCTGCTGAGCGTCCACCGATCCGTGTTCTGCGGCCAGGCGATACAACCGGAGAGCTTCCTGCTCGTCACGCGCCACACCCTGACCAACTTCATACATGGTCCCGAGCCCGTATTGTGCAGAGGCATCCCCCGCATCCATCGCTTTTCGATACCAATTCACGGCTTGCCCGGCATCTTTGGAAACACCCATTCCGATGGCATACAACGTTCCAAGCAGCGCCTGTCCCCCTGGATCGTTTTTCGTCGCAGCTTTTTGAGCCAGCTTGAATGCCTTGATTGGATCTTTTGCGACACCCATGCCCACAGAATACAGGTAGCCGAGGACGGTCATCGCCCTTCGGTCCTCCGCGTCTACCGCGCGTTGAATCCAATAGATCGCATCATCTTTACTCTGATTCGTTCTTGCACCTCGCAGATAGAAAAGCCCAAGATTCAGTTGAGCTGCGGGATTTCCATCCACGGCGCCGCGCATGAACCACCTGCCCGCTTCTTCGAGATTTCTGATTCCTTCCGGCCCCATCTGGTACAGATACCCAAGGTTATTTTGTGCCGAAGGATCGCCGCTGTTGGCGGCCATGCGATACCACCGGATCGCCTCATTAAAATTCTGAGCGACCCCCTTGCCAAACTGGTAGGCGAAACCGAGTTGAAGTTGCGCTTGTATGTCTCCTGAGCCTGCTTTTTTCGTCAATTTATCCAAATTAATTTGGGGTGATTTCTCGTTCGGTGCGGAGACGTACGATTGGGCCTGTGCGACCGGCAGGCAAGTTAAGAGCAGAGATAAAATAATTGACATTTGAATTATCTGAATTTTGCATTTTTGCCCCGGCGTCGGTGCGAAAGTAAATAGGGTGATGGTTTCCATTATTGTTTCCCGTGCGATTTTGACTCTACGGCCTCCAGCCTCTGGGAATCGCAAGTGGGTTGCCAATACGCAGACAAATACACGCCAACCGAAATTTAATTCGCAAGTGGTTGAATCAAGAGGATCTGCGGGAAAGTCAAGCGGTTAATGTCATGAAGGATTATCGAGCTGCGTTTTATAGCGTTGTTCAAGTGTCCAACGATTAGACAAGTTTCAAGGCAAGTGTCTGACTTGGCGACACTCGCGCTTTTTGGCATACTCGCCAGCTGAAGTTTGCTCTGCAAAGAATGAATCATAGTTGTAATATCCAACCCAAAAACCGTTATGCCCGAAATACTCACTCAATAATTCCATGGTTATTCAGCACAAATTAATAGGAGGAAATGATTACTTTCGGTAAGTATTTTACTGGAGACGCCATTTCGAGGAAGTCAGTCACGAATTACCAATCAGTATGCCGGTCAGGAAGACCAGTGCCCCACCGAGCGCCACTTGCAAGGCGGCCGAAAGCGGCGGCGTGTCCATATATCGATGCCGCAACCAGGTAATGATCGATAGCTCAAAGATAACGACCAGAATTGCAATCGTGGTCGCCAGCCTGAAGTTGTGGATAAGGTACGGCAGCGTGTGGCCAATGCCGCCCAGCGCGGTCATGGATCCCGTAATGAATCCGCGAATCCATGGTGTTCCCCGGCCGGTGAGGCTCCCGTCATCCGACAGCGCCTCGGCAAATCCCATGCTGATGCCTGCACCCAATGACGCCGCGAGTCCAACAGCAAAGGCATCCCAGGTGCTTTTCGTGGCAAACGCCGCTGCAAAAACGGGAGCGAGGGTGGACACCGATCCATCCATCAGCCCCGCAAGCCCCGGTTGAACGATTTGTAAAACGAAGAGCCGCCTGCTTGCCAGATCCTCACTCTTTCGAATTTCGGTAGGCAAGTTCTGTTCGGCCAGTTCCTCGGCGCGATTTTCGTGACCTCGTTCTTCTTCGGCCAAATCATCGAGCAACTGCCGAATGTCCGCGTTTTTCGCTCGGCTGGCGGCTCGCTCATAAAAGCGGCGCGTTTCGATTTCCATCGCACTGGCTTGCTTGCGCACGGCATCCAGTCCCAGCGGTCTCACGAGCCAAATGGGCGTGCGGTGCACGAAGCCCCTCACGTCCTGCCGCCGTATGAGGGGAACATGGTTGCCAAATTGTTTTTGATACAAGGAAAGAAGCCTTTGCCGATGTCCTGTTTCATCGGCCCGCATCGCGTCAAATATTTCGGCAGTGGCAGGGAAGTTCCCTCTCAGTTGTTCGGCGAAGTCGGCATACACTCGTTCATCTTCTTCTTCGAGAGAAATGGCGAGCGCAAGAATTTCTTGCTCTGATAAGCTGTCGAATTTTTTCATGGAAGGATTTGCTGTGTGGAATCGGGTTTCATATTATTCGTACTATTGGCATCTGTACTGCTAACCAATTTGCCGCAGCACTCAGGTCGTGCCGGCAGGCTGGAGCGATCCCATCCTCCACCGAGGGCCTGAATCAGCAATACGGTGCTCGCCATCCGCCGGCCCAGGAGGTTGACCGCGGTCACTTCGTCCTGAAGCGCCGCGGTTTGTGCAATGGTTACTTCCAGGTAACTGGTGACTCCGCCTTTGTACCGCGTGATGGAAAGATCGAGCGATTTCTCTGCTGCCGCCACTGCCTCGGCCTGCACTGTGGCTTCATTCTCGAGGATTCTCACAGCGGCCAGATTGTCTTCCACCTGCTGAAATGCAGTGAGCACGCTTTCCCGGTAAGCGGCGACCTGGGTATCGTATGCGGCGCGAGCTTCGTCGGTGTACGCTCGACGTCTTCCCACGTCGAAAACTGTTCCCACGGCTGACAATCCGACAGACCATATCCCGCTCGGTCCGTTCAACATGGTTGTAATGCTGGAACTTTCGAATCCTCCCCCACCCGATAGGCTGACGACTGGATAGTAGGCGGACTTCGCAACTCCGATCTGAGCATTGGCGGCTGCCACGCGCCTTTCCGCAGCGGCGATGGTCGGAAGTCTTTCCAACAACTCAGAAGGCATACTCACCGGAACGTTCGGAGGCGGGGCGGTGAGAGGCAGCGGGGGAAGAGTCAGCTCCGCCGGAGGTTTCCCGATCAGGATCGCAACAGCATGCTCGTACTGCGCGCGCAGAACACCTATATCAATGGCTAGTGCCTGCGTCGTTTCCAGTTGAGTTTTTGCCTGCTGGACTTCCACTTCCGATGAATACCCGCCTTGGAACCGGTTTACGGTCAAGTCCAGATAATCCTGATACTGCTTGACGGTGGAGGCCAGAAGCAGTTCTTCGGCATCCAGGCTGCGTGCCTCAAAGTAATCGACAGCCAAATCCGCGTGCATGCTCAGATTGACCGTCGCCAGATCCGCGGCGCTGGCTTGCGCTTGTTCTCGATATGACTCCACCGTGCGGCGAACGCGTCCCCACACATCGGCCTGATAAGAGAAGTCGACGGGTAAGATGAAGTCGTTGTACGTAATGCCATCAAAAATCGAAGTCGCAGGCGGACGACGGGATGAAGTACGCTGTCGATCTCCCGAAAGGCCAGCGGTTACGGTTGGATAGTAGTCCGCCCGAGAATAGCGCAGAGCGGCTCGCGACTCCTGATACTGCGCCTCTGCTCCTTTCAGATTCTGGTTCGATACATTGACCTGAAGCTCCAATTGATCCAGTTGGGGATCATTAAATATGGTCCACCAGTTACCACCGAGATTTTGGTCGTTTGGTTGAGCGGGTTTCCAGCCATCCGCTTCTTTATATGTCGGCGGAATTTGGGCGGTTGGAGTTCGGTAGTTTGGTCCAACTGTGCATCCAACGAAGACCATTACTGGTAAAAGAAGGATCGTTAACAAGGACTTTTTCCCGGGGTTATCGGCGGGAATATGCTGTCGCGTACCGCTCATTTGGCGTCTCCCGGAAGAGAGTCTTGAACGGTTTGGACTTTTTCCCCCGTCACAATGGAGTCTGGTGGGTTGATAATCACCTGATCATTTGCCCTCAGACCGGCCACGATTTCAATCTGATCTCCGAAATCGTGGCCAGGAGTTACGGTTGCGAGCGTGACGCTTCCGTCCTTGACCACACCCACTTGCAATCCTTCTGACCGGAATATCAGAGTATTCACCGGAAGCAAGAAAGTGTTGGCCTGCGTCGGGACCTTCAAGTGGACCTCCGCGTAGGATCCCGTGAATAAAGTGCCCGTGGGATTTTCGACATCAATTTCGATTAACAAAGTCCGCGTGGTCACGTTGATCGCATCGGCGGTCCGCACCAACTTTCCCTGGAATTTGCGGCCGGGAAATTCGGCGAGAATCAGGTCCGCTGTCATGCCGGTTTTTACTCCCTGCGAATATTCCTCCGGGACGTTTACATAAACACGCAGCACGCCCGGCTGCGCGACGTGAAACATATCTGTTTTGATGCCGCCGTTGCTGCCGGAATTGATGAGGTCGCCGATATCCGTGTTGCGCGCAGTCACTACGCCTTCAAATGGGGCGTAAATCTTTTCAAAAGACTGCAGCGCCTGAAGTTGTTTGACATTCGCCTCAGCAGCTTCGACGATCGCCGTGTTCGCGTTGAAGTTGCCGACGGCATTGTCGACATCCTGTTGAGAAACCGCATTGGATTTGAGTAGGCCCTGGTATCTGGTTTTGGTGATCTCGGCAAGCGCGAGATTTGCTTTCGCTGTATTGAGGTTGCTGAGCGATTGCTCCAGTTGTTGATCGACTTCCGGAGTTTCGATCACCGCAAGCAAATCGCCCTGCTTGACATGAGCTCCAATATCGAAATACCACTTTTTCAGGTATCCGTTTGTGCGCGAATAAATGGGCGAAGTAATGAACGGTTGCACATTTCCAGGCAGAATGATTTCCTGCGCAGGAGTTGTTTTTTGTGGAAGCACAACGGACACGGAGGTGAGAGCGACTTGCGCAGTCTCGGTGCGTAACTTCGCATTGGCTTTCACGCGTGACCAGATACCTGATCCCACAAGCGCGGCGATGGCGATGAGTGCGATCAACAGCACGAGCCAGCCTTTACGAGAGCGCTGCACTTCGTGCCTTTCAATCCCTTCCTCTAATTGACCGCCAATTGGTTTTGTTTCCTCTTCTTTGGGCAACATGGCAGCTCCATAAGGTCTTACCGTTGGAATTATTTT
>DATHNC010000122.1:0-23865 GCA_035486415.1 Saccharimonadales bacterium (SeqCode)
ACTGGAGCAGAAATATTTCGACGGCCTGACCGATTGTCACATCATGCTGATAGCCGCGACCGGCTCCGGGGACTTCGAAGCCAGACTGGAGGGCAACGCGGACTCCATTCCGGCACTGGCACTGGTTCGAGTCTACGGAAAAGTAATCGAAGAAAAGAACGGTGTGCCGGAAATTGCTGTCGAATATATTCGGGTTTGGCCGTGGCTGGCTTTCACGCTCTCCGATCTCGGAGCCGAGGATCACAGCAACCCACGGTGGGCGCAGTACTGCAAGGGCGGGAGGATTTACAATCCGTATCCGACGCCCGACTATTATTTCAAAGTCTTAGGAGACCCGAAGGAGTTCGGGCTGCATCTCGAAGATGCCAAACAGTAGCGACTCGCAATTTCTAAATGTGAGCAGACTGGTCGGCAGTGGCGAGAAGACCAGCCAGAGTAAGACGCTTGTAGCCTATTGAGCCGCAGCTTTCTCGATTTGTCTCAGCTTCTTGACGTGTTCGTCGCAGTTCATTTGGATAGGAGCGACATCATACCATTTGGCGGTTACTATCCCAGTTTCCATCGGATGGTCGCGCTGGTAGGTTTCAACAGCAACGGCTTTGTTGACAGCACATACCTTGTCAACGTACTTGCCGTTGACAAGAATGTCGAAAATTCCTGCCTTGGACTTCTTGGACTTCGCCATCAGATACCTGCTTTCCTCGCTATCTCCGGCCCCGAAACGTTCCATTGCACGTCGAGTGACCGGATGAGTGCCCAAATTGGAGCGGAGGTCGTCGGAATACGAACTCCCCAAGCGTTCGCAGGGACGATTCCCTCGGAATGTTCGCCGACAGATCGCTCCCAATGTTCTGCGGAGTTCAGCGGCATCCCACAGTCGGTCATCTCGTCACAATGGAGAAAGCCCAGATAGACGAGAATCGTCGGAATCCCATTGCTCCCAGCTTCCACGCCCATGCGAAGCGATTGCAAAGTTGATAGTGAGAGACTTTCGTTAGCGCCCATCTCGGCAAGACCGAATTGAGCGCGGAGTTCGCTTCGCTGATTGCGGCTCCTATCCGGCAGTCGTTCTCGACCTTGTCCGCGCCTTTGCCCGCTATCTTCGATTCCTCGGTGTGGGCCTTCGCTTCGACCAGAATGAGACCTCGTTTACCGCCAATCTCACACTTGCTGACTATATCCCAGTTGGGTGTGTTGGCTTCAAGATGCTTGTTGTCCGGGATGCGTCGCCCGACGTTGTAGCGCATGGGAACCAATATCCTCCACATGGGCGGAGTTTGTTCCTCGGTAGTGGCGAAGAGTGGCAGTGCCGACGCGACCACGATGAGGGACTTGAGCTCCACGCTGTGACTCTACCACTGCCGGGGAAAAATCGACCATCGGCATCCTTGATTGAAAGAGCGAGACCGTTAACACCGTAGGCGGGGAATACGGACCGAATCCGACCAATTACGATGAACGAACTAAAATTCCCATCCATTCGCTTTCAATCGGCGTCTCAAATCCTGCCGGCCCGCCGCTCCCGCCTTCCGCAACGTGAAATCCGCGAGTTCACGAGCTGCAATCTGGTCCTTCGCCGGGGACGGCACGCAGACCAAAGCAGCCAGCATAGCCAACAACAGGCGACGAAATTTTGGGTCTTTTTGACTCCGGTTCCACAATTTCTTGAGTTCTGTTTGATCCATGATTTGCATCTCCGCGAGTCAATCTAATTCTTGCTTGCGCTCCCGTAGCTCTCTCCAGTCTGGGGGCGGTTGGTGACAGAGAAGTCATTCCACGTTGTTTTGGGCGATTCTGATATTCGGGAGTCGAACACGGTCTCCACAACGCTTGTGGGACTCCTGCCGACTGCGGCCCCATTCATTGCGGGAGAAGCAGAATGGACTCTGCTGGTATCGTGGCGAGCATTGGCAAAAGATTACGGCACGCCTCCCGGGTCTTAAATGTCGTCCACGGCGGAAAGGTCAATTGGTATTCTGGCCGCTACAGCGGCAATGGCTTCCTTGTCGGGGTTATATCGTTTCTTTGGCCCGTGCAGACGATAGGCTTCCAAGACACCCTTCGGGTCATACCATCCGCAGTCACCTTTTTCGACATACTTGATGCCAAACTGTTTCCGTTCGGGAATCTCAATTTTACCCCACCACCAATCGGCGGCGTTTTGCTCGCGCTCGGCGTCGGTCATGGAATCATTCATGCGTTTCATCGCTATCTGATCCGCGAGACTACTTGCCTCGCTGTACCCGATCTCGCCTCGCATCGTCATCTTGGGCGTCCAGATTTGAACTGCTTTCCAATCGGGGTGATGACGACATATGGTCAGGTATGACTTGATCGGATGCGGGCACCCGCACAGATTCTCGCCATTGAGCATGTCGATGGTATCTGTCAGGTATGCCATGGCTTCGAACCACAGATCGGGGGCACCCGCTGCCCGGAACTGGGACTCGACTTCGGGCTTGAAGCGGTTCATGGGCACGGGGCGTTTGGGGCGCGGCGCGGGACCCTTTGCTGGTTTTTTTTTATCGCGGGCAGGATGGGGTGTATCCTGCCCCTCTCGGGGTTGACATTGGTTTTGATCTTGGTTTTCCTTCTTTCCTTGTTGGAAAGAATCAAAGGGGGTTGGGTTTGAATTTTCGGAGTTTTTTACAGCAAGGTCAAACCCGCTTCCTGTAGGTTGACCTAAGAAAGGAAGAACTACTGTAGGATTATGGTCGTCTGGCGACCCTTGAGTAGGCGCTAAACGACCTATGAGTTGGTCGGCAGACGACCCTTGAGATGAATTCGTCGGTTGCTTGCCGACCTTTGAGTCTGGTTCAACGTAGGTTGCACTGCTGTTGGATTGCTCCTGCATTGCCACAGCATGAGTCTCGACGGTTTTCTTGTATTTCTTGGAGCGACGACGGGATTCGTTTTGGTTGGCCTTGCCTATAGCCGCAATCTCTTCCAGAGTCTTGACGGGGTAAGCATTAGGACCGTCCACATTCCCGATCTCTTCAGCAGTGAGCCATATTCTTGTGCGTGAACTCGTGGACCCCCACTTACCACCCGGACGTTTCTCTCGTGAGATACGTCCCAAGTTAAAGAGTTCCCGGAGTCCTGACTTGACTGCGGTTTCCTTGAATTTGGTTTCATTTTGGAGTCTGATCTTGCCGATCAGGGTCGCACCCATATCGGTGGAACTCGTGTGAACCCCAAGACACGCGAGCACGGATTGGGCCGTGGGGCTGATGCCTTTGACCCGATAGACGGCCATGGGATACGGATTCCATGGAAGACGTTCTTCTTTTTTTGACATTGCCTTATCCTTTGTAGCCTTTTTACATAATCGGGGTGTCGAGGCCCGCTTATCCTCATCGGAAAGGGCCGGGGCTGGTGGATAAGGACCAGCCCCACTTTTGCAGCGTGACAGCCTGACGGCTGCTGCTGCGAAGATGTTTTGCATCTCCCGACTACAAATAGTACTCAGTAGTTTCTTTTCTTAGCCGAACAACTCTTCTGGACTCACTGGCTGGTGAGCGTCTCTTTCCGGCCAGATGCGTTTTGGTCCATATATGGCTTCCGGTTCCGCGTCCTTACTCATTGCCGTCATGCCCCCGAAGGCACTCACGTACCCGTATCGCATTCGTGTGTCCTCCACGAGAGAAAACGAAAGTCGGTTTCTCGTTTTCCTTAGTAAAGAAGTCTCGTGCCACTTGACGGCCAAGCTTTCGGAGTAGAGGCTCCCAATTCATTGAGCAAGTCTTGGGACTCAGGGTTCATCTTGCTGCCCTATCGCGCCGGGGGAGTCGGGCTTATTGTTCAATGCGTTGTTACTTCTGAGATTGTGTCCCACATTTTTTGGAAACGTTTCGACGATTTGTCGGAACCGAATGGGAATTCGTACCAAAGCGTGGAAGGTAGGTAGAATGCCCGGTACCGCAACTCGGCAAACTGCTCGGCATACCCCACGACCTGAATTTCAATCCATTCATTGCCTTCCCCCGGCACGATTCCCAACAACATTTTTTTGCCGGGACCGCCGCCGATTACCTGCTTACGCTTGTCCCCCGCATCCGCTAAAGTGCAGTAGCATTTGCGGAACTTCTTCGGCGGCCAGATTTGTTTGCCGCCGTTCTGTACCAAGAAAGCCTGTAAATCTGTACAGGAATCCAATAACGTTTCCATTTCTTTGGTTGCCATCGGCTCCATGTTCGTCTCCTCTTCATCTTCCCGCCGCCCCGCGATTCAGGTTGGGGCGGTCGGGATCACTACACTGCTTTCACTTCTATCTGGACAAGCGGCGGCTCGTGATACCGCTTGCCACCTAACTCCGCGCCCTGCCCCGGTCGAAAGGCGGAACGCTGCTTGAAATGGAATCCGACACTTTCTTGGGCACAGATGTCACGCAACTCAAGCGCCCACTCTTCGCGCATTGGCCGGAATCCCGACCCGCTCTCGCCTCCGGCAATCAGCCAATGGAATCCGTCGAGATTGATGTCGGCGAGACTCTCCAGCAGTGGTTCGGCCGAGATAAATCGGACAACGGCAGGGATTTCTCGCAGCGCATCGAGCCGAGGATAGGATTCCTGTGCCCCGCAGGTCGTGCCGAGCCAGACATGGGGCCAGCCGTCGCCCCAATCTGATGGCAAGCGGCGCGGAATAAGCGCCGGGCGCTTGGTTAAGATTAGCCAGTCCATCTCCTTGCATTGGCGGATGACATCCCAAGCCTCGTCCCGCCACGGATCGGCATCTTGGATGAAAAAGTCAGTGAGCGACGCGCAGAAAACCCGGACTCTGCGTCCAAGCTCCGCTTCCAAACCCGGAGCCTTTCGATTCCACTTCAGCGGGTCTTTCCAAGTTTTCGTGCGCGTCACGGTCGAAAAGTCACGGCCCATGCGATTCGTGACCAGAGTGTCCGCGTAACAGTGATCGCACTCCGCGGACACGCGTCGGCATCCGACCCATGGATTCCAAGTGTGGTCTGTCCAATTGATTTTGCTATTTTCCATTTTGTATCTCCCGAACGATGAATTGGTAGACATCCCATGTGAAAGCAATGTCTCCGCAGCGGACGCAGGTCACGAAATTGTTCCGGTGCACGTTGTGAATCACACAGTAAGGTTTTGCCATCTTCGCATCTCCTCGTCCGCCTTCGAAGCGGGTCACTCACCCTGCTCTTACGGGTCAGGGCTTGCCATACTTAGAAGTCATCGCAAGCGGATGTAAATGAATGTTCTCGGGTTGGTAGTTTGTTTGAATATTTTTTCCCCACACCATTTCCTCTTGTCTATGCAAAGGGGAATTCATCTGTTCGAGTGCCGTGCCTAACCATCTGTTGGCGAATGCGGCGCTTACTATCTGTCTTAGGCCGCGAACAACTCCCGACGCGGAGTCAATAAGGGTTAGGGTTGTCCACGGAGCCGTCTCCGTGTACGGCAGTTCATGGCACCGGAGTGCTTGCTGTGCGGCGGGGGACAACTCGTTAAGTGCAATATCGTAGGTGCCGTCATACCCTAAACAGTCGTCAAACTGGACTGAGAGCCAGAGCATTCGGTCCTGACAAATTGTGGTGAATTTCACGGCTCCATATAGAAAACTATGAATCTCTTTGGTTGTTGGATTCGGTAGCACAAGAAAAACTTCGGGCAGTCCGTTGTGCAGGCTGAAAAGTCCGCCCAGCAAACTTGCCGCTTTAATGACTGACGTGTTGGGATAACGCTTACCCACTGTTACCTTTTGAGGCGTCCAGCCTTCTTCCTTCTGTAGCCGCTGGGCTTCTTGGGTTGCCTTGTATTTCAATTCATTTCTGCGACTCATGATGTCATCCTTTCGATTAGGCTTCTTACCGCGTAGCCGATGGCGAGGCATCCGCCTTTCAAAATTTCGGCTACTTGGGGCGTCCATTTCTCGTTTCTTTCGTTGAGTATTTCCATTTCGTTTCTCCTTTGGACCGAGTGACTGTTTTTGGTCCTTTTGAAGACACCTCTACTGTTACGTCTTACGGGGCTTTTGGCCCCGCGAATCTGTCCTACAATTGCGATTTGGTTAGGCCGGGGGCGCGGGCACGACGCACGTTGCGCCGAAGGCCCTGCTCGCGCTCCCGGTTACTTGTTCACCTGCCAACTTATTGCACCCCTACGCCGCGCTGTTTTCGCCAGCCGCTTCCCGGCTGTAGTCTTTCACGTACATTGCGACCCGGATTTCATCTACGCCGCGTGCATATCGGTCGTAGGAGAGGATGACCTCGTGCGTCAACTCACGGTCGCAGTTGTCAAGGTACATGCCGGTGGCGATGACACCGTTCATGCCCATCGCGCCGATCTTGAACTCGTGCCAAACTTGGTCGGCGTGGTACAGCACGTCGGCGAGCGTCGCACCATTGGCGACCATTTCCTTCGCCATCGTTCTCACCGCTTCGTACCCTCGGTCAAAGATTTCCTGCTCCCGATTCAACTCCTCGATGTTCCTGTCCTCTACTCTCATTGCCTTTCTCCTCTGTCCCTGCCCGCCTGTGATGGTCGGGGCTTATGGGTCACTCAAGCTGCTTTGTGTACTTCGTCCTGTCTCCACTGCTGGATGAGGTGCTCGCCGATGGTGAACTTGATTTGCATGCCTCCGACCCCGAAATACACGACACCCCTGCGGTATCCGTGGTCGGCTTTGGGTGACCTCGGCTCCGAGTGCCCGTTGTGAAATCCACCGCAGTTCGGGCAGCGGTAAGTCCGCATCTCGCCTTTGTCCACAGGCCGTGTATCCTCATGGGCGATCCGGTGCTTCTCGGCTACTTGCCGGGTTGCGAAGCGAAGCATGCCGAGTCACGTGAACGTTTGACTTTTCATTGCTATGTTACGAAGTCGAAGCTGGCACGAACTGTGCGACCAGCTTTGAAATCGCTGGTGTCGTCTGCATCGGTCAGAATCGTAATTTCCGTGCAGTCGCCGTCTAGTCCGGTCCCTTCCAGTTCAATGCGCGTGAACTCGTTATGTTCTCCCTCCACTTGAACGCTCTCGACAAGGTACGTCTGTAGGCTTTTCATTCTGATTTCTCCTTAGGTCCAATCTGCCAGCGAGACTTGGGTCGTGACCTCGCGGACTTGATGGTCTAAAGATATAGGCAGATTACTGTTTGGTCTATGTAACCCCAAACTGCTCTGTTACTTCTATATATCTAGAAATAAACTAGATAGTTAGTCTTTCGTAGCTGAACTCTAAGAGGATTTCCGTTACCCAATTGGCCCTGAACTATGGACAAAGCGACAAAGCGGCGAATACTTCGGGAGTGGTGGAAGAAGGCTAAGCGAATACACCAGCCGAGAGAAATGCGCCTAATAAAAGAGGAAATGCAGAGAGACAACAGCCGCCTATTTTCTTCCTTCGAAAATCGTGAAGACCGAGCCGAACTCAGAGGTGCAATGCGCAACTTGATTGAGAATATTTTTGCCTATGCTCACTGGGAGGGCGTCCGGCGCGGCTACAAGGTCGCGCGTGACATGGAGAAACTCAGGTCGGGAGCGCAGCGTAACAGGGCAAAGAAGGCTATCGCAGGTCTCATCAAAATGCACCCCGAGTGGACAACGAAGCAGATATTCAAGATGCTTGACTTGGCCAAGGTGCCCATCGACCGGATGAATTCGATGTTGCCGAAGCACGTCACGCGTTGGTCTCATCTTTCCAAAGAACCGAGGTACAAAATGCTCGTTTCGCGCATTGGAACAAGAGTACGTGCAGCGTCCCGCGTCACGGAATGGGAAACATTGATAAGCGAGCATGAGAAACTTCGGCGCAAAGCTCCACCAGAAGATACGCAAAACTGAGTTCAGGTCGCCGGTATCTTCAGGGGGATGTTAAGCGTCGCGTGACCGTCCGACTCTTGAGCCTCAACCGGGCGCTGCTTTCCGCCTCGTTCGGGGCCGTCCTCACCGTCGCCGCATTCTCACCGGCAAGCGTGCAAGACAAGGCTTATCTCCCTCCCATTATGGTAGAGTCTCTGACCTCTGTTGGGGGGCCGCACTTCCACCTTCTCTATCAAATACCGCTGGATAATCTTGACCAGTTGTGGAAACAGGACGTGTGCGGGGACAGAGCAAGCGGGCTGCGAAACATAACGCCGACGAGTTTCCGGTGCAAGGTGTCATCGTCCCACGGCCACGCGGTCGAGGTAGGCGTCAAGGTCGTCTTGGCGGAATTTCCACGCCTTGGCTAGGAAATGCGCTCGCAGTTGCCCCGAGCGAATCAATTTGTAGAGAGTCGCTCGACTGACGGAAAGGTACTCACATGCCGATTTCGTGCTGAGGAGTTTGCCCAAGGTACACCTTCGAGTTTGGAACTGCCTCGAAGGTTCGGCACTCAGGATCGTGCCATCAGGCTTCAATGCTATCGCGGGTTGTCAGCGTGCGGGTTTCGGCAACTAGGGGGCGTGCCGTCTTTGCCGCAGCTCTATGATACTGCGTTTTTCTCAAACTACCCGATGCGATTAGCTTTTGACAGGCAGTTTGAACTGAGCCGCTTCGACCGCTTTCTGCATCATCTCGCTGGACAAATCCACATCGGCGAGGTAACGCTGCGTGGTCTCAAGGCTCTTGTGACCGAGCAACCGCTGGATGACGTGCACTGGCATCCCGACGACCGCCCATCGTGTCGCTGCGGTCTTCCGCAGCTTATGCAACTCGACGTGGAACTCGATCCCCGATTTCTTCGCCCAAGTTTGAAAGTCTCGAAGCAGGTGACGGTTCGGAAGTCCGCTTCCATTTGGGAAAATGAGCGGCGATTTGGATATCTTTTCACGGGCACGGATGGAATTCACCAGAAATTGCGGCAGGGTAATCTTGCGGCAGTGGTGCTGCTTCGGCTTCCAGTTGAGATGAGGCTTGCGCTTGATTTCAAGAACATTCCCTTTCAGGTCGGGAAACTCGGCGTGCGTCGCCTCCCCGTCACGGACGGCGGAACTGAGAAAGTAGTCGAGGAAGAACGTCCACTCGGTGTCGGCATGTTCATACAGCAAGGCGAGTTCTGCATCAGGATGAGCGGTGACCGTTTTCTCTTCGTAAGAAGGGTATTCCGACTTCTTGAGCAGCCGTTCCTTTCCAAACGCCTTCAAGAAAATCACCGTGTGTGAGAGTTTATTATTGTAGGTCCGGTCGGGATTCGAGTGCTTCCGCTTCGTTGCTGGCTGCCGCCGTAACCATGTCATGTAGTCAAACAGGTCTTGCTTCTCGATTTCGTCAATATAGTTCTTGGAGCAGGACGCCACGAAACCATCCACGGCGTAACGGTAGGTGCGGATGGTCTTTGGGTCTTTCCCTTGTGCTAATAGATTCGCAAAGTAAGTCACTACAGCATCAGCAATCTTGGTTCGAGAGGTGGGTGTCTCGCTGGTCGGGTGACTGGGCATCTGCACCCCGTTCAGGTTCGCATAGAGCCGCACGTTGGAAACCTTTAGCATCGTCACGGCTTCATCGAGCGTGGCGGCAGTGTCCAGCTTCCGTTGACCGTCAATCGTGTAGCGAATGCCGAACTGAAATGCGTCGGGGTGGGGTTTCGGACTCCCGTTCTTTGCCATTTCGCAGGCGACCCACGGGAATCGTTTGGTGCGGAGCCGCTGGTAGAGCTTTGCTTTGCGTTGTGCCATCTCTTCATCCTCAGTGGATAGTACTGAGCATCTCGGAAATTAAGCCGATGTATTTGAGGGAAGTGGCAACAGCACTGGCAACAGTTCGCAGAATTTAGCGGTTTATTGGGCTTTTAATCAAAATGGCGGAGAGGCGGGGATTCGAACCCCGGTCACCCTTTTGAGGTGAAACTGATTAGCAGTCAGCCCTGTTCGGCCACTCCAGCACCTCTCCGCGGAATCGTTGGCCGAAATTACGACGGGACAGCGCGTGCAGTGTGGGAGTATAACACCGAGCGTGCTGAGGAACCTATTGCAACTCGCAGATTGGCAGTGGCGGCGCATCTAAAAATACACTTCCGGCATGAATTTAAGTTAAATTGAAATGGTGGACGCCGGGGTACTCAAAGTTATGCGTTCACGATTCGGCAGATTTTCGCGAATGTGAGGAACGTCTATGATTGTCGTAACAGGCGCTACGGGGCATACGGGAAGTGTAACTGCGGAGGCGCTGCTTGCAGCAGGTGCCAAGGTACGGGTGATTGGAAGAGATTCCAAGAAACTGGAACGGTTTACGGCGATGGGCGCGGAAGCATTTGTCGCGGACATGACGAATGCGGCGGTCGTGGAGAAAGCGTTCTCAGGAGCGCGCGCAGTTTTTGTTGTTATTCCGCCGAACATTGCTGCTCCCGATATTCGTGCATACCAGGGAACTGTGCGCAACTCGCTCACCTCAGCCATCCAGAAAAATAAGATTACTTATGCCGTGGTGGTAAGCAGCACCGGAGCGGAGCAATCGGGGGGTACAGGAGTGGTCCTGGGATTACACGATCTCGAGAAAAAATTTGAAGAGATCGCAGGCCTTAATTTTCTGTGCCTGCGTTGTGGCTACTTCATGGAAAATCTGCTCCCGCAAATTGGGATTCTTCAATCATTCGGTTTTTTGGCAGGCCCCCTACGGGCTGACCTGCCCTTGCCGATGATCGCAACTCGCGATATCGCTCGGGTGGCCGCCGGGTCACTTTTGAAATTGGACTTCATAGGAAAGCAAACACGCGAGTTGCTCGGCCCGAAACATCTGGAATATTCCGAAGCGGCAAAAATAATTGGCGGAGCAATTGGGAAGCCGGATTTGAGCTACCGGCAGGTGCCCGCCTTGATTTTAAAGCCGGCCATGATGCGATTGGGAATGTCGTCCAGCGTGGTTAACAATATTCTGGAAATGTGCGACGCACTAAATTCCGGGAAGATGAAATCCCTGGAGCCGCGCTCGGCCCTCAACACCACCCCCACTACGCTGGAACAATTCGCAGCGGAAGTATTTGCCGCAGCATACGCCGAAAAGGCCGCAGGAGCATAGTTCAGCGCGGGGTTTCGGTTCCGTGCCCGGTGTGGCTTCCAGAAAGACACACGAGCACGGCACCGCTTACCGGTAATCCACGCATCACTGTATGACGGTTGTGGGAAAACCCCGAGTGAGCCTTACTTACTTTGCGGCGGCTGCCACTTTGGCAGCGGCAGTCGCGCCGGCTTTCTTGCTGCGCCGGCGTGGCTTGGTGGGTCGTTCGGGCGCATCTCCCACAAGCTCCATGGTCATAAGGCCGGTGACGAACTTCTTCATCCCGACGCTATCGAAATCGATCGTCGTTCGTTCACCATCGGATTCTGAGACGATTCCGTATCCGTACAAATCGTGCTTGATGCACTGCCCTTCGGAAAGAACCTGCACAACTGCCTCCTTATTCACTTACGAAACTACGGAGTACTGACTACGAGGAAGCGAGCCATCCCGGCGTTTCCGGGATGGCCCACGTTTGTCGGACTAGAGGCCGGTAACGTTCTCCGCCTGCAGGCCTTTGGGGCCCTTGCGAACCTCGAATTCAACCGCCTGCCCTTCGTTTAGAGACTTGTACCCGTCCATTTGGATGGCTGAAAAATGGACAAATACATCCTCGCCTGACTGGCGCTGGATGAATCCATAGCCTTTGCTGGCATTGAACCACTTCACTGTTCCTTGTTCTTTCACTGCTACTACCTCACGTTAAGCTATTTGTGCTTCTCGTACCGACCGGCGCGCCTCGCAGGGCGGGGTGCGGGGGCCTTGAAAACTTCCAGCCCATACAAACAGAAATCCGCAAAATTGAATTTGCAGCTCAGTTGAACGAGTCAAAAGGATTCACAAGAGCAACAAACGCAACCTAATTTTACCAAAAAGGACTATTTATTGTCCATATCCATCGTATGATAGGGGCGGAAAAGGGCAGCCATTGGTATAGTGGTTATACCGCATACAAGTGTTTTTGTTACATAGAGTTAAAGAAAATTTTATATGTTTTTAAAGAACCAATTCAACGATCATTCCAGTTTTTCGCTGCAGCCCACGTTGTCGAGGTACACGTGCGCTAGCGCATGAATGTTAAGCAACATTGGGGAACGGGAACTACTCTACGGATTAGACGACACGGGTTGCAAGAGAACAGGCTATTTAGATGCCTCGCCAGTCATTAGTCGACTTCCTAAATGAGTTTCGGAGCTTGGGGAACGATTGTGCTTTGGTTCAGCGCACAGGTTATCGGACTTCGCGGTCATCGTATATAGAAATAGCCGGCCTTGCGGCTCAGTGCGCGCGTGAATTTGAGCGGAGAGGCATTAAGCGTGGCGACCGAATTCTGCTCTGGGGTCAAAATTCCGCAGAGTGGGTTGCGGCGTTTTTTGGATGCATATTGTACGGCGCGGTAGCGGTCCCGCTGGACCAGGGGGCGACGGAAAGTTTTGCGTCTCGTGTAGCGGCGCAGGTGGGCGCCAAACTGAGTGTGATGGATCGCGCGAACGCGCAAATGGCTGAGCAGCGTCCCACGATCCTGTTCGATTCGCTCAAGGAATCCGTGGGGCAACATTCCAGTGAACCTTACCCATCCCCTCCGCTGAACGGCGGGTCAATCGCCCAGATCATCTTTACGTCAGGCACAACGGCTGAGCCGAGAGGCGTTGTCATTTCACACGGAAATATTCTTGCCAATCTCGAACCACTGGAAAGAGGCATGCAACCGTACCTGAAGTGGGAGCGCTTCGTTCATCCGCTGCGTTTTCTTAACCTCGTGCCACTCAGCCATGTCTTTGGACAATTTCTTGGGCTGTGGATTCCTCCACTGCTCGGGGCATGCGTTTACTTCCAGGATTCGCTGAATCCATCGGAAATTGTTTCCACCATCCGGCGCGAGCGCGTATCTGTGTTAATTTCCGTGCCGCGCGTCCTGGAAGCATTGCAGGGGAAAATCGAACGCGATCTGGAGCAGGAAGGCTTGCTTGAAAAATTTCGCGCGGATTTTAAAGAGGCGGAGAAGGAAAAATTTTTGCGCAAGATGTGGCGTTTCCGGAATATTCATCGCCGATTCGGATGGAAATTCTGGGCCGTCATTTCGGGAGGCGCGACGCTGAACCCCGAAGCGGAAAAATTCTGGAGCCGAACGGGATTTGCGGCGATTCAAGGCTATGGGCTGACAGAAACGACTTCGCTGGTGAGTGTGAATCATCCGTTCCGCATCGGTCAGGGTTCGATCGGAAAAGTTTTGGAAGGACGCGAAGTGAAATTGGATGGAAGCGGCGAAATCCTGGTGCGCGGAAAAAACATCGCCACCGGATATTGGGAGGGCAGCGGAATCCATCCCGTGGCGGGGAACGCAGAGGATGCGGGATGGTTTCGCACGGGTGACCTGGGCGCGCTGGACGCGGAAGGAAATTTATATTTCAAGGGGCGCAAGAAAAACGTGATCGTAACCGCCGCGGGAATGAATATTTTTCCCGAGGACCTCGAAGGATTATTGAGGCGGGAGCCGGAAGTAAAAGATTGCGCGGTGGTTGGGGTGGAACGAAGCGGGAATTCCGAACCCTGCGCCGTTTTGCTGATGCACGACGAGAAAAGAGTGAAACAACCGCGTCACGTGGCGGGGATTATTACCCGCGTAAATGAGTCGCTCGCGGAATATCAGAGAATGCGTTCGTGGTTTCTGTGGCCGGAGGCGGATTTTCCGCGCACGCCCACCGGAAAGCCAAAGCTCGCGGAAATTCGAGCAGCAGTGGAAGAACAATGGGGTAGTAGCAGCCGCAGTGGCGAGAGTAAAGCCGCTGCCAATGGCGGGATAAGCGAATTGATTGCGCGAATGCATCGCGGGAACAACACTGCGGGCGCAAATTTCACACTCGAGAATGATTTGCAACTGAGTTCGCTCGATCGGGTGGAGCTGATGAGCGCGCTGGAGGACCGCTACCAGGTGGATCTGGATGAAGCGCGCTTCGCTTCCGCGAGGACGATAGGCGAACTCGAAACACTGGTGCGCGGATCGTCGTCCACAAAACCTGAATTTGTTTTTCCTCGCTGGGCGCAACGCTGGCCCGTGACCTGGATTCGTACTCTCATTTATTATCTGCTGACGTGGCCAGCGACCCATTTGATGGCGCATCCGCAAGTTTTTGGGCGGGAAAATTTGCGGGAAGTAAAAGGTCCGGTTCTCATCATTTCCAATCACGTAATTTATTTAGACGTTGGTTTCGTGCTGGCGGTGTTGCCAGCAAAGTTACGGCATCGGCTCGCTGTGGCAATGGGTGGAGAGCGGCTGACTGAAATGCGGCAACCGCCTCGCGAATGGTTTTTTGCCAAGCGTTGGCTGCAGCAGCTGAATTATTTCCTGGTCGTTTCCTTGTTCAACGTTTTTCCGTTGCCGAAAAAATCCGGCTTTCGGACAAGCTTTCGATTTGCGGGTGAATTGGCCGATCTCGGTTGGAATATTCTGATTTTTCCAGAAGGCGATTTGACCCCGGACGGCGCATTGCAAACATTCCGCTCCGGGGTTGGGTTGCTTGCGAGCGATCTGAAAATTTCCGTTGTGCCAATGCGAATTGATGGTGCTTATGAAATTCGCGAGGAGCGGAGTTTGTTCAATCGGCCGGGACGCGTGCGTGTTTACATGGGCAAGCCTATGGAGTTTCCGGCGGGGTCTGATCCGCAGGAGATTACTCGGGCTCTGCAGAAAAGTGTTGCGGAATTGGGGCAGGGAATTTAGTAGCGCGGGCTGAAGCCCGCGCTACTTAAAGCTTAGCTTCGGCGTCAGCGCGGATTTGTTGCCAGCGCTTGGGGCGCTTTTTGGTGTCGAGAATTTTCTTGCGCAGGCGGATCGATTTTGGCGTGACTTCAACCAGTTCATCGTCGGAGATAAATTCGATGGCTTGTTCCAGGCTCAGCTGGCGGTGTGGGATCAGGCGGATGGCTTCATCCGCGCTAGATGCGCGCATATTGGTTTGTTTCTTTTCTTTCGTTACGTTGACGTCCATGTCTTGATCGCGCGCATTTTCTCCGACGAGCATGCCCTCATACACTTCTTCGCCGGGGCCGACGAACAATTCGCCGCGTTCCTGCAAATTCCACAGAGCGAAAGCTGTGGTGACTCCGGAGCGGTCCGCCACAAGCGCACCCGTTGGGCGCGAGGCCATTTCCCCGCCGTATTCGGTCCATCCTTCAAATAGTGCATGCAGTTGCACAGTGCCACGTGTATCCGTCAGCAATTGGCCCCGCAAGCCGATCAGTCCGCGCGAAGGAACGGTGAACTCCATGCGCACCCAACCGGAACCGTGATTCACCATTTTGCCGAGTTCGCCGCGGCGGCGCCCGAGAGACTCCATCACCACGCCGACAAAGGATTCCGGGCAATCGACGACCAGCCGCTCGAGAGGCTCGAGCTTTTTTCCGTCTTCCTCGCGGATCACAATTTCCGGTTTGCCGACCATCAATTCGTAGCCTTCTCGGCGCATCGTTTCGATAAGAATGGCGAGCTGCAATTCGCCGCGCGCAAACACGCGGAAAATGTCAGTGGCTTCGGAATCCGTAATACGCAGGGAAACGTTGGTGAGCAATTCCTTTTTCAATCGAGCGCGCAAATCTCGCGACGTGACCCACTGGCCTTCGCGGCCGGAAAGCGGTCCGGTATTGATCGTGAAATTCATGGCCAGGGTGGGTTCGTCAATGACAAGCGGCTCGAGCGGCGCGGGATTCTCTACACTGGTGATACTTTCGCCGATTTGAATTCCTTCGACTCCGGCGATGGCGGCGAGATCGCCGCAGGGAACTTCCTCGGCTTCGTCGCGTTCGAGACCGCGAAATGTGTAGAGTTTGGTGATGCGCGTGGGAACAATTTCACCACTGCGCTTGGCGATGCCTACATCGGAGCCGCGGCGTATCGTGCCGTTAAAAACGCGCCCAATCGCGATGCGTCCCAGAAAATCGCTGTAATCCAGGTTCATCACCTGGGCTTGCAGCACGCCATTCGGATCGCCCTTGGGTTCAGGGATCGCTGAAATGATCGTTTCAAACAGGGGCTTCAGGTTCTCTGAGCCGTCGTCCAATTTCAGGTGAGCAACTCCGGTTTTTGCATTTGTGTAGAGAACCGGGAAATCCAGCTGGTCTTCCGTTGCTTCGAGGTCGATGAAAAGGTCGTAAATTTCGTCAAGGACGGCCGCGACGCGCGCGTCAGTGCGATCAATCTTGTTCAACACAATGATGGGGAGAAGCTTCGCTTGCAGCGCCTTCTGCAGCACGTAGCGCGTCTGGGGCAGTGGGCCTTCGCTCGCGTCAACCAGGAGAAGCACGCCGTCCACCATTTTCAGGGCGCGTTCAACTTCTCCGCCAAAATCACTGTGACCCGGCGTGTCCACAATATTAATTTTGGTGTCTTTGTAAAACAGGGCCGTATTCTTGGCCAAAATGGTGATCCCGCGCTCGCGCTCAAGATCGTTTGAGTCCATCACGCGCTTCATGACGACCTGATTGTCGCGGAAAACGCCGCTTTGATGGAGCATGGCATCCACCAGCGTAGTTTTGCCGTGGTCGACGTGGGCAATGATAGCGATATTGCGAATCTGTGGCATGGAATCCTTACTTTCTCTTCGATTGTCGTTTCGGCGCCCGGGTGCCGTCCTGTAGCAACAGTTCCGCGGGATTAAGTAATGAAAACAAAAAGAGCTGCAAGTGCGAACTTGCAGCCTCCACGTTCGTTTCCAAGAGGAATTACAAGTGCCTTCGACCAAGCTAGAGTACCACAATCGTCCTCTCGCCGTCACCGATGAAGAAACTGCATCGAGGCTACTTTCCCGTTGTAGCAGTTTTATCAAAGTGCCCTTTTGAACCATTCGTCAAGTTCATGGCAGCAATGGCCGATAGCTAATTGTCGGGCAATGCGGCTTGCCAATGTTTCACTGTTAGTAATATCCATTTTGTTTTTGATCGACCCCTCCGATCTCACGAAGTGAATTCTAAATATATTAAAGGCCGAGCCCGGGATGCCGATGTCATGGAAAAGCAAAACATTCAGTTGGAAGTAAAAGGGCGGTGAAATGCGAAAGCTTATTTATCTGTGTATCGCGGTGGCGCTATCCGTGCCACTCATTGCAATCGCTGCGGGAAGCGATTTGGCTGTGGTGGTCAACAAGGCGAATGCGACAAATAACCTGACCAAATCGGAACTGAGAAAACTTGTTCTGGGAGAGCAGGAATCGTGGCCGGGTGGAATGAAGGTAACAGTCACGCTGCGTACTCAGGGCAACCCGGAGCGCATAGCTGTTTTAAAAACGGTTTGCCGAATGAGCGAGGACGAATACATCCAGCACAGCATGCATTCGGACTTCGTAGGTGCAGCGTCGAACGCGCCCAAAATTGTCAGTTCCGCAGCGGCCGTGCGGCAAATGGTGTCAAGCACGCCGGGGGCGATCGGTTTCCTGCCGCTCAGCGAAGTGAATGACACGGTGAAGGTGGTAAGCGTGGAAGGCGTTTCGGCCGGGGAACCGGAATACAAAATAAAGGTGGGCCAATAATCATGAAAGGAACCATTCGCAATAAATTGACGGCCGGATTTTCCGGCGTGCTGATCCTGATGGCCCTGGTTGCCGCGATAGGCGGATACGCGGTGTTTAGCCTGCGCCACGACGCCAACGATGCCACGCGCGTGGGAGCCCGGCTAAATTCGCTGGCGCTCGAAATTCAGATCCACGATCTGGAAGCATCACGCAGGGTGAACAACTATCTGGCGCAGACAGGAGTCGCAGGCGCACAAAAAAAGCGGCAGATGTACCTGGAAGAAGCCAAATTTGAAATAAACGAAATTCAAACGTTGGCCACAAAAGCGGAGGAGATAGCGCCTACCAGCGCGAGCCGCGCAAAGTTTACGAAAATCACGGAAGCCTCTGCGCAGTTTGGGGATGCGATCGCGAAAGTTGTCACTGCCGCCGATGCAGGCGCGGACAGCGAAGCAGCCAAAGATGCAAAGTCCGCTTACGAAGACGCAGCCGACGAATTGCACGAAAGCGCCGAGGACGGCGAAGTGGTAGGCCACGATGCCAGCCAGGCTTCTCTCGAAGCGATTGACCGCACGAGTTCCCGCTCTGTTGCATTGGTGGTTGGAATTTCTGTGCTCGGATTAATTCTGGGCATCACTGTGAGTTACAAACTGGCTCGAGCGATTCTCATTCCTGTCGATCACTTAAAAGAAGTAGCCGAAAACGTAAGCCTCGGAAATCTGGACATGTCTGTCCGCCGATATTCGGATGACGAAATTGGAGACCTTGCCGATTCCTTTTCGCGCATGGTCACGGCCGTGAAATTTTTCCGAATGGAAGCGCAACTTAATCAGTCCGAACAAGCTGCTCAAGAAGTGAAGCACTGAGCGAGGGCCACTCAGCATAAATCTCGCGAAAAAGTTTGAGGGGGAGAAGCGTATGAATGTCTTGCGTATTATTTTCGAGAAAACCGGAAGCAGATGTCTTCCTGGAGCAATCGGCCTGATGTGCGTTGCGTTCCTGAATGGGACGCCTGTAAATGCACAGAACAAAAGCGGCCAGCCTCAAACAGTGGACGCTGTCGCAACGCAGCTTGTGGCGGCGGAGGCCGCGTTTCAGCGGACAGAGGCGCAAATCGTATCTCGAAATATGGCTGAACCCGCGCCGACACTTCCCAAACAAAATGCTGTAAATGACTCTGCGCCGGTGGCGGCCACGCCCGCTCAAAACGCGCAAGGAAGCGCGACGAATCCTGCTCCCGCAGCGCAACAGGGTCCGGATCCATCTGAACCTCCGCCGTCCGAGGAGGAATCGCACGAACACATGATGGAGATTCCTCACGGGCCTGTGCTCAGATTTCGCGGCTTCTTCGACCTGGATTTCGACGATGGACCTGTGGCACAAAGTCTAAATTTCCCACTGGGAGTTCCGGCTAAAACCTCTTTCCGCGCCGGCGAATTTGATCTGTTCATCACTTCGCAGCTTGCCGAAAAGCTCAGTTTTCTGACGGAACTTGTTTTCTCGACAGGACCTAACAATGCATTCGCCCTAGATCTTGAACGGTTTCAATTGACCTACCGGCACAATAAATATTTCGAGATCAGCGGCGGGCGTTACCACACGTCGATTGGTTTCTACAACACTGCCTTTCACCACGGAACATGGTTTTCCACAGCAACCGGTAGACCATTCATGTATTTTTTCGAAGATAGCGGCGGGCCTTTGCCGATTCATGAATTGGGAGTCACAACAACGGGAGCCGTGCCACATTCGGGCAAATTCAACTTGCATTGGATTGCCGAAGTGGGCAATGGAAGCTCGGAAGTCGGAAATCCATTGTACGGGGACGGCGTCGAAAACTTTGCTTCAGATCGCAATCATAAAGATGTCAACGTAGCCGCTTATATTCGGCCTGAATGGGTGGAAGGACTACAAATCGGGGCTTCATTTCTAACCGGGAATCTTATTCCCGCCAATGGGTCGCCGAATGTGAATCAAACTGTTTCGAGTTTATATGCCGTTCTGATTGATTCGAAATGGGAATTCTTAAATGAATTTGTACTCCTGCATCACCAGGTAACTGTAGGCGGGCCAACTTTTAATTCGCCGATGGGTTACACGCAGCTTGGCTACCGCATCCATAATGTGCGTCCCTATTTCCGCTGGCAGGAAGTGAATATCCCAACGAACGATCCTGTCACCACATTTACGGGGCGTTATGAAGGCCCATCGGCAGGCGTCCGGTACGATGCCTTCACCTATGCATGCTTCAAGCTCCAATATAATCGCGTCTATTTCCGCAATGCGACAGCGGAAAACGGCGTCGAGTTGCAAATGGCATTTACATTTTAAGGAGACTGGAATGAAGATCGGAAAAGCTAAAAGCGCATCTGCATGTGCATTATTGCATGCGGAACGAGGTGCAAAATGAGCGCAATTTCGGACAAGGTGATTGCGATCAGCAAACCGTATTTCGGTCCCGCCACCGAATCTTTCCTGGACAGGCAGTGCAAAGGGCATCTGAATATCGAAGTGAATGCTTTGACTGCAGCTCATCTAAAGGATTTGGCCAAATGGGTGGAGAGTTCCGGCGCGCTGGTGATGGATGCCGCAAAAGCGGCCGAGGTGGCCGGAAAAATTCTAAAGGTGGCATGATTTCTTTTCGTATTGAAGGTACCCCTCTTTACCGCACAGAAAACCTGACTTCTCCGATTTGAAATCGAACGTTTTGTGGCCGCGATGGAACCCTCATCGCGGCCACGTATCGAAATTGGCCCATCTTCGAGTAGAATTATTTTCAGCTATGCACAGAAAAAGCTCGTTCCATCCGGCAAAGCTGGTGGCTCTGTTCACGCTTGGCCTTTTCCTGGCTGCGGGCGTCGCCGCGCAGAACGAATGGCACGCGCCCGACCCTTCCATCATCAGCAAGTTTCAAGAGGAAGAGGCGCAACATTCTCACATCATGAATGTGCTTGGATATCTTACGGATGTGTATGGGCCGCGACTCACGAATTCGCCAAACATACGCGAGGCCGGGGAATATGCAGTAAATACTCTTAATTCGTGGGGCCTGGCGAACGCGCACGAAGAAACCTGGGGTCCGTTCGGACGTGGCTGGTCCAACGAACTGTTCGAGGCCAATGAAATTTCTCCGCGCGATTTTCCGCTCATCGCCTATGCCAAGGCGTGGACGCCGGGAACCAACGGCATAGTCACTGCCGATGCAATTTTCGCAAAAATTGAAAGGGAAGAGGATTTCGCGTCGTATCGCGGGAAGCTCAGGGGCTTGTTCGTACTGACAGCACCTATGCGCGTGGTTGACGCGCAATTCGATCCATTGGCGCATCGACTGAGCGATCAGGAGCTGGCAGGCATGGTGCAGCCGCGTCCGCCGCAACCGCCGGATAAAGACGCGCGTGACCGGCAACGCAAGCAATTGGAATTTAATGCCAAGTTCATAAAATTTCTGACCGACGAGGGCGCAGCCGCATGGCTCGAACCTGCGCCGCACGATGGTGGCACGGTTACGGTGATGGCCGGCGGTTCACGCGATCCCAGGGATCCGCTGGTGCTACCGCGCGTCGCCGTGGACATTGAGAATTACGGGCGCATTTATCGCACACTGGAAAAAAATATTCCGGTAAAGCTGCGAATCAATATCGTGAACAAGTTTTACGATGACAATCTTGATTCTTTCAATATCGTCACGGAAATTCCTGGCACGGATAAAGCCGATGAGGTGGTCATGCTCGGCGCGCATTTCGATTCGTGGGCGAGTGGCACGGGCGCTACGGACAATGCGGCTGGGTCCGCCGTGATGATGGAAGCGATACGCATTTTGAAATCATGCAACTTGAAAATGCGGCGCACAGTGCGCCTCGCTCTGTGGACCGGCGAGGAAGAGGGTTTGCTCGGTTCGCGCGCCTACGTAAGGGAACATTTCGCGGATCGAACCTCGATGACCGTCAAGCCGGACCATGCGAAACTTTCCGCTTATTTCAATGTGGATAACGGCACGGGAAAAATTCGCGGGATTTATTTGCAGGACAATGAGGCGCTGCGGCCCATTTTTGAAAAGTGGATGGAGCCGTTTAAGGCCGAAGGAATGACCACGCTTTCAGCGAATGGAACCGGGGGAACCGATCACTTATCTTTCGATGAGGTCGGCTTGCCTGGCTTTCAATTTATTCAGGATCCTATCGAATACGAAACGCGTACGCACCACACGAACATGGACGTGTATGAACGCCTGCAGGCCGCGGACTTGAAGCAGATGGCCGTGATTGTCGCTTCATTTGTCTACATGACTGCCAACGCTGACCAACTTCTTCCGCGCAAACCTTTGCCAAAACAATAAGTCGCGCCAGAGTCATGGCAATTCAAAAGCTTTAACACAGAGGGCACAGAGAAGAGAGGAGTGTCACAGAGAGAAACTCTCGTCGTGAGGAATTTGATTTCCTCAATGTTTTTCTCTGTGATCTCTGTGTTAAAGCTTTTGAATTTGTTTGTGTCATTGTGTCGCGCGCAATCCATGCTGATTATTTGCTGGTTTTGCTCAATCGGCGGTAATACTCGGCGACGGATTCCTCGTAACCTTGCGGCACTGTTTTTGTGTCGCCGCTGCGTACCTGCCCCGCATCCTTGTCATCGAGTTGGCGGCGCAGTTGCAATTCGAGTTTGTCCACGTCGGCGAGCACTTGCGAGTGGAGTTGCTCGACAAGCGCGGGATTGCCAGGGAAGCGGCTCGGATCGAGGCGTTCCATTTCCTGGATGAGTTGCTGTACTTCCTTAGCGGATTCCGGATCATCGCGCACAGCCTGGCGCAGTTGATTCAAATCGCGTAGCGTATCGTCATACGCTCGCTGCGTGGGGACCGGAGAATTATCGGGCTGCACCGGCGGGCCTCCGCGCGGTGTATTATTTCCCGTATCTAAATTACCGTAAGCGGTGCCATTCGCTCCGCCGCCGTAATTTCCGTTGCGGTAACCATCGCCGTACGTGCCGTCACCCATTCTTGCGCCGAAAGCGCCACCGGGGCCGCTTCCGCGTTGCGCGGATTGCTGCCCACCTTGTCCCTGACCCTGCGCTTGTCCTTGACCTTGGCCGCCGCCCTGCTGACCTTGACCTTGCTGACGACCTTGTCCGTCGCGCGATAAACCGCCGAGTTGATTTCGCAGACGCTCGACTCGATTGAGCGCGGTTTCAATTCCTTGTTGCGGAGAATCGTTTCTCTGTTGCGGAGCCGCACCCATGGCTTGCTGCGCGTCACGCAAACCTTTTTCAAGGCGCTGCATTCCTGCCGCAATTTCCGGCTCCATGCCGTTTGCATTCGGATCGATGCCGCGGCGCATCCAGTCCGCCCCGCGTTGCACGCGTGCGCGCAAATCGGATTGCTGCATGTCGCCAAGAGCCTCACGCAATTTTGTGGATGCGGCGCTCTGATTGTTCGTGGCGAGCTCGCGCGCGGTGTCCTGTAGATTTTTTTCCAGGCCGCCAAGATCGTTCGCCAATTTTTCGCGGTCGTCGGCAAGCCTTCGCCGTTCTTGCATGCCCACCTGCGAACCCACTCCCTGTCCAAAGGCTTGTTGAATGCGCCCCGCCTGATCGCGCTCCTCCTGCGTTAGGCGGCTAGCTTCGTCGGCGAGCGAATCCACTTTGGAGGACGATTGCTCATGGCGCATACTGCCGAGCAAATCGGTTGCTTCCTTTAAGCGATCGGCGGCGCGACGTGCTTCCGCTTCGCTTTGCTGCGGGGAAGTTGCGCGGCGCATATCGTCCGTCGCCTGGCGCAAACGATCGAGCGCTTGCTGCACGCGCGGGTCGCCCGACTTTCCTGACGCCCCGGATTGCCCAACGGAAGCCGATTGCCCGGACGAACCAGACTGACCGCCAGATCCCGATTGCCCCGAAGAACCCGAGGCTGAATTTCCCTGCGAATTGCCTTGCTGCGAACCGGATTGCGAGCCGGAACTGTTCTGGCCGTTGTTGCGTGCCATCTGTTCCATCTGGCGTTGCAGCTCTTCGGCCTGGCGGCGCAGCATTTCCTGTTGCCAGCGCTGCTCGGAACTTTGCGCGTTATTTTTTTGCTGCTGCGCGAGCTCTTCTTGGCGGCGCGCCAGCTGGTCAAGCTTCTGCAAAGCTTCGTCGATCTCTTTTTGTTGCTGGCTCGCGGAGCCTGCAGTCTGCGCCGTTTCGTACTGATTCTTTTCCGTGTCCAGCTCCAGGTCGAACAAGCTCGCGAGATCGCGTCCTGCGCCGCCGCCCGCCCCTCCGCCACCGCCGGAGCTGCCGAACGCCACTTGAATCTGGCGGAATGTGGCTTCCGCACGCAGCAAATTCTGCAGAGCCTTCTGTTCACTGGGCAGCGCGTCCTTCCACTTTTGCTGCTGCAATTGCTGGGCAGCAGGGCCCATGGCGGAGGCTGCCGCGTTCATGTCCTTCACGAAGCTATTGAAC
>DATHNC010000123.1:0-16508 GCA_035486415.1 Saccharimonadales bacterium (SeqCode)
GTCTCCAAAAGAAGACCAATCAACATCCGTAATGAACTCTCCGCCTGCGCCCGTCAAGATCACGATCTGATTGGCTCGATCTTGCCCAATGCGGTAGAAGGCATCGACGAATTCCGTGTGAGCTGGGGCGCTCATAATGAAGGGCCCGCCGTTGCTGTGGAATTCAGCAACCAGCACACCTTTAGCGTCGCGCGTCAGTTTCAAGTTTCGATAGGCATCGAAGTAGTTATTTTGATTTTGCATGGGATTCTCCTTTTTGTGTTTTTCAGACTGCGTTCATCCAAATGCGTTATTGCCAGGCAAGCACTTTATATTCAGATTGCTACTATTAGACCGCCAGCGGCACGAATGACTTCTCCGGTGATCCAAGCGGATTCGTCTGACGCGAGGAACACAGCCAGCGGGGCGATATCCGTGACCCGACCGAGCCTGCCGAGCGGCGTCCTACCAGCCAGAGCTGCGCCCGCGCCACCTTCAAAAGTTCCCGCGGCGATGTTGCCTTCGGTTTCTGTGTGACCGGGAGCAATAGCATTAACGCGTATTTTGCGCGGGGCAAGTTCGAGCGCCAATCCCCGGGTCAGTGTTTCAATCGCGCCCTTGGTGGATGCGTACAGCAAGGCTCCCACAACCGGATGAGAGCCGACGATTGAGCTGAGATTGATGATGCTCCCGCCGTCGTTCGCAAACCACTTGATCGCCTCCTGCACGGTGAGAATCGCCCCGAGAACATTAATGTTGTAGTGAAGGTGGAAGCTCTCTTCGGTGATTACCGTCAGCGCGCCGAAGCGGAATACCCCTGCGTTGTTGACCAGAACATCCAGCCTTCCGAAAGCGGTATTCACCTCTTTGAATAACCGCGCGACGTCCGCAGCCTTGGACACATCGGCTCCGACCGCGATCGCCTCGCCCCCGTTGGCAGTGATTGCCTGAGCGACGCGTTCGGCACCTTCCCGGTCTGAAGAATAGTTAACGGCCACGCGCGCACCCTCAGCTCCAAAAGCAGTTGCAATCCCACCTCCTATGCCTTTGGACGCGCCCGTCACGATTGCCACTTTGTTAGTAAGCCTGCCCTTATTCGCCATTGTTCAGCTCCCGTGATCCCAAATGTCCATCGCAGTGAATTGCGCCTCTTTCCCTTGAAATCTCGATTTATGCCTCCTATGCGTAGTTAATGTTGCCTGGGATTGGACCGCTGAAACTACTGGGCTAGCTAACTGGGATTTAATACAGCGCAATAAGGGTTGCCCATGATTCGACTTTATTAAAAAAAATTAACCGGCGCGCGAGCTCAATAGGACTGAAATTGCACTGGGTGCTTGCTCCACGATTACACCGTCACGCAAATCGAATGATCGGCCAGAATTTGCCGGGATTCTTTCACCCGGCAGAATAATTCCGACCAAATTTAATGGGTCGGCGGCCGCAATGCGGATCGCCTCATTCGTCAGTTCCTGGGAGCGTGACGCGCGCAAAGAATCGGCTGCGAGCGGGAGCGCGAATTGCTCTCCCAGGAAACCGTTAACAAATCTGCCGCCGCGAATTTCTCCGCGATCTTCCAACCGGCGGAGGGCGATGAGCACTTCGCGCCACGGAAGTTCGATCGATTCGCGCGTCAGCAGTTCGCGGAATACGATGCCGTAACGATTCAGGAGCATCCGGCAGGTGGACTCGATGGCGGGAGCGCGGTCATCCGCTTTATCCGTGAAAAGCAATGACCAGCGTCCGCCACTGTCACGCGGGCGCACGGTTCGCCCTCTTCCCTGTCCCGCGCGGCGTTTGGGATCGATCAGCGCACGCAGATTATCGAAACCGTCCGCGGTGATCATGCCGGCGGCAACCAGTTCCCAGAGGTCGGTTTCGACTTCGGATTTTAATTTTTTTGTTCCGCGCACAATGTCAGCAAAAAATAGCGCGCCGCGCGATGCAAGGAGATCCAAAACCTCTTTGGCGCCGCGGCCCAATCCTTTTTGAGTTTCCGAATCGGAGCTGTGATGGCGGCAGGCCATCCATTCGGCGTCTTCGCGCACAAAAAAAGTAATGGGCGCAATGCTCGTGGGCACAATACGCCGGGTACGTTCGGCGCGATCGTGGAGCATGGCAGGGTGCGGAGAGAGGCGGCCCCAGCCGACTATGCCTTTCAGGCAGAGATTATCCAGATTCGCCGGATCGTAATCCGCAACACGACGGCTGAGAATTTCGCTTTCCCAGGAATTAGCCGGGGCTTCATATCCCTGCAATTGGCGCAGCACATCGAGCAAGCCGCGTTCTCCGAGCGTCAGCGTTCCGGCAGCGACGTGCTGCCATCGTGCCAGCCAGCGCATAAATTGCGCTGCGGTTACCGGCTCGATTTCCTTGCGCAGTTTTCCGATGGTGAGGCGGTGAATGCGTGAGAGCAAACGCCGTTCGCACCATTCGATGTCGCCGGCGCGAGCTTCCGTAAATTGGCCGCGCAGAATTGCACCTGATCCTTCCACTCGCAGAAGCGAATTGTTTACGTCGGATTCAGACAATCCCAATAGCTGCGTAAGATCCCGCGCGTGCACCGGACCGGAGTGCTGCAACCAGCCTGACAAGAGCGCGTACAACGCACCTTCTTTGGATGACTCGGGCTGGTCGACCTGCGCCATGCGTTCATCGAAAATAATCCCGGGAAAAATTGTTGCGGCTAGTTTTGTGCGTTCCGCGGCCACCCAATACTCACGCCCGGAAACAATTGCTCTCCCTGCGCGGCCCTGCGAGCTAAGTTCGTTAAAAAAATTCTGCCATTCAAGCACGGACTGGGCAACAGCGCGTCCCAGTTGAAAAAGTCCTGCACTAGCGTTCGCGTGATTATTTTCCCAATCAATTTGTGCCGACGCGAAGTATGGCAACGGCAATACAATTAAAGATTCGAGTGCATCGTGCAGTTCTTCGGCGTCTCGCACATCCGGCCACGCATCCTTGCGAACCTCTTCGATCGCGGCGGGATCGAGGCGCCCCATGTCCGACGCGACGGTTTCGGGCAACACGCGGCGCATTTCTACGGCACGTGCGCGGCGCTCTTCGAGCGGAGCATCATCCAAATACGCAAAAGGATTCGCATTCAAAATTTCGTGAGAAAACTGTGATGGCACGGGCGTATCGATTGCAAGGCAACGAATGCTTCCATCGAGAATCTTGTGCAGTAAATCTTTCAAACCTTCCACGTCCATCGCTTCGGTGAGCGCGTCCTTCATCACTTCGCGGATCAAGGGATGGCCAGGAATTTTCATTTCGCCTTGAATGTTTTCCTGGCACGCGGCCGCATCCGGAAACACAGCGGCAAGCAAATCATCGGCGCGCATGCGCTGAATTTGCGGAGGCACTTTTCGTCCGCCTTGAAAGCGCAGCAGGGCGAGGGCGCGCGAAGCGTCCCAACGCCATCGCGTGGTGAAGAGCGGCGAAGCGAGCACGGCCTGCTCCAGAACTTTTTCGACGGATGCGGGATGCAGAAATCGAAAAACATCCTCGAGAGGAAAACTGTGCTGGTCGGACAAAGCAATGTTCAGGCCCTCTTCGGTTGCAGCGGCCTGCAGCTCAAGATTAAACGATCGGCAAAAACGTTTGCGCAGCGCGAGTCCCCAGGCTTTATTGATTCGTCCGCCGAACGGAGCGTGTATCACCAGTTGCATTCCGCCGCTTTCGTCGAAGAATCGCTCGGCGATGATCGTTTGCTGCGTGGGAACCGCGGTGAGCACGGATTTGCCAGCAACAATATATTCGACGGCTTGCTCCGCGCCGGACCGGTCGAGGCCGCATTCATTTTCAAGCCAGTGGAATGCCTGCGCTGCGGAACCGAAATCCCTGAGGGGAGGACGGTACGGAATTTCTTCCGTCATTTCGGAAATTTTCTGGCGTACTTCGGCCACATGCTGTGAAAGTTCGAGCGTGCGTGCCGGAGCCTCGCCGCGCCAGAAAGGAACATTCGGCGCGGCGCCGTGCGCGTCTTCCACGAGGACGCGGCTGGACTCAACTCGCCGGATGCGCCAGGAAGTATTTCCGAGCAGTACGATGTCGCCGCGCAAGCTTTCCACTGCAAAATCCTCGTCAAGCGTGCCAACGTGAGCGCCTTCCGGCTCGGCGATTACGGCGTAAAGCGCATTATCCGGAATTGCGCCGCCGCTGGTAATCGCAGCCAGACGGCTTCCGCGACGCGCCCGGACTTTACCGTTGACGCGATCGCGATGCAGGTACGCGCCGTAACGGCCGCGACGCGCGTTGATCCCTTCGGAAAGCATGACGATGACTTCATCGAATTCGCTGCGTTCCAGATTGCGATAAGGATACGCGCGCCGCACCAACGCAAAAAGGTCGTCCTCGCTCCAGTCTTCCGAAGCGCACGTGGCCACGATTTGCTGCGCCAGAATATCCAGCGAATTTTCAGGAATGCTGATGCGATCGAGATCGCCTTGCCGCATGGCGCGCACGAGCGCCGCGCATTCGATCAGTTCATTGCGTGTGGTGGCAAATATGCGTCCCTTGGGAATCGCGCCGTGCCAGTGGCCTGATCGCCCGATGCGCTGCCACGCCACGGAAATTGCGCGAGGCGTTCCGAGCTGGCAGACGAGATCGATGGTGCCGATGTCGATTCCCAGTTCGAGCGATGCAGTCGCTACCAGCGCTTTAATTTCACCGGCTTTTAATTTTCGTTCCGCTTCAAGCCGTATTTTACGGGAGAGGCTGCCGTGATGCGTGGCCACGGCTTCTTTTCCCAAACGCTCGGCAAGGTGATGCGCTACTCGTTCGGCCAGGCGGCGCGTGTTCACAAAAATAAGCGTTGAACGATGTTGTTCGATGAGCTGCGCCAGGCGATCGTAAATTTCGTCCCACATTTCGTGTGTGGTCACGGCGCTCAGTTCACTGCGAGGAACTTCCACGGCAAGATCGACGGTGCGCTGATGGCCTACTTGCACGATCACTGGATCAGGTCGCCCGGTTCCCCCGAGAAAATTCGCGACCAGCTCAATTGGTTTTTGCGTGGCGGACAGACCGACACGCACGGGCGGGCGCTCAGTCAGCGCTTCCAGCCGTTCCAGAGACAAAGCCAAATGCGTTCCACGCTTATCGTCCGCGACAGCGTGAATTTCATCGACGATCACGGTCTCAACGGTTTTGAGAATTTCCCGGCTTTTTTGCGCGGTCAGCAGAATGTAGAGGGACTCCGGCGTGGTCACCAGAATGTGCGGGGGACGCTTCAGCATCAGCCGCCGGTCCTTCATCAGCGTGTCCCCGGTCCGCACAGCCGTGCGTATTTCCGGCATAAGAAAACCGCGCGCGCCGGCCAGCTGCAGAATTTCTCCGAGCGGTTGTTCGAGATTCTTCTGAATGTCATTCCCCAAAGCTTTTAGAGGAGACACATACAAAACTTGAGTCGTATCGTTTAATTCGCCCGCAATGGCTTTTCGCACCAACTGGTCGATACATGTGAGAAATGCGGCCAGCGTTTTTCCCGATCCAGTGGGTGCGGAAATCAACGTAGTTTTTTTAGCGAGGATATGCGGCCAGCCCTGTTCTTGCGGTTCGGTTGCTGCGCCGAAACGCGCAGCGAACCACTCCTGAACAATGGGATGGGCCCAGCTAAGAGATGTCAAGTTCATAGAAACTCTGCGACCCTAAAGACGGCCAATGAAACGGACGGCTGGGGAACAAAAATAAATTATACACCTTCGATCAACATTCACTTATGTGTTGGACCGGCGCTGGGCTGTCTTAATTTGAAATAAAATCGTATGGCACGATTCGTTAGGCGGCCGGCACTTAGGAGGGAGGGACTTCAGTCCCGACGAAAAGTTTGTTTTGAAAGGGGTTTTAACCCCTGAAGCTTCAGGGGCTGAAGCCCCTGACTTAACGCGATTCGAATAGCCGAGTTGAAACTCGGCCCTCCACAATTCCAGGAATTTCCAAATTGAGACAGCACCGACGACATTGATAAGGGTCGTTACTAGATTTGGAACGCAGGCGATTAGATGAACGAAAAAATTCAGCCTGCGCAAGAGTCTGCGGCCGTGATCAGGCTGAGGCGGCCTGGCTCTCGGGAAAGTCCGCGCTGAGCGAAGTGTCTTCCCAAGCGTCCAGCTCCGCGCTCAAATTTTGTATTTTGGTGCGAGCGGTTTCCAGCGCAATCTGCCCGAGCGTCAGATGCAGCGGAGTATGCTCGGATTCCAGCGCTTTCACAATTGCCATCGCCGCGCGCACCGGATCGCCAATCTGTTTCCCCGCTCTGCCCGTGATGCGCTCGCGGAATGCGCCCGCGGTTTCGTTATACTCCGGCATTTGCTTGGATGCTTTTTTGAGCGAACGGCCAGCCCAATCCGTGCGGAACGGGCCCGGTTCCACGATCAGGACTTTAATTCCGAGTGGCGCGACTTCCTTCGCCAGAGATTCCGAAAGTCCCTCCACCGCAAATTTCGTTGCGTTGTAGTAGCCAACACCGGGAAATCCGACCAGGCCGCCGATTGAAGAAATGTTCACGATATTTCCATGGCGCCGCTCGCGCATGCCCGGCAGTACAACATGAATCATGCGTGCGAGGCCAAAGAAATTAGTTTCGACCAGATCTCGTACCTCGGCTTCATCACTCTCCTCAACCGCTCCCACGTAGCCATACCCCGCGTTGTTCACCAGCACATCGATGCTGCCAAATGCTGATTCACCACGCCTCACGGCATCTTCAACTTCCGCTCGATCGGTTACGTCCAGCTCCAGCGCCAGAACGCGGCCTTCGTGCCCCGCCTTCAGATCCTGAATTTTGCTTGTATCGCGGGCGGTAATCACTGCGCGGTAACCGCGGTCGAGAACAAATTTGGCAAGCTCTCGCCCAAATCCCGTCGAACATCCCGTTATGAACCACACATCTGATTTTTGTAGGGCCATGGCTGTATCTCCTGCGGGGGCGCTAGCACATCCCGGTGACTCGGGTCCGCGCCCACAAAATATACACCCGATTACCGTATATTTGCGAGGTACAAGATAAATCCTCAATGCCCTGAAAAGGTCCATTTGGCACGTCCGCCGGGTTGCAACTTCCCGAGCTAAATAACATCATAGTCAGTATGAATGAAAACAAATCCCTCTCGATCAGCGTTGTTCACCCCGATCAGTTCAGCGCCGGAACTTTTCAAACTCCTGGCTCGCTGCGACTCGCTGCTATCTCTCCTGACCTAGGAGTGCAAACCTCGATTTGGGGTGGCACTTTTCTGGTCGAGCCCGGAGCGCAGACAGGCATTCATCATCACGGCCGTCAGGACACGATCGCCTACGTGCTCTCCGGCGAATCTTTTATCCAGTGGGGCGAAAAGGGAGAGCATTCGCTCACCGCGCGCGCGGGAGATTTTCTGCATGTCCCCGCGTGGCTCGTGCACCGCGAAATAAACCGCTCGAAGGAAACGCCCTTCCGCTGGATCGTCATCCGGAGCACTTCCGAACCAATCGTCGTCAATCTTCCCGCGGATACGTGGGGATAAACGACTGCGTCATTTCATTTGCTTTCGTAGATACAAGAGGCCGCTCGAATTTTGGGCGGGCTTTTTTTGCACAATTTAACACCCTAAATTCCCCTCTCTTCTTGCTTCGCCTCCGCGACAATCTGAACTATGATACGCAGCATTGCACCTAAATTTGGCGGAGGAATGCGATGACCAGGCTACACGTTTGGGTGGTGGCTCTGTTGCTCGCTGTTCCGGCGATGATTGGATTGCCGGGAAGAGCCATAGCTCAGGATGCGAAGCAAACGAATATAGAAAACACTCTGTGGGACGTAAATCAGCAATGGCTGTGCGATGGTCCTTATCAAAAGCCGTATCAGGAGTGCGTTAAATTCCGGAGTAATTATTGGGTGGATGGTTTTTTTGAAGTGCAGTCCGGCGGCACAGTGCGCAATAAAGAAGAGATGGTTTCCACGCAGTCCGCCGCAAATCCCGCGACAGGCGTTCGGCCCTATCCCGCAGATTTCAAGGTCGTCGCCGTTTACGGAGACGTGGCCCTTGCCACCGACCATACCGATTTTCAGACTTTGCGCGCGGACGGGAAATATGCATTCACGGCAGACAGCCATTGCCTGCGCGTATTCGTGAAGCAAAATGGCGAGTGGCGCCCGGCGGCAGCGGCTCTCGTCCCTGTCATTCCCCCGACGGAAGCAAGCGCGAAAAATTCAGGCGCCAAGACCACCAAGACCCCGGACGAAAAACTGGAAAAAGAACTCTCGGCCATCGATCAAAAGTGGATGGAGTCCGTGCGCACTGCGAAGACCGACTATTTGAAAGATATGTACGCCGAGAAGTGGGTTGAAATTATTGGCTGGGCTCCAACTGTGGTCCTCACCAAACCTGCGGCACTCGTGCGCGTCGCTCACCTCAATTTCAAATCCGGCGAAGGATTATTCGCGGACCAGTTCAAATTGATGTCCGTCTACGGAGATGTCGCTCTGGCAACGGATCGCAGAATCAGAAAGATCGCGGATGCGAGCGGCACGATCGTGAGCACTCCGCACCGCTCCCTTATCGTTTTTGTAAAAGAAAAAGGCCAATGGAAAGTAGCGGCCGACGCCGTGGTCCCGACCATCGCCATGGAGTAAGGCGATCGGATCGCTCACACTTTTCGCGGAGAAGAATTATGTGGTGCCGGCGTCTCGCCAGCGGTTTTCGTATGCGTAGTCGCGGCGGAAACCCGCCGGCGGGACGCCGGTGCCACAAAACATTCGCTTTCAATTTAGGTATGGAGGAAATCCTTTGAGGAAAACTTTCTGGCATCGCCTTGCGTTTGCCCCGCTGGCAATCATAACGTTCGCCTCATTCGCCACGATTCCCTGTCCCGCGCAGACTCCTACAAACGATTCGATGGTCCTCGTTCACGCCAATATGATTGACGGAATTTCCAATGCGCCTGTGATGGATGCCACGGTGGTCGTGGTGAACGGGCACATACAGACCATTGGACACGGCCCGGCACCGGCTGGCGGCGGACCTGTCATCGATCTTTCGGGACACTGGCTGCTTCCCGGCTTCGTCGACGCGCATGTGCACGTCGGCAACTTGGCGGATGCTAAGCGAGCGTTGCGCTCAGGAGCAACGACGATTGGCGAGGCTGGCGTGAATCACTTCGCGGATGTCGGGATGCGCGAACTGAATCACAAAGGCGTGATCGACGTCCCGGACATCATCGCTGCGGGCTATCACATTCGCACGCACCCCGCGGATGACTACTTCATCGATTTTCCGCAAGACTCGGATTTGATGGGCGGCGTGCACGGAGCGGAAGCAGCGCGAAGAATGGTGCGCGCCATGGCGAGCCGCGGAGTGAATCGCATTAAAGTGATGGCCACGGAGCGAGCGGGCACTCCCGAAACCGATCCGCGCATCCGTGTGCTTACTGATGAGGAATTGAGCGCCGTGGTAGAGGAAGCGAACAAGACGGGATTGTGGGTGGTTGCGCATGCGCACGGTGACGAAGGAGCGGCGGCCGCTGTGCGCGCAGGCGTGCATGCCATTGAGCACGGCACGTATTTGAGCGAAGCGACGATGCGCCTGATGAAAGAAAGAGGCGTTTATCTTGATCCCACAATTACGGCGCTCGTCGATATGTCCGAACCCGAAGGCGAATACGACAATCCAATTTTGGAAATGCGCGGCAAAGCCATGCTCCCCACGGGGCGCGAAATGACGGCAAAGGCTTGGAAAATGGGCCTAAAAATCGTGGCAGGCACGGACACATCCTACTTCGATAAAAATAATCGAACGATGGCGGACGAAATCATCGAACTATCCGATGCCGGCCTAGGCCCAATGGAAGCGATCAAAGCTGGGACTTCCGTTTCGGCCGAGGACTTGGGCGTCGAAAAGCGGACCGGCTCGATCCGCATCGGCTACGAAGCCGATTTTGTGGTGATCGATCGCAACCCGCTCGAAAACATCCGCCATATCGGCGACGTAGTGATGGTCGTAAACAATGGCAGAATCGCCTTGAACCGGCTGAATGTAGCGCCGCATCCGTGATCGTAAAATATGATTTAAGTAGCACAGGCTTCAGCCTGTGGGTTTTGGTTTTGTAGCGCCGGCGTCCCGCCGGCGGTTTTCAGCCATCGCAACGCAGCGCAAAAACTGCCGGCGAGACGCCGGCGCCACAAGGACGAACCCTCGGATTAACTTGTTCAAGATCACGAATGGATGTACGTTGCTCACTAGACACGCACAGGAAACGGAAAAACAAATGAAAATTATCTCCACGAAAATTCGATTTGTCATTCTGCTGATTGTCGCGGCCCTTGCCGTCCTGCCCGCAAGCGCGCAACTCATGCCGCCAAACAGTGCCGGCGTCACGATGGGGCACATGCACCTGTTCGTGAAAGACGTCGAGGCGCAGAAACATTTCTGGACGGCAGAGATGGGCGGCACGGTGGTGCAAAACGGACAGCTCATGCTGATCCAGTTCCCCGGCGTTTACATCATGCTGCGTCAGGCGGATCCTTCCGCACCGCCGTCGGGCTCAATCGTGGATCACTTCGGTTTTGTGCTGAAGGATTTGCCCGCAGCGATGGCGAAATGGAAAACTGACGGCGTTGAAATCGAGCAAGCCTCAAATCCCAACCAGGGCTACGTGCACGGTCCCGACGGGATTCGGGTGGAATTCTTTGGCGATCCTTCCCTCTCTCATGCGATCGAGATGAATCACATTCATTTTTATCCGCTCGATATTCCGGCGATGCAGGCTTGGTACGCGAAAACGTTTGGCGGAATTCCTGGCAAGCGCGCTCGCGTGGCCACGCCGGGATGGATTGACTGCGACGATTTGCCCGGCGTGAATCTATCGTTCTCGCAGGGAAAAACAGCGCTGGCCCCCACGAAAGGGCGCTCGCTCGACCACATTGGCTTCGACGTAAAAGATCTCGAGGCGTTTGTCAAAAAACTTGATGCGCAAGGAACCAAGCTGGATGAGCCGATTCGCAACGCGCCGAACGGGACAACGAAGGTTGCGTATTTAACCGATCCGTGGGGCACGCGCATTGAGCTGACACAGAATCTTGCGCCCGCAGGCAACTGATGGCCTCGCCCAGCTTGGAAATAAAGGGAGAGTGTTCGTCAATCTGGAGCGCGGAACTTGGGCGAAATCGCTTACTTAATTCGTGACGCTGCACTCCGCAAAACTTCGGTGCTGCGCTTGAATGACTTCAATTCCTCCGCGGACATTTTCGGCTCGAGAATTTGACTAACGCCTTGTCGCCCAACCACGCTCGGAAGTGAAATGGTAACTTCAAATTTCGGATTGTAGGACCCAATCGGAATCACGGCGCGCTCATCACGCAAAATCGCATCCGCGATGCGTGCCGTGACCATGCCAATACCAAGTTGGCTCGCACCGGTTCCTTCAATAATCGTGATGTTGGCGAAGCGCACATCTTGCTCGACGTCCCGTTGAAATTCGGCGAGTGACTGTTCGCTCTTCTCCAGCAATTTGGAAATGGGTGTGCCTCCGACACTCGCAGAGGACCACAAGAATACCTGCGACGTTCCATGCTCTCCAATCACTTGCGCCTCGACATACATAGGGTTCACTTTCAACCGTCGCGCCAGATGCAACCGGAAGCGCAGAGAATCCAGAAAAGTTCCGGAGCTCAATACGCGGTCATGCCCCGCGAGTTGACGGGCGAGATCAGCTAGGGGATCGGGCGGATCGGTGACCACCAGGATCAGCGCGTCAGGCGCTACGGCAACTACGCTGGGAACGACGTCGCGATACACGGCCGCGTTCGTGTCCAAAAGTTTTAGTCTGCCTGCGGGATCGTTGCGGTCCGTGGCCCCTCCCGCTTTTTCATTCGCACCCGCGGTGATGATCACTAGCGCTGCGCCAGCCAGATCGGAATAACCGCCGGCAAGGAGGTCAACTGCCGGAGATAGGGTCGCGCCATATTGGAGGTCGGCCACAACTCCCTTGGCGCGCTGCTGATTCTTGTCCAGAACCACAACTTGGCAGGCAATTCCCCTCATAACGAGAGACAAAAGGGTTGCGGACCCTACGCCTCCAGCGCCAACAATGCCAACTTTCATCTGCAACCTCGATTCATTCCGGCCTAAGACCGATGAAATTCCGCCAGTACGGCATTCTTTTCGGTATATCACAGGAATTGAGAAGTCTGTAGAGGGAAGATTCGCGCCCAACTAAACGTAATCAAACGTTGACTCGCTGAAGTTTAAGACGCCGCAACGCTGAGAATATCTTTCGTGCTCGGCGCGGGTTGCGCGCGGCCCATCAGATAAATTGCAGCGCCGCCTATGAACGCAGAAATTGCCGCCACCAGAAAAATTGTAGCCAGCGGAAAATGCAGCGAAAGCATGAGGCCGCCAAAGATTGGACCCAGTATCGACCCGATGCGGCCGATGCCAAGTCCCCAGCCTACGCCCGTGGAACGGATATAAGTTGGATAAAGAGTGGCTGCCAAAACATTTGTCCCGGTTTGCCCGCCAACAATTCCTGCACCAGCAAAAAACGCCGCTCCCATGATGAGTCCTATGGAGTGAGTGTGGCCGAGCAGCGCGACAAAAACAGCGCCGAGAATGTAGATGAACGCCACGGTGCGAAAGGCTCCGAAGCGGTCGATGAAAATTCCCAGGATCAGGCTCGCCACTACGCCCCCTCCTTGAAACACGGCGGTGGCGACGACGGAAAGGGAGAGCGTGACCCCTGCGTTATGAAACACTGTGGGGAGCCAGCTCGAAAGCAAATAAATATCGAGCAAGCTGACGAAAAATGCGATCCAGATCAGGATTGTGGCGAGGGCACGGCCTTGCCGGAATAGATGCAGCACGGGTAAACCGGGAGCGCGCTCTTCGTGCACCACAAAATTTGTATCACTAGGAAAGACGAGATCGGGATTGACGCGCGCGAGCAACTCTCTCACTTGCTCGTTTTCCTTGCCGTGGATTACCAGATGCCGGATCGATTCAGGAAGCAGCAATGCTAGAACCGGAACCAAGAGCAAAGGCATCACGCCGGCGAGAATAAAAACTCCCCGCCATCCATACACAGGAAGTATCGGGACCGCGGCAAAACCGACGATTGTTGCGCCAATCGGAAATCCGCAAAACATGATGGTGATCATCGTGCCGCGCCGGCGCTGCGGTGAGTATTCCGCAGTCAGCGCAATCGTGTTCGGCATCACGCCGCCAAAACCGAGTCCAGCCAAAAATCGGAGGGCGATCAGACTGTTCACAGAGTTCGCAAAAGCCGTGGCAAGCGTAAACAGACCGAAAAGCAGAGTGCATATGACAATCACGCGCCTGCGTCCAAACCGGTCGGCAATCGGACCAAACGTCAGCGCGCCGAGCATCAAACCAATCAGGCTGATGGCGAAAATCCGCGATAGCGCTGCGGGCGCAAGGTGCATATCGTGGGCAAGCGACGGGGCGATGTAGCCGATCATCTGCGCGGCGAACCCGTCAAGCATCGCCGCCAGCGCGCACAAAACCATAATGCGAATTTGAAACGCGCCGACCTTTTGCGCGTCAATGATTTGTGGAACATTGACTGTAGTTGCATTCGTCATGGGTTTCGGCCAGTAGCACAGGCTTCAGCCTGTGGGGTTTTGGCCTTGCAAGGACTAAACCCCACAGGATGAAGCCTTTGCTACTTGAAATCATTCAAACAATTTTATTCAGCACGTCCGCGAATTTCGCCCTGACTCTCGCGCGCAGTTCCGGCGTAGCCCCGGCTACTGGCGGAAAATCCTTAAGCCGCTCAAAGGGGCGGCACGCGTCAATCAGCCCGCGCGAACTGTAATTCACGGGCGATCCGTGCGGAATAATCGGATCGAGCGGGCCACTCCACATGCGTTTGATGATTTCAATATCCAGGGCGGGATCGCAGCGCGTGGAGATCGCCCATACCACATCGAACAAATCCGTGGGATCGACATCCTCATCCACCACAACGACAAAGCGGCCGAGATACGCGCCGGCTTGACAACCTGCCGCCACGAGTGCGACCTGCTTCGCGTGCCCCGCATACGCTTGCTTCACGGAAATTACGTTGAACAGACGCATCGCGCCCGCTTCGTGGCACCACACACCCTGCACGCCGGAAATTCCGGCGCGTTCGATCGCATCCCAAATCATTCCGGACTTTACGATGGACCTGCCGAACGACATGTCCGACGGCGGACGCATGGGAGTGGCCATCGTGAGGATGGGATCGTTGCGATGATAGACTCGCCGTACGCGAATCACCGGCTGCTCGCTGGATGGGCTCGCGTAATACCCGGTGAATTCTCCAAACGGTCCTTCGGTGTGAACATCGCCTGGAGATAATTCCCCTTCCAGAATTATTTCCGCGTGCGCCGGCATCGGAAGCCCGTGAATTTCGCTGGGGATCACCTCGAACGGCTCGCCGCGATGTCCGCCGGCATAATCGAATTCCGAAACGCCATATTTAATTTCGTTCGCAGCGGCCAAAAACAATAGAGGATCGTGTCCGCAGCACACCAGCACGGGGCAAGGTTTTCCCTGCTTGAAATATTTGTCGCGAATTTGCCTGCCGTGTTTGCCTGGGGACATCCATAGGCCGGTCGTATTTTTGGAGTGAACCTGCACGCGATAGGTCGCAGCGTTCACCCAGCCTTCTTCCGGATCGCGCATGATCACCAGGTCTTCAGTGCCGATATACCTGCCGCCATCTCTTTCGTGCACGCGCGGTGCGGGAAATTTGTAGAGGTCCACATGTTCATCGCGATCGATATTTTCCAGGATTGGACCTTGTTTCACGGTGAAAGGCGGGATCGGCTTGTGCACTTTCATGCGATCGCGGAACGCCTGCACCACATCGATGGCTGTTCGCGGCATTGGAAACCCAAGGATGAGCGCCATTCGTTTCGCTGAGTTTCCCGACCCGGAGAGAACTCGAAAACCCTCCGGATAGCCGGTAATATTTTCAAAAAGCAAAGCGGGCGCTTCCGATTTTTTATGGTTGACGATCTCCGCGAGCGCGCCCAATTCCAAATCCCAATTCGCGCCCTTCACGTGCGTAACTTCGCCCACGCTTTCCGCGCGTTCCAGGAATTCGCGTAAGTCGCGATGCGGGCGATCGTACAAGCCCAGCCATTTGCGATCCGCCGTTTTCGGTTCGAGGGTCTGCGACATAAGCAATTCCTTCCGTTGCCATGAGCTTTCGTTGACGAATCTTATATCACGTCTTGCCGAAGACAAATGTAATGTCTGCGGTTTTGTAGCGGCCTCTCCGTGCCGTTCGCGGTGAACGTTTTTGGTGAACCGCGGTCTTCGGGACGGTTCACCGAGAACGCTGACCGTGAACGGAGAGGGCGACTTTGCTCGCACGTTGAGGCGCTACCATCCCGTTACGTCATTGGAAGAAAGGGGAGCAAGTGAAGTAAGATGGGCGCGAACCACGTGATGATTCTTTCAAAACCAAATTTTGTGAGGATTCAATGCCACTCGTGAATCGCATCATTTTCGCGCCGGGAATTTTGTGCGCTGTGCTGGCCGGAATGTTTGGCGCGAATGCTCACGCGCAAGCCGACATTAATTCCGCGCCCAACCCGTACCGCACGATTGAAAACTGGGCGAAACTCCCCCAAGGCAGAACGTGGGGACAAGTGATCAGCGCGGACATTGACCGCGATGGAAAAAGTATCTGGGTGGTCGAGCGTTGCGGAGGAACTTCCTGCGCGAATTCCAATCTTGCGCCCGTCCTGAATTTCGACGCCTCCGGAAATCTAGTAAAGAGTTTTGGCGCGGGAATGATCGTGCGCCCTCACGGCCTCTTCATTGACCGGAAAAATAATATCTGGGTGACTGATGGCGATGCCGAAAACGGCAAGGGTGACCAGGTATTTGAATTCAACCAGGACGGAAAAGTTTTGCTGGCACTTGGCAAAGCTGGAGTTGCGGGAGATGGCGAGGATGCCTTTAACAAGCCCAGCGATGTGCTGATCGCTCCGAACGGCGACATTTTCGTTGCTGACGGGCACGGGCCGGGCTCCAACGCTCGCATCGTAAAATTCTCGCCTGACGGCAAATTTATAAAAGCCTGGGGAAAACAAGGCACAGCGGCGGGAGAATTCAATAATCCGCATTCGCTTGCAATGGATTCCAAAGGGCGATTGTTCGTTGCCGATCGCGGCAACAACCGCGTGCAAATATTCGATCAGGATGGAAAATTCCTGGAAGAGTGGAAACAATTTGGAAGGCCGAGCGGCGTGTACATCGACAAGCATGACATTTTGTACGTGGCCGACTCGGAATCGAATCTGTCGCGAAACCCCGGCGTGCGACGCGGCATTCGGATCGGAAGCGTGAATGACGGCAAGGTCACTGCGTTTATTCCCGACCCTGTGCTAAACCCGGGCCAGGGACTGGAGCCGACGAACGGAACTGCGGCCGAAGGAGTTGCGGCGGACGATGCGGGCAATGTATATGGCGCGGAAGTAGGTCCACGAAATTTCAAACGGTACGAAAAGAAATAGTCCCGCGCGCAAATTTTATCTGTGT